>NZ_QYLP01000039.1 GCF_003614925.1 Arthrobacter celericrescens
CCCGCCCCTACACCCTCTTCACCGGCCAATGGGCCGACCTGCCCCTCGAAGACGTCGCCAAGCTGGCCTCAGGCTGGGGCTACGACGGCCTGGAAATCGCCGTCTCCGGCAACCACCTGGACGCCTGGCGCTGGGACGAACCCGGCTACATCGACTCCAAACTCGAACTCCTGGACAAATACAACCTCAAAGTCTGGGCCATCTCCAACCACCTCAAAGGCCAGGCCGTCTGCGATGACCCCATCGACTTCCGCCACCAAGCCATCGTCGGCACCCGCGTCTGGGGCGACGGGAACCCCGAAGGCGTCCGCCAGCGCGCCGCCGAAGAAATGAAACACACCGCCCGCCTCGCCCGCGCCCTCGGCGTGGACACCGTCGTCGGCTTCACCGGCTCCTCCATCTGGCAATACCTCGCCATGTTCCCGCCCGTCCCCGAAAAAACCATCGACGCCGGCTACCAGGACTTCGCCGACCGCTGGAACCCCATCCTGGACGTCTTCGACGA
>NZ_QYLP01000040.1 GCF_003614925.1 Arthrobacter celericrescens
CGGTCTTGCGGCCCGGCATGTTGTGGGCATCGCGGGCGTTGACCAGGATCACTTCCAGCCCGTCGTCCTCGAGCAGATAGTAGAACGGTCGCCAATAGTCGCTGGTCGCTTCCATCACCACCAAGCCCACCCGCTCGTTCAGCAGGTGGTCTCTGAGCTCCAGTATCCGGGAGGTCATTGCCTCCCAGGTCGTGATCGAGGTGGTGGTGGGCCGGTTCCCGGTGCCCTGGACACGGATGCAGACCTTCGCGTCCTTCTTCGACACATCAATGCCCGCGCACCGCGGGTGGATGACTTCCATGCCCGATCACCTTCCTTGAACCGTTCCTGCAGGGCAAGGGTGTCTGTGTTCCGGGGAGGGCGGATGCAACAACAAATCTGACATTCGTGCTCGAAGGCTACAGTCCACGGTCCCGCGGACAACATGATGTGCCCTCCACCACCAGATTGAGGCGCAGGCTCACTGGCACTACAAAACGACCGGGGTCAACCGAAACACACTCCCAAGTCTGCTCCGCGCAACCGGCACCACGCCAGAGACCCCGCCCCTGCACACATTTTCCATGCCCACGGCGGGGCGAAGCCCCTGGGTAATTGA
>NZ_QYLP01000038.1 GCF_003614925.1 Arthrobacter celericrescens
GTTGGTCGTGCGCAGATGCTGCCAGTGCTCGGCAGGAAATTCGTAAAACGCGAGCAAGCTGTCTCGGTCCTTCTTCAACGTCTCGGTCGCCTTCGGATATTTCGCCGCATAGATCGACACGAAACGATCGAACGCGGCGTGCGCGTCGGCGCGAGTCGCGGCCATCCAGATCGATTGCATATCGGCCTTCGCGCGTGCCTGTTGCGACTTGGGCAGCGCGTTCAGCACGTTGCCCATCTTGTGAAACCAACAGCGCTGGCCACGTGTGGTCGGAAACACCTCTTCCAGTGCCGCCCAGAAGCCCATTGCACCGTCGCCGACGGCCAGCCGTGGACCTGCCTTCAGACCGCGCTTTTTCAGGTCGAGCAGCAGCTCCAGCCACGACGCTTTCGTCTCGCGATACCCATCGCCGATCGCCACACGCTCTTTGCTTCCGTCCGGTTTTACGCCGATGATGACCAGCAAGCATTGCCCGTCGGAGTTCTCGCTGCGCAGCCCCGTGTGAATGCCGTCGACCCACCAATAGACGTAGTGCGACTCGGACATATCACGCCGGCTCCACGCCACATGCTCGTCGGCCCATTGCGCCTTCAGGCGGCTCAC
>NZ_QYLP01000041.1 GCF_003614925.1 Arthrobacter celericrescens
CGCACCGCCGTGGCGGTCGATCATTTCCACCTGGTCTCACTGGCCAACCAGGCCGTGACCGAGGCACGGCAGAACCTTTCCCAACAGACCAAGGGCCGGCGCGGCCGGGCCGTGGACAAGGCCTGGGCCCACCGGATGCTGCTCCTGCGCGCCGGCGACACGCTCACGGCGAACGCCGGCTACCGCCTGGGCGAGGTCTTCGCCGCCGATGACCCGACCGGGAAACTGCAGGCAGTGTGGAAAGTCAAGGAACAGCTCCGGACGCTCCTGCGCACCGGGTCCCTGGCCGATGCCGCCGCTGCGAAAGAGGAACTCAAGGCCCTGGTCGAGGCTGCCGGGCGGCCGGAGACGAACAAGCTCTACCGCACCGTCTGCCGGTGGTGGAAAGAAATCGAAGTCCTCATCGTCACCGGCGCCACGACCGGCAAGGTCGAGGCCAACAACACCGCTATCAAGCAGATCAAGCGCACCGCGCGCGGATACCGGAACCCCGGCAACTACAAATCGATTATCCTCATGAAAAGTGCCGTCCGGACGGCGGCATGACACTCATCCGGGAATCCCCTTCCCCACGAACCACGAAGAGCCCTGTTGGGAAAGGTTCTGCCGTGCCTCGGTCACGGCCTGGTTGGCCAGTGAGACCAGGTGGAAATGATCGACCGCCACGGCGGTGCG
>NZ_QYLP01000042.1 GCF_003614925.1 Arthrobacter celericrescens
GAGCTGTCCGAGTGCTCGGGCCTTGGCTCTGGCCGGGGTGCGGTTGGTGAAGTAGTCGGCTCCGGGATCCTTGTAGAGTTCGCCGGTCGTGAGCATGTGCCAGGCGGCGGTAAGCATGGCGTGTTCGACGGCGACGAGTGCTTTCGTGGGGCCGCGGCGGGATAGGATCCGCCGGTATTTCGCCGAGAAGTAGGTCTGGTTGGAACGCACGGCGGCCAGGGCTGCGATCCCCAAGGCTCCTTTGAGGTATCTGTTGCCCGGCCGGGTTTTGGCGGACTTGACCCGGCCGGCGGACTCGTTGGCTCCGGGGGACGTCCCGGCCCAGGACGCCAGGTGTGCGGCCGTTGGGAATACGGTCATGTCTGCCCCGGTTTCGGCGATGAAGACCTCTGCGACGGTTCTTTTGAATCCCGGGATGCTGATCAGGAGGTCCCGGGCGTCGCGAAAGGGCTCCATCGCAGCCTCGATCCTGGCACTGAGGTCGTTGATGTCGGCGGTGTGTGCGTCGATTCGCCGCAGGTACAGGGCCGTCATGTAGCGGTGGTGGTCTTTGAAGCGGCCGCTGAGCGCTTCGGTGAGTTCCGGGATCTTCGCCCGCAGCTTCCGCTTCGCCATCTGGGCCATGGCGGCAGGGTCGTCTTGGCCGTCGATGAGGGCCTGGAGCATCAGCCGTCCGGAGACCCCGGTGATGTCCGAGGCCACCGAGGAGAGTTTGATGCAGGCGTCCTCGAGGAGTTTCTCGAGCCGTTGTATTTCCCGGGTGCGTTCGCGGGTAATGA
>NZ_QYLP01000044.1 GCF_003614925.1 Arthrobacter celericrescens
CTGTTGGGAAAGGTTCTGCCGTGCCTCGGTCACGGCCTGGTTGGCCAGTGAGACCAGGTGGAAATGATCGACCGCCACGGCGGTGCGCGGAAGCCACATCCGCAGAGCCTTGCGAAACGCGGCCGAGGGGTCGATCGCGACGACCTGGACACCGAGCCGCCATGCCAACGGCCGGGCGAAGAGCCAGTCCCCGACGCCCTTGTGGTCCCGGCCATCGACCATGCCCAGGACTTGGCCGGTATCCAGGTCCACGATCGTGGTCATCCACGGCTCATACCGGGTCCAGGCGCCCGATCCCGGGGCCTGGAAGTACCGAACGGAGCGGAAACGGTGCTCGTCGATACCCAGCATCCGCGGGCTGAGCCCGTCCACGTCAGGCAGCGTCAGCAGGCAGGCTTCGGTCAGTGCGGCCCGGACCATCCACCAGGACACGGCGAACGCGGCAGCGGTCTCGGACACGGCCCGGCCCGAACGGATCACCGCGTCGACGAGCTGATCCCGGAGCCGCGCGGTCGAACGGGCACGGGCAGGGACCTGGGCAGTGGATTCGAAGAACGACAACCGGTCACAGGCCGCTTCCTCGCAGTACCAGCGGTACTTGGACCACAGCACCTCAACGGCACCGGCGATGGGGATGTCCCGGATCCTCTGGACGCGCCGCTCCTTCCGCCGGGACGCCACGACGCCGCAGCTGGGACAGCCCGGTGGCTGGTCGGTCTCGACCATGACCTGACGCCGACCGTCGGCCAGGACGGTGGCAGAAATGACACGGTAGTCGGGCAGATTGAAAAGGCTGGTGGCAGCGTCAGCCGCCACCCCGGTAGGCTCGATCAAGGCTCGTGGTCCTGTTCCAGGTTGAATGCTTAGACACACTCATCCCAGCAGGGCCACGGGCCCCATCTTTATCTACGACACGGAATCATTTCCCTGCCAACCACGAAGAGCC
>NZ_QYLP01000043.1 GCF_003614925.1 Arthrobacter celericrescens
CTAGGGCGTGTCTCCTAAAGCTGTTAGCCAGATGCTGATGGCCCGGAGGACGGCGCCGCCTCTGTAAGTGAGCGCGAGCTTGTCGTAGCGGGTGGCCAGTCCGCGCCATTGCTTGAAGGTGTTGAAGTTCCGTTCGACGACGTTCCGGCCTTTGTAGTTTTCCTTGTCAAAAGCCGGAGGTCGTCCGCCGGTGGTGCCTCGCCGTTTCCGGTGGCCGATCTGATCGGCAGGTTCCGGTATGACGGCCGCGATGCCGCGTTCGCGCAGGTGGGTCCGGATCGCACGGGATGAGTAGGCTTTGTCACCGCGGACACGGTCCGGGCGAGTCCGCGGCCTGCCCGGACCGGCGCGTTTGACCTTCAAGTGCTTCATCAGATGCGGGAACATCGGCGCGTCCCCGCCCTGTCCGGGTGCGACCAGCAGCGTCAGGGGCCGACCCTTGCCGTCGACCAGGGCATGGATTTTGGTGCTCAGCCCGCCGCGGGAACGGCCGATGGCATGATCAGCAGGTTCAGCAAACAGATTCATGTAATTCGACGGGCCCCCCTGTGAGGCGGGGAAGGTTCGTGCCGTGCTGATGCGCACGGTTCACCGTCGAGTCGACCGAGACCGACCAATCCACCTCGCCCCGGGAATCCGCCGCGGTCAGCAGTTCGGCCAGGATCTTGTCCCAGGTTCCGTCGCCGCTGTACCGGCGGTGCCGCTTCCAGATTGTCTGCCACGGACCGAATCCGGTAGGCACATCACGCCATGCGATCCCGCACCGGTACCGGTAAATAATGCCCTCGACCACCCGCCGGTCATCCCGGAACGGACGGCCCCGGCGACCATCGGACGAGGGCAGAAGCGGCTGGATGCGGGACCACTGGGCATCAGTCAAAACAGAATCACGAGACACCCATCAAGCATCCCGGACCCTGGCTGACAGCTTTAGGAGACACGCCCTA
>NZ_QYLP01000046.1 GCF_003614925.1 Arthrobacter celericrescens
CTAGGGCGTGTCTCTAAATTCGGCCCGGCGCTCTTTGGCATGCTTGTTGGGTGTCTCGTTTTGCGCAGCTGACTGATGAGCAGTGGTCCCGCCTGCAGCCGATGCTGCCCAGTTCCGAAGGGCAGCGTGGCCGGCCGTTCCGGGATCACCGGCAGGTCGTGGAGGGCATGATCTACCGGTTCCGGTGCGGGATTCCGTGGCGGGACCTGCCCGAGGCCTTCGGCCCGTGGCAGACGGTCTGGAAACGCCACCGCCGTTTCAGCCTGGACGGGACGTGGGACCGGATTCACGCGGCTCTGCTTGCCGAGGCCGACGCCGCCGGCGGGATCGATTGGACGGTTTCGGTCGATTCCACGATCAACCGCGCCCACCAGCACGCGACGAACCTTCCCCGCGACACAGGGGGATCCCTCGAATTACAGGAATCCGCTGACCGAGCCGGCTGACCACGGCATCGGGCGGTCCCGGGGCGGGCTCTCGACCAAGATCCATCACGCCTGCGACGGCAAAGGCAGGCCGCTGGCGTTCCTGATCGGCCCTGGCCAGGGCTCGGATTCACGCATGTTCGCCCCGGTCATCGACACCATCAGCGTGCCCCGCCTGGGACCGGGCCGCGCCAGGACCCGGCCGGATGCCGTGATGGGCGACAAAGCCTACTCCTCACGGGCGAACCGGGAACTGCTGCGCTCGAGAAACATCAAGGCCGTCATCCCCGAACCCGCGGACCAAATCGCGAACCGGAAACGCAAAGGCTCCCGCGGCGGCCGGCCCGTGGCCTTCGATTCCCACGCCTACAAAGGCCGGGCCGCCGTCGAACAGTCCTTCAATCTCTTCAAGCAATGGCGAGGAATCGCCACCCGCTACGACAAACTCGCCCAAACCTACCGGGCCGGCGTCGCACTCTACGCAGTCCTGATCTGGCTACGCCAATAAAGAGACACGCCCTAG
>NZ_QYLP01000047.1 GCF_003614925.1 Arthrobacter celericrescens
TGTACTCGGCCATTAGGTTGGTGACACTCGTGTGATCGGGGTGTCCTTGATGGCGGCGTGGATGCGTTCAGTGTTGTAGTAGTTCAGCCAGGGGGCAAGTGCTGCAGCTCTTTCGGTGTTGCTGGTGAATGGTCTGGCGTAGGCCCATTCGGCTGCCAAGGTCCGGTTGAAGCGCTCGATCTTGCCGTTCGTCCAGGGGCAGTGAGGTTTGATGAACCGCTGTTGCGCGCCGATCTGCGCTGCGGCGGTCTTGAATGCGGTGGAGTTCCTGTAGGCGAAGGCATTGTCGGTGATGATGCGTTCAATTTTCCCGATGCCCCGGGCTTTGAAAAACTCTGCAGCTCGAAGGAGGAAACCAGCAGCGGTTGTGCCTTTTTCGTCCGGATGGATTTCGGCGTAGGCCAGGCGGGTACGGTCGTCGATGGCTGCGTGGATGTAGTCGAATCCAATGCCCCGCCCGCGGACTTTTTCCGAGCGGCCATGGGCCCGCCAGCCCCCGCCTTCAGGGATTCTCCCGAGTTTCTTCACGTCCACATGAATCAGCTCGCCCGGGTGTTGGCGTTCGTAGCGGACCGCCGTTGCCCGGGTGGCCCGGATGAGCGCCCCGGTAACAGGGTCGCAGGCCGCCAGAGGCGGCAGCCCCCGTCGGACGAGGATCCGCGAGATCGTTCGTTCGGGGATCCCGGTGGCACGGCTCAACCGCGCCGGCCCGCATCTGAGCTGGGTCCGGGCCGCAATCACAGCGTCCTCCCGCTCGGCGCTGGTCCTGGACGGACTCCTGCGAGGACGGCTGGATCTGTCGATGAGGCCGGACTCAGCCTCGGCCCGGAACCGTTTCACCCAGCGGTGGGCGCATTGCCGGGAAACACCCAGTTCCTTCGCCACGTGGGCTACCGGACGCTGGTCACCAATGACCCTTGCAACGAGAAGAAGTCTGCCGTGAATAGTCAATCGGGCATTAGCGTGGGACATGAGGACCTCCGTGGCCGTGAAGATGTCAGATACCTCCACTAAGCCCCGGAGGTCCTCCTCACTTCAAGACTTCTGTCACCAACGTCATGGCCGAGTACA
>NZ_QYLP01000048.1 GCF_003614925.1 Arthrobacter celericrescens
GCGTGTGATGTCTCAGGACATCGTGGACATTTCTGTCTCAGGACATTGTGGACACTTGGGTGGGTTGTTTCCGGGCTTTGACCTGGCGGGCCAGGCCGACGTGTAACTGGGCGGCCGGCCAGGGCGTGGTCGTGATCATGGTTCCTTCGGCATCGAAGATTTCCAGGTGTTCCTCGTGCCGGAGGATCGTGACTGTCTGTCCCTCCCACGCCTTCCCGAGAGTGAACGCGGTCTTTAGGTAGCTGAATCTTCCGTTCCTATTGGCGCTCCGGCGCTGGATGACTGTCCCGAACGGTTCTCGTCTCCCGTCGGGCTTCTCTGCCGGGAGGCGAGGCCGTTTCGGGATGATCGGCTCTGCCGGCGGAGCGATTTTCGGCAGCGTCTCATACAGCTGAGCTGGCGTGGTCCGTGGAGGCAGCGCCTGGTGGGAGCGGTGGCAGTTGTACCAGTCCCGGTACTCCTGCAGGATGCGTTCCAGGTCCTGGACCGTTCCCGGTTGCCGGGCGTTGACGAAGCGTTGCAGGGTTTGGTGGGCTCGTTCGACCTTGCCCTGCGACCGGGGGTGCCCGGGTCGTCCGGTGATCATCTTCACGCCCAGGTCGTTCAGGAAAGCCTGCAGCGCGGTGGTGCTCCCGTACCGTTCCCGGTTGAACGCCGAGCCGTTGTCCGTGTGCACCAGTACGGGGCGCCCGTAGGCCCGGATCGCCCGGCGGAAGGCTTCAGTCACCACTGCTGAGGATTCCGAGGCGCCCGCGTGCAAGGTGATGTTGTATCGGGTGCAGTCATCGAGGATTTCCACGATCGTTACCTTCTGCCCGTCAGCGAGGGCGACCTCGAGTCCGTCGGACTGCCACCGTTGGTTCGGGTACTGCGAACGGATCCTTTGGTGTGATTGTTTGGGCCGTTTGCGTTTGTTCCGTTCCGTGAGTTGCTCACGGGCCAGGATCCTGGCGATCGTGGCCCGGGAAGGCAGCGGAGCGAACCCTGACCGTGTCATCACATCGAGGATCGATAAAGGTCCGTGATCCTTGCCTTCCGAATTGAGCCGGCGCCGTGTTGCGATCACCGCTGCGTGGACGGATTCGGGCATCCTGGCCGGGCTGTGATGCGGACGGGTGGTGGCTTTGACCGATGCCTGATCACCGCTCAAAGCCACCTTGGCCCGGACACCGTGGAACCAGGACCTGGACACTCCATGCCGCTGGCAGAACTCTTCCACCGCACCACGCGGAGCGTCCAGCGGCCACTCAACTACCTGCTGACGAACACGATCAGGAATCCGACTCATGAACGGATCGTCCACGATGTCCTGAGACATCAAGAGTGTCCACTATGTCCTGAGACAGAAATGTCCACTATGTCCTGAGACTCCACACGC
>NZ_QYLP01000052.1 GCF_003614925.1 Arthrobacter celericrescens
CAAAACGACTGTGAGGATTGGTGTGGCTGGTCCGGGACTGGCTGGCAGAGTAGATGCTGGCCGTTCTGCCCTGCGGTCGTGACTCACAAAACGATTGGCCCCGTCGGGGTGCCATTTTGTTGACTTGTCCGTTCGTGGGGTGGGGCGGCCGGTACCCGCCCGGCCCACCTCGGTGACTTGATCAGAAGGTTGCCCGCCCTGTTTGACGGGGCGTGGCTCGTCACAGTGTTGTTCCGAAGTGACCTCTACCCGGACTGGTACCGGCCGTTTGCGGCCCTGACCATGTCCGCGAAATAGAGGAAGGTGCCGGAACCGCTATGTCTATCGTTGCGCATTCCCACCCGTTTGTCGTCGGCGTCGACACCCACGCCAGGAACCATGTCTACGCGATCATCGCCGCCGGAACCGGCGAACTGCTCCAGACCCGGGATTTCCCCACCACCAGCGCCGGCATCAACCGGGCCATCGCCTGGGTGGCACGCCGCACCGGCGCCGATCTGGGGACCCTGTGGGTGATCGAGGGCGCCGCGTCCTATGGCGCCCTGCTGGCCGGCGCCGTCGGCGCAGCCGGCTACCAGGTCGCGGAAGCGGCGCGCATGGATGCCCGCGCCCTGCACGGTGTCGGCAAGTCCGATCCCTTGGACGCGCACCGGATCGCCGCCGCCGTCCTGCCTCTTCAGGAACAGCAACTGCGCCGGCCACGGCTCAACGACGGGGTCCGTGCAGCCTTGCGGGTCCTGGTCACCGCACGGGAGTCGATGACCACCGAGCGCACCCGGGCCGTGAACGCGTTGACCGCCCTGGCCCGGGTGAACGACCTGGGCCTGGACGCCCGCAAGCCCCTGACCGGAACCCAAATCGCCGAGGCCTCCCACTGGCGCGCCCGTGACGAACCGTTGGCACTCTCCGTTGCCCGTTCCGAAGCGGTCCGGCTGGCCAGACACATCAGCGAACTCGACGCGGACATCAAAACCAACACGAGCCAGATCAGCGGACTGGTCGAAATCAGTGAAGCCGCGCCCCTGCTGCAGGAAACCGGCTTCGGCCCCGTCACTGCCGCGATCTGCCTCACCGCCTGGTCCCACCAAGGCCGGGTCCGTTCCGAGGCCGCCTTCGCCGCCTTGGCCGGGGCCAGCCCGATCCCGGCCTCCTCCGGGAACACCGTCCGCCACAGGCTCAACCGCGGCGGCGACAGAACCCTGAACAAAGCCCTGCACATGGTCGCCCGCTCCAGGATGAGTTTCGACGCCCAAACCATCGAATACGTCCAGAAACGGCAAACCGAAGGCCGGACCAAACGCGAGATCCGCCGGTGCGTGAAACGCTACCTCGCCCGACGGATCTATCGAACCCTCAACGCGACAAACCACACCCGCAGCCAGGCTTGACGAACTATAGAAGGG
>NZ_QYLP01000054.1 GCF_003614925.1 Arthrobacter celericrescens
GGCTCATCGCATTTGAGGGTGTAATCGGGGTCTGAATCCGCCGGTCTCGAGGAGTGATCGGGCGATGTAGTTGGCAAGGTTGCGGAAGCCGAGGGCGGAGCCGCGGAGGTGTTCGAGCCTGCCATTGAGCGCTTCGGCGGGGCCGTTGCTGGTGCCGGGCCGGTCGAAGTACGCGAGCACGTCCCCTGCACGGCGTTTCAGCGTCCGGCCAAGCGTAATGACTTCCGTCAGCGCAGCGGGAACGCCGGTGCTGATCGCGCCGATCAGCACTTGCATGAGCTGTTTGCCCCGGGCGCGGTCAGGGTCGCGGTAGGCGGCGATGACGCGCTGGTAGATACCCCAGGTCGCCTCGACCTCGGCATGGTTGTCCGCAACGAACAGGGCCTCCAGCCTGTTCTTCTGCTTGTCGGTGAGCAGGTCATGCCCGGTGTGCAGGGTCCGGCGGGCGGCGTAGAGCGGATCTCCGGATCGTCCGCGATGCCCAAGGCTCTGCTGCTGCACGCGCTGGCGGCACCGGTCCAGGGCATCGCCGGCAAGCCGGACGACGTGAAAGGGATCCATGACCTCGACCGCGTCCGGGAGTTCCTCGGCGGCTGCGGTCTTGAACCCGGTGAACCCGTCCATCGCGACGACCTCGATCCCATCCCGCCAGGCCTTGGGCCGCTCGGCGAGCCAGGACTTGAAGACCTGTTTCGAGCGGCCCTCGACCATGTCCAGCAACCGTGCCGGGCCGGTCCTGTCACGGACCGGGGTGAGGTCGATGATCACGGTGACGTACTTGTCCCCGCGCCGGGTGTGCTGCCAGACATGCTCATCCACGCCGATCACGGCCACCCCGTTGAACCGGGCCGGGTCCTCGATCAACACCCGCTTGCCCTCGGCAAGGATCGCGCTGTTCGCTGTATGCCAGGACACGCCCAGGCCTTCGGCGACGCGGGCGACGGTGAGGTGCTGGCATACGATGCCCTCCAGCGCCCAGCGCAGTCCGTGTCGGGAGATCTTCGCCCTCGGCTGCGCGGCTTTGGAAATGTCCTGCCGCCACACCCGACCGCACCCGGTGCACTTGTAGCGGCGGACCCTCACCAGCAGGGTCGTCGGCCGCCATCCCAGTGGTTCGTGCGCGAGGGGCCGGGTGACCGTGCCGCGGGCGATGCCCTGCCCACCGCAGGAACGGCACCAGTTGTCCGGATCAACGGCACGGCATTCCAACACCGCCCGGCCAGGGGAGAGACGCTGCCCGGCAGCTTCGAGCCCAAGCTCATCGAGCCGGCAGAACGTAGTCAGGTCAGGAGGCAGGAAGGTAGCGTGGGACACGTCGAGGTCTTCTCAGATGGGCAGTGTAGGAACTTCCATCATCGGAAGACCTCGACCTCTATCCGGCCACCGACGCGCCCACCCCGATTACACCCTCAAATGCGATGAGCC
>NZ_QYLP01000051.1 GCF_003614925.1 Arthrobacter celericrescens
TGACGTACTGGCGCAGGCGCCTGGCCGCCTCCGAGAACCCGCACCGGATCATGGAAGCCATCGCCGAGGTCGTCGCGGAAACCGGGGTCCTCGCGGGCAAGCGCCGCCGGGCGGTGGACTCCACGGTCCTGGACGACGCGGTCGCCAGGCAGGACACCATCACGCAGATCATCGCCGCGATCCGCCGCTTCGGCCGCGACATCCCTGGTGGGCAGGAACTGCTGAGCACCCACGCTCAAGGGTGTGACTACACACGCACCGGCAAACCGGACATCGACTGGGACGACCAGGATGCCAGGGACGGGCTGGTTTCGGCGTTGGTCACCGACGCGCTGGGCCTGCTGGCGGCGGTGAATCCCGAGACCTTGGAGGGTAAGGCGGCCGATGCGTACGCACTACTGGCACTGGTCGCCGGGCAGGACGTGGAACCGGCCGAGGATTCGGACGGGACCGACGGGCGGTGGCGGATCGCCCGCAAGGTCGCCCCGGACCGGATGATCTCCACCGTGGACCCCGACGCCCGGCACGCGCACAAGACCCAGTCCCGCCAGCAGGACGGATTCAAGGCCCACATTGTCATCGAGCCCGACACCGGGCTGGTCACCGCCGCGGAGCTGACCAAGGCCTCCGGACCGGAAAACAGCGACGGAACCGTCGGTGCCCGGCTACTCACCATGGATCCCACAATCGGCGGCACCAGTGTGGACGTCCTGGCCGATTCGGCCTACGGCACGGGAGACATGCTCGCCGCCCTCGCGGCCGCCGGGCATCTTCCGGTGATCAAACCCTGGCCGCTGCGCCCGGCAGTGGAGCGCGGGTTCACCCTCGATGACTTCACCGTCGATGAAGCAGCCGGCACCGTGACCTGCCCGCACGGGCTCACCCGCAAGATCACCGCCAAGCGGCGGGTCACGTTCGGGGCCGCCTGCACGGGCTGTCCTTTCCGGGCCCGATGCACCACCTCGCCCCGGGGACGCAAGCTCGTTCTCCACGAACACGACGCGTTGCAGCGCGAACACCGCCATCGCGCCGCGGACCCGGCCTTCCAGCAGACCTACCGCACGCACCGGCCCATGGTCGAACGGTCCATCGCCTGGCTCACCCGCGGCAACCGCCGCGTTCGGCACCGCGGCACCACGAAGAACAACGCCTGGCTGAACCTACGGATCGCGGCACTGAACCTGCGACGCCTGCTCAACCTCGGACTTCACGAGAACAATGGATCATGGGCGCTAGGATAACCCACCGCCCGCAGCCAGCCAATCAATCCCACCACTGGATGAGCCCCACATATGGGTGCAGAATGAACCCAGCGGGCGGAACGACCCCGTTGTCGCACCCACGGGTGCTGACCCGAACACGCCGCTTGACGGCCATTGGTGGCGTTCCGCCCGCCCCACGATCACGTTGTTCAGCAGTCTCCTAG
>NZ_QYLP01000053.1 GCF_003614925.1 Arthrobacter celericrescens
ACGACAAACTCGCCCAAACCTACCGGGCCGGCGTCGCACTCTACGCAGTCCTGATCTGGCTACGCCAATAAAGAGACACGCCCTAGTCGAGGTAGCGGAGGCCGTGTGAGGGCCTGGCGCCTCGCCGGGAGCAGCGCCCGTCTCCGACGGAAAAAAAGTTCTTGACAAAAAAAGTTGTCGGTAGGCATGATGGACGCATGTTGGACATCGAAGTGATCGAGGACCCTGCCGCCGCGGAAGCGTCGCTGGATCCGATCCGCACCCGCATCCTCCATGAGCTCGCCGAGCCCGCGTCGGCCACGCAGCTCGCCGCCAAGGTGGGCCTGCCCCGGCAGAAGGTCAACTACCACCTCAAGGCGCTCGAAAGCCACGGGCTGGTGGAACTTGTGGAGGAGAGGAAGAAGGGCAACGTCACCGAGCGCATCCTGCGGGCGACGGCGGCCTCCTACCTGATCTCGCCCGTCGCCCTCGCTTCGGTGGCGCCGGACCCGCGCCGCTTTGCCGATCGCTTTTCCGCCTTCTGGCTGCTGGCGCTCGCCGGCCGCACGGTGCAGGAAATGGGCAAATTGATCGCCGGGGCCGCGACGGCGAAGAAGAAGCTGGCGAGTTTCGCGATCGACGGCGAAATCACCTTCCGCACGGCCGCGGACCGGGCCGCGTTCGCCGAGGAGCTCGGCGTCGCCGTCACCCGGCTCGTGGACAAATACCACGACGACGGCGGCAGCGGCACCGCAGCCGGCGGAGCCAAGGCAGGCGGCGCCGCGGCGGGCGGGCGCAAGCACCGGCTCGTCGTCGTCCTCCACCCGGCACTCAATACGACAACGGAACCCACGAACCCCGCGGAACCCAAGGAAGAAAAGGACTAAGGCCATGACTGGAAAGCGCGAATTTGAAATCGTCTTCGACGGCGAAATCCCCGGCACCCCAGAGCGCGTCTGGGAGGCCGTCACCAACGGCACCCCCGCCTGGATGTTCCCCACGGACCAATGGCCGTCCGTCATGACTGTGGAGGAGTACCCGAACCACCTGGTCAACCGCATGGACGGGCCGGACGGCTGGTTCAACCAGCTGGAGCATGTGCTGGAACCGCTGGAGGGCGGCCGCGCCAAGCTCCACTACGTGCACAGCGGCATCTTTGAGGACAACTGGGACGAGCAGTACGACGGCGCCAGCAAGCACACCGCGTTCTACCTGCACACCCTGGGCCAGTACCTGCAGCATTTCGACGGCAAGCCCGTGGTCTTCACCGACATCCAGGCTCCGGCGTCGTCGCAGACCCCCGACGGCTTCGTGCAGCTCAAGAAGGCCCTCGGCGTCGACGGCGTGGCGCAGGGTTCGCCGGTTGAGGTGGAGGTGGACGGCGTCGGCATGCTGAGCGGGGAGCTCGACTTCTCCAACGAACACTTCCTGGGCATCCGAACGGGCGACGCCTTGTACCGCTTCTTCGGCCGCAACGCCTTCGGTTCCACGGTTGGCATGACCGTGCACGACTTCAGCGGCAGCGGCGACTCCGAAGCCACCGCCAAGGCATGGGGCGCGTTCCTGGAGAAGGTGTACGCCTAGCCCTCGCTGCCCAACTGACTCGCAGTTGTTGTCGTTATGACATGAAAATTCGGTGAGGCGGCGTGCACTATCCAGTCTGGTGCAGGGGTTCCAGGGTGACATGG
>NZ_QYLP01000055.1 GCF_003614925.1 Arthrobacter celericrescens
CCCAACTGATATGTAGGTTCGGGTGTCAAGGGCAGTGGTGAGCGGCCCGCGGCGTGGGTTCCGTGGGCCGCTTGGGGGGTGCCGGCCGGTGCGGGGTGGTGGCGCGGGTCGTTGTCGACTGCAAGGGTCAGACTGATATTCGCGGGATGGGTACCGCATGACGATTGTTCGACCGGAGCGTATCGGTGTCTAACTTCGGGCTTGGACAGGAGGGTGTCTGCGCCACAGTTGGGTCCCGGGTTGGCCCCGTGTGCTTCCGCGTGGTGGCCCTCCCGGGCCGGGGGCACGTCTTGGTCTTAGGCGGCGTTCATGCGTTCTGCGTGTTCGTGCTGGAGCGGGGCGGCCAGGGACCAGCACCAGCCTGCCAGTTCCCTGGCGACGGCGGTGTTTGCTTTGACCGGTGTTTTGGTCCGGGCGTCGAAGTTGTGCCATCTGTGATGCAGGCGGTGGTTGCCTTCCAGGGCTCGGATGCGGGTGGCGGGTTCAACGAGGTCCAATTGGCGGGCAAGCCGCCCGGTGGGCCCGCTGAACGGGCGGCGGTGTTGCCAGGCTGCTTCGATCAGCAGTTTCCGGGCTTGGGTGTTTCCGGCTTTGGTGATGGGTCCTTGGCGCCGGGAAGGGCCGGAGGACTGTTCGCTGGGAACCAGGCCCAGGTAGGAACCGATACTTGAGCCGGTGAAGCGGGTCCAGTCCCCAATTTCGACTGCTAGCCCGAACCCGGTGACAACCTGAATGCCGCGAAGACACATCAGCGCATTGATCACCGGGGCGTATTGGCAGGTCGAAGCGATGATGGCCAGGTGCTGATCGATGCGCCTGAGCCGAATGTTTAGCAGCTCGGCCTGTTCCACGGCGCTGTCATAGGTGAACTGCAGCACCGGATCATGAAAATGCTGGCGGCGCAGCCACGCACCATGTTCAAGCGTCCATTTGTGTTCCTTCGGGTATCGGATGCCGTGGCGCAGCAGGAACGCGTTGACGTGCTGGCGGGCATGGGCCAGGTCCCTCGCCGCGGACGCACGCAGTCGGGAGACATCGCGCAGAGCCTCCTGTTCCGGGTCGGGGATGCGGACTTCGGTGACCCTGCCCACTGCAAGCATCTCGGCCAAGACCTGGGCGTCCCTGCGGTCCGTTTTCACGCGGTCCCCAGGGGCACGGAGCAGCTTCGAGGACGCAGCAACCACGCAGTCAACGCCCGCATCCCGCAGGGCCCGGGCCAGCACAAACCCGGTCGGCCCGGACTCATAAACGGCTTTGACAGGCGGCTCGAAACGGCGGACCCAGTCCAGTACCACGGCGGGCTCGGCGGCCATCGCGGCCCGCTCCAGCTCCCCGCTGCGCTGATCCAAGGCGCAAGCAACGACGCTCACCGCGTGAACATCGAGTCCGATGAAAGTATGCTCAAACATAGCCGGGACCTCCCTAGCCTCACATGCGGCACTACCATTGCAGGCCCGAAAGCCCTTCGGGACCAAGAGGCCAGCCATCTGGCAACCCGCGGCAATGTGACACCGAAGGCCCCGGCCCACACCAATGGCCCGTCCGGACAAGGGCAACACCGCCGGACCTCAGGGCCACGCCGCGCCACATCCGATCAAAAGGCGCCAGCCACCCCCAGCCGGCGCGGCGGGACCGGTCCGGCGACAATGAACAACCCCGGACGAGCCGCCCCGATTCATATTGTCTAACTGGCAGTTGTTGTC
>NZ_QYLP01000059.1 GCF_003614925.1 Arthrobacter celericrescens
ATTTTCCAAGCCTTTGTGGTTCAGGAGTGTGGATGGGTAGGGGAGCGTCGTGTGGGCGGTGAAGCTGCGGTGGAAACCAGTGGTGGAGCCTACACGAGTGAGAATGCAGGCATGAGTAGCGAAAGACGGGTGAGAAACCCGTCCGCCGAATGATCAAGGGTTCCAGGGTCAAGCTAATCTGCCCTGGGTAAGTCGGGACCTAAGGCGAGGCCGACAGGCGTAGTCGATGGACAACGGGTTGATATTCCCGTACCGGCGAAGAACCGCCCATACTGAGCGGGGGATACTAACCGCCCGAAGCCTGCCCGACCGTCCTTTGGACGGAAGGGTTTTGGTGGAGCGCGGGACCTGATCCCGGGAGGTAAGCGTATTAACAGGTGTGACGCAGGAAGGTAGCCGGGCCGGGCGATGGTTGCCCCGGTCTAAGGATGTAGGGCGAACGGTAGGCAAATCCGCCGTTCATGTGCCTGAGATCTGATGGGACTCCCGTTCGGGGGGATCCGGTGATCCTATGCTGCCTAGAAAAGCATCGGCGCGAGGTTCCAGCTGCCCGTACCCCAAACCGACACAGGTGATCAGGTAGAGAATACCAAGGCGATCGAGAGAATTATGGTTAAGGAACTCGGCAAAATGCCCCCGTAACTTCGGGAGAAGGGGGGCCCGGACCGTGAAGCCCACTTGCTGGGTGGAGCGGGTAAGGGCCGCAGAGACCAGGGGGAAGCGACTGTTTACTAAAAACACAGGTCCGTGCGAAGTCGCAAGACGATGTATACGGACTGACTCCTGCCCGGTGCTGGAAGGTTAAGAGGACCGGTTAGCCCTTCGTGGGCGAAGCTGAGAATTTAAGCCCCAGTAAACGGCGGTGGTAACTATAACCATCCTAAGGTAGCGAAATTCCTTGTCGGGTAAGTTCCGACCTGCACGAATGGAGTAACGACTTCCCCGCTGTCTCAACCATAAACTCGGCGAAATTGCAGTACGAGTAAAGATGCTCGTTACGCGCAGCAGGACGGAAAGACCCCGAGACCTTTACTATAGTTTGGTATTGGTGTTCGGAGTGGCTTGTGTAGGATAGGTGGGAGACTGTGAAGCCCGGACGCCAGTTCGGGTGGAGTCATCGTTGAAATACCACTCTGGTCACTTTGGACATCTAACTTCGGCCCGTGATCCGGGTCAGGGACAGTGCCTGATGGGTAGTTTAACTGGGGCGGTTGCCTCCTAAAAAGTAACGGAGGCGCCCAAAGGTTCCCTCAGCCTGGTTGGCAATCAGGTGTCGAGTGTAAGTGCACAAGGGAGCTTGACTGTGAGAGAGACATCTCAAGCAGGGACGAAAGTCGGGACTAGTGATCCGGCGGTACATTGTGGAATGGCCGTCGCTCAACGGATAAAAGGTACCTCGGGGATAACAGGCTGATCTTGCCCAAGAGTCCATATCGACGGCATGGTTTGGCACCTCGATGTCGGCTCGTCGCATCCTGGGGCTGGAGTAGGTCCCAAGGGTTGGGCTGTTCGCCCATTAAAGCGGTACGCGAGCTGGGTTTAGAACGTCGTGAGACAGTTCGGTCCCTATCCGCTGCGCGCGCAGGAAATTTGAGAAGGGCTGTCCTTAGTACGAGAGGACCGGGACGGACGAACCTCTGGTGTGTCAGTTGTACTGCCAAGTGCACCGCTGATTAGCTACGTTCGGATGGGATAACCGCTGAAAGCATCTAAGCGGGAAGCTCGCTTCAAGATGAGATTTCCAAACACGTAAGTGTTGAAGGCCCCCAGCCAGACCACTGGGTTGATAGGCCGGACGTGGAAGACAGGACCAACGACTGTCGAAGCCGACCGGTACTAATAGGCCGACAACTTACACCACACACAAAGAATCAACTGCACGCGTCCACTATGTGGTTCCCGGACAACAACCCAGGAACAAA
>NZ_QYLP01000056.1 GCF_003614925.1 Arthrobacter celericrescens
CTTCCGCAACGAATGGCAGTCCCAGCACATGACCGCCCTCCAGAAGGTCGCCCAGGCCCTCGACGAAGCCGGCAAGAAGGCCACCAAGAACGCCAACGAGCAGGAACAGGCCTCCCACTAAGCATTGCCCGCCGGAATCACCGGCCCAAACGTGGATGACCCCCTCAAATTTGAGGGGGTCATCCACGTTTAAGCCGGCGTTTCCCGCGTGTATTTCCGCTGGCGTTTCCGCCGGCGCTCCGAGCGGTTGAGGTCCGCATGGCACCTCATCCTGCCACTCGGCCGCCCCTATGCCGTGCCGAAGCGGATCGCGGCCCGGGCCCTGGCCTTCGCGGCCTCCTCTTCACGGTTCTTGGCCGGACCGTGGCTCACCAGGGAGTCGAGCAGGTGCTGCGTGGCATGCGCGATCTGGTGCACGGCCTCGTTGAAGGCGTCCTCGTTGGCCTTGGACGGCTTCGTGCTTCCGCTGATCTTGCGCACGTACTGCAGCGCTGCGGCCTCCACTTCGGCCGAAGTGGCACGCGGTTCGAAGTTATGCAGGGTGTGGATATTGCGGCACATGGCTTCATGCTAGGCCGCCCGGCCGACATTCGGCAGGCCCCGGAAGTCCGCGGTACGCAGTTCGGCAGCCCGCCCATCTTGCCGGATCCGGGTGCTTAACGCCGGAAATGCAAAGCAAAGACAGGTACCGGCTACTCGGGTGCCCCGCCTTACCGCACACCTATCCTTCAAACAGGGCGCAGGGGCCAGAGCCCAGCGCGATCGGAGCTGCGTCGCAGGGACGCCGAGCAGCTGATCGGAAGGTTTCCTTCCCGGGGAAAAGGAGGGGCCGGCACACGCGCCGGCCCCTTTTCCGCGTACCGCTCCGCGGCGCTCCCTGACGCTCCGTCCGCCACGAAGCCCCTAGGACAGGATGATCATTCGGCGTTTCATGCAGGCGCCTCAGCCTTCGGACTTAAGGGTCTTCATGGTAAAGCGGGATGAGACCTTCTGCAGGCCGGGAAGGCTCATGACCCGCTCGGTCAGGAACGATTCGTAGGCCGGCAAGTCCTTCACCGCGACGCGTACGAAGTAGTCCGGCGAACCGAACAGCCGGTGCAGTTCCACCACCTCGTCCATCGCCGCCAGCGCTTCCTCGAAGGCGTAGACGGTCTCGCGGTCGAATACGGTGAGTTCGACGTCGAGAATCACCTCGAAGCCCCGGTCCAGGGCCGCCGGGTCCACCACCGCGCGGTATCCGCGGATCACCTTCTCCTGCTCCAGCCGTTGCACCCGGCGCAGGCACGGGCCCGGCGTCAGGTGGACGCGTTCGGCCAGTTCCACGTTGGAAATGCGGCCGTCGCGCACGAGTTCAGCGATTATTGCCCTGTCCATGGAGTCCATAACAATATGTTGCTCCATTCCCTAAGGGGCGGGCAATCTTTGCAATCGGCTGCCCCGCGTTTCCGGACATCATGGAAAGCGTGAACCTGATCGATGCGGAACCCTCCGCTCCACCCGTTTTCTCCCGACGCCGGGAAGCTGCCAAGGGGCTGCGTAGTTCCCTCGCCGCCGGCCTTGGCATGTTCCCGCTGGGCATCGCGTTCGGCCTCCTGGTGGTGCAGGCCGGGCTACCCTGGTGGCTGGCACCGGCCCTGTCCACCGCCGCGTTCGCCGGTTCCCTGGAGCTGCTGCTGGTCGGCATGATCGTGACCGCCACCCCGCTGGCCACCATTGCCCTGACTACCTTCCTGGTGAACTTCCGCCACGTCTTCTACAGCTTCTCCTTCCCGTTGCAGGTGGTGAAGCATCCCCTCGCCAAGGTGTATTCGATGTACGCCATGATCGACGAGGCCTACGCCGTGACGGCCGCCTCCAAGGAGCGCTGGAACAGCTGGCGGCTCATCACCATGCAACTGGCCTTCCAGTGCTACTGGGTGGTGGGCGGCCTGGTGGGGGTGGGCATTTCGTCCCTGCTTCCGGGCCGGATCGAGGGCCTTGAGTTCGCGCTGTGCGCGCTGTTCGTGACACTGACGCTCGACGCCGCCCGGAGCGGCAAGCAGCTCCCCTCACTGCTGCTCGGGGCAGCAAGCTTCGCTGCCGCCGTCGTACTGGCGCCGGATGCCTCGCTCTTCCTGGGGCTGCTGCTGTTCCTCGCCCTGCTCATTGTCCGCTTCGCCTTCAGCCGCCGCCGTGGAGACTCCGATGCCTGAAACCCCCTACCTCCTTGCCGTCCTGGCGGTCACCTTCGCCATCACCTTCGGCCTGCGGGCCCTGCCGTTCGCGGCCTTGAACCCCCTCAGGAACTCCCTGCTCGTGCGGAAGGTCTCGCTCTGGATGCCCGTGGGAATCCTCGGCATCCTGGCCGCCTCCACCCTGCGCACCACCGTTTTGGCCGACCCGGCCGCGGCGCTTCCCGCAGCGGTTGCGGTGGCGGTCACCGTCGTGCTCCATTTGCTCGGACGACGGCGGACGCTCCTCAGCGTGGGGCTGGGGACGCTCGTTTTTGTCGCCCTGGTGAACTTCTGACGCGGGCATGGCGTGGGTGGGGACCTCTTCATGGGGAGGGGTTCCCATCGACACCCTTCACACGGCCGGGATAGCGTCTAGGTATTGGGGATGCCGAAGAGTTCGGGTCCGCGACAATCCAAAAGGAGAAACACCATGGCCATTTGGGGCG
>NZ_QYLP01000057.1 GCF_003614925.1 Arthrobacter celericrescens
ACCACCCGGTGCCGCCGGCCGGAAACCCCAGTTCCCTGTCCCGCCGCCGATGGCACGCCATCCGGGCGGGGCGGGGAACTTGGCCATTTTCCGAACCGACGTTGAAGGTAGACGTGACCACCAACTCCCTGACCACTTCCCAGGGCGCCGGGCGCACGGGGGACAAGGTCTTCTCCGGAGCCGCCATGACCGCGGGATGCCTCATCCTCGCCGTCCTGTTCGGCGTCGCACTCTTCCTGGTTGTCCAGGCCCTCCCCGCCTTCGTGGCCCCGGCTGCCGACATCCAGGGCGGCGAGGGCTTCGCCGCCTACATCTGGCCGATCGTCCTGGGCACGCTCATCGCAGCGCTGATCGCCCTCGTCATCGCCACCCCCGTGGCGATCGGCGTGGCGCTGTTCATCTCCCACTACGCCCCGCGCCGCCTCGCTTCCGGCCTGGGCTACGTGATCGACCTCCTCGCCGCCATCCCATCCGTGGTGTACGGCGCCTGGGGTGCCGCTTTCCTGGCCAAGGAAATCGCCCCCGGCTACGACTGGCTGGCCAACAACCTGGGCTGGCTGCCGATCTTCCAGGGTCCAGCCTCCGCCACCGGCAAGACCATCCTGACCGCAGGCATCGTCCTGTCCGTCATGGTGCTGCCGATCATCACCTCCCTGAGCCGCGAAATCTTCCTGCAGACCCCCAAGCTGCACGAGGAAGCCGCGCTTGCCCTTGGAGCCACCCGCTGGGAAATGATCAAGATGGCGGTGCTGCCGTTCGGCCGCCCGGGCATCATCAGCGCCGTCATGCTGGGCCTGGGCCGCGCCCTCGGCGAAACCATGGCCGTGGCACTGGTGCTCTCCTCCGGCGTGCTGACGGCCAGCCTCATCCAGAGCGGCAACCAGACCATCGCCGCGGAGATCGCCCTGAACTTCCCCGAAGCCAGCGGCCTGAAGGTCAACACCCTGATCGCCGCCGGCCTGGTGCTGTTCGTTATCACCCTGGCCGTGAACATGGTGGCGCGCTGGATCATCACCAAGCACAAAGAATTCTCGGGAGCGAACTAAATGACACTCACAGCCCCCGTAACCCGCAAGCGCTCCGCCCTGACCAAAGGCCAGTTGCCTTCGTACGCGCCCTACGTGGTCCTCGCCGCCGCCCTCGTGCTCGGTGCGGCCATCCTCGCCCTGATCGGCTTCAACGTCTTCGGCTGGGGCATCGTTTCCGCGATCCTCTTCGCCCTGGGCCTCGTTGCCTGGAGCGGCATTGTCGAAGGCGCCCGCAAGGCCAAGGACAAGCTGGCCACCTGCCTGGTGGTCGGGGCGTTCCTTGTCGCCCTGCTCCCGCTCGTCTCGGTGATCTGGACCGTGCTGGTCAACGGCATCCCCGGCATCATCACCCCTGGCTTCCTCGGCACGTCCATGAACGGCGTCACCGGAACCTTCGACAATAAGAGCGTCGAAGAGGGCACCAGGGTGCTCGGCGGTGTCTACCATGCGCTCCTCGGTACCGTGCAGATCACCCTGCTCGCCACCGTGATCTCCGTGCCTGTGGGCCTGCTCACCGCGATCTACCTGGTGGAATACGGCAACGACCGCCCGCTGGCCCGTGCCATCACCTTCTTCGTGGACGTCATGACCGGCATCCCCTCGATCGTGGCCGGCCTTTTCGCCGCGGCGTTCTTCTTCGCGCTTGTGGGTCCGGGCACCAAGACCGGTGCCGTCGCCGCCGTCGCCCTTTCGGTGCTGATGATCCCGGTGGTGGTCCGCTCCAGCGAGGAAATGCTCAAGATCGTCCCGAACGAACTGCGCGAGGCCTCCTACGCGCTGGGCGTGCGGAAGTGGCGGACCATCCTGAAGGTGGTCATCCCGACGGCGATCTCCGGCATCGCGTCCGGCGTCACCCTCGCGATCGCCCGCGTGATCGGCGAAACCGCACCGATCCTGGTCACCGCCGGTTTCGCCACCACCATCAACAACAACGTCTTCGGCGGCTGGATGGCCTCGCTGCCCACGTTCATCTACACGCAGATCCTCAACCCGACCTCGCCGTCCAACCCCGGTCCCTCGGACCAGCGGGCCTGGGGCGCGGCCCTGGTGCTGATCATCCTGGTGATGCTGCTGAACCTCGCAGCCCGCTTGATCGCACGGATCTTCGCCCCCAAGGCCGGCCGCTAGTGCCGAGCCTCAACATTCTTCCCACCACAGCATTGAAGGAACACCATGTCTAAGCGGATCGACGTCAAGGACCTGAACGTCTACTACGGCAATTTCCTGGCCGTCGAAGGCGTCAACATCAACATCGAGGCCAAGTCGGTCACCGCCTTCATCGGTCCGTCCGGCTGCGGAAAGTCCACCTTCCTGCGCACCCTGAACCGCATGCACGAGGTCCTCCCGGGTGCCCGCGTGGAGGGCGAGGTGCTCCTCGACGGCGACAACCTCTACGGCCCCGGCGTGGACCCGGTGACCGTGCGCACCCAGGTGGGCATGGTCTTCCAGCGGCCCAACCCGTTCCCCACGATGTCCATCCGGGACAACGTGCTGGCCGGCGTGAAGCTGAACAACAAGAGGATCTCCAAGGGCGAAGCCGATGCCCTGGTGGAGAAGTCACTGCGCGGCGCCAACCTCTGGAACGAGGTCAAGGACCGCCTGGAGAAGCCCGGTTCTGGCCTGTCCGGCGGGCAGCAGCAGCGCCTGTGCATCGCCCGCGCCATCGCCGTGGAACCCCAGGTCATCCTCATGGACGAGCCCTGCTCCGCCCTGGACCCCATCTCCACCCTGGCCGTCGAGGACCTCATCAACGAGCTCAAGGACCAGTACACCGTGGTGATCGTGACCCACAACATGCAGCAGGCCGCCCGCGTCTCGGACAAGACGGCGTTCTTCAACATCGCCGGCACCGGCAAGCCGGGCAAGCTGATCGAGTTCGCGGACACCACCACGATCTTCAACAACCCGGCCCAGAAGGCCACCGAGGACTACGTCTCCGGCCGCTTCGGATAACACCTTCCCATCGATTGCTGCGTAGACGTCGTTCTGGTCCCTGATAACGACATCTGCTCAGCAGTCGATGGTCCCCAGCCGCACCCCAGGCTCGCTTCGTCCCCACCGGCTCCCAATCCCCGCTTCGCTCGTTTTGGGTCCCTCGCCGGTGTGGGCCACTCGCCCGGGGACCCCTGCGGCTGGGGCCCCTTAAAGCCCGACGGCGGGCGGCACCTTGGGGGTGCCG
>NZ_QYLP01000058.1 GCF_003614925.1 Arthrobacter celericrescens
CGACGGCGGCCGGTACCTTCCGCACGGAAGGTACCGGCCGCCGTCGGCGTTTCCGGGAGGCGCGGATTGTCGCGACGCTACAAATGCCACCCCCCGTGCGGGAGGAGCGGTTTGAAGCACACCATGTTCTGGTCCGACTGCTCCGTTGCCACGCACGGATCCACGCGCGCGGTCAGATCGTCGCCGGTGAAGCCGGCGTCTTTGAGGGCGGCGATGACAACGGGAACCTCTTGGGCGCCCACCTCGGAACATAGGACGGGAGCCGCAGGACCGACGTTGCGCGGAACAACGATGTCTCCTTCGCCATAGGTCCTCACCCGGCCACGCAGCAGCGACTGAACCGACGCCGGAAGCAAGCCCATCACCTCTGATGCGTCGCTCCTCCGGCTGAGCCCCCATTCGTAGCACGCCGCGTACCGGGAAGGCACGTATGGCGTGAGCTCGGGGACCGCCCACGTACCGGCCGGCTGCCACGCGGGTGGCTGCATCAGAAGGGCACCGGGGTGGATCGCTCCGGAACGGATAAGCTCGACGCCCTCAGCTGTCAGGCGCCGGTCGTTCATCAAACCCGAATTCAAATATTCGATCACTGTGCCGTCGCCGTAAACGACAACCCAGCCCAAGCGCAGCACTACATGGTGGGCAACGATGCTCTCTGCGGGGTCCTGGGTGGCAAGTGGCCCTGGCGCGGACAAGGCGGGGGGCTCATCAGTGGGATTCTGCAGTGGCGGCCCCAAGGGGCCGAAGAACACAATAAGCGAGCTTCCCACGAGAACCAGAAGTGCGATGATCGCATGAACGCGTCGCCTGCGCCGCGAACGCTCCCGTGCCTCCGGGGTCAGTGCCTCCGGGGCTGCGGACGGCGCAGCCGGATCATCCAGCCGTGTCGGCCGGGATTGAACGGTAAAACTCACGATTTCCTCCTTTCGGCAAGTTGGTGATTGTTGCTCGGCCCGCCTACTTGGAATCGAAGGCAAGTCTTAATAGTTCAGCCACCCGTGCTAGCGGCCCCGCGGACCCGGATGCCATGCCACTCCGGTGAAGAGATCGTTTGTCGGAAGGTCGTCCAGCACCCGTGATGCCGAACCGTCGGAGCCCATCACCACCAGTCGTCGGCCCGAGCCGGCAAAGTCGATGGCGGCAATCTGTGCGCCATCGGGTGACCACGCCGCTGCGACATAGTGGCCGTAGGCGATCGGGGGCGGCGCCGAGGTCTCCACCGCCGGGATGATGCCGTTAGCGCTGACCAGGTACAGACCGGTTTCCTTCGGACTGGTCAGCGGGTTAAGCCCCCGCGGCTCAGGGTTCGCCTGGCGATAAGGGCCGGCGATCACGAGGAGCCGCGAGCCGTCCGGCGACCAGGCCATCTGCCTGATGTGGCCGAATCCGGGCGGCACCACTTGCCGGGTGCTGCCGGAATCGAGGTCGACGACAAAGGCGGACGGCAGCAGATATGAGCCGACTTGCTCGTACGCCGTATATGCGATCCGGGCCCCGTCGGGCGACCACGCGGTAACGGGCACTATGCCGGTGCCAAGGTCTCCCACTGGCGGATCGAGTTTGATGATACGGGATGCGCGGAGGCCCCCGAGATCATTGAGGCGGAGCCGGTCGCCCCCGATGACTTCGATGGCGACGGTGCCGTCGGGAGAGAGCCACGGATCGGTAACGAACCAGCAGCAGCCGCCACCGCCAGGGACCCGAGTGAG
The DNA here is from genome assembly GCF_003614925.1 of Arthrobacter celericrescens. Taxonomy (GTDB): domain Bacteria; phylum Actinomycetota; class Actinomycetes; order Actinomycetales; family Micrococcaceae; genus Arthrobacter; species Arthrobacter celericrescens. Next base: position 1,710 of record NZ_QYLP01000058.1, read on the forward strand.
CCCACCACCGGCATCCATCACATAGCTCGTACCGTTATGTTCGTTGGTCAGGGCCAGCTTGGTTCCGTCTGCGGACCAGCCCGCCGGAACCAGGTACGCAACCGGACCAGAAAGATCCCGGAATCGGGCAGGGAACGGGTCTGCTGGGTCGATGTCGATCAGCCCCGGGAGATCCAGGGCTTGGGAAGAGGACGGGTCGGCCGGGTCGATGGTGCTCAGTCCCAGGCCATCCGAGTACACGATCCGGCCACTGGCCGGCTCGAAGACGCCGAAGGACGCCGGCCCGGCCGGAGTGTCGACCGCGGCTCCCTGGCTCTGCGGCGGGCCGCCATCGAGGGAGGCCGTCACGGCAAACGCAGCAAGGGCCATCGTCGAGGCAGCGACCGCACCGATCGCGAGGCGCCGTCGTCGTGCTCGCTGCCTCGCCTCAGGGATAAGGAGCTCAGGAGCGGTGGCCCGCTCGTTCGGATCATCCGGACGCACCGGCCGAGGTTGAATGGTGACAGCCATGACTGCCTCCTTGACGGGATGGTGCTAATATTACTAGCACCATGTTGAGTGTCAAGGTCCACAAGCAAGACCCCCGAGACCTCTACGAACAGGTCGCCGCGGAGATCCGCCGCGCAATCGCGGGCGGAGAAGCAAAGCCGGGGGAACGCCTCCCGCCCGCGAAGGACTTGGCAGCGATCCTCGGCGTCAACACCAACACTGTCCTACGCGCCCTGCGGCTCCTCCGCGACGAAGGCCTTCTCGAATTCCGTCGCGGGCGTGGCATCTCCGTCGTCGGCACACCCGAACGAGGGGACGTCATCAGGCAAGCACGCGACCTCGTCCTCTACGCGCGCCGGCACGGCTTCCGCATCGACGAGCTCATCGACATCATCCAAAACGTCGACTGACGGAAGCCGCGCGTCGGTTGGCGCCTGCCCTCGCTTTCCTGTTGTCACATGTGCCGGATGGGACCGGCGTCCTTGAGTTCAACGGTGCCGTGGCCGTTGCGGAGCACCAGCGCGGTGCCGTCCAGTTTCCAGGTGACCGGCTGTGAGAATAGCTTGTGGGTCCAGTTTTCGTAACTGCTTTCGGGGCCAAGGCACGCCATCGCAGTCATGATGATCTGACCCGGAATCCAGCGGTCGCCCTGGACCTTGACCTCGACTCCAAGGCTGTTGCATGGCGTCTTCACCCCCACCGTCCACGTGTCATTGACGTACACCATGGAGACTTCGAGGGGTTTGCTCGTCAACCAGGCCAGTTCCCCGGTGGCGTCCCGCCCGCCCGTTGACCGATAGAGCCGGCAGCCCAGCGGTCCGCCTTCACAGACGGGCTTGGCCGGGCTGGAGATTCCCCCTTCAGGCGTCCGTGAGCCCATCGGCTGATCGGGTGCCGGGAGCGGCGACGTCGGCAAGGGGGAGATCACGTCCGGCCCGGTCTTCCGCGCCTCCGGCCCAGGAGCCCCCGGCGCATTGCCGCAAGCAGCCAAGGCCGCAAGCAACAAAACCAGCACTGCGAACCCGGACATTCTGCTGCGTGAAAACACAAGAGCCCCTCATCATGGAAATCCCGCCGAACTGCTTTCAGTCTTCTCCGACGCCCTCCCGTCGGAAAGCACAGGCGGGTTGCAATGGACACATGGAAGGTCACAGCTCCGGAACGGCACCGAAGCAGCGGCTAGGCTTGTTCAGTGAGCACTGAGCCCGAGGATTCCGTCAGCACCAGCCCCGCCGTCCGTTGGGGGCTGGGGGCCGTGCTGTTCGCGCTCCTTGCCGTTTCCATGGCCTTCACCGCAGCCGGCAACGGATTGATGCTCACCGGAGCTGTGGCATGCGGAGCGGCAGCCTGCTTTGCGGGATACCGGGCCTTCAGCGCTGGAAAAAGCCGCTGACCGTAACCCCGAAATTGCGCTGCGAGTCTATGTATCTTAGTTCGATCGGCGTCTGACCAGGATACCTAGAAGAGTTCGGGAACGGCTGCCTTCGCAGCCTGTAGGATGGCCCGAATGACTGGCTCTCCGGAGCGTTGCGTGGCGCACTCTCGATCCAGTTTTCTTAGATGATCGAAAACAATTGGCCTTAGTGCCGTGGCATTCATTTTGCTGGCGTTCGGTCGTTCGCGCAGGATGTCTGCCGCGATTTCGTGAGCGCGATCAGAGAACTCCAATCGGTGTAGGCGAGTGAGCTCTGTTGTGATCTGCTCGACTGCGAGGAACGACCTCTCTGTGGCTATTTGAAGCGTAAGTGGGTCCGCATCAGGGACTGCCTTCAGATCCTGTTCGACTTGCAGCCTAATTTTCCCGCGCTCTGACGGCTCTATTCTGGGACCACCGCCGGTGATGCGATCACTAATCCGGTCCAGAAGTCGAGTTGCTCTGCTTTCCGCTTCAACCCGGAAAGATGGGTCAACGTCATTCCCAATCACTTCATGGTCATCGTCCTCGGCGTCAATCGGAATGCCGAAGCGGATCCCGATCGAGGGGCTGCCAATCAGCAACAATGAGCACTCCTCGTCGTCACCGTCAACGGCACGACAGGCTGCGACAAGTCTCGGAGGACACGCATCAAGCGTCCGCGCCAAGTTTCCGATGAAATCGCCCTCAAGCTCGTAGTCGAGCCAGAGCACGTCGCTCTTCGCGCCAACAGTGGCCTGTGCTGTAACCACCGGTATGTTGCGTTCCTGAAGCAGCAGAATTGCATCCCGAAAGGTTGCGTCCAGCTTTTCGGTCTCGTCCATGCTTCCGAGGCTAGGGCACAGCCCAGACATTTAAGGGGCTCATCGCATTTGAGGGTGTAATCGGGGTGGGCGCGTCGGTGGCCGGATAGAGGTCGAGGTCTTCCGATGATGGAAGTTCCTACA
>NZ_QYLP01000063.1 GCF_003614925.1 Arthrobacter celericrescens
ACGCCGGCCGTGCATCCATGCACGGCCGGCGTTCTGCTCAACGGTTCCTCTGTGGCGGTCACCGCCAAGCGGGTCAGGCGGTCAGCGGACGCCGTCGTTCGAGCAGGCCGCTCAGCGCCGCGACGCCGAGGCCAAGCACGGCCAGGACGGCACCCACGAGGGCGGGTGCCACGTAGCCCCAGCCCCAGGCGATCACCACGCCGCCGAGGAAGGCGCCGAGGGCGTTCGCGACATTCAGCGCCGAGTGGTTCAGCGATGAAGCAAGCGACGGCGCGTCGGGGGAGGCGTCGAGCAGACGGGTCTGCAGGGCGGGGACAAGCATCGACCCGGTTCCGCCGACCACGAAAACCATGATCAGCGCGGACCACGCCCAGTGGGCGGCCACCGCATAGACGACCAAGGCCAGGGCAATCGCCGGAAGCACCCGGTAGATCGTCCCCATGACCGACTTGTCCGCGATGCGGCCACCCAGGATGTTGCCGGCCACCATGCCCAGGCCGTAGAGGGCCACCACGAGCGGGACCATGGCCTCGGGCATTCCGGCCACGAACGTCATGGTGTGCGCGATGTAGGTGTAGGTGGCGAAGAAGCCGCCGAAGCCGATGATGCCGATCAGCAACGCAAACCAGACCTGGCCGCGCCTCAGGGCACCGAGTTCGCGGCGGATGCTCGCACCCGGGTGGGCCGCCTCGAAGGGGACGAACTTCCAGATCAACGCCGTGGTGAGCGCGCCGATGACCCCGACCACCACGAAGAGCAGCCGCCAGCCGAAGGCCTGGCCCATCCAGGTGGCGGCGGGAACACCGATGACGTTGGCGACCGTCAGGCCGGCCATCACCATGGAAATTGCCCACCCTCTCTTGGTGGGAGCCACCAGGCTTGCGGCGATCACGGCGGCCACACCGAAGAAGGCGCCGTGCGGAAGGCCGGAGGCGAAACGGCTGAGCAGCATGGTGCCGTAGTCCGGGGCGATGAAGGAAGTCAGGTTTGCAACGCTCAGGAACAGCATCAGGCCCAGGGCGAGGTTCTTCCGCGGAAGCCGCGCACCCAGGGCGGCAAAGACCGGCGCACCCACCACCACGCCGAGGGCGTAGGCGGAAATCAGGTTGCCGGCTTCCGGCGTGCTGATGCGCAGCCCATGCTCGATTTCCTTGAGGAGGCCCATCATGGCGAATTCGGTGGTGCCGATCGCAAAGCCGCCCATGGCGAGGGCGAAGATAGCCAGGGCGAGGTGTCGGGTGCCGCGCTTTGCAGCTGCGGCGGGCGCTTTGGTTTGGGTCATGGTCCTGTTTCTGGCTGTCCTGTTTCTGGCTGCGGGCCGGGCGTTTCCTCCGCTGGGCCTGAGCGGGCGCGGAGGATAAATCAGATTTTCAAGTCTAGTGTTGTGTAACCCTGCCGTGCCGGCGTCTGTTCCCGGGGGAGCAGACCGGGGTCCTTGGTGGGCCGCGCTGTCCGGGCGAACTAGGCTGGTGCGGTGACTTCACTCATCAGCGTCTCCGGTGCCGCCGTCGTCGACTCCCTGGAAAATCCCCGCCGTCTTCTGGTGGCGCGCCGCAGTGCGCCCCCGAAGTTCGCCGGAATGTGGGAGTTCCCGGGCGGGAAGGTCGAAGACGGGGAAACCTTCGAGGACGCGTTGCACCGGGAACTCCGGGAAGAGCTCGGGGTCGACGTCCGCCTGGGTTCCGAGATCCCCGCCCCGGAAGAGGCCGGATGGCCGTTGAATAAGCGGGCCGTCATGCGGGTCTGGTTCGCGGAGGTGCTCGACGGCGAGCCGCGCCCCCTTGAGGACCATGACGAACTGCGCTGGGTCCTCTTGGAGGACGGCGAGGAGGCCTTGGGCCTGCCTTGGATCCCGGCGGACTTCCCGATTGTGCGGGCCCTGCTGGAACAGGTGGCTGCCAGGGCCTGAGAACACGGTTAGAAGAGTGTGGCTTGCTCCGTGGAGACTGCCTGCACTTTCTGGTGTTCCTGCCCGGTTCCGGCCGCGCGGTTGTGGTTCCGGGCATGGCGGTGGCTGAACCCGCTGCTTGCGGTGAATCCGTGGCGGGCCTTGAAGTACCTGACCCTGCCGGCCAGCCACTCACGGTATTCCTTCGGCGGGTATGCGCCCTTCGAATAGAGCTGGCGGTACCGGTCCGTCAGTTCAGGATGGTTCGCGGCCAGCCATTGCATGAACCACTCCTTGGTTCCAGGCTTCAGGTAGAGGGCTCCGGCAGTCACCCCGCTGGCGCCCGCCGAGGACAGTGCGCCGAAGAGCGTTTCAAGGGCGTCGTCGCTGTCACTCAACCAGGGCAGGATCGGCATCGCCATGACACCGCAGGGCAGGCCGGCGTCGCGCAGGCGGGCAATGAGCTTCAGCCGTGCCCGGGGTGCCGGAGTACCCGGCTCGACCGCGGCAGCCAAGGCCTCGTTCATCGTGGCCAGGGAGATGCCGAGATCCACGGGAACCTGGCTGGCCGCGTGCTTGAGCAGCGGGATGTCCCGCGACAGCAGGGTTCCCTTGGTGAGGATCGAAAACGGCGTGCCGGAATCCGCCAGCGCCCGGATGATTCCCGGCATGAGCTGATAGCGGCCCTCGGCCCGCTGGTACGGATCGGTGTTGGTGCCGAGGGCCACCTGATGGTGGCCCCAGGACGGCCGGGCGAGCTCCTTGCGCAGGATCTCGGCGGCGTTGATCTTGACCACCACCTGCGAATCGAAGTCCCGGCCGGCGTCGAACTCCAGGTAGGTGTGGGTCTTGCGGGCAAAGCAGTACACGCATGCATGGCTGCACCCCCTGTAGGGGTTGATGGTCCATTCGAAGGGCATGCGGGAACCGGCAGCCACCTTGTTGAGCACTGATTTTGCCGTGACCTCATGGAAGGTGACCCCGGAGAATTCGGGAGTAGAGACGGAACGCACAAGCCCGGCCAGCGGAAGCAGTGCAGCAGGAGCAGGGGCAGCCCTGGATGCACTGCTTTCGCCGGCGTCTCCATTGTTCACACCGCGCAGCTCCGGTCCAGGCAGTTCCGGTTCCTGCGGTGAAAGAGCCTGTGCGTCCCATCTCATGGATCAATTCGAATATATGTTCGAATTTAAGTCAAGGATGTCCTGCACCCCAGCCTCGCGGGTCCAACGTCGCAAGGTAGCCTTGGGCGCATGATCCTCCTGAGCGGTTTCGAGCCTTTCGACGGCGATCCAACCAACCCTTCCTGGGGTGCGGTGCAGGCCGCCCGCGATATCCTCCGCGCGGAGGGCCTCGAGGTCGAGGCCGTCGAGTTGCCGTGCGTTTTTGGAGAATCCGCCCAGGTGCTCCTCCGGGAGATCGCACGCCTCCGGCCGGCATTGGTGATCAGCGCCGGACTGGCCGGCGGGCGCGACAGGCTCTCCCTGGAACGCGTGGCCATCAACTGCGACGATGCACGGATCCCGGACAACGCAGGAAACCGCCCGGTGGACGAGGAAGTGGTTCCGGGCGGCCCTGCTGCGTACTTCAGCACCCTTCCCGTGAAAGCGGCGCTGCGCGCCTTGCAGATCGCCGGCCTGCGGGCCGACGTTTCGCAGACCGCCGGAACGTACGTGTGCAACCATGTGTTCTATGGGCTCATGAACCACCTCGCCACGGACTCGTCCGGCACGCGCGGCGGCTTCATCCACGTTCCGCGCCAAGCGCGGGAGGGCACCCCGGGCGGAATGTCGGTGCGCGACATGGGGGAGGGGATCGCCGTCGTCGTCCGGACGGCGCTGGCGACAGCGCAGGATGTGAAGGTCTCCGCGGGCGCCATCCACTGAACCCTATTCAGGCTGCGAGCAGCTTCAGGGCGCCAGCAGCTCCCACGTCACCACGATGCCCGCCGACACCGCGACCGTTCCCGGTTCGATGGCGACCCCCTCCACGGCGAAGGTGCGGGCCATGTCGCGCGCAACCGGCACCGGCATGCCGTGCTCGGGGCGCTGCTCAATCGAGAGCACCTGCCCCAGCCGGGAAGCGGCCAGGCCGGCGAACCGCCGGGCCTTGACCTCGGCATCATGCCAGGCAGCGTCCTGCGCCATCGCCGCAACTGCGGAGGAGTCCTTGAATCCCTGCTCGATCCCGTTGATGCGCACGCTGTTGCCGCCGGCCGAAATCGCGGCGGAAATCGCCTCAGGCGCCAGCTGCGGCGGGCCCAGCCGGGCCACCAGATCCGTGGACGCCACATAGCCGGTGACCTTCTGCCCCTGGTTCTCCACCCAGACCACATCCGGCCGCAGGTTCAGTCCGCTGGTGCGGAGGTCGCCATCGGCCACGCCTTGCCGGCGGAGTGCTTCGGTGACGTTGAGCGCGACGCCGGCGGCGTCGTCGTAAGCGCGCGCTGCAGTGTCCTGGCGGACCTCGACGGCGAGGGTCAGGGTGAGCAGGTCCGGAACCGCTTCGGCGGTGCCGTCGCCCGTTACGGTGATGCTGCGGGTCATGTCATGCCTCGATTCGTTGTGCCGCCCCGGTTTCCCGGGCCGGTCCGTTGCCTGTCAGGGTAGCCGCCCGCGGCGAGGCCGGCTTGCCGTTCGAAGAAGTTGGCGGTGCCGGGATTGCCGGTGCGAAGCATCGACCATCCGGCGCACAGGAAATACAGGACCAGGAACGGCAGCCCCAGACACCAGGCGTACTGTGTGCTGTGCCGCTCCTCGTGGCCCAGCAACACGGGATCCTGCCCGGCGCTCGCGGTCCCCGCCCGGTACAGCACCACGTTCCCGACGGTGAACGCGGGAGCATGGGGGAGTCCCCAGCGGTAGCCGGCGGCGATGGTGAGTCCCCGGGGTCCGGCGCTGCACCTGGCTCCCGCAGCCCGGGCGAGCAGCAGGCCCAAGGGAGTGGAGAGGTTCAACGCGTTGGCGATCCGGCGGAGCCGCTGCCCGGGAGTCATAGGGCCATGCTAATGCCGCCCCCTTGGCCGGGTCCGCAGGCAAAGCTACTCTGATCTGCAGACACCAGGAACTCTTGGTGGATGGATGATCGGGGGGAATTATGCGGCCACAACGTGCCGTCGCCGCCATCGCTGTTCTGGTGGCCGTGCTCTTTGCGTTGACGGGTTGTTTCAAGCTCAACATGGACATCAAGGTCCACAGCGAGAAGAGCGTTGACTATGAAGTGGTCTACGCGCTCCAGAAGGACGTCCTGAAGGGCAAATCCTTCGACGAATTCATGAAGTCGAACAACGGCTCGGCGGACATGACCGTCCCTGAGGGCGCGAAGGTCGAGGAGTTCGAAGACGCCCAGTACAAAGGCAAGCGGATCACCGCCGCCAACATCGACCCCGCAAAGATCGCCGAGGCCGAAAAGGACTCCACCAACAAGATGACCTTGGTCAAGGAGGGCGACTTCTACGTCCTGACCATGGGGAACCTGTCCAACGACTCCAATGACCCGCAGGCTGCACAGCTCGCCAAGGCCATCTTCGATGAAGCCATGCTTAAGGTGACCTTCCCGGGGAAGGTCGTGGAGGCGAACGGCGCGAAGATCGACGGCAACACGGCCACCATCGACTTCCTGGCCACCGACGCCAAGCAGATCAGGGTCAAGGCCGAAAGCTCCGCAGGATTCCCTATCCCGATGTGGGCGTTGTGGGGCGGCATCGCCCTGATTGTCGTGATCGCCGGAGCTGTGCTGCTGTTCGTGCTGCTGTCCCGGCGCAGGGCCCAGCCCGCTCCGGCCGGAGGACCGCTGCCCGACGGCGGCCCCGTACCTCCCGGTGGACCGGTGCCGCCGGGCGTGGCGCCGTCGTCGTGGCCCGCGCCTCCACCCGCAGCCCCGCCGGCCGCCCCGCCGCCCCTGCCGGGCCACCCGCCTG
>NZ_QYLP01000060.1 GCF_003614925.1 Arthrobacter celericrescens
ACTGCTCATCAGTCAGCTGCGCAAAACGAGACACCCAACAAGCATGCCAAAGAGCGCCGGGCCGAATTTAGAGACACGCCCTAGCGGGTGAGGCGGGAACGGGCGGTGGACCGGGCCTCGATCGGGATGCCTTCCGGGAGCAGGAAGCTCACGATGGGCGGATGCGCGACGGCGGTGAGGGTGACGTCCGCGGACGAAGCGTCCGGGCTCCCCGTGCCGCTGCCGACGGCAAGCCGGTCGAAGCGGGCAAAGGCGTTGTTCCGGCTAAGGTACGACGCCGTGACGTTGCGGACGCGTTCGCTGGTGAGCACCGCCGCCGGCCGGCTGGATCCTTCCGTGGTGCCGCCGAGGGTGTAGCTGTCCGCGGCCGCCACCGAGGCGCCGTCGGCCAACGACAGAAGCTTCTTATGCTCGATGTACACGGCCGAGGCGGCCGCGACCACGCTCGCCAGGAGCAGGGCAATCAGCGTGAAGCCGATGATCAGCACCATGGTCTGGCCTTGTTCGGAATCGCCTCGGGCGGGCAGGGCCCTGGACCTCACCGGAACCTCCCGACGATCTGGGAAGCCGTGGCATTCAGCTGTCCCGCGTCGAGTCGGAGCGAATCGCCGAACGGGACCATGGGCAGCGGAACCGTGAGGTTCACGGTGACCGTGACGGTCGCTCCGGCCGACATGCAGTCGGCGCGGTCGCAGGTGATGGCGACCGTAGCGCGCTCTGCGGGATGCCCGTAGTCGGCCAGGGTCAGCATGGCCGATTGTTCCGCCGCCGCGCGGGCACGCCCGGCGTCGTCCTGCGCGACGAATACCTTGGCGGCCTGGTCGGCGGCACCGACCACCGCGAAGGAACCGCCCTGCAACTGGCCCACCGTGACAATGAAATAGACGAGCGGGACCATCAACAGCAGGGCCAGGAACGTGAACTCGACGACGGCGCTCCCCTCTTCCGTCCCGTGGCCATGCGCTCCGGTACCCGGAAACGGTCCGTCCCCGGGCCGCGGGCGGCAGAGGGACACCCGCAGCCGGGCGCCGAAGCGCCGCAACAGCTCAGCCGGGAAGTGCCGCATGGCCCTTCACCTCCAGCACGGAAACGGGCACGCCGAAGAGGCCTACCACCGGAAGCGGCGCCTTGACGCTGACTTCGAGGGTGCGGATCCCCCGCACGTCGGCTTCCGACGTCGAGATGTCCTGCGCATAGCCGGGGTTCAAGGCAGTGCCGATCAGCTCGGCGGTCCGCTGCCGGGCATCCTCGGGCGTCCTGTCGGCGAGGGTGCCGTAGCGGGCCCCGGAGGACGCGGCATCGATGAGGGTGTTGCGGACGTGCAGCACGAGGGTCAACTGGATAATGGCGAGGAACAGGAAGGTCAGTAGGGTTCCCACCAGGACGAAGTCGACGACGGCGGAACCCCGCTCGTCCGCGCGGGCGCGGGGGTGCTGTGCACCCGTCCTGGTGTCCGGCAGCATGGAGCTACTTGTTGACCTTGTCCATGGCGTTGTTGAACAGCTCAGCGAGGGCCGGGGTCGCCAGCGCCAGCAGGCCTGCAACCAGGGCGGCGGACATCAGGGTGATCATCACCCAGCCGGGAACGTCGCCGCGTTCGGAGGTGCCGCCGTCGGAGGCCAGCCGCCGGGTGCAGCGGGAGGTAAGGCCCTCCAGGGACCGGGACAGGTACCCGAGGGCGGACGCCGGGAGGTTCCGGAGCTGTTGCGTTGTCATGTTCTTCCCCATTTCCTTATGCGGATCGTTGTGCAGGTTTGTAGTTCGTTGTAGCGGGTGCGGCGTGCATCAGAAGCCGGCCCATCAGAAACCCAGGTTCAGGGCCGCGACGCCCGGGTAGACGGCAAACACCACCGTCAGCGGAAGGACACCGAAGACCAGCGGCACCATCATGCCGATCTCCTTGCGGCCGGCCGATTCCATGAGTTCGCGTTTGGCGGTGTCGCGGACGTCCGAAGCCTGGGCACGGAGGACGTCGGCCAGCGGGGTGCCGCGTTCGACGGCGACAACCAGGCCGTCGACGAAGCGCACCAGTGCGCCCAGCTCCGTGCGCGCGGAAAATTCCTGCAACGCCTCGACCAGGGGCTTGCCCGCCCGGGTGGCGGCCAGGACGAGGGCGAATTCCTTCGCCAGTTCCCCGTTCGCGGTCCGGCAGACCCTGTCCAGCGCGCCGATCGCGCCCTCGCCTGCGCCCACTGCCAGGGCCATGAGCTCGGCAAGGCTGGGGAACTCGGCGAGCATGCGCCGCTCCCGGCGTTTGATCTGGACGCCGAGCACGTAGTCGCGGAACAGGAACCCGCCCAGCGTCGCCCCCAGCACTGAGATGAGCGAGAGGGCGAGGTTGAAGCGGCCGGCCGTGGCGTTGAACACCGAGAGAACGATGGCGAGCACGAAACCGATGGCCGCCCAAAGCAGCTGCTCGGCGCGGAAGTCCAAGGCGGTTTTCCCGGAGCCGGCCTGCGCCAGCCGCTTGTTCAGGGCCGTGGTTCCGAAATTGAACTTGGCGACGTAGTGCAGGCCGTCTTCGACCAAGGGGCGCAGGATCCTCTCCAGGGGACCGAAGGGCGTGATGTTGTGCCTGGAAGTCTGCAGGAGAGTGGATTCGAGGTTGTGGGACCTCAGCTGCGGTTCGATCCGCTCCGCGAACGGGGTGGCCCGCATGAACGGCATGCGGACGAGGATCAGCCACAGCCCGGCGGCAAGGAGCAGTCCGCAGAAGACGGCCATCGCGGTAAACGTGTTCATCGGAACACCCTCTCGTCCTCGGGGAGGGCGCCGATCCTCAGCATGACCGAATAGCAGAAGGCCGAAATCAGCAGGCCGCCGGCCAGCACGGCGATACCCATGGGTGTGTTGTAGGCGGCGATGGCTTCCGGCCGGCTCGCCAGCAGCATCAGGACAATCCACGGAGCCGCGACGGCGAGCCTGGCGGCGTTGATGGTCCAGGACTGCCGGGCGGCAAGCTCGCTTCTGGTCCGGGCGCTTTCGCGCAGGAACTCGCCCAGGGTTCCCAGGAGGCGGCCGAGGTCGGAGCCGCCGACGTCGCGGGTCATCCGCAAGGCCTCGACGATCCTGTCTGCCACGGGGTCGGCCAGGCGGTCCTTCAGCCTGTTCAGGGCGGCATCGAACTGGCCACCGGCGCGGTAGTCGGCGCCGAAGTCCCGAAACAGGCCCCGCAGTTCCTCCGGCCCTTTGTGCCCGAGCTGGATCAGGGCTTCCGGCAGCGGCAGACCGGCGCGGATCGCCGACCTGAGGTGATCGACGACGTCGGGCCACAGGCCGCGCAGCATCGCCGTCCGCCGTCGGGCCCGCCACCGCACGACGGCGAGCGGGAGCCAGGAACCGAACAGACCGAAGCAGGCAGCGATAGGCAGGGAGCCAGTGACGATGAAGAAGACCAGGACCACGAACAGGCCCAGCCCAAGGCACGAAGCAATGAGGCCGCCCGAGGTGACCTTTTCGATGCCCGCGGTGAGGAGGAGGGTTTCGAGGCGCTTCGGCTTCCGTTCCCGGACGACGGCGGGAGGCTGCTCCCACGCCGACCACCAGATGAGGAAGACTCCGAGGCCGCAGAGGACCCCGAGCAGGGGTGCCATCATCGTGCCCCCAGCAGCGCCGCGACGTCGAAGCCCGCCCGCGCGAATTTCTCCGCGGACGGCATGGAGTTGGCCTTCGGTGCGAGCTGGCCGTCCTGCATCGTGAAGACCGAAGACGATTCGATGATGCCGTTTTCCACCCGGCGGCCAAGGGAAAGGATCTCGGTGACCTGGCGGTGTCCGTTGGCACCGCGGTTGCAGTGGACCACGAGGTCGATGCAGGACGCCACGGTGGGGACGACGAAGGCGCTGGAGATGTTCTCGCCCGCCAGCAGGGGCAGGGTGCAGATCTTGGTGACGGCGTCATGGGCGGAGTTGGCGTGGACGGTGCACATGCCCGGCAGCCCGGAGTTCAGCGCGATCAGCATGTCCAGGCTTTCGGCCTCCCGGACCTCGCCGACCACGAGCCGGTCCGGGCGCATGCGCAGCGCTTCCTTCACCAGGCGTCGCAGGGGAATCTCTCCCTGGCCTTCGAGGTTCGGCTGGCGGCACTGCAGGGCCACGACGTCCCGCAGGGGGAACTGCAGTTCGAAGATTTCCTCGACAGTGATGACGCGTTCGCGGGAGCCTATGTTGGCGGCCAGGCAGTTCAGCATGGTGGTCTTGCCGGCCTGGGTGGCACCGGAGACGAGGATGTTAAGGCCGCTGGCCACGGCAGCGCCGAGGAACCGTGCGGACTGCGGGGTCAGGGTGCCGAGCTCCACGAGGTGCTCCAGGCGGCTCGCCTTGACCACGAACTTGCGGATGTTGACTGCCCAATGGCGGCGCGTGATGTCAGGAATGACGACGTGCAGGCGGGAACCGTCCGGCAGCGCGGCGTCGACAAATGGGGAGGACAAATCGAGGCGGCGGCCCGAGCTCTTGAGCATCCGCTCCACGAGGTCGCGTACCTGCTGGTCGCTGAGGGTCGTCGAGGTCAGCTCCGATTCGCCGTTGCGCGCGACGTAGACCTCGTTGGGCGAGTTGATCCAGATTTCTTCGATCGTGGGATCGTCCAGGTAGGGCTGCAGGGGCCCGAAGCCGGCGACGGCGTCGAAGACCTGCTTCCGTGCGTTTTCGAGATGGCCGATCGGAGGCAGCGGTGCAATCAGGGCCCGTGCGTCGTAGTCGTTGACGGCGGCTTCGACCAGGCGGTGCACTTCGACGGCCTGCTGGAGCGGATCGAGGCCACGCCGGCGGATCAATTCCCGGACTTCGTCTTCGACGATGCGGACAGCATCCATCTTTCCCCCAATGCGGCGCTCCCCTGGCAAGGGGACATAACAATCAACGGAACAAGGCTAGGGACTGTACCGCATGGATCCAAGTCATATGGCCGGAAGCTGTGGATAACCGTTCCGGGACGTCACGTTGGGCACTCCTGTACCACTGGCCACTCCAGACACGCAAATGTTATGGTGTCCCGGTTAGGAGCCGGCCTTATTGGTGCGCTGCACGGAACCTGGCACCGTGCGCGCAGTCGACGCTACGAAAAAGGCTCCCTGTGGGGCGGCGTCGAGCTGGAACAAGGAATGAAAAAGACAACCCCTGTGGCGAATTCCAAAGGTTCCATCACACGCGGCGGGACCGTGCTATCCCTCGTGCTGGGATTAGTGCTGACCCTCGCAGCGCCGGCGCATGCCCAGACCCCTCCCCCTGAGCCCGCCCCTGCCACCGGCCCTGCGGCCCCGCTCGAACACGCCCAGGGTCCCGTGCCACCCGCGCGGGAGGACATCGTTCCTGCGCCGGCGGACGTTCCCTCCGTTCCGATGCCGTCGATGCCCGCCAGCGATGGCAGTGCCGCGTCGAAGGACATGAAGGACGCCATGCGTGCCGCCATTCCGAAGGGCGGCGCCGAGATGGGCCAGCGTTCGCCCCGGGTGGTGGCCGACAAGAAGGCGTCAGGCGGTGCGGGCCCCCTCGGCTCCCGGGCCGTCGGAGCTGCACTGTCCATGGCCCCCGACCCGAACCACTGGCGCCCCGGTTACGGGGTTGCCGGCCAGGACGTCAGCGCCCACCAGGGCAACGTGGACTGGGCTTCGCAGTGGAAGCAGGGGTCCCGCTTCGCCTACGTGAAGGCCAGCGAGGGAAACTACTACACCAACGACAACTTCGCGCAGCAGTACAACGGCTCCAGGAATGTCGGAATGCTGCGTGGTGCCTACCACTTCGCCATCCCGAACTGGTCGTCCGCGGCTGACCAGGCGCGCTACTTCGTTGCCAACGGCGGGGGGTGGAGCGCCGACGGATACACCCTGCCGCCGGTGCTCGACATCGAGTACAACCCCTACGAAGGCCGCACTATCAACGGCTTCTACTTCGGCAACGTCTGCTACAACTTCTCGGCCGCCCAGATGGTCAAATGGATCTCCGACTTCGGCAACACCGTGTGGTCCTTGACCGGCCGCTACCCGGTGATCTATTCGACGACCGACTGGTGGCAGCGCTGCACGGGCAATTCCGCAGCCTTCGCCAACTACCCCCTCTGGATTGCCGCGTACCCGTCCTCACCGAGCAACTCCCCCGGCACGCTGCCGGCGAGCTGGGACACCTTCAGCTTCTGGCAGTACAGCAGCACCGGCCCCTTCCAGGGTGATTCGAACATCTGGAACGGGGCGATGTCCCAGCTGCAGCTCTTCGCCAAGACCCGTGACGACTCCCGCGGAGCGATCAACGCCAAGTGGCTCGCCACCGGCGGGGCCGGCGGCCCCCTCGGTGCTGCGAAATCCACCGCGGACATCTGCGGCCTGGTCAACGGCGGATGTTACCGGGCCTACGCCAACGGCAACATCTACTGGAACCCGGCAACCGGCGCTCATCCGGTCATCGGCACCTTCTGGACGGCTTGGGGCGAAGCCGGCTGGCAGTCCGGCATCGGCTATCCCACGGGCGATGTCACCTGCCCCTATGGCAGCGCGAGCAGCACCACCTGCCACCAGACGTTCCAGGGCGGGAACATCTACCGCACGCCCAATGTCGGGACGTTCACCGTCATGAACGCGTACATGCCCGCATGGAAAGAGGGGAACTGGCAGGACGGCCTGGGATATCCGACGGGCAACGTCAGCTGCGGGCTTTACGGCGGTGGCTGCTACCAGCCCTTCACGAAGGGCAACATCTACTGGAGTTCAGCCACCGGGGCCCATCCCGTCATCGGCGCCTACTGGGACGCGTGGCAGGAAGTAGGCTTCCAACCCGCCATCGGCTACCCCACCGG
>NZ_QYLP01000061.1 GCF_003614925.1 Arthrobacter celericrescens
TAGGCGCTATCCGCGAGGGGCCCCGGCCGAGCGGAGCGAGGGTGGGGAAGCGGATGGGCGCTATCCGCGAGGGGCCCCGGCCGAGCGGAGCGAGGGTGGGGAAGCGGATAGGCGCTATCCGCGAGGTCGGGGAAGCGGATGGGCGCTAAGTGGCGGGATAATGGTTGGATGGCCAAGACCCCCGCCCAACGGATCAGGAAGCACGGCGCCAAGGCAGCCGTCCCGGCGAGCCAGCCGGCAACCCCCGCGAACCGCACCACGAACCGCACCCCGGCCAAGGCCGAAAGCAACGGCAAGCTGGTGGTGATCGCCGGCGTCGTGGCGAGCCTGTTCCTGTTCTGGTACCTGCACCTGCTGACGCTGAACCAGATGACCCAGCTCGCCAACGGCATGGCCATGCCTGATTCCCTGATCGGCGGTTTCTCCGCCGACTACGTCCAGCAGCTGCACGGCGCCATGAACGACGACGCCCGCGGCCAGTTGGGCTACATCCACAAGACGGCCAGCACCCTGTTTCCGTTGATTTTCGGCTTCAGCTGGCTGCTGCTGGTGGGCATCAACGTCTCCCGCAAGGCGCTCCGCTGGGCCCTGTGGGCCGCACCGCTGGCCTTTGCAGTGGTGCGGTTGTGGGGCAACGTCGCGATCGATGCCGCCTTGGCCCAGGCAACGCCCGACGCCGGCCAGGTCGCCTTGGCTTCCGCCCTCACCGTGCTCGGCTGGGTGCTTTTCCTGCTGAGCCTTGGCGGCGGCGTGGCCGCCGTGTTCCTGGGGCGGCGCCGCGCGAAACGCGCCTGACCCTAACGGGCAGGCGCTGCGAGCCTGCGGATCCTCCGGCGTTCACCGTGCACCCGGTAGGCAACCGTGAGGCCCACCAGGGACAGTCCCAGGATGATCGGGTAGGCCATGGTCCGCTCGATGGATCCCGGTTCGTCCACCCGAAGCGCCGACGCCAGCACGTACACGGTGGCGCCGACCGACACCACGCCGAAGAGCAGCACCATCCAGGACATGGAACTCCGGCGCAACCAGACAAAGCCGAGGATGGCCAAGGCAATCGGGGCTGCAATGAAGTAGAGCCCGGCTCCGGTGAGGTGCCACGCGAGTTCCGTGTCCTCGGGGATGAGGCCCACCATTGCCTGCCCGATTCCGGCCACCAGGATCAGCGCCCTGACCGCTCCGGCGGCGAGCCATGGAATGTTGCCCGGACCCGTACGGATCGCCCGTTGGCCCGGCGTGGCTGCCACGGACAAGACTGCGGAGCTGAGCAGCACGGCGCCGAGCACCATCGCAACACCTTGCAGCACAAAGGACGCATTCATGAGCCAGTTCAGCGGGGAGCAGACCAGGTAGCCGTTGAAGGGGCCGCAGTTCGCGGCGCCGAGGTCGCTGATGACGTGGGAGCGCCTGTCGTACGACGGCGAGCCCTGCCACGCGGCCATGGCCGCGGCTTCGACCACGAAGTAGTGGATGAGGCTCAGGGAAGCCCAGGCACCCACCAGTTCACGCCGTCCGGCGAGGTCCGGCAACAGTGCACGGTCGCCCGCCTGCGGGGTACCCGCCGTCGTCATAGCGCCCAATATAGACCCACGCCGTCCACCGGCGAAGGGCGATCCGCGGTCAGGGCTTCGCGGTGTCCGTTCCGCCGGACAGGACTGCGCCGGCCTGGACGGCGCGCTGGTGGGCACCGGCCTTTTCGAAATACTCCACGGACTGCTTCTGGCTCAGCTCGGCGGCCTGCCGGCGGCCGTCCGAGGCTTCGGCGCGCGCAAGGAGCAAGTAGGCCTCCCCCGCGGTCTGCGGCGGGAGCTTGTCCGCGGACCCGGTGACCTCGGTCAACAGGGCGATGGCGGCCGGGGCGTCTCCGGCCAGGAAGTTCCAGTGGGCGCGGACGTAGCGCAGCAGGAGGATTTCCTCCTCGCTGCCGCCCACGATGTCCGTGGCGAGCTCGGCACGCTCGATGCAGCGCAGCGTCCCGGAATCCGCCACGCCCGCCGCGAGGCGCATCGCGGCCGAGGCTTTGTTGAATCTTGCCCAGACATCAAGATTGCTCGCGGGCGAGAAAGTGTCGGCGGCGAGTTCGTGGTGCTCCAGGCCTTCCTCGACCTTGTTGCACAGGAAAGCGACGTTGCCGATCACCCAGTAGGCCTTGCCCGCCAATTGATCGTCCATGTCGTCCGAGATCCGGGCGGAAAGCGCAAGGGATTCTTCCCAGGCCTCGTCGAGCTTGCCGGACTCGGCGAGTGCCGCAATCAGGGCCTGGCGGGCGTGGACTTCAAATTCGGCGTCGGCGTCATCGGCGAGCAAGCCGACCGCGGAGCGTGCCGCTTCGGCGGCGTCGTCCAGGAGTCCGCTGCCTTGCACGGAATTTGCCAGCAGGATGAGCGCCCTCGCCCGATCCCGGGATGAGGCCACTGTCGGGGGTGCTTCGACCAGCGTCCGGGCAAGGTCCGCGGCCCCGCCGGACTCCCCGGCGTCCAACAGGTTCTCCGCTTGAAAGAACACCATGTTCCACCATCCGGAGATGTCACCGTCGTCACGGGCCGTGTCCGCGGCCTTGTGTGCGCTGTCCGCCGCCTGGGCGAATTCGTGCCTGGCCCTGTGCTCCCTTGCGCGCAGCTCAGCAGCTGCGTAGGACGGGGTCCCCCTGTTTTCCGGCATGACCCTATTATGCCGAGAATGCAGTGAAGTACTGTCCGGACTCGGCCCGGAAAAATACCACTTCCAGCCGAAATCGTAAACTCAAGCTAGTGACACGGCGTGTCGCAAATCGCTATACTAACTACGTTTCACTCCGTTCTCTTGCATCACACCAGTCACCAATCAGGAGCATCCGTATGAAAAGAACTGTCGCTACTTTCCTTGCCGCTGCCGCGATTGCGGTGGCTGGGTTTTCCACATCGGCAGCCATTTCGGCCAGTGCCGAACATTCCGGGCAGGACACCTCCGTCGCCGGTGGCTGGTGGCCGAACTTCTCGAACAGCTCCGTCGATGCGGGCGGTTGGTGGCCGAACTCCTCGAACAGCTCCGTAGAAGCCGGTGGCTGGTGGCCCCACTCCACGACGACCGGAGACGACATCTAAGACCACGCATAGTTGAGGCAAGCAAGGGCGCCGGATCGTATCCGGCGCCCTTCGCATTGCCGGGACTGAATTCCCGCGGCATTCCCCCGGCGGGTTCGAATCCGCCAGGCTTTCGGATTAGCCGCGGCCCAGCAGACGAACAAAATCCTCGGGAGGTACCGGCCGGCTGAAGTAGTAGCCCTGCCCGCTCGCACATCCCAGCCAGGACAGCTCCGCGGCCTGTTCGGCTGTCTCGATCCCTTCGGCCACCGCTTCCATTCCGCAGGCATGGATCAACTGGAGCACCGCGGCAACGAAATCCCTCTGGCCGTCGTCCGACCCCAGCCCTTCAATCAATGACCTGTCGATCTTGACGACGTGCACCGGCAGGTTGCGCAGGTAGCTGATGGAGGAATATCCCGTGCCGAAGTCGTCGATTTCCAATTGGACGCCCAGGTGGCGCAGGCCGGACAAGGAGTAACGGTCCAGGTCCGAGCCGTTGACAGCCGCGGACTCCGTGAGTTCGATGACCAGCTTCGAGGCGTCGACGCCGGTGTCCGTGAGGGCGTCCCGCACCCGTTCGATCAGCTCCAGGCTCCTTAACTCCGTGGGCGAAATGTTCACCCGCATGCTGAAGTCATCGACGAGTCCCGGGGTGTCCAGCCAGGTCCGCAATTGCCGCAGGGCCTGTCGGAGGACCCAGTCCCCGAGATCCACGATGAGCCCGGTTTCCTCGGCCAGGGGGATGAACTTGTCCGGCATGAGCATGCCCCGTTCGGGGTGGTTCCACCGCACAAGCGCCTCGGCTCCCTCAACCCGGCCGCTGCTGAGCTCCACCACCGGCTGGTAATACAGAACCAGCTGGTCTGTCCGGATCGCCTCGCGCAATTCGGTGATCATCTGGCCCTGCAGCCTCCGCGCATGCAGCAGGGCCGGCTCGAACACCCGGACGGTGTTGCGCTGTTCGGCCTTGGCCGCGTACATGGCCGTGTCGGCCTCCATGACGAGCTGCTCCACGGACTGGCCGGGTTCGGCGACCCTGAGCCCGATGCTGGTACCGCAGACGATCCGCAGGTCGCCGATTTCGATGCTTTCCGCCAGGGCGCGCAGGATCCGCTTCGCCACGCCACGCGCCTGCATCACGTTCGATTTTGGCAGCATCACCGCAAACTCGTCCCCGCCGAGCCTGGCAACGGTATCGCCCTCCCGGACGGCGTCCGTGATCCGCTGCGCGGTTATCCGCAATACGTCGTCCCCGGCGCTGTGGCCCAGCCGGTCATTGATTCCCTTGAAGGAATCCAGGTCCAGGACCAGCAGCGCGGGCGGCGGTTCGCCCTCCGCGGTTCCGGCCAGTTCCTGGCTCAGCGCCCGGTTGAGGGCCGTACGGTTGGCCAGCTGCGTCAAGGGATCGGTCAGGGCCATCCGCTCGAGCTCGATCTGGGCCTCGCGGAGCATGGCCGTCCGGCTCTCTACCCGTTCTTCCAGTTCCCGGTACACGGCTTGGAGGTCGTCGGCCATGAGGTTGATTCCGGCGATGACGGCGGCAACTTCATCCCGCGGCCCCGAGAGCGGGATACGCGTGCTGAGGTCGCCGTCGGCGATGCGGATGACCCCTTCGACCAGGGCCAGGAGGCGCGGATCCTGCGGCTCAGGATTCACGAAGGTAACCTGCCAGCCACTCCCGGGCCGCGGCCTCGGAGGTGAAGAATCGCGCGGGGATGCTCTTCGGCGTCACCCGCAGCAGGAAGTGCGCGATGACGCGGTCCACGGGACTCTCGCCGAGCAAGGCGAGCGCCGAGACAGTTTCGGGGGCAGCGGAGACAGCGCGGGCGCCGTCGTTGATGTCCAGCACGCCGGTGACGGTGAGCAACAGCGGGCGCTTACGCCCGTCGGCCTTCGCGCGCACCATGGTGGCCGCGGCCCGGGCTTCCGGGGCACGGAGCTGCGAGCGGACGGGGAGGACAACCTCGACGATCCCGTCGTCGGCCAGCCCGAGCTCAATCGGCTCGGTCCTTCCCAGGTCCGTGCCTCCTGCTTGGCGCGCGATCTGCTGATTGCTCATGGGTCCCGGGTCCTGCCGTGGCGATGGTATTCCTGCGGCTCCGACTCGCCATGTGTCTTGTCGGCGCCTTGCAGCGGTGGACCAATGATAAGTCACTCCTGTCACATCCGCGCCTTTCTGTCCCAAGCAGGGCTGCTGATTGCCGCGCGGGCGGCGGCCCGCCGGACCCGCCTCACACGGGTGGCAATCAGCACGCCGGCCGCGGAGAATCCGACCGTCAGCGGGTAGGCCATCAGCCGCTCCAAGGTGCCGGGTTCGGGCAGCTCCATGCGGGTCACTCCCCCGACGGCGAGCGCCGCAAGGCATGCCGCGCTGCAGGCAAGGAGGAACCAACTCACCCTGGTGTGGGGAAGCCACAGGAACCCCAGGAGGAGCAGGGCAAGGGCACCGCCGATGAAATACATGAGCGCCCCGACGAAATGCCAGGGCGAGCCCAGGTCTTCGGGCACCAGTCCCACAATCACGGTTCCGGTACCCGCCGCCCCCGTCAGCACCCGGACACCCACCGCCCCGCTCCGGCTCCGGCGGTACGCAGCACCCTGCTGGATGCGCACCCCCGGCCGGGCCGCGATGCACAGCATCGCCGAGCCCAGCAGCAAGGCGCCCAGGAGCAGTCCGAGGCCCTGCACCACGAACGAGGCGTTCATGAGCAGGTGCAGCGGGGAGCAGACATCCCGCCCGTCGTAGGGGGCGCAGTTGATGGCGCCGAGGTCGCTGATGTAGCCGGTGCGGCGGTCGTAGGGTGCCTTGCCCGCCCACGCCTCAATGACTGCGGCCTCGGCGGCGAAGTACTGCACCACGCTGAGCTGGGCCCACGCGCCCACGAGGGACCGGGGATTTCCGAGATCGGGCAGGAAACTGCCCGGCACGGCCGGGGCGGACATCTGCTTTCCCATCAGGCCCCAGCCTAGCGGCGAAGTGTTCTGACGCCCTGCCTGCAGCTTGTATGCTTAGATGCGTGTCCGGCGCCTGGCCGAATTTTGCAGGTTTCGAGCACCGCCCGCCCTCGTAGCTCAGTGGATAGAGCACGGCTCTCCTAAAGCCGGTGTCGTTGGTTCGATTCCAATCGAGGGCACTTGACTGACCAGCAGCCCGTCCCGGACCTCCGCGCCTGGCTGGCCGGCGGCTGGACCGTGGAGCGCACGCTGTGGGACCGCGCCACCGGCACCCGCGGAACCTTCACCGGCGTCGCGCATTACTCGGAAACGCCCGACGGCGGCCTCCACTACCGCGAAAACGGCACCCTTGAGTGGGGCAGCCACAGCGGCCCCGCGTCGCGTGAATACCTCCTGCGTCCCGCGGAGAGCCCTGACGCGATGGACATGTTCTTCCCCGACGGCCGGCCCTTCCACCGCTTCAGCTTCAGCGGGGCCGCGGCGCAGGACCGGCACTGGTGCGACCCGGACGACTACGCCGTGGACTACCGCTGGCTCGGCCCCGATTCCTTCGCCTACAGCTGGGATGTGCACGGCCCGGCGAAGGACCTGCTGCTTGAATCCGTCCTGAGGAGGGAACCGTGAGGGATCTGATCGTCGTCAGCGCCGTCTGCGTGTACGACGACGCCGGCCGCATGCTGACGGTCCGCAAGCGCGGCACCGACAAGTTCATGCACCCCGGCGGAAAGCCGGAGCCGGGCGAAAGCGCCGCCGAGGCAGCGTCGCGCGAACTCGCCGAAGAGGTGGGCATCCGGATCGCGCCGGGCGAGCTCGAGCCGCTGGGCGTCTACCTGGCCACGGCCGCCAACGAGGATGCCACGGACATCCAGGCCACCGTGTTCACCGCACCCGGCATGTGGGAGGCGCACCCCTCGGCGGAGATCGCCGAAATCCGCTGGCTGGAGCTCGGCGGGGAACTGCCGGAGGACCTCGCCC
Organism: Arthrobacter celericrescens; assembly: GCF_003614925.1. Lineage (GTDB taxonomy): Bacteria > Actinomycetota > Actinomycetes > Actinomycetales > Micrococcaceae > Arthrobacter > Arthrobacter celericrescens. The sequence continues at coordinate 6,993 of NZ_QYLP01000061.1, forward strand.
CGCTGCTCACCGAGCACGTCCTCCCGGCGCTCGCCAAGCAGTAGGCCCGCCCAACTAGCTCGCAGTTGTTGTCGTTTTGAACCCTCAAAACGACTGTGAGGATTGGTGTGGCTGGTCCGGGACTGGCTGGCAGAGTAGATGCTGGCCGTTCTGCCCTGCGGTCGTGACTC
>NZ_QYLP01000062.1 GCF_003614925.1 Arthrobacter celericrescens
CGCGCAACCGGCACCACGCCAGAGACCCCGCCCCTGCACACATTTTCCATGCCCACGGCGGGGCGAAGCCCCTGGGTAATTGAGGCCTCATAACGACAACAACTGCGAGTCAGTTGGGTCTAGACCTCGTGCTGGATCCGCTTGACGAACTGCTTGGTGCGTTCCTGCTTCGGGGCGGCCAGGACCTCGGCGGCGGGTCCGCGCTCCACCACCACGCCGCCGTCCATGAAGACCACCTCGTCCGCCACATGCCGGGCGAAGCTGAGTTCGTGGGTGACGATCACCATGGTCCAGCCTTCGTCGGCGAGTTCCTTGATGACCGTCAGGACCTCGCCCACCAGTTCCGGGTCGAGGGCCGAAGTGGGCTCGTCGAAGAGCAGGAGCTGCGGCTTCAGCGCCAGGGCGCGCACGATGCCCACGCGCTGCTGCTGGCCGCCCGAGAGTTCGAAGGGGTAGGCGTCGCGCTTCTCCGCCAGTCCCACCCGGGCCAGCAGCCGCAGGGCCTCGGCTTCGGCCTCCGCCTTGGGGCGTTTCTGGACCTGGACCGGGCCTTCGGTGACGTTCTTCAGCACCGTCATGTGCGGGAACAGGTTGTAGTGCTGGAAGACCATGGCGCTGCGGTCCCGGAGCGCCGCGATCCCGCGCTTGCCGACTGGTCCGCCGAAATCGAGCGCCAGGGACGCCCCGCCCGGAGAGGCGGCCCCACCGCCGGAAGCGACGCCGGAAGGCGCAGCGCCCCCAAAAGCCACAGTGCCGCCGTCGGGCACTTCAAGGCCGTTGAGGGAGCGCAGCACGGTGGTCTTGCCGGAACCGGAAGGCCCGATCAGGGCCACCACGTTGCCGCGGCGGACGTCGAGGTCGATGCCGCGCAGCACGGTGTTGCTGCCGAAGGACTTGGTGAGCCCGCGGGCGGAGAGTACCAGGGAAGGGGCAACGGGATCAGTGGGCGACATAGCGGTCCAATCTGCGTTCCAGGGCCGACTGCGCGGTGGACAGGGCCAGGCACACCACCCAGTAGACCAGGGCTGCCTCAAGGTACAGCACCATGAACTCCTGGCTGAACGCCGCGATCTGCTGGGCGTTGCGGAAGAGCTCGGTCACCAGGATGAGGGAGGCCAGCGAGGTGTCCTTCACCAGGGAGATGAAGGTGTTGGACAGCGGCGGCACCGACACGCGGGCGGCCTGCGGCAGGATGATCCGCAGCAGGGTCTGGGCGCCGGACATGCCGATGGTGTGCCCGGCCTCCCATTGCCCCTTGGGCACCGAGAGGATGGCCGCCCGGATGATCTCCGCCGCGTACCCGCCCACGTTCAGCGAGAAGGCGATGATGGCGCTGGGCCAAGGCTCAAGCCGCACTCCCAGGCTGGGCAGGCCGTAGAAGATTACGAACAGCTGCACCAGCAGGGGAGTGCCCCGGATGACCGAGACATAGAAACGGGCGACGCCGGAGAGGACCTTGTTGGGGCTCAGCCGCAGCAGCGCGACGACCAGGGCGAGCAGCAGCCCGAAGGCGAAGGAGGCCAGGGTCAGCGGGATCGTGCCGGTGACGGCGCCGCCGACGATCGGCCCGAAGGAACTCCACACGAGGTCCCAGTTGAAAGTCATCCGTGGGCCTGCCGGCTACTTGGTGACGTCCGCGCCGAAGTACTTCTGCGAAATCTTCGCCAGGGTCCCGTCCGCGCGGAGATCGGCCAGCGCCTTGTCGACGGCGTTGGTCAGTTCCGTGGATCCCTTGCGGAAGACGAAGGCGCTCTCGGTCTTCTCCGTGGTTTCGGCGGCGACCTTCAGCCCGGAATCGGGGGTGGTCTTGGCGTAGTCGAGGTACGTCAGCTTGTCGTTGACCGTGGCGTCCACGCGACCCTGGCGGACCAGTGTGGCGGCCTGGGCCCAGCCTTCAACCGCCTGGACGTTGGCGCCTGCATCCACGGCCAGCTTGTAGAAGTTGCTGGTGAGCGACTGCGCGGTGGTCTTGCCCTTGAGGTCTGCGAAGCTGTTGATGCTGGAGTTGTCGGACTTGGTCACCACGACGCCGGTGGACACGGTGTACGGGGCAGACAGGGCGTACTTGGCCTTGCGCTCGTCGTTGATTGAGATCTGGTTGGCGATCGTGTCGAAGCGCTTGGCGTCCAGGCCGGCGAAGATGCCGTCGAACTGGGTCTCCTGGAAGGTTGCCTTGACGCCCAGCTTTGCCGCCACGGCCTCGGCGATTTCCACGTCGAAGCCGGTGAGCTTGCCCGAGCCTTCCTCATGGAAGCTGAAGGGCCGGTAGGTGCCTTCCGTGGCGATCACGATCTCGCCCTTGGACTTGATGTCGGAAAGGGACGTGTCGGAGCCGGACGACGGTGCGGGGCTTCCGCCGCAGGCAGCCAGGGTGAGGGCGGCCGCGGCGAATGCTGCGGAAAGTGCGGTGCGGCGGGTGAGCAGGCTTTTCATGAATGCCATCTTGCCATGGGTTCCTGCCGTACCCGGCTTGGCTTGGCCTCCGAAACAGCCGTTAAAAAGGCTGAGTGGGGGCGGTCCCCAACAGCCCGCCACCACTCATCCCCCCAATGGTGATCCTGTCCGCGCCACGGCTTCTCGAAACCCGTTCATGATTCAAGGGCCAGGCTGCGTCTCATTCACACAATCATTATTGTGGCACGTTCTAATGGGTTTGTGAAAGAGGTTACGCGGTATGTTCTGGATTTCTTCACCAAACGTTAGCCACGGGCCCTGCGCCGGGCAAGGGATTTCGAGAGCCAGATCCCGCCCAGGCCCAAGGCGCTGGCCAGTGCTGCCGAGTAATTGATCGCCGGACGCAGCCAGGACGCGGATTCCGGAACCAACGGGAACCCCTGTGACAGGAGCAACAGGCAGAAGCCCAGGAACAAGGTTCCCGAGGCGAGGCGCAACAGGGCCGGGCCCGAACCGCGGACAGCCTGCCAGATGCCCGGAAGCAGGCAGGCGGCCACGTAGCCGGGGTAGAGCCTGCCCAACGCCGCGTAGCTTTCCAGGGACGCTGTCTGCGGAAGCCCGGACAATCCGGCCGTGGACCCCCTCGTATCCATGGAGAAGAAGATCCAGGCCGTCAGCACCGCGACCAAGGCCAGCACCGCCATGCCGACCGGTCCGCGGATTGCGCGCATCCCGGCCGAGGAACCGAAGGCGGCGGCGGTCCTGACCCCGAGCAGCAGGAAGCTGCCGTAGAGCAGGAACCGGAGCAGGAGGTTGGCCAGGTTGAACCCGCCAAGCACCGCGTCGAGGGCAAGGTACGGCTCGCGGATGCTCAGCAGGATGTCCACGGAGAGCAGTGCGAAGAGGAAGAACATGGTCCGGTTCTGGCCCCGGATCGCGCTGGGCACCCGCACCGCAGTCAGTGCAACGCAGACAACGAGTGTCAGCCATGGCAGGGCGGCGGTCATCCCAGGTTCTCCCAGATTCGTTCGGTGCGGTCTTTCTCGTGTTCCTGGCGGTGCAGGGACTTGCCCAGTGCCTGCAGTCGGTCTCCGGCGAGGGAGACCAGGTCGGCGGTGCCCAGCCGGTCGAGGGCCGCCCGCCTGGCCCCGATCGGCCATCCGGCTTCCTCTTCGCTGACCAGCCCGCTGGCGATCAGTCCGCCGGCGGGCCCGACTCCGGCCTCTCGGGCCGTGGCGACGGCCAGTTCCGGGGGCATCCGGTTCGCCGTCAGGTGGGCGGAGAAGTTCTGCGGGGCGATTCCGGTGGCGTGGCTGACCCGGTGCCGCAACTCGCCGTCGTCGATCGCCTCCACCCAGCTCCGGACGGAAGTTTCATGCGGGACGGCAACCAGCTCAAAGCGCTGCGGCGCCCCCGGGTCGTTCCGGGCGATGACGGCCCGGAGCAGGTCCATGGCAGCGATCTGGCTGATGAGCTCGGCATCCGTGGGGGCCACCGGAGTGCCGCGCAGGTCCGCGTAGGAATCGAAGGACGCGAGGGCGGACACCGGATTGAGTTCCAGGGCACGGCTGATCCGCACCAGCGATGATTCCGCCACCTTTCCGCGGACCATCTGCTGGGCCAGGGTGGTCCGTTTCACGCCGGAGGCCCTGCAGACGTCGGAAGTGCTGACGCCCGGGGCAACTCCATGCAGCCAGCGCTGGAACGCTTTGGAAGGGAGGGACATACTCGGCTTTCGAATCTGGTGTGCGGTGATTTTACGTACTGGACCCCTTGAATTATGCTTGATTCCCGAACCCGCTGGTCCGAACACCCCCCAAGTCCGGACCAGCGGGTTTTTCCATGCCCGGACTGCCCCGACATACTGTGCCCGGAACCGTTGTGCCGTGCAGCGGTCCGCCCGCGTGCCGGCACGGTGAGAGGATTGAACAATGACTGCAACACTTGTCGCCAAGGATCTTTCCGGCGGCCACGGTCACCGCACCTTGTTCTCCAAGCTCTCCCTGACGGTTGCGCCGGGGGACGTGGTGGGCGTTGTGGGCGCCAACGGTGCCGGCAAGTCCACGCTGCTGCGGATCCTGGCCGGGGCGGACCGCCCGCAGGAAGGCACGGTCAGCCTTGCCCCGGCTGACGCCTTCGTCGGTTGGCTGCCGCAGGAGCACGAAAGGACGTCCGGCGAGACAGTGGCGGCCTACATCGCCCGCCGTACCGGATGCACCGAGGCCACCGCCGAGATGGAAGCCGCCGCGGAAGCCCTGGGCAGCGGCGCGCCCGGAGCGGACGACGCCTACTCCGTGGCCTTCGACCGCTGGATGGCCTCCGGCGCGGCCGACCTTGAGGAACGCATTCCCGCGGTCCTGGCCGAACTTGGCCTGGAGACGGGACACGACGCCCTCATGACCGGGCTCTCCGGCGGCCAGGCCGCACGCGTGGCGCTCGCGGCCCTGCTGCTGAGCCGCTTCGACGTGGTCCTCCTCGACGAACCCACCAACGACCTCGACCTCGAGGGCCTGGACCGGCTGGAGAAGTTCGTCCAGGGCCTGCGCGGCGGCGTGGTGCTGGTGTCCCACGACCGGGAGTTCCTGGCCCGCTGCGTCACCCGGGTGGTCGAACTGGACCTGGCCCAGAACTCCGTGTCCGTGTACGACGGCGGCTATGACTCCTTCCTCGAAGAACGCGCCGTCGCCAAACGGCACGCCCGCGAACGCTACGAGGAATACGCCAGTACCAAGGCCGACCTGGTTTCCCGCGCGCGCACCCAGCGCGAATGGAGCTCGCAGGGCGTCCGGAACGCGATGAAGAAGAACCCGGACAACGACAAGAACCGCCGCGCAGCCAACACCGAATCAGCCGAGAAGCAGGCCCAGAAGGTGCGCCAGATGGAGTCCCGGATCGCCCGCCTGGAGGAAGTCGAAGAGCCGCGGAAGGAATGGCAGCTGCAGTTCAGCATCGGTTCCGCCCCGCGCTCCAGTTCGGTGGTCGCCACGCTGCGGGACGCCGTCGTGCGCCAGGGGGACTTCACGCTGGGACCGGTGAACCTGCAATTGAACGCCGGCGATCGGATCGGCATCACAGGACCCAACGGCGCCGGAAAGTCCACCCTCCTGCGGCTCCTGCTCGGGATCACGGAGCCCGACGACGGCGAAGCCTCCTTGGGGGTCTCGGTCGCCATCGGCGAAATCGACCAGGCCCGCGGCCTGCTGGCCGGGCACCTCACCCTCGCGGCCGCCGTCGAGACCGTGCTGTCCGACTGGCCCACCGCCGAGGTGCGCACGCTGCTGGCGAAGTTCGGGCTGAAAGCCGATCACACCTCCCGGACCGTCGATTCGCTCTCGCCGGGGGAGCGGACCCGTGCCGCCCTGGCCCTGCTGCAGGCCCGCGGCGTGAACCTGCTGGTCCTCGACGAACCCACCAACCACCTCGACCTGCCGGCCATCGAACAGCTGGAACAGGCATTGGACAGCTACGACGGCGCGCTGCTGCTGGTCACCCACGACCGGCGCCTGCTCGAAAACGTCCGGCTGGACGTGCGCTGGCACGTTGAAAACGGACAGGTCACTGAACTGCAGCACACCGCAACAGGAGGCGCACAACGATGAGCATGGACCGCGTGGCGTGGACCTCGCTCTACAACATCACCCGGGCCAAAAGCGGCTCCCAGCCGTTCTCCAAGGAGACCCTCAAGCGCGTGCTGGGCTTCGCCAGGCCGCACCGCACCCGGCTGATCGCCTTCGTGCTCGCCTCGATCGGCGGGGCCATCCTCGCGGTGGCCACCCCGGTGCTCGCCGGACGGGTGGTGGACACGATCATCGCCGGTTCCGACGCCGGTGAGGTGATCTGGCTGGCCGTGCTCATCGCCATCGTGGCCGTAGCGGAGGCCGGGCTGGGGCTGCTGACGCGCTGGTTGTCCTCCATGATCGGCGAAGGCGTGATCGTGGACCTGCGCACCCGCGTGTTCAACCACGTCCAGCGGATGCCCATCGCCTTCTTCACCCGCACACGCACCGGCGCGCTGGTCAGCCGCCTCAACAACGACGTCATCGGGGCCCAGTCCGCGTTCGCCGGCACACTCTCCGGGGTGGTCAGCAACCTGGTGGCCCTCGCCCTGACGCTGGTGGTCATGCTGAACACCTCGTGGCTGGTGACAGTGCTGGCCATGGTGTTGCTGCCCGTCTTCCTTATTCCGGCCCGGCGGATGGGCTCCAAGCTGGCCGACCTCCGCCGCGAGGCCGCCTCGCACAACGCGGCCATGGGCACCCAGATGACCGAGCGCTTCTCCGCCCCCGGCGCCACCTTGGTGAAGCTGTTCGGCCGCCCGGCCGACGAGTCCGCCGAGTTCGCCCTGCGGGCCGGGCGCGTCCGGGACATCGGCGTGCGCACCGCCATGCTGCAGTTCACCTTCATCACGGCCCTCACCCTCGTTTCCGCGCTCGCGCTCGCCCTGGTCTACGGGCTGGGCGGCTGGCTCGCGCTCCAGAAGCAGCTGGCAGCCGGCGACGTCGTGGTGCTGGCGCTGCTGCTCACCCGGCTGTACGCCCCGCTCACCGCGCTGTCCAACGCCCGGGTGGAGATCATGAGCGCCCTGGTCAGCTTCGAGCGGGTCTTTGAAATCCTGGACCTGGAACCGCTGATTCGCGAGAAACCTGGTGCCGTGGCCGTCCCGGAGGGCCCGGTGGCGGTGGAGTTCGACGACGTCCGCTTCGGCTACCCGTCCGCAGACAAGGTATCCCTGGCCTCCCTCGAGGAAGTGGCGATCCTGGACACCCGCGGCGGCGAGGAGGTGCTGCATGGGATCAGCTTCCGGGTGGAGCCCGGGCAGACAGTGGCCCTGGTGGGGTCCTCGGGCGCCGGCAAGTCCACCGTGGCGCAGCTGCTGTCCCGGCTGTACGACGTCGACTCCGGTGCGGTCCGCCTGGGCGGCTACGGCCCCGGCACCGGCCTGGACATCCGGGACGCCACCTTCGATTCCCTCCGCGACACGCTGGGCATGGTCACCCAGGACGGGCACCTGTTCCACGAAAGCATCGCCTCCAACCTGCGCCTGGCCCGGCCCGGCGCCACGGACGCGGAAATGTGGGACGTGCTGCGCCGTGCCCGCCTCGAAGCCATGGTCCGGTCCTTGCCGGACGGCCTGGACACGGTGGTGGGGGAGCGCGGCTACCGCCTCTCCGGCGGCGAACGGCAGCGGCTCACCATTGCCCGGCTGCTGATCGCCCAGCCCCGCGTGGTCATCCTCGACGAGGCGACGGCGGCACTGGATTCCACGAGCGAAGCCGCCGTGCAGGCGGCCCTGGGCGAGGCACTCCAGGGCCGGACCGCCGTCGTGATTGCCCACCGGCTGTCCACGATCCGCGCCGCGGACGCCATCCTGGTGGTGGAGGACGGCCGGATCGTCGAGCGGGGGACGCACGCCGAACTGCTTGCCGCCGACGGCCGCTACGCCGAGCTGTACAACACCCAGTTCGCGGAGGCGACGGCCGTGGCGCAGGAGGCCGTTCCGGAGCTGTGAGCCCCAACTGACTGGCAGTTGTTGACCCTTCTATAGTTCGTCAAGCCTGGCTGCGGGTGTGGTTTGTCGCGTTGAGGGTTCGATAGATCCGTCGGGCGAGG
>NZ_QYLP01000064.1 GCF_003614925.1 Arthrobacter celericrescens
CGTCGTAGCCCCAGCCTGAGGCCAGCTTGGCGACGTCTTCGAGGGGCAGGTCGGCCCATTGGCCGGTGAAGAGGGTGTAGGGGCGGGACATGGTCAGGCTCCTTCGGTGGCGTTGGCGGAGAGTTGGATCAGGGAGCTTTTCGCGGCTGCGGATTCTTCGACGGCGGCCAGGACGTGCTGGATCTGCAGGCCGTCTTCGAACGAGGGTGAGGGGGCCTCACCGGTGGTGATCGCGTGCAGGAAGTCGCGGATCTGGTGGGTGAAGGTGTGTTCCCAGCCGATGATGTGGCCCTGCGGCCACCAGGCGTCCATGTAGGGGTGTTCGGGTTCGTTGACGAGGATCCGCCGGAAGCCTTGTTCCCGGGCTGGAACGGTGGCGTCCAGGAAGCCGAGTTCGTTCAGGGCCTCGAGGTCGAACAGCAGGGTGCCTTGGTCCCCGTAGATTTCGAGTTTGAGGGAGTTCTTCTGGCCGGTGGCCACGCGGGAGACTTCCACGGAGGCGATGGCTCCGGAGGCGAGGGTCAGGGTGGCCCAGGCGGCGTCGTCGACCGTGACGTCTTCGGTGCCGTCGGGGCCGGGGCGGGTGGTGACGAAGGTGTGCAGGCGGCCGGTGACCTCGGTGACGGCATCGCCCAGCAGGTAGAGGACCTGGTCGATGGCGTGGGAGGCGATGTCGCCCAGGGCGCCGGAGCCTGCGGTTTCCTTGCGCAGGCGCCAGGTCATGGGGGATTGGGCGTCGGAGAGCCAGTCCTGGAGGTAGGCGGCGCGGATGTGCCGGACGGTGCCGAGCCGGCCCTCAGCGATGAGTTCCTTCGCGAGGGCCAGGGCGGGGACGCGGCGGTAGTTGAACCCGATCATGGACTGCACCCCCTGGGTCCGGGCAGAAACGGCGGCGGCGGTCATGAGTTCGGCTTCGGCCAGGGTGTTGGCGAGCGGCTTTTCGACCAGGACGTGCTTGCCGGCTTCCAACGCCGCGATGGCGATTTCGGCGTGCATCCAGCCCGGGGCGCAGATGTCGATGATGTCGATGTCGTCCCGGTCAATGACCGAACGCCAGTCGGTGGCTGATTCGGCCCAGCCGTATTTGGCGGCGGCCTCGGCAACCTGGGTGGCGTCCCGGCCTACGAGCACTTTCTGCTCGAAGGCCGGGACGTCGAAGAAACTGGCCACATTCCGCCACGCATTCGAGTGGGCCTTCCCCATGAAGGCGTAACCGATGGCGGCCACGCCCAAGGGGCGCTGCCGGGCACCCGGGCTCTGGTCAGTGTGGGCGGGGGTGGTCATGTGTTGTTTCTCTTTCTATCGCCTTGCGAGCTGCTAGAGGGTGGCGGTTTCGGGCGCCCAGTCCTCGGGGACGGCGGCCGAAACGGGGGCGTTGCTGGTGACGTCCACGAACGAGCCCGACTCCACGGACTCGGAGATCGAGACCATGGTGTCCAGCACGTGGTAGGCGAGATCGCCGGTGGCGCGGTGCGGCACGCCGGCGCGGATGGCACGGGCCATGTCCAGGGCTCCCATGCCGCGGCCGTTGGCCGGACCGGTGGCGGGGATGATCTCGGGTTCTTCCGCGCCGGGACGCCAGAGCTTGAGGTCGCCGTCGAAGTAGTTCGGGTCCGGCAAGGACAGGGTGGCCTCGGACCCGGTGATCTCCACAAAACCCATGCGCAGGCGCGGGGACTCGAAGCTGAAAACGCTGTGGGAGGACTGCCCGCCTTCGAACTGTGCCATCGCGGAGACGTGCGTGGGGACCTCGACGGCGAATTCCTCCCCTGCCTTGGGACCGGAACCGATGATGCGGGTCGCTTTCGCGGAGGAGCCGACGGCGGCCACCTTGCGGACCGAACCGAAGGTCTGGACCAGGGCCGTGAGGTAGTACGGGCCCATGTCGAACAGGGGACCCGCGCCATGCTGGAACAGGAAGGCCGGGTTCGGGTGCCAGGATTCCGGGCCGGGGGTCTGGAACGTGGTCATGCCGGTCAGCGGGGTACCAATGTCGCCGCGTTCGATGATCCGGCGCGCGGTCTGCAGGCCCGCACCGAGGAAGGTGTCCGGTGCGGTGCCGAGGCGGATGCCCGCGGCGTCGGCGGCCTTGAGCAGGCCGAGCCCGGACTCACGGTCGAGCGAGAACGGCTTTTCCGTCCAGACGTGCTTGCCGGCATGGACTGCGGCTGTGGCCACCTCGACGTGCGCTGCGGGGATGGTCAGGTTCACGATGAGCTCGACGTCGGGATGGTTCAGCGCCAGCTCCGGCGTGCCAAACTCGGGAATTCCGTACTCCTTGGCCCGTGCCTCGGCGGCCTCAACGAACAGGTCCGCGATCACGTGGACCTTCAGATCCGGGAACGTAGTGAGGTTGTCCAGGTACTGCTTGCTGATGTTGCCCGCGCCGATGACTGCGACGCCAACGGGACCTTTCTTGGTGGAAGGTGCAAAGCTCATGCCTTGGCTCCTTCCGATGCGGCGCCTGCTGCGGCGGCGTTCAGGTAGTCCAGGCTTTCCGTAATGCCCTGGAAGATGTCACCGGAGTAGTCATCGAATTCCACCACTCCGACCTCGAGGGACGTGGCAGCGGCGATGACGTCCAGTACCGGGATGGTGCCCTGGCCGGCGGGCTGCTGGGCCTTGGTGTCGGTGGTGGCGGGGCCGTCCTTGATGTGGATGAACTTCACGCGGCCGCCCAGACGGGCCAGCAGTTCCACGGGGTCCTGGCCGCCCACGGCAGCCCAGTAGGTGTCTACCTCCAGGACGAGTTCGGGGTCCAGGAGGGTCTCCAAGTACTCCAACGCGGTGGTGCCCTCGATGGTGGACTCGAGCTCCCAGGCGTGGTTGTGGTAGCCCACGCGGATGCCGTATTCGGCGCCCTTCCTGGCCGCTGCGTTGAGCTTCGCGGCAGTGGCCTGGATGTCTTCGGGGGACTGCCAGTGTTCGGCCGGGAGATAGGGATCGATCACCGTGGTGATGCCCAGTTCCTTTGCGGCCGCGAAGATCTCGTCCTGGTCGGCCGAAAGCAGCGGTGCGTGGCCGGAGGGCGCGGTCAGTCCGTTTTCTTTAAGGGCCGCGCCGAGTTCCGGGGCCAACGCCACGAAGTTGTACGGCTCAACCTGCGTGAAGCCGATCTCTGCGACCTTCCTGATGGTTCCAGGCAGGTCCTCCTGGATGGCGTTGCGGAGGGTGTACAGCTGGAGTGAGTACGACATGGGATTCCTTACTGGGTGGTTTTTTCTTGACGTTACGCTTCTGGTGCGGTGCTGGGGAGGCCTAGCGGCCGGCCAGGGAGCCACCGATGCCACCGACGCTGAAGTACTTGTTGAGGGTGGCGAAAACGATGATCGGCGGGAGCATCATCACGACGGCCAGTGCCATGACGGAGGTCCAGTCGGTGGCGTTCTGCTGGAAGAAGGACTGGACGCCCATGGGCAGGGTGAAGATCTCGTTGGAGCGCAGGAACACGATCGCCACGAGGTAGTCGTTCCAGGCAAGGAGGAAGGCGAAGATCGCGGTGGAGAGTACGCCCGGCAGGGAGTTGCGGAGGACCACCTTGGTGAAGGAACCGAAGACCGAGCAGCCATCAATCCACGAGGCTTCCTCAAGGCTGATCGGGATCGAGTCGAAATAGGCGGCCATCATCCAGGTCGCAACCGTCATGGTGGAGCCGACGTAGATGATGGTGATGCCCAGGAGGTTGTCCACGAGTCCCATGCCCGCGAACAGGATGAACAGCGGGACCACGGACGTGATGATGGGCAGGGACTGCATCACGAACAGCAACAGCGAGTAGCCGGAAACGGCTTTGCTGCGGCCGCGGGAGAGCACGTACCCAGCGGGAGCCGCGACGGCAACGGAGACCACTACGGTTGCGAGGGTTGTGATGAGGCTGTTCTGCAGCCAGGTGCCGGCGAGGGTCTTGGAGAAGACGTTGCTGATGTTTTCGAATGTCAGGCCGGTGGTGGTGCTGTTGGGACCTGGTGTGAACGCCAGGAGGACGGTGACCATGATGGGCACCAGGACTATGGCGGTGATGATGAGGATCAGGACGAACCGCCACCACCGTCCGCGCATGCCCGCGTCGGAGAGTACCTTGCGGGTCTTGCCGGTTTCGGCGACGCCGAGGGCCGGGCCCGATTCCGGGTGGGCGTGGAGAACTGCGCTCATTATTCGACGCTCGACTTTCGGATCTGGCGGTACAGGATGACGGAGATGACCACGAGGGTCATGGTCATGAGGAAGGCGATGGCGACGCCGGGGCCGGTGGCGAAGTCCTGGAAGACGGTGCGGTAGGCCAGGACCACCAGGGAGGTGGTGGCGTTGACCGGTCCGCCTCCGGTGAGCAGGTAGATGGTGGGGAAGTCATTGACGCAGAAGATCGTCATGAGAATCCACGAAATATAGGTGGAGCGGGCGATCAGCGGCAGGGTGATCTGGGTGAACTGCTGCCAGCGGCTGGCTCCGTCCATGCTCGCGGCCTCGTACACAGTGTTGTCCACGGAAGCCAGTGCTGCGGAGGTCATCATCATCATGAACGGGAAGGACACCCAGACCTTGAACATCATCACGGTGACTGCGGCGAGCGTCGGATCGGCCAGGAACAGCGGGGTGCCGAGTCCGAGGTTGCGGAAGATCGAAGGAATCAAGCTGTCCGGGGTAGCCACGAGCCAGTTCCAGGCGGTGGACGAGACTACGATCGGGACCACCCACGGCAGGAGCAGCAGGACCTTGAAGGTGTTGCCGGCCGGGATCTTGGTGCGGAGCAGGAGCGCCAGGCCCAGTCCCACCAGCCAGGAACCGAAGACGCCCACAATGGTGAACCACAGGGTGAACTGTGCAGCTTTCCAGAATGCGGCCGAGGACAACACGGTGGCGAAGTTCTCGCCGCCCACGAAGTTCCCCGTCTGCAGGAGGTTGCCGTCGTGGGTGGCCTGGATGGCGGCCTCGATCAAGGGATAGCCGTGGATCAATACCAGGAGGATCACGGAGGGAAGCAGAAGCCAGAAGAAGGTCCTGGTGGCCTGGGCTGACAGTTTGCTCTTGCGCTTGCCGGGGTCGGTCCCCGACCCGCCGGGGGCAACTCCCCGGCGGGCCCGGGCCAGACCGGACTCTGCTGTGGTGCTGGACATGTCCGGTTCCCGTCCCTACTTCTTCAGGACGGACTCGAGGCCGGACTGGAAGGTTTGCAGCGCGGTCTTGGCGTCGGCCTTTCCGGTGATGATCGACTGGCTGAACTGGTTCAGCGCCTGGCCGCCGTCGAGTGCTGCGAGGTTTGCATTCAGGGTGTTGCCCTGGGAAGCGAAGGTCTTGGCGATGGGCTGCCAGTCCTTGACGATCTTGACGTTGTTGGGATCGTCCGCGAATTCGGGAATCTCGGTGATGGATTTGAAGACGGGGAGGGCGGACATCAGTTTCTTCTGCCACAGCTGCTTGAGCTGGCCCAGGTAGTACACCAGGAAGTCCTCGGAAGCCTCCTGGGACGGGGTGTTGGTGTACATCATGATGTTGTTGGGGAAGACGATGGTCGCCTTGTCGCCGTGCGGTCCCTTGATTGGGTCGGCAACGAGCAGGTCTCCGGACGTGTCACCCACCCGCTGCGGGACGTTGACCTGGAAGAGGCCGAACCCGGCCTTGCCGTCCTTCCACTGCGCGGACATGTTGTCAGTGGTGTAGCTGACAGCCGCGGGGTCCACGATGCCGTTGGAAACGAGTTCCAGGACAAACTCCATGGCCTCGACGTTGCGGTCGTTGAGCAGGTCCAGTTCGCCGTCCTTGTTGAAGACGCCGCCCCCGTTGTTCACCATCATCATGATCATCGAGTGGTTGGCGTAGTTATTGCCCGTCCCCGCGCCAGTGGCGAAGCCGACGGCGCCGATCTTCTTCAGGGCCTTGCCGGCTTCAAGGAGCGAGGGCCAGTCGGTGGGCAGTGCCACGTTTGCCTTCTCGAAGAGGGACTTGCGGTACCAGAACACGCGCATGTCCAGCTGCCACGGAACGGCGACGTAGCCCTTGTCCGACTTGAAGGGGTCGAGGACGCCCGGGAGGAAGTCGTCGAACTGCCCGTTGGACTTGAGCTTCTCGATGACCTTGTCCGCGTACGCGATCTGGCCCTGCTGTTCGAACTGGAATGCCTGGAAACCGCCACCGGTGGACACCGCGGGACCGGTCTTGGACGCAATGGCTGACGAGAACGTCTGGTAGAAGTTTGCCCACTGGATGATCTGGTAGCTGGCCTTGCCACCCTTGGCGCCGGAGAAGCCTTCCGCAATGCCCTTGGCGGCGTCGTTGTAGGCAGGGGTTGCCCACGGCATGTCCCAGAACTTGATGCTGCCGCCCGCACCGCCTCCGCCCTGGGATGCGGAACCGCCACCGCACGCGGCCAGAAGCGGAACTGAAGCGGCAGCGGCCGTCAGGCCGAGGAAGCCACGGCGGGAGAAGGAACGGTTTTCTGCGGACTGAACATTCATGATGATTCCTTTCGGGACCGGCTGCAGGCTTTCCTGCGCGGATGTGCCGGTCCAGCTCAGCGTTGAGTAGGGCAAATGCTGTGAATGACTGGTACTGCTGTGGATGGGGTTGGGATGGCGAATCAGGAGAGGGCGGACAGGGATGCCGTCAGCGCCGCGAAGCGATGCAAGTCGGAAGGTGAGGTGCCGGCGTCGAGGTGCTCCTTGAGCCGGCGCCAGGTGGCGCGGTGGGCGGATTCGTACAGCGTCGGAAGGAGGAGTTCGCCCTGCGGGCCCGTGGCCTTGACCGTTGCCGGCCACGCTGCCAAGGGGTCAGGAAGCGTGACGCTGACGCCGCCGTCGTCGGTCAACATGCTGATGCTGACGCCGGCGGGACGCGCGCTGCTGAGGACCCCCTGCAGCGCCGCCGGCGCGCCGTTGGCGAGCCGCCCGGACACGGTGTAGCCGTGCGCTCCGCTTGCCACGACGCGAAGGTTCTCAAGGTGCCCGGTCAAGCGCACGACGGCGGCAAGGTGGTCGGCCAGCAACTCACCGGAGCCGGTGCCCGCCGGAGCCGTGGCGACCGAGTCGAGGACGGCGGCGCGGCCGGCCATGGCCCGGACTGCGTCCTCGGCGCCCGGGACAGCGGGGTTCGAGGCCCAGCGCTGGTCGAGGACGACGGCGCTGCCGTTGGTTTCCGCTGCCTCCAGGAGGTCGCTGACGCTTTCCGGTGCGGGATTCACCACGACGATGCCGCGGGCACCGCCGTCGATCGCCCTGGCTGCTTCGGCAGTCCACCCGGGTTGTCCCGGGAGGACTGCGACGTCCGCTGCGGACCCGGCCGCTGCGGACCCGTCCGCTGCGGACCCGGCCTCTGCGGGGCCGAACGACGCCGGAAGAGAGGCGACGGCTAAGTCGACGGCTCCGGCGTCCCGGGCCTCCGGCGTCGCGTGGACGGTGTACTGCGGGCTCATGCGTGCGCTCCTTCGCGGACGGGCTGTCCGACGTTGTGATCGGCGTCGACGGCGGCCACGGTGGCTTCGGCGATGTCCAAGGCGAAGGTGAGGTCGTCGATCAGGTTCTGGGCGGACGGCGGCTGCTTTGCCCCCGCAGCGAGGGCGGTCAGTTCCCGCCACTCGCCCTCGTAGCCGTTGTGGTCGAACGGTCCGTGCACGGTTGTTTCCCCGGCGCGGCTGAATGTGGCGGTGGCCGATCCCGCCTGCACGTAGGAGGGGGTGAAGTCGATGCGGACGGCGGCGTCGTTGGAGAAGGCTTCGAAGCTCCATTCCGGCTTCCACGTGTTGTTCATGGCGGCGCGCAATTCGATGGTCCGGGTCGGCGTGCGCAGCGAGATGATGTAGCCGAACGGGCGGACGATGCGGGCTTCGAGCACTTCCACCAGGGCGAAGTCCGGGGTGAAGCGGCGGACCAGCGGGAGGTCATGAATGGCCAGGCCCATGATGCCTCCGCGCAGCATGCCCTTGATGACCTCGGCGTCGGTGTAGTCGGGCGTGCCGGACGCCGGGCGGGTGATGATCTCCGTAGCGAAGTCCTCAAAGCGGGCATTGGGTGGGAGGACGATCGAGGAGCGGATAGTGTGTGCTGTCTCGGGGAGGTCGCCCCAGTTGGCTTCGGCGGCCAGCCAGCCGGGATCGAAGGTGTGCATGGCGCCGACGATGATCGGCACGCCGGTTTCCTGGCTGACAGCCGAGATTTCCGCGGCTTCTTCCGCATTCCAGACGAACGGCTTCTCGCACAGAACGGCCTTCTTGCCGGCCCGGCAGGCGGCGATGACTTGTTCTGCGTGGAATTGGTGCGGGCTGCAAATGGCGACGACGTCCACCTCAGGGTCGCCCAGGAGTGCTTCGATGCTGGTGCTGTGGGTGGCGCCGACCCGGGCGGCGACGGACTCGGCAACGGCGGCGTCGACGTCCATGATGTGGCGGACGGTCAGCAGGTTGCGGAGCCGGGCGAGTGATGGCAGGTGGATTGCCTGGGTAACGGGGCCGGCGCCGAGGATGCCGACTCCGAGGGTTCGTTCTACAGCGTGGTTGGCGGTCATGCTCCACCTCCTTGTGTGCGAAATCTATGCGCTTTAATCGCTGAGCAGTACTAATCAAAGCGCGTAGATGTGACCTTGGCAACACCTTTCGCCAAAAAAGTGTCAAAAGTTTGAACTTCGCTGGCATTAATCGGAAGAGGGGCGGCCGGGCAGGGGTGAGCCAGGTCGTTTTTCGGCGGGCAGGGCTGAGCAGCCGAAGCGGCTGGGGAGGCGGCCGCCTGGCCGGCGGGCGCCGTCGTCGGGCTGTTAGCGGACCTGGTTTCCCGGCTGTGCCTGGCAGCCGCAGCTTTCGCGGATCATCAGCTTGACCGGAAGCTGGCGGGTCACTGCTCCCTTGCCCGGCTTGGCCACCTGGTCGATCAGGATCGAGGCGCCGGCGCGGCCAAGTTCCACCAGCGGCTGGCGCACGGTGGTGAGGGATGGTCGGTTCACCAAGCCGGCCACCAGGCCGTCGAAACCGGTGACCGCGATCTGCCCGGGCACATCGATGCCGGCAGCGGCCAGGGCGTCCATGTAGGCGAGGGCTTCTTCGTCGGTGGAGCAGACGAGCGCCTGGGGAAGTTTTCCGGCAGCCACGAACTCCGCGACGGTGGAGGCGGCGAAATCCGCGAGGTGGCCGATGGGGGCGGTGTCCACCGTGCGAAGGGGAAGGCCCGCCGCGACCATGGCGCCGGCGTACCCGCTGAAGCGGTGTTCCTTGTCCGGGAACCCCTTGGGGCCCACGAAAGCGATGTCCCGCAGGCCGTGGACCTCAACCAGGTGTCCGGTCAGCTCGGCCATTCCGCCTTCGTTGTCCACCGAGACGCCGTGCAGGCCGGTGTTGTTGATCGGAATGGACAGTTCCACCACGGGGATGCGCCGGGAAATCCGCATCAGGACATCGTCCGGCACGGTATTGGGGAACACGGCCAGGCCATCCACCCGGCCCGCGATTCCGGCGAGGTCGGCTTCGCCGGCAGCGCCCTTGGCGTCACCGACCATCAGGACATAGCCGCGCCGCCAGCACTCCACCTGGACGCCCCGCTGAACCTCGTCATGGTAGAGCGGAAACATGCGGAAGTCTTCGTTGGCCTCGTCCCCGAAAGGCGTCTGTGAATCCGGCTGCAAACCACGCTCGCGGGCATAATAGGCGAAGGAAAACAACCCGATGGCACCGGTCTTGCCGCTGGCCAGCCCCCGCGCGCTGGCACTGGGAAGGTAGCCGAGCGCCCGCGCTGCCTCTTCGACGGCCTCCCGCGTGGCTGGCCGGACCTTGTGGGGCTGGCTGAACGTAAAGGACACCGTGGCGATCGAGACGCCCGCCCGTGCGGCGACGTCATAGACCGTGGGGCGCTTGGCCACGCTTGTTCCTTTCCCCTGAAAACCCGTGTGGTCCAAGCATTCCACGAATACCGGCCGGGCTTATAAGGGACCGCATCCGGCGGCGCGAACGTACAGTTGAGGCCCCGGAATCCTGGAAAACAGGGCCTCAACTGTACGTTCGCGCAGAGGGTTACTGCTGGAAGGCGGCGTCGAAGCTGGCGGTGGGGGCGGGGTAGTCGTATTTTTTGAGGTTGGCGAGGGCTTCGGGGGCGCCGTGGAGGCGGTCCATGCCGGGGTCTTCCCATTCGATGCTGATGGGGCCGGTGTAGCCGATGGCGGTGAGGGCGCGGAAGGATGCTTCCCAGGGGACGTCGCCGCGGCCGGCGGAGACGAAGTCCCAGCCGCGGCGGGGGTCGCCCCAGGGTAGGTGGGAGCCGAGGATGGTGTTGCGGCCGGTTTGGCGGAGCTTGGTGTCTTTGCAGTCGACGTGGTAGATGCGGTCTTTGAAGTCCCAGATGAAGGAGACGGGGTCGATGCCTTGCCACATCATGTGGGAGGGGTCCCAGTTCAGGCCGAAGGCTTCGCGGTGGCCGATGGCTTCGAGGGTGCGGACGGTGGTCCAGTAGTCGTAGGCGATTTCGGAGGGGTGGACTTCGTGGGCGAAGCGGATGCCGTTCTCGTCGAAGACGTCCAGGATGGGGTTCCAGCGGTCGGCGAAGTCCTGGTAGCCGGCGTCGATGGTTTTTTCGGGGACGGGCGGGAAC
>NZ_QYLP01000065.1 GCF_003614925.1 Arthrobacter celericrescens
CGCGCAACCGGCACCACGCCAGAGACCCCGCCCCTGCACACATTTTCCATGCCCACGGCGGGGCGAAGCCCCTGGGTAATTGAGGCCCCATAACGACAACAATTGCGAGTTAGTTGGGCGACGCCGGCGTATAGACAATCAGCTTCAGCGCAGGAGCGTCGGCGAGGGTCAGCTGGTGGTGTTCGTAGACCCCGGTGCCGCCGTCGGGACGGTTGAAGGAGCGGGTCCGGGGCGTGAAGCCGCGCACGCCGTGCGCCTCCCACTGGGCACGGAACTCGGGGCTGGACTGCAGCAGCCCGGCCACCAGGCTGGCCTTGCGGGCGTCCTGGATGCGGGAGCCGGTTTCCGCACGGAACTCGGCCAGGAACTGGGCGCTGGTCTGGTCCCAGTCGGGCAGGAGGGCCCTGACGGCGGGATCCGTGAAAACGAGCTTCAACAGGTTGCGCTCCGCCCCGGAGACCTCCAGGACCCGCGGGAACAGCTCGGCGTAGGCCTGGTTCCACGCCACGATGTCCCAATTGCCCTCCAGCGCCAGCGCCGGGTTGGGGTCGATGGCGTCCAGGAGCCGCTGCACGTGCTCGGTGGTTTCAGCCGTGCCCGGTCCGGGAGCCGGCACCGCGTAGCCGAAGGGCGTGAAGAGGTAGCGCTCGCCGGCCGCATCCAGGCGCAGCACGGCGGCCAGCGAGGCCAGCACCTCGCGGGAGGGGTTCACCTTGCGGCCCTGCTCCAGCCACGTGTACCACGTGACCGAAATGGCGGACAGGAACGCCACCTCTTCGCGGCGCAGCCCCACGTCCTTGCCCCGGGCCGCTTGCGGCAGCCCGTAGCTGCTGCGCACTGCCTGACGACGGCGCGCAGCCAGGAAGTTTCCCAGCTCCTTGCGCCACGCTTCGGTTTCCGCCATTGCCGCTCCTTCCGAAAAAAGTCACCAACGCGGGGTCACTTAACGGCCCATCCGGGCACCGAACATGGGCCGTAAGTGACCCCGCGTTGCCCAGGAACCAACTCTAGTACTGCCACTACCAGTATTGACGCCGTCTTGGTGCCCGGGTTATTCGCGCGAGAGACTGGGGAACATGCCTGCATACCGCTCACGCACTGTTACCCACGGCCGCAACATGGCCGGAGCCCGCGCACTGCTGCGCGCCTCCGGCGTCGCCAACTCGGACATCGGCAAGCCGATCATCGCCGTGGCCAACTCCTTCACCGAATTCGTCCCCGGCCACACCCACCTGGCCCCTGTAGGCCGGATCGTCTCCGACGCGATCCTCGCCGCCGGCGCCGTGCCGCGCGAATTCAACACCATCGCCGTGGACGACGGCATCGCCATGGGCCACGGCGGCATGCTCTACTCCCTGCCGTCCCGCGACCTGATCGCCGACTCCGTGGAGTACATGGCCAACGCGCACTGCGCCGACGCCCTGGTGTGCATCTCCAACTGCGACAAGATCACCCCCGGCATGCTCATGGCCGCGCTGCGCCTGAACATCCCCACGGTGTTCGTCTCCGGCGGTCCCATGGAGGCAGGCCGCGTGACCCTGACCGACGGTTCCGTCCGCTCCCTGGACCTGGTTAACGCGATCGCCGACGCCGTGGACGAGTCCATCTCGGACGCGGACATCAACCTCATCGAAGAGAACGCCTGCCCCACCTGCGGCTCCTGCTCCGGCATGTTCACCGCCAACTCGATGAACTGCCTCACCGAGGCCATCGGCCTCTCGCTGCCGGGCAACGGTTCGGTGCTGGCGACCCACACCGCGCGCAAGGCGCTGTACGAGAAGGCCGGTTCCACCGTCGTCGAGCTGGTCAAGCGCTACTACGACGGCGACGACGCCTCCGTGCTGCCGCGCTCCATCGCCACGGCGAAGGCCTTCGACAACGCCATGGCCCTGGACATCTCCATGGGCGGCTCCACCAACACCATCCTGCACCTGCTGGCCGCGGCCCAGGAGGCCGGCGTGGACTACGGCCTGGCCGAGATGGACGCCAAGTCCCGCCAGGTGCCCTGCCTGGCCAAGGTGGCCCCGAACGTGGCCAAGGACAAGACCTACTACATGGAGGACGTGCACCGCGCCGGCGGCATCCCCGCCCTGCTGGGCGAACTGAATCGCGGCGGCCTCCTGCACAAGGACGTCCACTCCGTGCACTCCGCCGACCTGGACGGCTGGCTGGACGACTGGGACATCCGCGGCGGCAAGGCCACCGAGGAAGCGCAGGCCCTGTGGCACGCTGCCCCCGGCGGCGTCCGTTCCTCCACCGCTTTCTCACAGTCGAACGAGTGGACCTCGCTGGACACCGACGCCGAGGGCGGCTGCATCCGCTCCGTGGAGCACGCCTACTCCAAGGACGGCGGCCTGGCCGTGCTGCGCGGCAACATCGCCATCGATGGCGCCGTGGTGAAGACCGCCGGCGTGGACGAGTCCATCTGGACCTTCGAGGGCCCGGCCGTGGTCTGCGAATCCCAGGACGAAGCCGTGGAGAAGATCCTGAACAAGACCGTCAAGGAAGGCGACGTGGTGGTCATCCGCTACGAAGGCCCCAAGGGCGGTCCGGGCATGCAGGAAATGCTCTACCCGACGTCGTTCCTCAAGGGCCGCGGCCTGGGCAAGAAGTGCGCCCTCATCACGGACGGCCGCTTCTCCGGCGGCACCTCCGGCCTGTCGATCGGGCACATCTCCCCGGAAGCTGCCTCCGGCGGCACCATCGCCCTAGTGCAGGACCGCGACCTCATCCGCATCGACATCCCCACCCGCTCCATGGAACTCCTGGTGGATTCCGCCGAACTGGATGCCCGCCGTGAGCGCCTCGAGGCCACCACGGGTTACCACCCGGTGGGCCGCGAGCGCGAAGTCTCCGCCGCCCTGCGCGCCTATGCCGCCATGGCCACTTCGGCGGACAAGGGAGCAGTGCGCGACGTCGACTCCCTCTACCGCCTGACCTCGCCGCAGCCGGTGGCCCGGTAAGCCCCGGCCACTAAGCGGTAGCCACGCAATCTGGCTGGCAGTTGTTGTCGTTTTGAAGGCTCAGAACGACAACAACTGCCAGCCAGTTGGGTTTAAGAGACGCGAAGCTGCGCCAGCACCTGGGCCGGCTTGTTCGTGGTGATTTCGTGGATGCCCAGGCCCTGGCAGAGCGCCACGTCCCGCTCCGAATCCACGGTCCACACCCGGAAGCGCCGGCCGGAGTCGAGCCAGCGCTGCACGGTGCGGGCATGCTTGCGGACGTAGTCGATTCCCGGCCCTGCCAACCCCACCTCGCAGTCGTCCAGGATCCGTTCGCCCTCCAGCTGGGCAGCCTTCATCACGTTGGCCACCGCCCCGCCCGTGATCCGGCCCAGGCCCAGTTCCTCGCGGACTTCCTCCACGCTCACCTCGTCCACCAGCTGGCAGATGTGCCGGGCCGGAACGTACTGCAGCAGGTGCTTCACGGAGTCCGGGCTGAAGCTCATGAACGACACCAGGATGTTGTCCAGCCGCGAACTCTCCGCGTCCCAGCCCTCCCGGACCAGGAGTTCCAGCAGCCGGTCCTCGAGCTTGAGCTGGTACGGGCTGGGGTGCTTGAGTTCGATCGCCAGCCCGATCTCCCGGCCGGCGCCGCGCAGGACGTCCAGTAGTTCGGTCAAGGTCAGGAACTGCTCGGAGATCCCGCCGTACTCATCGGGAATCCGGGCACCCTTCCACGACGAGAAGTCCAGGGTGCGCAGTTCAGCAAGGTCCTTCTCGGCCACCGGGCCCGTGCCGTCGGACGTGCGGTCCAGGTTCGCGTCGTGCAACAGCACCAGGTGCTGGTCCCGGCTGAGGTGGATGTCGCACTCGACTCCGTCGGCGCCGTCGGCGATCGCCTTCAGGTACGCCGCGCGCGTGTGCTCAGCGAAGACCGCGCTGGCCCCGCGGTGCGCGTAGACCAGCGGCCGGCGCAACGGGGCCGCGCTTTCCGAAGAGTCGCTTTCCGGGGAGCCGCTCTCGGGTGCCTCGATAGTCATGCTGACACGGTAGCCCACCTGCCTGTCGGGCACGGGGCTACGCTGGGCACATGCAGGTGAACTCTGAACAAATCCCGACGCCGGAGCGGACCCGCGAGGCAAACGCACCGGATGCCCGCCCCGCCGAGGAGCCGGCCGCCGTCGGGCATCCGGCCGCCCTGTCCGAGAACGACGCCGCCAAAGCCGCAGCGCTGCGCCGGATGAAGAGCGTGGCGCTGGCCCTGCTGATCGGCATGGCCGTGGTGTTCACCGTGGCGTTCGCCCTGCAGAAGCAGTACCCGTGGCTGGAATATGTGCGGGCCGCGGCCGAAGGGGGCATGGTGGGCGCCTTGGCGGACTGGTTCGCCGTGACCGCCCTGTTCAAGTACCCGATGGGCCTGAAGATCCCGCACACGGCGATCATCCCGCGGCGGAAGGACCAGATCGGCGCCTCCCTGTCCGATTTCGTGGAGCACAACTTCCTCTCCGAGCAGGTGGTGAAGGAAAAGCTGGCCAGCGTGGACATCGCGCGCAAGGCGGGCGAGTGGCTGCGCTCCCCCGGCGGGCCCGAGCGTGTGGCCAAGGAGGGTTCCGCGGTGATCCGCGGCGCGTTCACCGTGTTGAACGACGACGACGTCCAGGCCGTGATCGAGGGCATGTTCCGCAGGCACGTGCTGACTCCGCCATGGGGGCCGCCCGTGGGCCGGATGGCGGAGCGGATCTTCGCCGAGGGCCACCACCACCGGCTCGTGGACCTGCTGGTTGACCGGGCGGCGGACTGGGTGGCGGCCAACCACGACACCGTGAACCGGCTCGTTTCCGACCGTTCGCCGCTGTGGGTGCCATCCTTCCTGGACGACCTGGTGGGCGACAAGGTCCACACCGAACTGTCCAAGTTCATCCGCGCCGTACAGGCGGACCCGGACCACCAGGTACGGCAGTCGATCGACACGTACCTGACCGAGCTCGCCTACGACCTGCAGCACGATCCGGCGATGATCGCCCGGGCCGAGGGGATCAAGGCGCAGATCCTCGGCGACCCGGAGGTCCGCGAGTTGGCCTCCCGCACGTGGGGCACCATCAAGAACGCCCTGCTGACCGCCGTCGACGATCCCGACTCGGAGCTCACCCTGCGCTTCAAGTCCGCGGTGCGCGATTTCGGCACCCGCCTGGTGGACGACGCCGAACTCGCCGGAAAGGTCAACGCCTGGATCGGCGATGCCGCCGGCTACCTCGTGAACACCTACCGTTCGGACATTGCCGGGGTCATCTCGGACACGGTGGCGCGCTGGGACGCCGAAGAGACGTCGCAGAAGATCGAGCTCCAAGTGGGCAAGGACCTGCAGTACATCCGCATCAACGGCACGGTGGTGGGTGCGCTGGCCGGGCTGGCGATCTTCACGGTGGCGCACCTAGTGTTCGGCTAGGCGCGCCTCAGGCGAACGGCGCGAAGCACCTCAGGCGAACGGCGCGATCTCCACGCCGGCGTCCTCCAGGCCCTTCCGCACCGCGGCCGCGAGTTCCACCGCGCCGGGGGTGTCGCCGTGGATACACAGCGAGTCCGCCCGGACGCGGACCACGGAACCGTCCACGGCTTCCAGTTCGCCCCGGGTCGCCAGGCGCACGGCCCGCTCGACCACCTTGCCGGCGTCGTGCACCACGGCGCCTTCCTGGGAGCGCGGCACCAGGGTGCCGTCCGGCTGGTAGCCGCGGTCCACGAAGGCCTCGTGGAACACGGGGTGGCCCACCTCGCCGGCGAGCCGCAGGAAAGCGGAGCCGGGCAGGCCGAGCACGGGCAGTCCGGGGTCGTAGGCCTGGATGGCCGCCACCACGGCTTCGGCCTGGTCGGTATCGTGCACGATCCGGTTGTACAGGGCGCCGTGCGGCTTCACGTAGTCCACCGAGGCGCCCACCGCATGCGCGATCCCGTCCAGGGCGCCCAGCTGGTAGAGCACGTCGCCGTAAAGCTCGTCGAAGGACATGTCCATGCTGCGCCGGCCGAAGCCGTGCAGGTCCCGGTAGCCGACGTGGGCGCCCACGCGGACGTCCAGTTCGAAGGCGGCGCGGCAGCTGTCCAACATGGTCACGGGGTCCCCTGCGTGGAAGCCGCAGGCCACGTTGGCGCTGCTGACGAGCCGGAAGACCGCGGCGTCGTCGCCCATCGTCCAGGAGCCGAGGCCCTCCCCCAGGTCAGCGTTCAGGTCCATGGTTTCCTTCCGTCAGGGCGTTGGTGCTTGGTGTGTCTGCGAGCAGCTCCCCGGGAATCGTATCCGGCAACGGCCCGAAGGCGTGTTTGGCCGAGGCCACCACGGCCCGGCCCATCATCAGGTTCCCGCCGCCGCCCACCACGGCGCCCACTCCGAAAGGCAGGGCCCGGCCGAGGAACGCGGTGCCCTGGCGCTTCAGGAGGCTCCGGAGGAAGGCCTTCTGGATGGCGTCCCGGACCATGCCGAAGCCGCTGCCGGGAATCTTCTTGCCCAGCGTCTTGCCCCAGGCCTGGGTGACGCCCTTGCCGCGGCCGCGGGTTTGTCCGCTGAGTGCGCCCAGCAGGGCCGTGCCTTCTTCGCCGAGCATGATCGCCATGACCATGGTGCGGGCACGGTCCGGGTCGGTCAGGTGGATGCCGTGCAGTTCGGCGAGCGACGCCGCGTACAGGGCGGTCGCCTCCAGGAAGCCAACGGTGGCCAGCCCGGACAGCCCCAGCGAGGCAGCTGTTCCGATGCCGGGCACGACGGCGGTGGCCCCCACCGCGGCTCCCCCGCCGGTGACCGCGAGCAGGTAGTCCCGCTCCAGTTTGGCGGCCAGCTGCGCGGCCGCTGCGTGCGGGTGGCGGCGGTGCAGGCGCCGGAGGTTGGCCAGGACGAGTGGCCGCTGCACTTCCACGGCGCGCAGGAGCACGCTGTGGACGCCGGGTTTGGGATTTCCGTGCTCGTCGAACATCGCGTTGTGGACGGTTTCCTGGGCAATCTTCGCTGCCGGGTTGGGGCGCTTGGCCATGCTCACCTCCGTCGTGGAAAGGGTTCGTGCGTTCCGGCCCCAGCCTACTTGGTGGGGCCCGCGCAGGACCCCTCCGGCGTAGACTGAAACCGTTCACAGGGACCGGTCCAAGCCAGGACAGGAAGTATCCGGAATGAAGAAGAACATCAATCTGAACGACGTCAGGCACCACAGCGACGCACCCGCCGAGGGCGAAACCGAGGGTTGGGTTCCGCACGACACGGGCCTCCACAGTCAGGACCCCGCCGAGGGTCCGGACGAAGACGAGCCCGCCGGCCAATAGCCCAAAGTCCCCGGCGATCCTAAAATTTAAGCGTGGCTCCACGCTTGGCTGCTGGGGCTCCGGGGGACGCCAGACCGGGGCATCTTTTGGAGCGTGTACTCGACGAAGTGCACGCTTTGGAAAAGGCCGACGCCCACAGCCTCCGCGCCCTGCGGCGCAGGTTTTCAGCCCAGATCGCGACGGCGGACTCCGCCGTAGTCTTCGAGCTCGCCGACGGTCTCCGGGCGGCCGGCTATGACTGGCTGGGCTGGGAACTGATCAATGCGCACGACGCCGCCTTCCACTCCCTGACCGCGGACGGCCTGCGGCAACTGGGGTCCGAAATCGCGTCGTGGGGCCAGGCCGATGCCTTCGGCACCATCCTCAGCGGCCCGGCTTGGCGCGAGGGGCTGGTCAGCGACGCCGACATCGCCGGTTGGGCCCGGAACGGCAACCGCTGGTGGCGGCGGCTGGCGCTCGTGTCCACCACCGTCCTCAATACCCGCTCCCGCTGGGGCACCGGCGACCGCGACCGGACGCTCGCCGTCGTACTCCTCCTCATGCATGACCGGGACGACACCGTGGTGAAGGCACTCAGCTGGGCGCTGCGTTCCTTGGTGCCGTGGGATCCGCAGGCGGTGCGCACCTTCCTGGAGGCACACGACGGCGAACTTGCCTCGCGCGTGAAGCGCGAGGTCCGCAGCAAGCTGGACACCGGGCTGAAGTCCCCGCGCAGGCACTGAAACCCGATCGAAACGTACACGTCGAAACGGCGGCTTTCCGGCGGTAGGCTGGGCTGATGGCTGCCCCGCGAGCCCTCCGACCTTTTGCCCACCGTGAATACCGGGTGCTGATCACTGCCCTGGCCATTTCGATCTTCGGCTCCGGCATGTGGGCCGTGGCCATGGTGTACCAGGTGATCCAGCTCGGCGGCGGGCCGGTGGAGTTGTCCCTGGTGGCGACGGCGGCGGCGGTCGGCCTGGTGGCGTTCGTGCTGGCCGGCGGGATCGCGGCGGACCGGGTGCCACAGCGTCTGCTGATCATCGCCGTCGAGGGCGCCAACTTGGCCGTGATCGGCACCGTCAGCCTGCTCTCGATGACCGGGCTGCTGCAGCTGTGGCATCTCGCCGCGGGTTCCTTCGTCCTGGGCGTAGGCGCGGCGTTCTTCTTCCCCGCGTACTCGGCGATCCTGCCGAGGATCCTGCCGGCCGAGGACCTGCTCGCGGCCAACGGCATGGAGGGCACTATGCGGCCCATCCTGCAGCAGGCCGCGGGGCCCGCCGTGGCCGGCGTGGTGGTGGCGTCGCTATCGCCGCCGTGGGCCGTGACCGGGGTGTCCCTGTGCCACCTGACGGCGTTCATCGTGCTCAACTTCCTCGGCCGGCATGCCCTGGATGCGCCGGCCAACGGGGCCGCGGAATCAGGCTCTGCGGGCAGTACCGTCCACGGCGGTTCCCGCCGCGGCGGCGCAGTCCGTTCCTTCCTGCTCGACCTGCGCGAAGGCGTCAGCTACACCCTGCGCACGCCGTGGCTGCTCTGGACCTTGATCTGGGCCTGCCTGTCGGTGCTCTTCATCATCGGACCGATCGAGGTGCTGATCCCGTTCGTGGTGCGGGACCAGCTCCACGGCGATTCGCGCATGTTCGGCTTCCTGCTGGCGGTGATGGGCGTGGGCGGCGCAATCGCTTCGCTGGCCACGGCCTCGTTCAAGCTCCCCCGGCGCTACCTGACCATCATGATCTCGTCCTGGGGGATCGGCAGCATGCCGCTTGCCGCCGTCGGGATCATGGACAACTTCTGGGTGCTGGCCGCGGCGCTGTTCATCTTCGGCGCCACCGGCAGCGTGGGCATGGTCATCTGGGGCACGCTGCTGCAGCGCCGGGTCCCGCCCCACCTGCTGGGACGCATCTCGAGCCTGGACTTTTTCGTGTCGCTGGCGCTGATGCCGGTGTCCATGGCGCTCTCGGGCCCGGCGGCGCAGGTGGTGCCGATCTGGCTGATCTTCCTGGCCGCAGGCGTGGTGTGCCCGCTGATGTCCGTGGTGGCCCTGTTCGCGGCACGGATGCTGACGGACGAGATCGAGCACCCGCTGGACGCCGAGTCCGTGGTTGGCCGGGAGGTGGCGGAAGGGCAGGCAGCGGGCGGGCCGGTTGCCGGCGACGAGGTACCCGAGCACTGATTCCCTGGATTCACGTGTAACCATTCGCGTCTCCGCGGACAATACAGGGCATGGGGGATGTTCAATCGGCGGAGGAAACGCTCTGGGCCCGCAGCCTCAGAGGCGACGGCGACGCCTTCGGGGAGCTGTACGACAAGCACCGCGACCGCGTTTTCCGCCACGCTTACCGGCTGTCCGGGAACCGGCATGACGCTGAAGACATCATGGCGACGGCGTTCCTCGAGTTATGGCGGCGGCGGGCCAAGGTCCGGATTGTGGAGGGTTCGGTGCTCCCTTGGCTGCTGGTCACCGTCACTAACTGTGCGCGCAACAGCAGCCGGGCGGCCCGGCGCTACCGCCGCTTCCTGGACTCGCTGCCGCACGGGGAAGAAGCGGTCGATCCCGTATTCGGCACCGTCCAGGACCAACTCGACGGCGAACTCGCCTTGGCGCTGCAATCCCTGGACGCCACGGATCTGCGCTTGCTGAGCCTGGTTGTTTTCGAGGACCACACGCTCACGGCAGCGGCCGCAGTGCTGAAGCTGAGCCCGGGAGCGGCCAAGGTCCGCATGCACAGGGCGCGTCAGCGCCTGAGGTCGGTGCTGGCGGAGAACCGTCCCAAACCTACCCGTATCCCGCTGTTCGAAGGAGGACAGCCATGAGCCCCCTGCTCGTGGACGACGGCTTCAGCAATGCCTTGCGTCAAGAGCTTGTGTCCAGCGTGCGAAAGCAGTCGCCTGCCCGAACCCGCCGCCGCGCCCGCCTGTGGCTCGGCGCCGGTGTGTTGGCAGGCACCGGCCTGCTCGGCGGTATCGGCGCCACGGCGTCAGGGCTCTTGGCTATTCCCGGCGGCGAACGGATCACACCGCTGGCTGCACCGGTAACGGAGACATATGCGGGCACTGCCACCATTGAACTGGGAACACCACCGGAGGGAACCACCGGAATCCATTTGGAACTGGTGTGCCTTACACCGGGGCGATTCGAATTCGAGGACGGCGCCAGCGTCGAATGTTGGCAGGCCGATGTCGACCGCCGTGAGAAGGACGGCGGATGGAACGGCCAATACACTATGGACCTTGCCCCGGGCCGGCACAGCGTCACCATCAAGACGGAACCCACGAGTCGCTGGCAACTCTCGGTCAAATACGTCAAGCAGGAGGTGACGGACTGGGCAACCAACGCAAAAGGCGAAACCTACGGCGCGGAAAACATGGAGAACGGAGTCCCGGACCTGATCGCCGTCGTCGCCACCAACGGAAAGTCCGGTTATGTTTACCGGGTCGACTTGGAAGAAGCCAATGGAACTGCTGCGATAAAGACGTTCAAGAGCCCCGCGGACGCCCTCGCCTGGCAGGCGGCCCGAGGCAACAAAGACATCGCGATCCCTGTCTATGACCTCGACGGCAAAACTGTGCTCGGCGAATTCGTCATCAGCGGACGCCAAGGACATTCCGGCGAACGGCCTACTGAAATGCCATCCGGCCGCGCAACTACATCGAATTAGATTGGGGCGCTGTCGCCCATTACCGCCGGGCGGATCCCTTATGCTCAATGGATTGATCGCCGCTTCCCGCAGGCACCAAGATCACCCTCATGCCGGGTGAGGCAAGGATTGAGGGCGCAAGCGGCACCTTCACGCGGGACGCGGACGGCGTTCCGATGACCTATACGACGGCGCCGGGAGACATCGAACGCAGGATTGCGTTCCGCTTCAACCTGGAGACCGCCGAGTTGGGTGATGCGAACAGGCCCAAACCGGGTTCCCCTCCTTGGTACGAATACGCCAACGTCCCGCACGGGGAACTCGCCGCCGGACAGACCATCAGCCTCTCGGCGGACAAGCCAATAACAGGCAGGTAGATTGACCGCCCGTGGACTTTCCTGCTCTAGGTTCTCCGGAAAAGCAAAAGGCGCCGGTGCGGCTGGAATCCAGCCGCACC
>NZ_QYLP01000067.1 GCF_003614925.1 Arthrobacter celericrescens
CCAAAGGGCCCGTCCTTCCAAGGATGAAACCGCAGGTCACACCCTAGTTAGAGACCGGACCCTTACACACTCAATGAAACACCCTCGCCACTGAGGTCACCAAGGGGCTCACGCAGAAGCTCGCTCAAGGTGGCACCCCGGGGCGCGCTCCCATCGGCTACCTGAACGTCCGCAAGACTGACGAGCGCGGCCGCGAGGTCCGAACAGTGGAAGTCGATCCCGAGCGCGCACCGCTCATCGCCTGGGCGTTCGAGCGCTACGCGGAAGGGGAGGCCTCCGTGACTGCGCTGCTGCGCGACCTCACCGCCCGCGGCCTGGTGTCCGTGCCGACACCGAAACGCCCATCGAAGCCGCTGGGGAAGAACGCGCTCTACCGCGTGCTGACGAACCCGTACTACGCCGGAGTGATCCGCTACAAGGGCGCGCTGCATCCCGGCGCGCATGAACCCATCGTGGAGCCAGCGCTCTTCGATCAGGTGCAATCGCTGCTGAAGGCGCGCAACGCCCACGCAACCCGGCACGTCCAGCACGCCCACCACCTCAAAGGACTACTGCACTGCGGCACCTGCGAGTCACGGATGCTGCTCGACTTCGCCACCAACCCGCGCGGCACGACCTACGCCTACTTCGTCTGCTCCGGCAGAGCATCGAAACGGACAACCTGCACCCGCCGCGCGGTGCCCGTCCAGGTTGCGGAACGGCTCGTCGCGAACTCCTACGCCAACATCACGATCAGCGAAGACGACTACCGGCACCTCGCCGCCGAGGTTGACGCCGCGTTCGACAAGCGCGGAGCGGGGCGCGATCGGGAGTTCGCCGACCTCACCGCGAACCGGGCGAGGCTCGAAGCCGAGAGCGACAAGCTGCTGGCCGCGCACTTCGCCGACGCCATCGACCTGTCAACGCTCAAGCGGCACCAAGACCGCATCCGAGCCGGGCTCGCCGACATCGGGCACCGCCTGCGCGAGCACGACGAGCAACACGTCGGTGGCCGAGCGTTCCTCCACGACAGCCTGCGGCTCCTCACCGACGCACACCGCGCATACGCGCACTCCGATGACGGGAGCAGGAGGCTAGCGAACCAAGCGTTCTACGCGCGGTTGGAGATCACTGAGGACGAGCAGTTGCGCCCGCGCCTCGCGGAGCCGTTCGCCACCATCGTTCAAGCGACGACCGGAGGCAAAGAAGCCGAACGGGAACACACCACATCTTTCGATGTCGCATGTTCCCGTAAGACACTTTGGGTGGGCCCTGTGGGGATCGAACCCACGACCCACGGATTAAAAGTCCGATGCTCTACCAACTGAGCTAAAGGCCCCTGCCGGCAACCGCCGGCCCAGTCCATTTCTGGACGATAAATACTCTACCGCACAGCAACGGAGGCCATGACACACGGGCAAGCTCCGCCGTCGGGCACTGAAATCCGCCCGTCGGGCCGCCCTTCCTGACCCTTTTTGAGCGGGGAACGACGGCGGTGCGCGGCCCAGGGCGGCGTGTCGGGGCGCCGTCGGCGCGAAAGAAGGTCAGGACGGGCCGGTGCCCGCCCCCGCAAACCCGGCACCAGGCCCAACAAACCGGGGCGCCCGCCCTGAAACCAACCATCCCATGAGTGCACTAGCGAAAGCACAGGAGTAGCGTTGGGGCATGAGCGATCCAGCAGCCTCCAACGGTTCCAGCGGAGCACCCAGGCATCACAGGCCCAAGCCCTTCGCGCCCATTGATTTCGAGCCCTTCGCGGGCGGGGCGGACCCTGCGAGGGTGTCGGAGGCTGCGCACCTGGCGGCGCAGGCGCTGGTGCGCCGCGGCCGGGACAGCGACGACCCCAAGGTCACCAAGCGCCTGGTCAAGCTCGCGGACGAACAGGGCCTGGACGCCATCGCCGAAATGTGGGCCGAGAGCCCGGCACGTTCCCTCCCCGGCGCCCTGTGGCGGCTCTACGCCCTCCGCGCCGCCACCATGCAGAACTCCGAACGGATCTCCGTCTACTTCAAGGCCGGCCGGGACACCGCGCAGGTTTCGCACGTGGTGGCCGGGGCCGCCGAGCCGCCGGGAGCCGACGAGATGAAGCAGATGGCGGACGCCATCCTGTCGGGAGCGTTCGACGGCGATTTCGACGTCGCGCTGGAGCGTTCCGCCGCGTTCTGCCGCGTCGTGGCGCTTGGCCAGGCGACCATCGCGGACAGCGCGGAGCACGCCAACGAAGGCCACGCCAGCAAGCTCACCCGCAGCTCGCACCAACTCGTGAAAACCGCCGAAGACCTCGAACACGCAGCCAACGCGTGGCGGCTGGGCGAACTGGACTGATCCCCTCGGAGCAAGGGCAGACGCACCCTAACCCGAATCTGTCAATGTTGACTTAGCTTGGACGAGGTATAAGACTAAAACTGGTGTCGAACCGCGAAACCCCCGGGCTTCAACTTATAGCCGCTTCGAGCGGCCTACCGCCGAGAGGCGTATCCGGTTCGGCACCATTTTCATGCCCTCTGCACGGCCGCCGTCGCGATCGCGCCGGAACGGACCCGGCGCTCCCGGAACGGACCCGGCGCTCCCGGCTTAGGTAACCCGTGCGCATGTAACCAGTCCGGGGCGCAGGTATAACTACCGTAAAGTTGGTGTCTGTGAACGTTCCCGCGTCAAGTCATGCGACCCCAGTTGCCGCACACCCAGCCGGATCCGCAGAACGGGCACCACTGTGAAGCTGCGTCTCTTTCCCCAGGAGTCTGCCGGGCTGAAGCTCCTGTCCCAGATGGCCCGCAAGATCCTGGAGGCCGCCGGAACCCTTTCGGAAATCCTCGGGGCCCCTGTCACGGAACATGGACGACTGGTCGAGGAACTGCACGGGCACGAATCGAAGTCCACGGACCTGCACTTCGCGCTGCTCACCCACATGCGCACCAGCTTCATCAACCCGCTCCCCCGCGAAGACATGTACGCCCTCTCCCGCTTCCTCAACGAGGCCATGGAGAAGCTGGACGCCGCGGGCGAACTCGTCGCCTTATACAAGCTGGACCGGCTGCCCAAGCGTGCGGCGGACCAGCTGGAAATCATCAGCCGCCAGGCCGAGCTCACGGTCGAGGCCATGGGCCGCCTGGACGACCTGGACGAGCTCGAGGACTACTGGATCGAAATCCTGCGCCTGGCCAAACGGGCCGAACGCAGCCACCGGATCTGGGTGGCCGAGATGTACCGCGACATGAAAGCCGCGCAGTACGCCCGCCACCGGGACATCGCCAACCAGCTGGTGGATGTCACCAAGGACATGCGCAGGGTGGCCACCCAGGTAGGCAGCATCATCGTCAAGGAAGCCTGACGTGGCAACAGGCCTTTTCGTCCTCGTAGTGGCCCTTGCCTGCGGCTTCGCCTTCCTCAACGGCTTCCGCGACGTCTCCACCGCCGTCGCGCTGTCCGTGCGGACCCGGGCGCTGACCGCCTCGGTGGCGGTCCTGCTGGCCGCCGTCTTCAACTTCGCCGGCGCCATACTGAGCGGCGGCTTCGCACTGCTGTCCAGCCAGAAGCTCGTGGACCTGCCCGACGGCGCCGGCGGCCTGACCATCCTGGCCTCCGCCATCGCGGCAGCCGTGCTGTGGGGCACCTACGCGTGGTGGCGCGGCATCCCGCTGTCCTCAACGCATGCCTTGGTGGGCGGGTTCGCCGGCGCCGGTGCGGCCAGCCTCCTGGTGGGCGGGCACGCAATCGAAGGCGTGGACAACGCGCTCCTGTTCCAGGTTGTCCTGCCTCTGGTGCTGTCCCCCGCAATCGCCTTCGCCGCCGCCTACCTGCTGGTCTGGCCGGCTACTTGGGCCGCCCGCTTCACCCAGCCGGACGTGGTCCACAGCCGCTTCCGACGCGCCGAAGCGGTCTCCGCGGCCGCCGTCGCCTTCGGCCACGGGCTGCAGGACGGCCAGCGCACCATCTCGGTGCTGCTGCTGGCCGGCGTGGCGGCCGGACTATCCGACGGCGGGCACCTGCCTTTGTGGCCCGTCCTGCTGACCGCCGTGCTGCTGACGGCCGGCACACTGTTCGGCGGCTGGCGGATCTCGCACACCCTGGGCCACAAGCTGATCCGGATCGACCCGCTGCGCGGTTTCGTGGCGCAGAGCCTGAGCTCGCTGATGCTGTTCATCGGCGCGATCGGCCTGCACCTGCCGCTGTCCACCACGCACACCCTCACCTCCGCGGTGCTGGGGGCGGGGACCAACCAGAACTTCTCGGTCACCCACCGGCCCATGGTGCTGCGGATCCTGGGCTTCTGGCTGCTCACACCGCTGGTGACAGGGGCGGCTGCGTTCGTCCTCGAGCTTGCGCTCTCGCCGCTGGAGAAGCTTTAGCGCGCCAGCTCGGTTTCCTCCGCCAAACGGCCCAGCTTGTCCGGGTTGCGCATGGCGAAGATCCGCGCCACGCGGCCGTCCTCCACCACCACGCTGATGAGCGACGGACCGCCCACCTCGTCGTCGATCCGGATGCCGAGTCCGCCGTTGAACCACAGCAGCTCGATCTTCGGGTTGACGGCGATCTTCGGGAAGGGCCGCAGCAGGTTGATGACCTTCTTCGCGCCAAACACCGGCACCCGCACGGCATTCGCCACGCCGCCGCCGTCGGCGATGAGGACCACGTCGGGAGCCAGGACGTCCATGAGCCCCTGCACGTCCCCGGTGGTGACGGCCGCCAGGAACCGTTCGACGACGGCCTGCTGCTCGCTGCGGTCCACCTGCATGCGGGGGCGGCGGGCCGCCACGTGGGAGCGAGCACGGCTGCTGATCTGCCGCACGGCCGCCGTCGACTTCCCCACTGCCTCGGCGATCTCCTCGTAAGGAGCGTCGAACACCTCGCGCAGGACGAAGACCGCCCGCTCCACCGGGGCAAGCGATTCGAGCACGGTGAGCATGGCGATGGAGACGCTCTCGGCCAGCTCGACGTCCTCGGCGACGTCCGGCACGGTGAGCAGCGGCTCGGGCAGCCACTCCCCCACGTACTCTTCCCGCCGCCGGCTGAGCGTGCGCAGGCGGTTGAGGGCTTGGCGGGTGACGATGCGGACGAAGTAGGACCGCGGCTCGCGCACCTGGGCGCGGACCTCCGGGTCCAGGCCTGCCCACCGCAGCCAGGCCTCCTGCACCACGTCCTCGGCGTCGGCGGCGGAGCCGAGCATCTCGTAGGCCACGGTGAAGAGCAGGCTGCGGTGGGTGACGAAAAGGTCCAGGCTGTCGGTGGTGCCGGAGCGGCTCATAGGGGTCACGCTACCTCGCGCCCGCCTGAGACCGCGAGAGACCCGACCGCGAGGGACCCGGCGCGGCGAGGGGCTTCAGCCCGCAGGAATCCGAGAACCCCTCGGACTCGATGCCGAGCGCCACGTTCCCACGCGTGGTGAGGTTGGCGTAGCCGATCACGCTGGTGAGCTCCACCAGGGCCGCCGCGCCGAGCTGGTCAAGCAGCCGGGCCGAAAGCTCGTCCGTGACTTCGACGGGTGTGGTGCTCATGGCTTCGGCGTATTCCAGGACGTCGCGCTCCAGCGGCGTGAAGACGTCGGAGTCGCGCCAGCGCGGGATCTGCTGCGCCTTCTCCAGGTCGAGGCCCTGGTTGTGGGCCATGAAGTAGTTGAAGTCCAGGCACCAGGTGCAGCCGATCAAGGAAGCCACGGCCATGTGCGCGTAGGACTTCAGGGACTCGTCGCAGCTGTCCCATTTCCGCAGCTTCTGCCCCATGCCCATGGACGCCTTGAGCACCGCCGGGTTGTGCCACATGACGCCCAGCGACTCCGGCACCTTGCCGAACATCTTGGCGCTGAACTTCTTGATGAGGCTGCCGTAGAGGCCGGTGATTTCTGCGGCGGGGATCCGGGTGGTCATGATTCCTCCTGCGGGTTCGGTTTCCTTGCCTTGCAGCATGAAGACACCGGCCGCGGCCGATCTGTGACAACCCTGCCCGGAAAAGCCAGAAAGCTTCAGCCCTGCCACCTGTAGCGGCGCTCGGGCCGGCCGATCCCGCCGTACCGCAGTTGCACCACGGCCCGGCCTTCCTCCACGAGGAACTCAAGGTACCGGCGGGCGCTGACCCTCGAGGTGCCCAGGGAGTCGGCGGCCTCGGTGGCGGACAGGTCCGCCTCGGCGGAACCGCCCGCGGTCCGGCGGAGCAGTTCCTCCACCAGCCGCAGGGTTTCGGCGCTGAAGCCCTTGGGCAGCGGCCGTGAGCTCCCGCCCAGGCCGAACACCCGGTTCACGTCGGCCTGTTCGGCCGTCCCGCTGGCCGAACCCGGCGAGAGCGCCTGGTAGCTCTGCCGGTAGTGCTCCAGCCGTTCGTGCAGGTCATCGGCGGAAAACGGCTTCATCAGGTAATGCACGATTCCCCCGCGCAGTGCCCGGCGTACGGTTTCCACCTCACGGGCCGCGCTGATCACCAGCACGTCCAGCTCGGGGACCACCTCGCGCAGCTGCTGCAGCAGTTCGAGCCCGTTGATGTCCGGCAGGTGGATGTCCAGGAGCACCAGGTCCGGCTGCAGTCGCCGGGCCTCGGCCACCGCCTGCGCACCGGTATGGGCCGCTCCCACCACTTCGAAGCCGGGGAGCTGCCGGACGAAGCCCGAGTGCACCTTGGCCACCATGAAGTCGTCATCGACCACCAGGACCCTGATCGTTTCGGCGGGGCTCATGCCTGCGGCGTTCCTTTCTCCGGGCGCGCCGTTCCGGGCGAGCGGTGCATTGTCGCGGTGAAGACCGCGCCGCCGTCGTCGTGGACCTCCACGTCGCCGCCGCGGCGCAGGCACACCAGCCGCGTCAGGGGCAGTCCGAAGCCGCGGCCGCCGGCGCCGTCGGACGCCTTGGTGCTGTAGCCGCGCCGGAAGATATCCTCCCGTTCCGCGGGCGCGACGCCGGGACCGGAGTCCCGCACAGTGACCGTCACCTTGCCTGCCTCCTCAATCAGCTTCACGCTGACCCTGCCGGCCGAGGAGCCGCCGGCAGCATTCATTGCGCCGCCAGCAGCAGTCACAGCGCCGCCGGCAGCATTCACTGCGCCGCCGGCCGCGTTCGCTGCGCCGGCGGCGTCCATCGCATTGTCCACCAGGTTCCCGACGACGGTGGTCAGGTCGCGGGAGAGTTCCTCGTCCACTTTTTCCAGCCCGGACGCCGCATCCAGTTCCAGTGACACGTTCCGTTCGCTGGCGAGGCTGCTCTTGGCAATCAGCAGGGCGGCGAGCGCGGGGTCATGGATGCGGGAGGTGATGTCGTCCGAGAGCTTGTTGCGGCTGAGGCTCACGCCGTCCACGAAGCTGACCACCTCGTCGAACTCGCCCAGTTGTATGAGCCCGGAAATGGTGTGCAGCTGGTTGGCGAACTCGTGGGTCTGGGCACGGAGGGTGTCCGTGGTGCTGCGCGTGCGGCCCAGTTCCTTCTCCAGCGTGGACAGCTCGGTGCGGTCGCGCAGGGTGGTCACGGAACCGATCGCCCTGCCCCGGGTCGTTACGGGCTTGCGGTTAAGGACCACCAGCCGCTCGCCCACCAGGACCAAGCGGTCCGGCTCGGGCTGTTCGGTGGTGAGGTCTTCCCGGAGCTGCCGCTGCACGCCGAGCTCGTCCAGGCTGCGGCCCACGCAGTCCTCCGGCAGGCCCAGGAATTCGCGGGCGCTTTCGTTGGCCACGGTGATCCGTTCCTGCGGGTCCAGCGCAATCACCCCTTCCTTCACGCCGTGCAGGATCGCCTCGCGGTGCTCCACCAGGCCCGCGATCTCGCCCGGCTCCAAGCCGAAGGTCTGCCGCTTGACGCGGCGGGACAGCAGCAGCGAACCGGCCGCGCCTAGCGCGAGGGACACGCCCAAGTACACGAGCAGGTCGGGGACCGTCTCACCGAAGCGTTCCAGGACGGAAGGGTATTGGCGCCCGACGGCGACGATGCCCACCGTGCGTCCGCCGTCGTCGAGCACGGGAACGTGGGCCATCAGGGAAGGGTTGCCGTCCATCTCCACGGCCCCGGTCCAGGCGCGCCCCTGCAACACTATGCTGCCGCCCAGCGGGAGCGGAGTGCCCAAAGCGGCGGGATCCTCCGGGGAGGTAAGGATGGTCCCGTCCGCCTTGGCGAGGATGACGATGCTGGCGCCGGACACTGTCCGGACCGACTCGGCAACCGCAGGCAGGGCCGCACCCTGCCGGGGCTCCGCCGTCGGGATCAGCGAACGAACGGTGGGGTTAGCGGCGAGGGACTCCGCCACGGCGAGCGCCCGGCGGCCCTCCACGCGTTCGAAGGTGGCAGCGGACTGCACCTGGGAAATCGCGATCACCCCGAGCAGGACCGCCAGTACGATCAGCAGCTGCAAGCCGAGGTACTGGCCGGCCAGGGACAGGCGGCGGCGCCGGCGGGGCTGGGGGTTGCCGGGCTGCGTCAGCGGCACGTCTTCGGGCACGGGGTTCCTTCGGCAGGTGTTTCCTTCATTATCAGGCCGCGGGATGCCAAGGGCACGTGACCACAATGAACAAAACAATCTTTGAGAACACAAGCGTGACCCGCGTCACGTCAAGTCATATGGTGAATGCAACTCCCACCAATGATGAGAAGAGGAAACAAAGATGCGTCGATTGAACGCACTGCGCGCCATCGCTGTCGCTGCAGGACTTGTCATCGCAGCAACCGGCTGCGGCGTCACCAGCGGCGGCGGATCCACCACCACGAGCGGCGCCGCCGATTCCGGCCCGCTCACCGGGCTGCGGATCATGGTCCCCAACACCCCCGGCGGCGGTTACGACACCACCGCCCGCACCGCGGCCAAGGTCATGAACGAGACCAAGACGGCCACCAACGTGGAGGTCTTCAACCTCGCCGGCGCCGGCGGCACGGTGGGCCTGGCCCGCCTGGTCAACGAAAAGGGCAACAAGGACCTCACCATGCTGATGGGCCTGGGCGTGGTGGGCGCCAGCTACACCAACAAGTCCGAGGCCAAGCTGACCGGCACCACCCCGCTGGCCCGCCTCATCCAGGAACCGGGCGCGATCATGGTGCCCAAGGATTCCCCGTACAAGACCATCAACGAACTCGTTGACGCCTGGAAGAAGGACCCGTCCAAGCTCGCCGTGGGCGGCGGCTCCAGCCCGGGCGGCCCGGACCACCTGCTCCCCATGCAGCTGGCACAGGCCGTGGGCATCGACCCCAAGAAGGTCAATTTCGTCTCCTTCGACGGCGGCGGCGACCTCCTGCCCGCCATCCTCGGCAACAAGATCGGCTTCGCGGCCTCCGGCGCCGGCGAGTACATCCAGCAGATCAAGACCGGTTCCGTGCGCGTCCTGGCCACCAGCGGCGCAGAGCGGCTGGAAGGCGTCGACGCCCCGACGTTCAAGGAATCCGGCATCGACCTCGAATTCACCAACTGGCGCGGCATCGTGGCCCCTCCGGGTGTCTCCGACGCCGACCGTGACCGCATCGTTGCCGCACTGACCAAGATGCACGGCACCGAGGAATGGAAGGCCGCCCTGAAGGACCACGGCTGGACCGACGCGTTCATCACCGGCGAGGAGTTCAGCACCTTCCTGAAGGAGCAGGACACCCGGGTGGCCGACGTCCTGACGAAGCTGGGGCTGGCGTGAGCCAAAAGACCGACGCCGGGACACCGGCAAGCAAAGGCCGCTCCGAGCTGGGCATCGCTGCCCTGCTCGGGGCGGCCGGCGCCGTTGTCCTCCTGGACGCGCTCCGCATTAGCGCCCCCTACTCCCAGGCCGACCCGGTGGGCCCGCGTGCCATGCCGATCGTCGTCGGCGGCCTCCTCCTCGTCTCCGCCGTGGCCCTGGCAATCAACGTGCTGCGCGGTGGCCGCGGCCAGGCCGAGGAAGGCGAGGACGTGGACCTGAGCCACCCTTCGGACTGGAAGACGGTCCTTCCGCTGCTCGGCGCCTTCCTGCTGAACATCCTGTTGATCGACGCCGCGGGCTGGGTCATTTCCGGCACCCTGCTTTTCTGGGGCAGCGTCTGGGCCCTGGGCAGCCGGCACTACATTCGGGACGGCTTGATCTCGGTGGGCCTGGCACTGGCCACCTTCTACGGTTTCTACTTCGGCCTCGGAATCAAGCTTCCCGCCGGAATCCTGGCAGGAGTCCTCTGATATGGATGTCTTCGATCTCCTCATGCAGGGGTTCAGCACGGCGCTGACCCCCATGAACCTGCTGTACGCCTGCATCGGCGTGCTCCTGGGCACCGCCGTCGGCGTGCTGCCGGGCATCGGCCCGGCCATGGCGATCGCGCTGCTGCTGCCGGTGACCTCGAACCTCGGCCCCACCAGCGCACTCATCATGTTCGCCGGCATCTACTACGGCGGCATGTACGGCGGCTCCACCACTTCCATCCTGCTGAACACTCCCGGTGAATCCTCCACGGTGATCACCGCGATCGAGGGCCACAAGATGGCCAAGGCCGGCCGGGCCGCGCAGGCCCTGGCCACCGCCGCCATCGGCTCCTTCGTGGCCGGCACCATCGGCACCGCGCTGCTGGCAACCCTCGCACCGTTTGTGGTGCAGTTCGCCGTGAGCCTCGGTTCCTCCAGCTACCTGGCGATCATGATCCTCGGCCTGCTGACCGTCACCGCGGTGCTCGGCGCCTCCAAGATCCGAGGCTTCGCGTCCCTGGGCCTCGGCCTGGCCATCGGGCTCATCGGCCTGGACCCGGTGAGCGGCCAGCAGCGACTGGTGTTCGGCATTCCGCTGCTGACCGACGGTGTGGACATCGTGGTGGTGGCCGTGGCGATCTTCGCCGTGGGCGAGGCCCTATGGATCGCCGCCCACCTGCGCCGCAAGAAGACATCCACCATCCCGGTGGGCCAGCCCTGGATGGGCAAGAAGGACTGGCAGCGCTCCTGGAAGCCGTGGCTGCGCGGCACCGCCTACGGTTTCCCGTTCGGCGCCATGCCCGCCGGCGGCGCCGAGGTGCCAACCTTCCTGTCCTACGTGACCGAGAAGAAGCTCAGCAAGCACCCGGAGGAATTCGGGCACGGCGCCATCGAAGGCGTCGCTGGACCGGAGGCTGCGAACAACGCCTCGGCCGCCGGCACCCTGACACCGCTGCTCGCCCTCGGCCTGCCGACCAACGCGACCGCCGGTGTGATGCTGGCCGCCCTGATGCAGTTCGGCATCCAGCCGGGCCCGCTATTGTTCGAGAACGAGCCGCTCCTGGTGTGGGGCCTGATCGCCAGCCTGTTCATCGGCAACACCCTGCTGCTGCTGATCAACCTGCCCATGGCCCCGCTCTGGGCGAAGCTGCTGCAGATCCCCCGCCCGTACCTGTACGCCGGGATCCTGTTCTTCGCCACCCTCGGCGCGTTCTCGGTGAACATGCAGGCCTTCGACCTGGTGCTGCTGCTGGTGCTCGGTGCCCTGGGCTTCGCGATGCGCCGCTACGGCCTGCCGGTGCTGCCCCTGATCATCGGCCTCATCCTCGGTCCCCGGATCGAGGGGGAGCTGCGGCAGGCGCTGCAACTCGCGGGCGGCAACATCTCCGGCCTCTTCAACGAGCCGGTGGCCATTGTGGTCTACATCCTGGTGGCCGTCCTGCTGGCCCTGCCGCTCTTCGTCCGCCTGTGGCGGAAGTTCGGCCCGCAGAAGCCCGGTGCGATGCACGTGGAGGACCAGATCCACGCTTAAACGGACTCCCGGTTAACAAAACGACGGCGGGCGGCACCCCCAAGGTGCC
>NZ_QYLP01000066.1 GCF_003614925.1 Arthrobacter celericrescens
ATCCAATTCCCCAACAGACTCCCGATCTGACCATCAGGCAGACCGGACAACCGACCGGTCCCTTACACAGAAAACTTGACACCCCCTTCTACCATCGGGCCCGTCTCCAGTCTCCCGATCCGCAAGAGGCGCTCAAGACTGCGGTCACGGAGATTTTCGAGGAGAACCATGGCCGGTACGGGCATCGCCGCATCCATACGGAACTGCTCAAGCAGGGCTGGGCGGTCGCGAAGAAGACCGTGCTGAAGCTGATGCGTGCCCTCGGACTGATCTGCAAGGTGCGGCGGAAGAAGCGCTATGGCTCCTACCGGGGTGACCAGGGCGTTGTTGCGCCGAACCTGCTGAACAGGGAGTTCGATGCCGCCGCACCGAACCAGAAGTGGGTGACGGATGTGACCGAGTTCAACGTCGGTGACCGGAAACTCTACCTCTCACCGGTCATGGATCTCTTCGACCGGCAGATCATCTCCTACGCCATCGGCATATCTCCGAATCTGGCGCTTACCAACGCTTCGCTGCGCGATGCCCTCGCCTGCCTCGCGCCGGGTCAGGCCCCACTCGTGCACTCGGACCAGGGCTTCCAGTACCAGCACGCCTCCTGGCGCGCTCTCCTGGAGGGCGCCGGCGCCGTCCAATCGATGTCCCGCAAGGGCAACTGCTACGACAACGCCGTGATGGAAAACTTCTTCGGCCACCTCAAGGAAGAACTCTTCCACCACGTCCGGTACCTCAACACCGACGCACTCGAAACAGCGCTAAACGAGTACATTCGCTGGTACAACAACGACCGGATCTCAACAAAGCTCGAGGGCCTGAGCCCGGTGCAATACCGTGCCCAGGCCCTCGCGGCTTAGGATCTTACTTGGCCAGTCCAACTATCGGGGACCAGTTCACTTAGGGAGGGCGCTCTATTGCGTTTTCAGTCCTGCGCGGGCTCCGATACCGAGGCTCCCGCCGTCATGGTCTCGGCGTTGATCATCCACGCCAGCTGCTCAAGGCGGGCTATGAACGCGTGCAGCAGGTCCGCCGTCGTCGGGTCTTCTTCGTCCACCTGGTCGTGGACGTCGCGCATGGTCTGCACGGCCCGCTCCAGGCGCGCGGTGATCAGCTTGACGGCGTCCTTGGTGGCGGTGAGTCCTTCAGGGAAG
This sequence comes from Arthrobacter celericrescens, assembly GCF_003614925.1. Classification (GTDB taxonomy): domain Bacteria; phylum Actinomycetota; class Actinomycetes; order Actinomycetales; family Micrococcaceae; genus Arthrobacter; species Arthrobacter celericrescens. Next base: position 1,149 of record NZ_QYLP01000066.1, read on the forward strand.
GGCTCCAGCCGGGTCCCGGCCGCAATGGTTGCGCTCCGGCCGTCAGGGAGGGCGTGCAGGGCCCTCATCCGTTCTGCTGCCTCATCGGCGAAGGCGCGGGTGGCGGCCACAAGCTCATCCAGTTGCAAGTGCAGGTCCCTGAAGTTGGGCCCCACAATGTTCCAGTGCGCCTGCTTCCCCTGGAGTTGGAGTTCGATCAGATCCGTCAGGACCATCTGCAGGTTTGTTGCCAGGGTTTGCGATGCCTTCATGTCTTCCTCTCACGTTGCCGATCCAGTAGCGGCCAGCCCTGTGCGCGGGTTTTCCAGCGAGGGCCCTCTTGTAAGCTTACGTTCCGGACTCTGGTTTAGTAAGCATGCTTACTAGTACGATGGGGCATCTGAACCAGCACGCGGGCAGGTTTTCGAAGCGGCGCTGAGACGGTTCAGGCTACTGAAAGGAAGCGGTCAATGTCGACGATTTCCCATCCCGCGTCTCCCAACGAGACGCCCCAGCCGAGCGCCGAACCCATCTGGTGCGGGAACTGCAACACCACAGACCACCTCATCCTTGACAGCATTGAACCCCTCAAACCACCCGCGGACGGGATCGTCGACATTTCCTACACCTGCGTGGAGTGCGATACCTTCTACGCCCACACCGCCGTCTTCCTGGATGCGGCCATCATCCTCAACGACCGCGGAAACACCATCGGAGTCCTCCAGTTCGGCGGCGAATACGTCCATTGCGGGCGCCCGATGGAACTGGCCGGCTCCGCCCACCGGAGCGTACAGGCTCCGATCCGCACGGACGATCAGCCGGACCCTGCCGTGGACCTGCTGGACGTCTACCTGAAGACCAAGGTGCTCCAGTGCGGCTGCGGATTCCGGATGGAACTGCCCGCCTGACCGGCAGGCAGCGAGTCCGGCCGCAGGCCGCCTAATCCCTGTCCGGCCCGTCCGGCTTCGGCTCCGGTTCCGGCGGGGCCGCGTCCGGATCGCCGGGCACCGGGAAAGTGTCGGGGCCCGGCGGCGCCGGGAAGGGTTCCGGCTCCGGCGGCAGGGGCGGCTCGGTCGGCGGAAGTGGCGGCTCGAACGGCGGCGGCTGGGTGCCCGGATCCGGCGGCAGGGGCTCAGGCGGCAGCGGCGACGGCGGGCCAAACGGCGACGGCGGGTCCCCGGCGTCGGGCGGCACGGCGGGAAGGCTTCCGCCCCCGGGAAGCTGCCCGTCGGGTTGGACCGGCGAAGGGAAATTGCTGCTCATCGCGTCCTCCAAGAGTGGGTTGGCGTATATCTCCAGCACTCCCGACGCTAACGGGCGTCCGACGTCGAGTCCAGCGTTCCGGGTAAATTACTCAGCAAGCTTAGTTTTTCCATTGAATTCCGCGCCGACACGCCATAGCGTGAAACTCAGGCACGGCGGAGGTAGCCACATGGATGACATGGAATTTCTTGAGGACGACAAGCGCGGCGAGTCTCCGAACCAGAAACTCGACCGCAACTGGATGGAACTACTCCAGGAGCTCAGGGTGCTCCAGACCGGGGTCCAGATCCTGGCGGGCTTCCTCCTGACGCTGCCGTTCCAGGCGAAATTCGACACCCTGGATTCCTTCCAGGTGGCACTGTACCTGTTCAATGTGATGGTGGCGGCGCTCACCACGGCGCTGATCCTCCTGCCGGTCAGCGTGCACCGCCGGCTGTTCCGGAAGCGGCTAAAGTCCGTGCTCGTCGCCAGTGCCGACTTCATGGCCAAGAGCGCATTGAGCGGTGTGGCCGTGCTGATCGTGGGCACCGCCTTGTTGGTGTACGACGTCGTTGCCGGGCGGAGTGCCGCACTGATCGCGGGAGGCGCGATAGTCGTAGTCCTCGTGTTCCTGCTATTGGTGGTGCCTTTGTGGCTAAGCAACCGCTCGCGGCGCCCGCCGGGGCCCGAAGGTTAGGAGTGGCGATGCCCCGGTGGCTGAAGAACAACGGACTGCTCCTGGCCAATGCCGGCCTGTTTGTGGTCTTCCTCTGCGGAATGGTGATTTCCGGCGTGGCCAACTACAACGAAGACCAGCTCGCGCATGGACAGCAGACCGTTGACTTGCCGGCCTATTTGCGCAGCGGGGCGTTCGTGGAGGCCGTCTTCGAAAACTGGGAATCCGAGTTCCTGCAGATGGCCATGTACGTGGTGCTGACGATCTTCCTGTTCCAGAAAGGCTCCTCCGAATCCAAGCCGCTCGGGAAGAAGGCCGAGCAGGACGAGGACCCGCGCAAGGCCGCAATCACCCGGAATACGCCGTGGCCGGTCAGGAAGGGCGGCTGGATCCTGGTGGTCTACGAACACTCCTTGTCCGGCCTGCTGGTGATCCTGTTCCTCGGCTCGGTCCTGATGCACGCGGTGGGCGGAGCCGAAGCCTACAGCGAAGAACAACTGGCCCACGGGGCGCCGCCGGTCACGGCCTGGGAGTACATGGCGACCAGCCGGTTCTGGTTCGAGTCCTTCCAGAACTGGCAGAGCGAATTCCTGGCGGTCGCCGTGCTGGTGGGGGCTTCGGTGTTCCTCCGCGAGCGAGGCTCACCCGAATCGAAGCGGGTGGCAGAAGCAAATAGCGAAACCGGGGCGTGAGGTGCCGGCAGCCTCAGGCGTTCTTCTTCGCCCGGGTCCTGGGCTTTGCTGGCGCCTTCTCTTCGCCGGCCTTGGCGCCGGCCTTGGACGATCCGGCCGCCTTGGAACCGGCCGTCTTGGATCCGCCAGCACCGCCGCGCTTCTTGTCCAGGCTGCGCTTCAGCGCCTCCATGAGGTCGATGACCTCACCGCCTTCGCCCTCGGCGGCCTGCACGCCGAACGTCTCCTCGGTGTCCAGCGAATCGCCGCGTTCCAGTTTCGCCGCGATGAGCTGGCGCAGCTGCACCTGATAGTCGTCTGTGTACGCCTCGGGATCGAAGTCGCGGGCCATGGAATCGACCAGAGCGGAGGACATCTCCAGTTCCTTGTCCGAGATCCTGATGTCGGAATCCAAGGCCGGGAAGTCGGCCTCACGGACCTCGTCGTCCCAGAGCAGCGACTGCAACATCAGCACGTCCCCGCGCACCCGCAGGGCGCCCAGCCGCGTCTTCTGGCGCAGGGCATACTGGACGATCGCCACCCGCTCGGTGTCCTGCAGCGTGCGCAGGAGCAGCATGTAGGCCTTGGGCGATTTGGAATCCGGCTCCAGGTAGTAAGGCCGCTCGTACATGATGGGGTCCAACTGCTCGGCCGGCACGAACTCCACCACTTCGATGTCGCGGCTGTTCTCCTCCGGAAGCGACTTCAGGTCCGCCGAGGTGAGGACCACGGTGCGGCCTTCCTCTTCGTAGGCCTTGTCGATATCCTCATAAGCCACAACTTCGCTGCAGACTTCGCATTTGCGCTGGTAGCGGATGCGTCCTCCGTCCTTGTTGTGGACCTGGTGGAGACTGACGTCGTGGTCTTCCGTGGCGCTGTACAGCTTGACCGGAACGTTGACCAGCCCGAACGCGATAGAACCCTTCCATATGGCCCTCATGCACTAAGTGAACATCACATCAAGGCGGAGGTGAAGAGATGGCAGACCGCCAGAAGGAGCGCGTGAACGTCGAGGGACGCGAACTGACGCTGACCAACCTGGGCAAGATCGTCTACCCGGAGACCGGCACCACCAAGGCCGAAGTGCTCGAGTACTACGCCGCCGTCGCGCCGTTCCTGATCCCCGCGGCAGCCAACCGGCCGGCCACCCGCAAGCGCTGGGTGAACGGCGTGGGGACCGCGGCGAAGCCTGGACAGATGTTCTTCCAGAAGAACCTGGACGCCTCCACGCCGTCGTGGGTTCCGCGGGTGACCATCCAGCACAGCGACCATACGAACGACTATCCGCTGGTGAACAACCTGGCCACCCTCACTTGGCTGGCGCAGATCGCGGCCTTGGAGATCCACGTTCCGCAGTGGCAGGTGGACGCCGAGGGGACCATGCTCAACCCGGACCGCCTCGTGCTGGACCTCGATCCCGGGCCCGGCACCGGCCTGCCCGAGTGCGTGGAGGTGGCCAAGCTCGCCCGGGCCATCCTTAAGGACATGGGGATGGACCCGGTTCCGGTGACCAGTGGCAGCAAGGGCATCCACCTCTACGCTGGGCTGGACGGCACGCAGAAGTGGGAACAGATTTCAGCGTTTGCGCATGAACTGGCCCGCTCCCTTGAGTCGGACCACCCGGACCTGGTGGTCAGCGACATGAAGAAGGCGCTGCGCGGCGGCAAGGTCCTGGTGGACTGGAGCCAGAACAGCGGGAACAAGACCACGATCGTGCCGTACTCCCTGCGCGGCCGGGCGCACCCCATGGTGGCGGCGCCCCGCACGTGGCGGGAGCTCTCCTCCCCCAAGCTCGAGCACCTGGATTTCACGGCCGTGATGAAGCGTGTGAAGGACGGCAAGGACCACTTCGCCGCGGTGGCGGCGGCACACTCGGCGCACCCGACGCACGTCGGCGGTCCGGACGGGGAGGACGACGACGGACCGGCGGGCGTGCACCCTCGCCTCAAGGACTACGTGCGGAAGCGCGATCCGGGCAAGACGCCGGAACCGTTTCCCGCCGTCGGGCAGCCGCTCGGGCAGCCCGCCGGGACCGGCTCCGGGAAGCAGGAGGACGCTGAGGAGAACCCGGCCGGCGGGATCTTCGTGATCCAGGAGCACCACGCCCGGGCCTTCCACCTGGATTTCCGGCTGGAGCACCATGGCGTGCTGGTGTCCTGGGCGCTGCCGCGGGGCGTGCCGGAAACCCCCCAGAAGAACCACCTGGCCGTGCACACGGAGGACCACCCGCTCGAATACGCCGAGTTCCAGGGGATCATTCCGAAAGGCGAATACGGTGCCGGGACCGTGAGCATCTGGGACAACGGCACCTACGAATGCGAGAAATGGCGCGACGGCAAGGAAGTGATCGCCACCCTTACCGGCCGGCCGGGCGGCGGTTTGCACGGCAGCCGGCGCTTCGCGCTCATCCGCACGGGGGAATCGGACAAGAACTGGCTCATCCACCTGATGAAGGAACAGCCCGGGCAGCACGCAGCGCCCAAGGCCGCGACGGCGGCCGCCGCTCCTACTTCCTCGGCTCCGCGAAGCCTCGCCGCGCCGCCGGTCTATGCGCCCATGCTCGCCACCGCGGGAACGGCCGGGGACCTGGCCGGCAGCCGCTGGCTCTTCGAACTGAAATGGGACGGCTTCCGGGTGCTGGTTTCACGCTCGCGCGGGAAGCTCCGGCTCGGCAGCCGCACCGGAAAGGACATGACGGCCACGTATCCGGAACTGAGCGACCCCGCCATCTGGCCCGACCACGACTTCGTGGCGGACGGTGAAATCGTGGCCTTCGGCAAGGACGGCCGGCCGAGCTTCGAGCAGATGCAGAAGCGAATGAACCTCACCAAGCCGGGCGATGTGGAGCGGGCCCGCGTGGTGGCTCCGGTGCAGCTGATGCTTTTCGACCTGCTGTACGACGACGACGGCGAGCTGGTTTCGTTGCCGCTGGAGGAACGCCGCAGGCGCCTGGAGTCCTTCATGAAAGCGCTGCCGAAAGGCGGCCCGCTGCACTTGTCGGAGGTCCTGGACCACGATCACGAGGCGATCCTGGCCAGTGCCGCCGAGCTTGGACTGGAGGGCGTCATGGCCAAGCGGGCGGAGAGCCGGTACCTGCCCGGCCGGCGCAGCCATTCGTGGATCAAACTGAAGCTCGAACAGAGCCAGGAGGTGGTGCTGGGCGGCTGGCGGCCGGGTGCGGGGGCCCGGCGCGGCACCATCGGGGCGCTCCTGGTGGGAATCCCCGACGGCGGCAAGCTGCGGTTCGCCGGGCGGGTCGGCACCGGCTTCAAGGATTGGCAGCTGCGGGACATCCTGAAGCGGGTGAAGGACCTGGAGCAGGAGGAGTCACCGTTCCTGGACATCCCGGCCGAGGACGCGAGCACCGCGCACTGGGTTTCCCCGGAGCTCGTGGGCGAGGTGACGTTCGGCGACTGGACCGGCAGCGGCCGCATGCGGCACCCGGTGTGGCGGGGCTGGCGGCCGGACAAGTCGCCGTCGGACGTGGCACGGCCCAACTAGCAATTCCGCAACTGAGCCAGCGAAGGAAAAATCGTTGACAATTTACACTTCAGCGATTTACATTCATAGTGAATCAAAAACCCGCCTGCTCGGTCGGACGGAAGCCCGTTGGCTGACATCGACCGAGGCCCCTCCCCACCACTACGAATGGACGGAATCATGACAGACACGTCACGGCCGGAGTACATCTCTTTTGACATCTACGGCACCCTGATCAACTGGGACACGGATGCCACCACCCGCCGCCTGCTGGATGGCCGCCTGCCTGAGGAGCAGTGGCCTGCGTTCAAGAAGGTGTTCCGCGGTTACCGCTTCGACGAGGTCCTTGAATACAGGCCTTATGAGCAGATCCTTCAGAACTCCTTTGACCGCGTCTGCAAGTACTTCGGCATTGGGCCGACCCCGGGTGCGGGTGCAGAATTCGCCGACGCGGTACGCAGCTTTGGCGCCCACGACGACGTGCCGGCTCCGCTGAAGCTCATGGGCGACAACTTCAAGCTGGTTGCCCTGTCCAACGCCGACGACAGCTTCCTGGAAATCAGCATTCCCAAGCTTGGCGCCCACTTCCACGCCGTGCTGACCGCCGAGCAGGCCCAGGCCTACAAGCCGCGCTACGAGGCCTTCGAGTACATGCTCGACACCCTGAATGCCAAGCCGGAGGACTTCCTGCACATCGCCTCGCACACCCGCTATGACATGCACCCGATGCACGACATGGGCTTCCGGAACCTCTGGGTGCTGGACCGTGGCTACGACCCCATCGGCCCGGGCTACGACTACAACGTTGTCAAATCCCTGGACGAGATCAACAAGCACCTCGGCCTCTAAGGCTTTGAAAGGGTGACATGAGCACGACCCCCAACTCCACGACGAGCGACCCTGACTTCATCGTCGCCGTCGCAGCAGAGAGCGGCCTGCTGGGCGGGAATTCACATATGGCGGACCTAACGGTCCTGGATCTCATTGAGGAGTTCTATGGCCTGACAGGGAAGCTGGTTCGGATTCCCACCGAGAAGGATGACACGTTCAGGCTCCAGGACGGTGCGGATACTTATCTGGTCAAGGTGTCCCCGCCGGATGAGGATCCCATGATCGTCCACCTTCAGACAGCGTGCATGCAGCATCTGGAATGGACCGCCCCCGAGCTTCCGGTCCAGCGCCTCGTGAGTTGCGTTGACGGGAGACCCGAAGTCCACATCCCCGCGCCGGACGGACCCTACGACCGGGTGCTTCGCGTGATGCGCTTCATGTCGGGAAACCTGCTGGCCAATCACGCAGCCACGGCGGAGCAGCTTCAATTGGTGGGCTCAAGCCTCGCCCGCCTGGGCCTGGCTTTGCGGGACTTCGATCACCCGCGGGCAGACCGCATGCTCCTGTGGGACCTGAAGCATTTCCACCGGATGCGGCCGCTGCTTGACCACGTAGACGAAAAGTCCACGCGCTCCCTGGCGGAGGACATTTTCAACCGCTTCGACGAGCAGGTGGTCCCGCTGCTTGGCAGCCTCACATCCCAAGTGGTGCACGGGGACTTCAGCCCCTTCAACCTTGTGGTCGATCCGGATGTCGCGGACTTCGTGACCGGGATCATCGACTTCGGAGACACGGTGCGGACCCCCCTGATCTTCGACATCAGCGTGACCATGGCCAATCTCCTGGGAAGAGACCCGGGCAGCCCCTGGGAGCAGGCCCTCAACGTGGTGGCGGGGTACCAGAAGGTTCGCCCCCTGCCTGTTCAGGAGCTCGCGGCCCTGACAGTGTCTGCGCCCGCCCGGCTACTGCTGCGCGCCCTGATAACGCAGTGGCGGGCAAGCCAGCTCCCCGAAAGACGCGAGTACCTCCTTTCCCACTCCAAACCGGACTGGGACCGGCTCGCAGCCACCGCCGCGGCCCCCGCACCGAAACCGCCTTTCACACCCTGAATTCCAGCACCAAGCTTCGAGGAAACAATGATGGAAACTTCGCAAATCCGTAAGCCATCCAGAGCCATGGTCAACGGCTTTGATCCCAATCGCCTCAGCGAACTCCCGGATCACATCCAGGAGAACATCCGACGCCGGGACAAGAGCCTCGGTCCGAGCTATCGGCTCTTCTACAACACCCCTGTGGAAGTGGTCCGCGCCCAAGGTGTCACGCTCTTTGACAGCCAAGGGAACGAATACCTGGACGTATACAACAACGTCCCCAGCGTGGGCCACGCACACCCGCGCGTCGTGGCCGCAGTGCACGAGCAGATGCAGAAGCTGAACACGAATACCCGCTACGTCCAGGAGTCCATCCTCGACTACTCGGAGCAGCTCCTCTCGACTTTTCCAGCCGAACTCGGGCACATCATGTTCACCTGCACCGGGTCCGAGGCCAACGACCTCGCCATGCGTGTGGCGAAGTATGTGACTGGCAACCAGGGCATCATCGTCACCGCCGGGGCCTACCACGGCCTGACGACTGAAGTAGCGTCGTTCTCCCCATCCTTGGGCATCGGGGTGCCGCTGGGCGCCAATGTGCGGGTCATCGACGCGCCTGACGCCCTACGCTACGCCTCGGACGAAAACCCGCTCGCGGAGCACCTGCGGGACCAAGTGCGTGCGGCGATCGCCGACCTGCACCGCCACGGCGTGGGAGTAGCGGCGTTCATCGCCGACAGCATCTTCTCCTCCGACGGCGTCTTCGACGGCCCGGCCGGCTTCCTTCGTCCGATCGTTGAGGAAATCCACGCCGCAGGCGGCCTATACATCGCTGATGAAGTCCAGCCCGGCTTTGGCCGGACCGGCGAGGAATGGTGGGGCTTCCAGCGCCACGGAATCGTTCCGGACATTGTCACCATGGGCAAGCCCATGGGCAACGGCATACCCATCTCCGCGGCAGTGTTCAAGCCCGAGCTGCTCGTGGAATTCGGGAAGAACATCCGCTATTTCAACACCTTCGGCGGGAACACCGTTGCCATCGCCGCAGCACAGGCCGTCCTGGATGTCATCCGTGAGGAATCCCTCATGGAAAACGCCCTCAAGGTCGGTTCGAAGATCCAAAGCGAACTTCGACGGATCACCCAGGACCTGGACCAGGTGGCGGAGGTCCGCGGTAGCGGCCTGTTCATCGGAGTCGACCTCGTCACCGACCGCTCCAGCCTGACCCCGGACGGGAATCTCGCCGGCTTGATCGTAAACAGGCTCCGCGAAGAGCGGATCCTGATCTCTGCCTGCGGACCCCAGGGCAACGTCCTGAAGCTCCGCCCGCCGCTGCCCTTCTCCATGACCGACGCTGACCGTCTCATCGAGGCCATGGACCGCGTATTCCAAGAACTGCGCTAACTCGACACAAATATCGGCGCCAGACGTCGACGTTCCGCACGGCAAGGGCCTGGGCACGGTATCGCACCGCGCCCAGGTCCTTTGGGCTATGCCGGGGCTCACTTCCGGGGTCTCGCAGCAGCAAATCCCAGAAAATTGTTGACAATGTCACCATTTACATTCATGATGAAAATTAATCAGTGAGACGCCGGTCACACAGAGTCGGAGTCAAGCGCGAGAGGCCAGTATCGCTCGCCCAGCGGGCGCCAAGGCAACAAATCCCCATGTACTGAACCAGCCGACCTCCCCAATGAATTACTCGGCGGTGAACTAATTGAAGGGAACACCATGAAGAGCATCACCAAGATCCATGCTGTCGCTGCGGGGCTTGCTGTCCTGCTGGCCGTGACGGCCTGTGGCGGCGCGGTAACGGGCGGCCAGCAGGCGGAAATCCCCAAGACGCAGAACACCCGTGACATCTCGGAAGGTGTCCAAGCGGATTCGGCCGCGGTGGCTCTGTTGCCCGCATCCTACAAGGCCAAGGGCGAACTGATCGTGGCGATGGATCTGAGCTCGCCGCCGATGACGTTCCTTGCCGAGGACAACACAACCCCCATCGGCGTGAACCCGGACCTCGCCCGCCTGGTCGCCAAAAAGCTGGGGCTGAAGTTGAAGTTCGAAAACACGGCGTTCGACACGATCATCCCCGGCATCGACGGCGGCCGCTACGACTTCACCGCCACCACCATGTCCGCCACGGAAGAGCGGCTCAAGGTCATGGACATGATCAACTACCTCAAGGGCGGCTCGGCGGTGGCAGTACCCGACGGCAACCCGCAGAATCTGACCAACGAGTCACTCTGCGGCAAGAGCATCGCCGTCACCAAGGGCTCCACCCAGCAACTCAAGCACCTGCCGAACGTCTCGAAGTGGACCTGTGAGGAAAAGGGCAAGCCGGCCATCAACGCCGTGACGTTGCCCAACGTCCAGGAGGCCCTGACGCAGTTGGACTCCAAACGGGTTGACGGTGTCTTCTACGACGCCAGCGGCCTGGCCTGGGCACAGGCCCAGCAGCCCGGCCACTTCACCGTCCTGGAGCCGCGGATGGATACCCGCACCAACACCAACGTCGCCATGGGGCTGAAGAAGGGATCACCGCTGACGCCGGCCCTCCAGAAGGCCATCCAGTCCGTCCTCGAGAGCCCCGAATACAAGGAGTCGCTGGAATACTGGGGCCTTGGAGAATCAGCCATCACTGAAGCCGCAATCCGCTAGTCCATCAGCCCCTATCAGAGCAAAGCCGGACAGGCCCGTCGCGTCCGGCTTTGCTCTGATATCGCATTAAGGTTGTGCAATGAACGGCAACGCCACGACAGGTGACTACAACAAGGCCTCGGTCCTTGATGCGGTCCTTTCCGAGGCGCCTTTGACGCGCAGCAGGCTGATCGAATTGACGCGTTTGAGCCAGGCGACCGTGTCCCGGAAGGTGGATGAGCTCCTTTTTGACGGCTTCGTCATCGAGCAGGGAGTCGATGCCGTTGTGCGCCGCGGCCGGCCCTCTACGTATCTCGATGTACCCGGCACGGCGGGGCACATCGTCGGCATCTCCCTCGGCGCGAGAACCACTTGTGTCCTGGTTACGGACCTCAGGGGTCGGGAGCTTGGGCACACAACTGTGCCGAGCCTCGAGGGCGGTGACCTTGAAACCACTGGCGAGTGGCTGGTGGAGTTGATTGCGGAGACCGGTGATTCCACAGAGGGGCCGTTGCGCCAAATCGTCGCGGCCTTGCCCGGACGTATCAATGGCACCAGGGGGCCTGGGAAAGCAGAACCACTGAAGAATTTCAAGGATTCTCCTCTCCGGAATTGGCTTGAGGATCGGCTACACGCTCCCGTGACCCTTGAGAGCGATGCCAGTGTGTCTCTCCGCGGGATCCTGAGGGATGATGCGAGCGTCGGGAATGCTGCTTTGTTCATGCTTAGTACCGTGCTGACGTTCGCTAGCTGTACTGATCATGAGATCGCCCAGGGGCGGACTCCGACTTTCGGTGATCTCGGCGGTGTACTCTTCTCCGGCGTGGGCAACGAGCCGCTCGACGGCCTGTTGAGCACCAAGGGACTCCTCCAATTTTCCAAGCGGCAAGGACTGGAACTGGAGGGCATCGAGGCGCTCTGGTCCCAGCCGCAGGAAAAGGTATCCCGCGCGAAAGTGATGGAGGCGTTCACGACGGCGATCGTCACCGCTGTCGGCGCCGTTGCAGTCACCCTGGACCCGGAGTCGGTGTACTTTGTGGGCCGGCTGAGCCCGCTCGTGGACGAAGTCCTGCCCGAGGCGCGCCGGCGACTGGCGAAAAACCTCCCCGTCGTTCCGGAGACCAAGGTCGCACCGCAAGTGGTTGGACTATCAGTGGCCCGCGGAGCGGCGTATGCAGGACTGGCCTTGGCCCAATCCCGGCTCCGGGAATCGGTGCTGGAGCCCAGCCGCGAAAGCCTAAGCCAGTAGCAAGACCCCGCGCCACACCCAGCGTCACTATTACGGCCTGGACGTGGGCCGGCCCAACTAGCTGGCAGTTGTTGTCGTCATGACGCCTCAATTACCCAGGGGCTTCGCCCCGCCGTGGGCATGGAAAATGTGTGCAGGGGCGGGGTCTCTGGCGTGGTGCCGGTTGC
>NZ_QYLP01000068.1 GCF_003614925.1 Arthrobacter celericrescens
CGGGGCCGGTGGACGTGCCACCGGCCCCGCGGCCTGTGCCGGGAGTGCCTATTCGGCGGATTCCCCGGCGGGAGCTTCCTCGGCGGCTGCGCCTTCTTCCTCGGCCACGACCGGGGAGAGGGAGAGCTTGCCGCGGTCATCGATCTTGGTGATTTCCACCTGGACCTTCTGGCCGACGGAGACCACGTCCTCGACGTTGTCCACGCGCTTGCCGTTGGCCAGCTTGCGCAGCTCGGAGATGTGCAGCAGGCCGTCCTTGCCCGGGGTCAGGGAGACGAAGGCGCCAAAGGTGGTGGTCTTGACGACCGTGCCCAGGTAGCGCTCTCCGATTTCCGGGACCTGCGGGTTGGCGATGGCGTTGATCGCGGAACGTGCTGCTTCGGCAGACGGACCGTTGGTGGCGCCGATGTAGACCGTGCCGTCGTCCTCGATGGAGATATCGGCGCCGGTGTCTTCCTGGATCTGGTTGATCATCTTGCCCTTGGGGCCGATGACCTCGCCGATCTTGTCCACGGGGATCTTGACGGCGATGACGCGCGGAGCGAACTCGGAGAGCTCGTCCGGGGTGTCGATCGCGGCATTCAGGACGTCCAGGATGTGCAGGCGGGCTTCGCGGGCCTGCTTCAGGGCGGCGGCCAGGACCGAGGCCGGGATGCCGTCGAGCTTGGTGTCCAGCTGGATGGCCGTGACGAACTCGGAGGTACCGGCGACCTTGAAGTCCATGTCACCGAAGGCGTCTTCGGCACCGAGGATGTCGGTCAGGGCGGCGTAGCGGGTCTGGCCGTCGACCTCGTCGGAGACCAGGCCCATGGCGATGCCGGCAACCGGAGCCTTCAGCGGCACACCGGCGTTGAGCAGCGACAGGGTGGAGGCGCAGACGGAACCCATCGACGTCGAACCGTTGGAGCCGAGGGCCTCGGACACCTGGCGGATGGCGTAGGGGAATTCCTCGCGGCTGGGCAGCACGGGAACCAGGGCGCGCTCGGCGAGGGCGCCGTGGCCGATTTCGCGGCGCTTCGGGGAGCCGACGCGGCCGGTCTCGCCGGTGGAGTACGGCGGGAAGTTGTAGTTGTGCATGTAGCGCTTGGTCTTCTCCGGCGACAGGGAGTCGATCTGCTGCTCCATCTTGAGCATGTTCAGCGTGGTGACGCCCATGATCTGGGTTTCGCCGCGCTCGAAGATGGCGGAGCCGTGCACGCGGGGCAGGACCTCAACCTCGGCGGTGAGCTGGCGGATGTCCGTCAGGCCACGGCCGTCGATGCGGACCTGGTCCTTGAGGATGCGCTGGCGCACCACCTGCTTGGTGACGGAGCGGAACGCTGCGGAGAGTTCCTTCTCGCGGCCTTCGAACTCGCCGGCGAGGGCTGCGAGGACCTCGTCCTTGAGCTCGTCGGAGGCGTTGTCGCGGTCCTGCTTGTCGGCGATCTGGAAGACGGCGGCGAGCTTGTCCTCGGCGGCGGCCTTGACGGCGGCGTAGACGTCGTCCTGGTAGTCCAGGAAGATCGGGAACTCGACCGTGGGCTTGGCGGCGCGGGCAGCCAGGTCGGCCTGGGCTTCGCACAGGGCCTTGATGAACGGCTTGGCGGCCTCGAGGCCTTCTGCCACGACCTCTTCGGTGGGAGCGGTGGCGCCCTGTTCCTTGATGAGGCTCCAGGAGTTGTCCGTGGCTTCGGCTTCGACCATCATGATCGCCACGTCGTCACCGGCGATGCGGCCGGCAACCACCATGTCGAACACTGCGTTCTCGAGCTGGGAGTGCTTCGGGAAGGCAACCCACTGGCTGCCCTGCTCGTCGGCGATGAGGGCAACGCGGACGCCGCCGATCGGGCCGGAGAACGGCAGGCCGGAGAGCTGGGTGGAGATGGAGGAGGCGTTGATGGCCACCACGTCGTAGAGCTCGTCCGGGTTGATCGCCAGGACGGTGACGACGATCTGGACCTCGTTGCGCAGACCCTTGACGAAGGCGGGGCGCAGCGGGCGGTCCATGAGGCGGCAGGCCAGGATGGCCTCGGTGGAGGGGCGGCCTTCGCGGCGGAAGAACGAGCCCGGGATGCGGCCGGCGGCGTACATGCGCTCTTCGACGTCCACGGTCAGCGGGAAGAAGTCGAAGCCTTCGCGCGGGGACTTGCCGGCGGTGGTGGCGGACAGCAGGGCGGTGTCGTCGTCGATGTAGACCATCGCGGCGCCGGCGGCCTGCTTGGCGAGGCGGCCGGTTTCGAAGCGGATGACACGCTTGCCGAAGCGGCCGTTGTCGATGATGGCTTCGGAGAACTGGATTTCGGGACCCTCCATTGAGAGTCACCTCCGTTTCTTGGTAGCGGAAGTCCGCCGCACCAACCCAGGCCGGACGGTTCCGAGCCTGTACGACACCCGGTCATCGATCGAGACCCTCGGGCTCCGCCGTCGGAATGGACGGGCGTTCCCGGGGATCACTACCGAGGACCGCGAATGCGCGATGCGGTTGATTTCCTTGGATGTAGTTGTGCGTGAAGCGGGCGGCCCGTTCCCTGGGGATCGGGCCGCCCGAAGTCAAACTAGCGGCGCAGGCCGAGACGCTCGATGAGCGAACGGTAGCGGGCGATGTCAACGTTCTTCAGGTAGGTCAGCATGCGCTTGCGACGACCGACCAGTGCGAGCAGGCCGCGCTGGGTGTGGAAGTCGTGCTTGTGCTCCTTCATGTGCTCAGTCAGATCCTTGATCCGCTGAGTCAGGACAGCAATCTGGACCTCGGGCGAACCGGTGTCGCCTTCGGAGGTTGCGTATTCCTTGATGATGGACTGCTTTACAGCGGCGTCGAGTGCCACATGAACTCCTAGAGTTGTGCCGTGCGTCCCGAGTCAGCGCTTCACTGCCGGGTTGCTGGGTGGCGGTGGCCGCACACGCAACAGGTCCAGCCGCCACGGACTGCAGCCGAACCATCATCAAGTTTACCGGCAGGGCGCCGGAGTTGTCGAAACGCGGGAGGGCCCGGAACGGGGCGGGTCAGCGGCCGATTTCGGTGCGCACGGCGAAGAGCTCCGGGAAGAACGTCAGTTCGAGGGCCTTCTGCAGGAACGCGACACCGCTGGAGCCGCCGGTTCCGGCCTTCATGCCGATGGTCCGCTGGACGGTGCGCAGGTGGCGGAAGCGCCACAGCTGGAAGTTGTCTTCGAGGTCCACGAGTTCCTCGCAGGCTTCGTAGGCGCCCCAGTTGTCCCGCGCGTTCTCGTAGATGTGCTTGAAGAGCGGCACAAGTTCGGGGGCGAATTCGTGTGCCTGGGTGACGTCGCGGTCCAGCACGGACGCGGGGACGTCGAAGCCCTGCCGGTGCAGGTAGGCCAGGAATTCGTCGTAGATGCTCGGAGCGTGCAGGAGTTCTTCGAGCATGGCCCGGGACTCCGGCTCCGCCTCGAACACCGGCAGCATCTTGGCGTTCTTGTTGCCGAGGGCGAACTCCACCGCACGGTACTGGGCGGACTGGAAACCGGAGGAGTTGCCGAGGAATCCGCGGAACTGGGAGTACTCCGTGGGCGTGAGCGTGGCCAGGACGGACCACTGCTCGGTGAGGGTCTTCTGGATGTGCTTGACCCGGGCGATCGCCTTGAGCGCGGCGCCGAGGTCGTCGCTGCGCAGCCAGGCGGCGGCGCTGCGGAGTTCGTGCAGCACCAGCTTGAGCCACAGTTCGGTGGTCTGGTGCTGGATAATGAACAGCAGTTCGTCGTGGTGCTCGGGTTCGCTGACCGGTTGCTGCGCGCTCAGCAGCACGGGCAGCTGGAGGTAGGAGCCGTAGCTCATCCGGGTGCTGAAGTCCCGGACGATGCCATCCTCGAGTTGGCGGGTGTTCTTTTCGATGCTCATTTGACCGGGCTCATTTCGCAGGGCTGCCGAACAGGATGCCGTGGGCCTGGATGACGTCCAAGCGCATCTGCTCCACGAGCGCTTCCGGTCCGCGGTAGGCGACCATGCCGCGCAGCCGCGCGGTGAATTCGACGACGACGGTCTGACCGTACAGGTCGAAGGCCTCCACTGCCTCCTCCGGGCGGTCGATCACGTGCGCCTCGACCTGCCGGCTTACGCCGTCGAAGGTCGGGTTGGAGCCGACGGAGATGGCGGCGGGCCAGCGGGTGCCGGCGGCGTCGACCAGCCAGCCGGCGTAGATGCCGTCGGCCGGAACATAGCCGGTGGCGTCGTGCGCCAGGTTGGCGGTGGGGAATCCCAGGGCGCGGCCGCGCGCGGCACCGTGCACCACCTCGCCGCGCATTCGGTGCGGACGGCCGAGCACCGCGGTGGCGGTGGCGACGTCGCCCTCGGCGAGTGCCTCGCGCACCCAGGTGGAGGAGCAGCGGCGGCCGGTGTCGCCGTCGTGCCAGGCGCCGCCGTCGGCCGGTAGCGGCGCTCCGCCGGCGCCGTACTCGTCGACCACGGTGACGTCGAAGCCCAGGGCCTTGCCCAGCTCCTGCATGGTGCCCACGTCGCCGGAGTTGCCGGCGCCGAAGCGCAGGTCGTGGCCCACCACGACGTGGGCGGCGCGCAGTCCGTCAACGAGGATGCCGCGGGCGAATTCTTCGGGGGTCATGCCAGCCAGGTCCAGGTTGTACTTCATCACCAGGACGGCGTCGACGCCGGTCGCGGCCAGGGCGTCCAGCTTGTCCTGCAGGCCCATCAGCAGTTCCGGCGCCGATTCCGGGCGGTGGACCTGCGCCGGGTGGGGGTCGAAGGTGACGACGACGGAGCGGTTGCCGCGCTGCGTGGCGGTGCTCAGGAGGTGCGCGAGGACCTCCTGGTGCCCGCGGTGGACGCCGTCAAAGTTTCCGATGGTAACGACATTGGGGCCGAAGTCCTCGGGGACTTCGCTGGGATCGTTCCAGATGTGGACCATCAACCTCGCCTTTTGCTGCTGTTCAGCCACTCACGGCTGTTCACTACCACCGGCGGCCTGGTCCGGCGCCGGAACTCTCTAAGGGTACCCGTTCGGTTACTGCGCGTTCGCCGAAGCCGGGTCGGCCTTGCCGGGCCGGCGCTTGTTCAGCCACAGCAGGCCCAGGACCGGCAGGACCAGCGGCACGAAACCGTAGCCGCGGCCGAAAAGGGACCAGACGGTGTCGTGCGGGAAGGCCACGGGGTCGAAGAGGCTGAACGCGCCGACCACAATCACCCCGACGAGTTCCACGAGCACCGCGGCCAGGGACACCTTGAACCACGTGCGGCCAGGCTTGGCCAGGGAAACGGTGGCAACCAGGTACACGACTGCGGCGAAGGCCGAGAGGAGGTGTGCCAGGGGCGCTTCGGCGAACTTGGTGGCGATCTGGTAGCCGGCGCGCGCCGTCGCGGAGATCGCGAACACGGCGTAGACGGCGATCAGCAGCCGCCCGGGGCCAGTGTTGCGGGTGTCCCGGCTCTTGGCCGGCTTGGTCTGTGTGGACACCTTCGGTGCTTCTTTCATGTCAGTACCAGATCTGGTTCATGCGGGCGGCCATCACCAGCGCGGTGACGCCGACGGCGGCGAGGACGAAGTTGCTCCAACGGGTCCGTTCCAGGATGGACCAGTACACCGCGCCCAGCGGGAGCATGAGGGCGGTGGCCAGGTAGCCCCAGAACTCCCACGCCTCACCGGCGATCCGCTCCCCCGCGATCACCCGGATGATCGAACCCACCAGGTAGACCAGCAGGACGAGTTCGACGGCGGCCACCGAGAGGATGGTGACGTCGTTCGGGGCCTTCTTCATCAGGCCCGCCACGATGCAGGTAACGGTGGAGATCAGGCCGACGGCCAGCACCGCATAGAAGTAGCCGTCCACGCTCAGCCGGCCGCCTTCTCGTTGCCGGGCGCGAAGACCAGGACGGGTTTGGCGTGGTTGCCGGCGTCGGCCAGCAGCGCCACCAGTTCGCCGGAGGGGGCGAAGGCAGCCACCGGCTTGTCTGGCGTTGCCGCGTCCGGGGTTCCCGCGGCAGGGCCGGCGGCGATGCGGCGGCCGTAGGAGATCTCGATGCTTTCGGCCTCGCTCAGCTCGCGGCTGGGCATGAGGGCGCGGGCGGCCTGGGACATCTCCAGGATGTCCAGTTCCTCCGCGAGTTCCTCCAGCGTGCGGGCCTGCTCCAGCGTGTAGGGGCCCACTTTGGTGCGGCGCAGGGCGGTGAGGTGGCCGCCGACGCCGAGCGCCTCGCCGAGGTCGCGCGCCAGGGCCCGGATGTACGTCCCGGAGGAGCAGTCGACTTCGACGTCGACGTCGACGACGCGGCCGCCGTCGATCTTCCGGATGTCCAGCACGTCGAAGCGGTGGATGGTGACGGGCCGGGCGGCGAGCTTCACTTCCTCGCCGGAGCGAACGCGGGCGTAGGAGCGTTCGCCATTGACCTTGATGGCACTGACGCTGCTGGGCACCTGCTGGATGTCTCCGCGGAGGGCTGCGACGCCGCGCTGGATTGCTTCGTCCGTCACCGTGTCGGCGCTGTGGGCGGCGGTGACGTCGCCTTCGGCGTCGTCGGTGGTGGTGGCTTCACCCAGCCGGATGGTGGCGGAGTAGCTCTTGGTGGTGCCGACGATGAAGCTCAGCAGGCGCGTGGCCTTGTTGATGCCGAGGACGAGGACGCCGGTGGCCATGGGGTCGAGGGTCCCCGCATGGCCGACTTTCCGGGTACCGGCCAGCCTCCGCATCCGTCCAACCACGTCGTGGCTGGTCCATCCCTGCGGCTTGTCGACAATCACCAGTCCAGAAAGCACGCCTCCCAGTATATCTAGTACTCCGTGCGGTTCTCGTTGTGCCGCCAGGCGTCGAAAGGTTCCTCGGCGCCGTCGACCTCTGCGTGCTGCACCGGCAGCAGGTCCGGGCGGCTGCCGTCGAAGTATTCATAGAACACGGCGTCGTCGAATCCGGCGCGGGCGGCGCCGTGCCGGTCCGCGGCGAAGTAGACCCGCTCGATCCTGCCCCACAGGGCTGCGGACAGGCACAGTGGGCAGGGTTCGCAACTGGCGTAGAGGACGGCGCCGCTGAGGTCGAAGCTGCCGCTGGCCGCTGCGGCCCGGCGGATGGCCACCACCTCCGCGTGCGCGGTGGGGTCGTTGTCGCGGGTGACCCGGTTGCTGCCTTCGTGGACGGTCCCGTCTGCGGTGACGACGACGGCGCCGAACGGCCCGCCGCCGTCACCGACGTTCTGCACGGCGAGCCGGATGGCGTGTTCGAGATAACGTCCGGGATCAGGGTCCGCAGTCATGGTCCGATCTTAGCGGCCCCGGTGCGCTGTCTAGCGGCCGTTGTCCTCGTCGATGTCTTCATCGTCCCGCAGGTCGATGTCCTCTTCGTCGAAGTCGTCCTCGTCGATGTCTTCATCGCGGGGCGCGTCGCTCTTGTAGGGGTCGGCGTCGCCGGCGTGCGTGGCACCTGCCGCGAGGGCGGCCACCTCGGCGTCGCGCTGCTTGGCGGTGCGCAGCAGTTCCTCCAGGTTGGAGGCGTTGACGGGCACCATGTCCGGGACGAACTCGAGCGTGGGGGTCAGCCGCACGGTGATGTTGCGGCCGACTTCCTGCCGGAGCACGCCCTTGGCCTTCTCGAGTGCCTTGGCGGCATCGGCGTGGGCGGCGTCGTCGCCGAAGACGGTGTAGTACACGGTGGCGTGCTGGAGGTCGTTGGTGACCCGGGCATCGGTAATGGTGATGGCCTCCACCCGGGGATCCTTGACCCGCCGGCCCAACGCCTCGGCAACAACAACCTTAATCCGCTGCGCCAATTTCGCTGCACGTGCCGGATCAGCCATTTCCACTCCTAAGAAAATCTGGGGTACGACGGCGACTGGCGGCTGACGTACTTGGGTTATGCAGGATGCCACCCGCCTCAGGCGAGTCTATGACGGAGCGCCGGAAGCTCAAGCCGCGAAGGCGGCAAGGGGGCCCGGGAGTGGCTTCGGGCCTTCCGAAGCTGGGCGGCCGACGTCGTAAGACGTCAGCCGCCCAGCGAAGGGGCGGGGCCCCCTTACCGCCGTAGCGGCAGGTGAGGCCCCGGCCATTGGACTAACTAGACGCGCGGCTTCTCGCGCATCTCGAAGGTCTCGATGATGTCGCCTTCGGTGAGGTCGTTGTAGGACCCCAGGCCGATACCACATTCGAACCCTTCGCGGACCTCAGTCGCGTCGTCCTTGAAGCGCTTGAGCGAGTCGACGGAGAGGTTCTCCCCGATGACCTTGCCGTCGCGCATGACGCGGGCCTTGGTGTTGCGGCGGATGATGCCGGAGCGGACGATCGAGCCGGCGATGTTTCCGAACTTGGAGGAGCGGAAGACTTCGCGGACCTCGGCGGTGCCCAGCTGGAATTCTTCGTATTCCGGCTTGAGCATGCCCTTGAGAGCGAGCTCGATGTCGTCGATCGCCGCGTAGATGACCGAGTAGAAGCGCATGTCCACGCCTTCACGGTCGGCCAGTTCGGCAACGCGCTCGGCCGGCTTGACGTTGAAGCCGATGATGATTGCGTTGTCCACGGTGGCGAGGTTGACGTCGTTCTGGGTGATGGCACCCACGCCGCGGTGGATGACGCGCAGCTGCACGTCTTCGTCGCCCACATCGATCTTGAGCAGGGCGTCTTCGAGGGCTTCCACGGCACCGGAGACGTCACCCTTGAGGATGAGGTTGAGGGTGTCGATCTTGCCTTCGGCCACGGCCTTGTCGAAGTCTTCCAGGCTGATGCGCTTGCGGCGCTTGGCCAGGGCGGCGTTGCGGTCGGCTGCTTCACGCTTTTCGGCGATCTGGCGGGCCGTGCGCTCGTCCGGGGTCACCAGGAAGGTGTCACCGGCGCGCGGCACGTTGGACAGGCCGAGGACCTGGACCGGGCGGGACGGCAGTGCGATGTCCAGGGCGTTGCCGTCCTCGTCGAACATGGCACGGACGCGGCCGTGGGCGGTGCCGGCGACGATCGTGTCACCGACGGCCAGGGTGCCGGACTGCACCAGGACGGTGGCCACGGAACCGCGGCCCTTGTCCAGGTTGGCTTCGATCGCGATGCCTCGTGCGTCCTTGTCCGGGTTGGCACGGAGGTCGAGCGCGGCGTCCGCGGTGAGCAGGACGGCATCGATCAGGTCCTCGATGTTGAGGTTCTGGCGGGCAGAGACCTCAACGAACATGGTGTCGCCACCGTATTCTTCGGGAACCAGGCCGTACTCGGTGAGCTGGCCCTTGACCTTGTCCGGGTTGGCGCCGTCCTTGTCGATCTTGTTGACCGCGACGACGATCGGCACGTTGGCCGCCTGGGCGTGGTTGAGTGCTTCGACCGTCTGCGGCATGACGCCGTCGTCGGCTGCGACCACCAGGATGGCGATGTCGGTGACCTTCGCACCACGGGCACGCATGGCGGTGAACGCCTCGTGACCCGGGGTATCGATGAAAGTGATCTCGCGCATGGCACCTTCGTGCTCGTGGCTGATCTGGTAGGCACCGATGTGCTGGGTGATGCCGCCGTGTTCGCCCGCCACCACATTGGTCTTGCGGATGGCGTCGAGCAGGCGGGTCTTACCGTGGTCGACGTGGCCCATGACGGTGACAACCGGCGGGCGCGCCTCGAGGACGTCGTCGCCTTCGGCTTCCAGCTCGGCCTCGAGGTCGATGTCGAAGGAATCCAGCAGCTCGCGCTCTTCGTCTTCCGGAGACACGACCTGGACCTTGTAGCCCAGTTCCTCGCCCAGCAGTGCGAAGGTGTCCTCGTCGAGGGACTGCGTGGCGGTGGCCATTTCACCGAGGTGGAACAGCACGGTCACCAGTGCGGCGGGGTTTGCCTCGATCTTGTCGGCAAAGTCCGTGATGGAGGAGCCACGGCGGAGGCGGACAACAGTGCTGCCGTCGCCGCGGGGCACCGAAACGCCGCCCAGGGACGGAGCGCTCATCTGCTCCAGTTCCTGGCGCTTTGCACGCTTCGACTTGCGCTGCTTGCCACGGCCTGCGCCGCCCTTGCCGAAGGCACCCTGGGTGCCGCCGCGGCCGCGGCCGCCCTTGCCGAAGCCGCCGCCTGCGGGAGCTCCGCCGCCGCCGGTACCGGGAGCACCGCCCGGACGGCCGGGACCGCCGGGACGACCGGCACCGCCCGGACGGCCTGCGCCGGGCGCGGGACGTTCGGTGCGGTTGGGCATCATGCCCGGAGTCGGACGGGGGCCACCCGGACGCGGTGCACCGGGGCGCGGGGCACCCGGACGCGGAGCACCCGGGCGGGGGCCGCCTGCGCCTGCTGCCGGACGGGGACCGCCGGCGCCTGCCGCGGCAGGACGCGGACCACCAGGGCGCTCGCCTTCGGTGCGCGCGCCGCCGGGACGCGGCATGCCCTGGGAGGTAGCGAACGGGTTGTTGCCCGGACGGGGGGCACGGTCGCCCTCACCGCGGCCGCGGGGCATGCCCTGGGACGTGGCGAACGGGTTGTTGCCCGGACGGGGACCGCCGGGACGCGGTGCCTGGCCGGGACGGGACGGAGCCGGGGCTTCGCTGCGCGGAGCCGGACGGGCGCCGGGCTTGGCAGCTACGGGGCCGGCCGGAGCCGGGGTGGATGCAGCCGGAGCAGCAGGGGCTGCCGGTGCCGGAGCCTTGGGTGCAGCCGGGCCGGGAACCGGGCCAGGGCGCGAGGCAGCGGGAGCTGCCGGGGCAGCGGCTGCGGGTGCCTTCGGGGCGGCGGGAGCCGCAGGTGCTGCCGGGGCGTCCGCCTTGGCGGAACCGGCACCCGGGTAGGCGTTGCGAAGCTTCCGCACAACGGGGGCTTCGATGGTGGAGGAAGCGGAACGGACGAATTCGCCCAGTTCCTGCAGTTTGGTCACTGCTTCCTTGGAGGTGATTCCGAGCTCTTTCGCGAGCTCGTGGACGCGGTACTTGGCCACTTTTCTCCTGTCTCGGTCCGCACCGAGCCAGGTACGAACCGTCTACTTCTTACTGCGGGCCTCCGCCGCGGACGCAGCTGAAAGGCCCTGTGCAGAGCGCAACAAAGTTGTCATCGTTGCGTACTCATCGCTGGGAACTCATCGGGTTTCCATCAGTTTTCTGACCCGCTTTCAGGTTTGGACGGTTGTTCCGCGTCGGCCGGAGCCTCCGCGGGTGGCATGCCTGCGAGATAGCGTTCGACGGCGGCCGTGTCGCTTGCGCCCGCGAGGGCCCGGGCGAAGGCACGCCGTTTGCTTGCCAGCAGGAGGCAGTTGCCGCTGGGGTGCAGCCACGCACCCCGGCCAGCCATCCGGCGTCGTACATCCACCAGGACGACGGGTGAACCGCCGCCTTCGGCGACAAGCCGGATCAGCTCGTTCCGGGCTCCGCGTTTCCGGCATCCGATGCAGGTCCGTTCGGGCTGGTGCCCGCGTGAAACGGGTGCGGCCACTGGGTGTTCAACCATCCTCAGTGCCCTAACCCGTCCTTCTTCGTTCCTGCTTCCCGCCGCCGCACCGCCCCGGAGGGCATGCCGCCCCGCAGAACGGGGCAACGCACATCAACGCAATTCGATGCAGCGCCATGGAAAACGGATACCGGACGCAAGTCCGGCTCCAACCAGTCTAGTCCCCCGGGCGCCCGGCCACCGAATCCGGGCACGGCACTGCCGGGCGTCCTGGGGGTGCCGCGGGCGGCCTAGTTGCCCTGGCCCTGCGCGGCGTCGGAGACGATATCGATGCGCCAGCCGGTCAACTTGGCCGCAAGGCGGGCGTTCTGCCCCTCCTTGCCGATCGCGAGCGACAGCTGGTAGTCCGGCACCACCACGCGGGCGGAGCGGGTGGACTCGTCGATGATGGTGACGGAATTCACACGCGACGGCGACAGGGAGTTGGCGATGAAGGTCGCCGGGTCGTCGCTGAAGTCGACGATGTCGATCTTCTCGTCATTCAGTTCTGTCATGACGGCGCGTACGCGGGAACCCATTTCGCCGATGCACGCGCCCTTGGCATTGATGCCGGCGGCGTTGGCCTTGACGGCCATCTTTGTCCGGTGGCCGGCTTCGCGGGCCAGGGCCACGATCTCGACAGAGCGGTCCGCGATCTCCGGCACTTCCAGTTCGAACAGCTTACGGACCAGGCCGGGGTGCGAACGGGACAGGGTGATCGAAGGGCCCTTGGCGCCCCGGTGCACGTCCACCACGTAGGCGCGCAGGCGGCTGCCGTGGGTGTACTTCTCGCCGGGAACCTGCTCGGGCGGCGGCAGCAGGGCTTCGACGGTGCCGAGGTTGACCTGGATCATGTGCGGGTTGTTGCCCTGCTGGATCAGGCCTGCCACCAGTTCGCCTTCGCGGCCCTTGAACTCGCCCAGGACGTTGTCGTCCTCGACGTCGCGCAGGCGCTGCAGGATGATCTGGCGTGCGGTGCTGGCCGCGATCCGGCCGAAGCCGTCCGGGGTGTCCTCGAACTCGCCGACGGCTTCGCCGTCGTCGTTGAACTCGGTGGCCCAGATGGTCACGTGGCCGCTCTTGCGGTCCAGTTCCGCGCGGGCCTTTTCATAGGCGCCCGGCGTCTTGTGGTAGGCCACCAGGAGCGCCTGCTCGATGGTGGGGATCAGGAGGTCCAGCGGGATCTCGCGCTCGCGCTCCAGGAGCCTCAGCGCACTCATGTCAATATCCATTAGGCCTCCTCGGAAGGTCCGTTGTACTCGTCTGCCAGCCCGGCCTCGTCGAGGTGGCTGAATTCAATTTCGACTTTTCCTTGCCGGATCCTGTCGAAGGGAAGTTTGACGGGGTCGCCCTGCTTGGGCTTCATGCCCTTCTTGACCTCGAGTTCCGGGATCAGGGTCACGCCGTCGTCGTCGACGGACTGGATCCTTCCCGTGAGGTTTTCGCCCTGGATGACGTTGACTTTCACCATGCGGCCGCGGGCGCGGTGCCAGTGGCGGGGTTCGGTCAGGGGACGGGAGACGCCGGGCGAGGAGACTTCGAGGTCGTAGGGGCGGCCGTCGTCGTTGGGGTCGTTGTCCAGCACATCGGACAGGGCCCGGGACACCTCGGCGATGATGTCGAGGCTCACGCCGCCGGTTTCCTCCTGCGGCAGGTCGATGACCACCTGGACGGTGCGGTGCGAACCGGCCACCTGGACGGCAACGTCCTCGAGGTACAGCCTGCTGGCCTGGACCACAGGTTCGAGCAGCGCCCTGAGCCTGCTTTCTTCGGGGTTGCTGGCGGCTGCCGCCTGCGCTCCAGCCTGGTCTGTTGAAGTCCTGGCTTCCGAATGACTCACTGGCCAGCCGCCTCCCGTTCGATGTTGTTGTGAGTACTAGGGTATCGAGTTTCACGGCGGGGTGGTGCACCGCGGTTCCGCCGGCGGCCCCTGCACGTGACACCATGGACTGTTGTGAATGACAAGAGTGCGGAAAATCCGGAGCGCCCTGCGGGAAAACAGGGGCCCCGTGGCTGGGTGAAGCCCGCACTTGTGTCGTTGCTCGCAATCCTCGTGGTGGGTACCGGGGCCGTGCTGCTGCCGCCCAACGAAGGACCTGCCCCGGAGCCGCCGTTTTCCGAGACCGCGAAGGCCGCAGCCTACGCTGAAGCGCGTGCCCTGCTGGCCGATGCGGAAGGTTCCGGAAGCCCGGGGTCCACGGTGGCCCTGCTGGAAACCCAGGCACGGGCGCTGCTCGCCCCGGCCGCGGCGTCGCCGTCCGCCAGTGCGTCCGCTTCGTCCGCTGCACTCGCGCCGGTCACCAAGACCCGCTTCGTCGCCTGGCTCGCCCGCAGCGCGTCAGAGCGACTGGCCGACGCCGGAAACAGCGACGGCGGCACGGCCCGCCTGCTGGCCGCCGTCGGAACAGCCCAGTTCCTTGAGGCGGCGCGGCTCGCCGCAGCCTGGGGACTGCCCGCGCCAGTTAGCCCTTCCTTGCTTTCGACGGCGGTCTCCTCCCCTGCCGCCGCGGCCGCCTGCGCTGCCGGCAAAGGCTCGACGGCGACAGCAACCGCGGTCGCAACAGCGGACCAGGCGGGACCCCGGGAGGCCCTGGCCGCCGTCGTCCGCGCCGAGCAGAAGGCCGTCTACGTGTATCAAGTCGCCTTGGCGCGGCTCGATGGATCCGCCGCGGAAGCGGCCGCCGCGGATCTTGCCCGCCACCAGGATCTGCTGCGCGAGGCCGAGGCCTTGGCCCGGCAGCACTGCACCGAGCCGCCGCCGCGCGAAGCCGGGTACCGGCTGCCGGCGGGCTTCGCGGCGCACGCGGCCGCGGCACTCGGCGAGCAGGAGTCGGCCACCCTCGCGGCCTACGGCGAACTGGTGGCGCTCGCCGACGGCGAAACCCGGCAGTGGGCCATGGCCGGACTGCTGGGCGGCGCCCGCCGGACGGAATCCTGGGGCATATCGCCCGGGATTCTGCCGGGCCTGCCGGTCGACCCCGCGGAGTTGCCCACCCTGCCCGCACGCACCGCCGTCCCGGAGCGGTAGGGCAGCCTTTCTTTGCTGGCGCCGGCCGCCCCACAGTGCTTGGCTGGAGCCATGGCATCCACCGAAAAAGCCGCGCGCCACGACCACGAACCGCACGACAACGACATCGCCCAGCGGCTGAACTGGCTGCGCGCGGGTGTGCTCGGCGCCAACGACGGGATCGTCTCCGTGGCCGCAATCGTGGTGGGCGTGGCCGGTGCAACCACCAACACGGGCGCGATCCTCGCGGCGGGTGCGGCGGGCGCACTTGGCGGCGCCGTGTCCATGGCGTTGGGCGAGTACGTGTCCGTCAGCAGCCAAAGCGACAGCCAGAAGGCGCTGATCGAAAAAGAGCGCCGCGAACTCGCGGAACAACCCGTCGAAGAACTGGCCGAGCTCGCCGCCATCTATGAATCCAAGGGCCTCAGTTCCGGCACCGCCTGGACCGTGGCGAAGGAACTGACAGCCCACGATGCGCTTGCGGCCCATCTGTCCGCCGAACTGAACATCGACGAGGAGGGCATCGTGAGCCCGTGGCACGCAGCCTTCGCGTCCGCCGTCGCCTTCACCCTGGGCGCCCTCCTCCCCTTGCTTTCGATCCTGCTTCCGCCGCCGGCGCTGCGGGTTCCCCTGACGTTCGTGTCTGTGCTGCTGGCACTGGCCCTGACCGGCGCGGTGGGTGCATGGATCGGCGGCAGTTCCAAGACGCGGGCTGCCGTGCGCGTGGTGGTCGGCGGCGCCCTGGCGTTGGTGGCGACGTTCAGCCTGGGCAGCCTGCTGGGGTCCAGCGGGGTCATCTGAGGTTGGTGGAGCCCGCAGGCCCGACGATTCGCCATTTTGGGCCGGAATAGCCCGGCGAAATGCGTCCGGAACTGGCGAAAGGCATCATGAATGGCCTCTGACCGTAAGCGAGGCTCGTGAAGCGGGACTGACGAGGCGGCGTACCAGGGCTTTGGATCTCAAGTCGCCATGCCACGGAGTGCGCCAACCCGCCGGGACCGAGAACAGCCTGCTCGAACGCGTGAGGGCACTGAGTGCGGCCACCAAAGCGATCGCATCCCACACAACAGCGGCTGCGTTGTGGGGATTCCCGCTGCCGCTCGAGGTGCAGGACCACGTGCTGATCCATCTCACCCGCCAGCCAGATGCCCGTGCTGTCCGGCGCAGCGGGGTAGTTGGCCACGAGTCCCGTTTGCGTCCAGACGAAATCACCCAGGGGCGCCTTGTCACATGCACCTCGGCGCTGCGGACCTGGTTCGACTTGGCGTTGATTCTCGGCGATGAGGATCTCGTGATTGCCGGGGACCACATGCTGCGCCGCCACGATCCGCTGGCAAGCGTCGAAGGCCTCGATGCGTATCTGGACACCAAGAGGGGCGCCCCCGGATATCGGAGGGCAATGCGGGCCAGGAGCCTTATGCGCGCAGGGACCGATTCTCCGAAGCAGACGGAGGTGAGACTCCTGATCACCATGCATGGCCTTCCGGAGCCGGGAATTAACGTGCCGATTCCCGGGGGCACCTGATCCGGGAAACCTTTCGCCACTTTCGGCCGCTATCCGGCCCGGCCAAGCGGCCATGATTGGCGAATCGGCAAACGGACGGCCCGGGCGGGGCTTTGGACGGCAAGGGAGGCCGCGGAGGGGCCACGCCGCCCGGCTCCCCGGCCGAGGGACGAGGCAAGGGAGGCGGTGGGGATAGGCTGACGGGTATGAGCAGCGTTATTCCGGTGCCGGCCGATCTGCGGGCCCGCTATTCGCGTTCCGCGGAGGGCAGGGCGTGGCTGGCTGCGCTCCCCGGGTTCCTTATGGCGGGCCTGGAGCGCTGGCGGCTCACCATCGACCTTCCCGCCGGTGCGGAGCCCTGGAACGGCCACGGCGGAATCGTGGTTCCGGTGCTGCGGGACGGAACGGCCGCTGTGCTCAAGGTCGCGTTCCCCCACCCCGAGGCCCTGCCCGAAAGCCGCGCGCTCACGCTGTGGGACGGCCGCGGCGCTGTGCGCCTGCTCGAGGCGGACCAGGACACGTGCTCCATGCTCCTTGAACGGCTCGACGCCGGCCGCTGGCTCCAGGATGCCCCGCTGGACCACGCCCGCGACGCCTGGGGAACGGTGATGCGGCAACTCAGCATCGACGCCGGCGAGGGTCCGGGCTGGGAGGACTTCGAGCACGCGGCTGCGAGGGCCGAACGCTGGAGCGACGAGCTTCCGGCCGACTGGGAACAGCTGGGCCGGCCGTTCCCCCGCTGGCTCCTGGAGGCTGCCCTCGAGGTGTGCCAGACCCGCGGCGCCGTGGGCCGGCGGGCCGGCAAGGACGTCCTGGTCCATGCCGACCTCCATTTCATGAACATCCTGCCGCTTCCCGGTTCCGGTGATCTTCCCGGCTCCGGCAGCTACCGTGCCATCGATCCGCAGCCGGTGATCGGCGAGGCCGAGTTCGGCGTGGCGCCGGTGCTGTGGAACCGGATCGCCGAACTGCCGCAGGCCTCCCCTGAATTGGCGCTGCTGGAGCGCTGCAATGACTTCAGCAACGCGGCGGGGCTGGACCCGGAAACGGCCCGGCAGTGGAGCCTCACCCGGGAGGTGGAGAACGCGCTGTGGTACGCCGCGAAGCCGGGACACGACGGCGACCTGGCCCGCTCCCTGTGGGTTGCGAGCACTCTGGCGGGGCGGACTTTGGACGGCCTGCCCGCCGCCCATGAACTGCCTGCTCCGGGCGGCGCCGCCCTGAGCTAGCTGTACTCGGCCATGACGTTGGTGACAGAAGTCTTGAAGTGAGGAGGACCTCCGGGGCTTAGTGGAGGTATCTGACATCTTC
>NZ_QYLP01000070.1 GCF_003614925.1 Arthrobacter celericrescens
CGGATCGTCCACGATGTCCTGAGACATCAAGAGTGTCCACTATGTCCTGAGACAGAAATGTCCACTATGTCCTGAGACTCCACACGCCGAAATTTCAGCGGGCAAACAACGTTTGGGCGGGTCATTTGGCGTGGTCAGGAACTGAGGCCGTACGCGCCGGCACATGCCCCACCAACGCCAGGGTCGTCCCGAGCGGCGAGAACCCCATCCTCTGGAAAAAGCCGAGCTGCTCCGGTGCCGTCGCAACGACCCCGAGGCAGGTTCCCGCGGAAAACCTGCCCATCAAAACACGGTTGACGAATCCTTCCAGCTCCTGCGGGGTCACGGAGGAATCGGCGGCAAGGCCCGAAACATAGCGGAATCCGGTAGGCGAGTCCTTCCACGGCTTCAGGGCGCGCATCGCGGCCAACTCACTGAACTGAAGCGGGACGAAAATGATCAGCAGAAGAGCCAGCACCCCAAGCACCGCCAGCAGGATCAAGCCGCCATACGCCGGGAAATGCTCCATCATCAAGGTGAAGCCAAACACCAGCACAGCCGCGCTGATCAGGCTCAGGACCGTTGCCAGCAGGAGGCCCCGAACCAACTGCTTGGTGCTTTCTTCCTTTGACTGCACACCGATCACCATCCGTCGGGAAGCATCGGTCCACAGGTAGGCCGGTCCCACGGCAAGGGCCGGCAACAGCAAAACGAAAAGGACGCGTCGAAGCACGGGGCGGCCTGTAATTCCCGGGTAAGCCCCTGCTAGCAGCCAGGAAACCCGCGGGATATCCCGGAACGCGGCTTTCTGCACTCCCACGTCAACCATCCCCATGCTGCCTTTCCCCGTTCTCTCCTGAACTGTACAGCTCCTCCAGCAGCCCGATCAGTTTCCTGCCCACGGCCGGCAGCCCGCCCTTCACCCACGCGGCGTGGACCGGCACCGGCGGGGCGTCCCGCACGGGCCTGTAAACGAGGCCGCGGCGCCGGTATTGGTGCGCGGTGGCCTCGGCCGTGACCCCGCGGGCCCTGCCGCTGCTGATGAGCGTCAGCCAGTCGTCCACGCTGTGGATCTCGAACGTCTTCGCCGGCCGGGATTCCGCCGGCCAGAGCTCCAGCGTGGTGCTCCCGGTCCGCACGTCCACCGCCAACGGCTTGTCCGCGATCTGGGCCAGGCCCACGCTTCGGCGGCCGGCGAGCGGATCGTCGGCAGCCATCGCGCAGTAGCGCTTTTCCGCACCGATCCGGCGCAGCTCCAGCTGGCGGACCGCAAGGCCGGCCGCAGGCACCCTCCGGAGGATCGCGACGTCGCACGCCCCCTCAAGCAGCCCCGCCGTCGGACTGTTGTCCATGACCAGCTCAAGCTCGGTGTCCGGGCACTCCGCGGCCCAGCGGCGCTGCAACTCCGACGTATGGCGGCCCAAGGCCGACCAGGTATAGCCGAGCCGCAGCCGCCCGCCGCCCTCGACGGCCCTTTCCAGCCCGACGACGGCGGCCAGCACCCGCCGCGCATGCGCCACGGCCCGCTCCCCCGCCTCCGTCAGGGAGACGCTGCGCGTGGTGCGGTGGATAAGCCGGACGCCGAGGTGCTCCTCCAGGACCGCGAGGTTCCGGGACACTGCTGTCTGCGAGATCCCCAGGCTGATTCCGGCGTCCGTGAAGGTGCCTTCGTCCACCACCGCCACGAAGCACCGCAGCTGCCGGAATTCGATGTCCATGAGGCGATTCTATTCATGCGAAACACGCATGAATACGCCGGCCCGTGCATTGTGACGATGCGGCCCGCAGGGGCGACACTTTCGGCATGGAAAACACGGCAAGCAACGGCGGGAAGAACGGGACGGCCCGCGGCGTGGCCACGCTGATGGCCAGTTCGCTGTCGAACCAGCTGGGTGCGGCCAGCGGGTCCCTGGCATTCCCGGCGATCGGCCCGCTCGGCGTGGTGGCCGTGCGGCAACTGATCGCCGCCGCCGTGCTCCTGCCCATCGCCCGGCCCCGGTTCAGGAGCTTCACCCGCGGGCAATTGTGGCCGGTGCTGCTCCTGGCGGTGGTGTTCGGCACCATGAACCTGGGCCTGTACTCGGCCATCGACCGGATCGGCCTGGGCCTGGCCGTGACCCTGGAGTTCCTGGGCCCGCTGTCCATCGCCCTTCTCGGCGCCCGCAGCAAGGCCGGCGCCGCGTGCGCGCTGGCCGCGGCTGCGGGGGTCTTGGCCATCACGCAGCCAGGACCGTCCACGGACTACCTCGGCATCGGCCTGGGCCTGATGGGCGCCGCGAGCTGGGCCGCCTACATCCTGCTGAACCGCACGATCGGCCAGCGCATCCCCGGCATCCAAGGCACCGCAGCGGCCATGACGGTCTCCGCGGCGTGCTTCCTGCCCGTTGCGGCACTCATCCTGCTGAGTCGGCCGGTGGACTGGTTCGTGATCCTCTGCGCGGTGGGCGCCGGCGTGCTGGCCTCCGTGGTGCCGTACATCGCCGACCTGCTGGCCCTGCGCCGGGTACCGGCCAGCCTGTTCGGGATCCTGATGAGTGTCAATCCGGTGTTCGCGGCCCTGATCGGGCTGGCGATGGGGCAGGCCCTGGATGCCCTGCAGTGGGCGGGGATCCTGCTGATCGTGGCCGCCAACGCGGCGGTGCTGCGGCTCAGCCGCTAACAGCGGTTTAACGCACGACGGCGACACTCCGCCCGGTGCGGAATGTCGCCGTCGTACGTCATTCGAGGAAGGCCCGCTTACGCGGCAGCCTCCACGTGCGGCACGAAGCGCACGAACATCGCTTTGAAGCCGGGCGTGTTGGACACGCGGGCGACGTTCTCCTTGTGTACCAGCGCGTTGGCTTCCGGGAAGTACGCCGCGGCGCAGCCCTCGGCAGTCGGGTAGGCCACCAGCCGGAACTTGTCGGCGCGGCGTTCCGAACCGGCGAAGACGCTGATCACGTCCACCAGGTCCCGGTCCTGGAAGCCCTGCGCGGCCAGGTCCTTCGGGTGGATCAGGATGACGCGGCGGCCGTCGGAAATGCCGCGGTACCGGTCGTCAAGGCCGTAGAACGTGGTGTTGTACTGGTCGTGGCTGCGGAGGGTCTGGAGCACCAGGTGCCCGGCCGGCGGCGTCAGGAACTCCAGCGGGCTGACCGTAAAGCGGCCGCGGCCGATGTCCGTGGCGAAGGAACGGGTGTCGCGCGGCGGGTTGGGCAGTACGAAGCCGCTCTTGTTCCGCACGCGGGTGTTGAAGTCCTCGAAGCCCGGAAGGACGCGGGAGATGTGGTCCCGGACGACGTCGTAATCCTCGGCCATCGCCCGCCAGTCCACTGCGTGGTCCGGGCCGAAGGTGGCCTCGGCCATGCGGGCGATGATCACCGGCTCGGCCAGCAGGTGCTCCGAAACCGGCTGAAGGCGGCCCTGCGTGGAGTGCACCACCGACATGGAGTTCTCCACGGACAGGAACTGGATGCCCTTGGCGTGCTTGTCGTCCCGGTCCGTGCGACCCAGGGTGGGCAGGATCAGGGACGTCTGCCCGTGCACGATGTGCGAACGGTTGGGCTTGGTGGAGACGTGGACCGTGAGGCCCGCCCGCTGCATGCCGGCTTCCAGCCCCTCGGTGTCCGAGCCCGCCGCAGCGAAGTTGCCGCCCATGCAAACGAACACGTCTACGTCGCCGTTTTCCAGGGCGTGCTGGGTTTCCACGGCGTCATGGCCGTGCTCCCGCGGAGAGGTGATGCCGAACTCGCGGTCCAGGGCCGCCAGAAGCGGCTCGGTGGGCTTTTCCCACACACCCATGGTGCGGTCGCCCTGCACGTTCGAGTGGCCGCGCACCGGGCAGGCGCCGGCGCCGGGCTTGCCGAAGTTGCCCTGCAGCAGCAGGACGTTGACCATCTCCTTGATGGTGTCCACCGAGTGCGGCTGCTGCGTGACGCCAAGCGCCCAGCAGAAGATGGTGGCCTTGGACTTCAGCAGCATGCCGGCCACGGTCTCGATCTGCTCGCGGGACAGGCCCGTGGCCTCTTCCGTGAGCTCCCAGTCGAGCGTGGAACGGGCCTCCGCGTAGGCTTCGAAGCCGTCCGTCTGGGACTCGACGAACGCCCGGTCAACCACGGTGCCCGGGTTGCGCTTCTCCTCTTCCAAGAGCAGATGGCCCAGGGCCTGGAAGAGGGCGAGGTCGCCGCCCACCTTGATCTGCAGGAACTCATCGGCAATTGGAGTGCCCTTGCCCACCACGCCCGCGAAAGTCTGCGGATCCTTGAAGTTGAACAGGCCGGCCTCGGGCAGCGGGTTCACGGCCACCACCTTGCCGCCGTTCTCCTTGCATTCCTGCAAGGCGCCCAGCATGCGCGGGTGGTTGGTGCCCGGGTTCTGGCCGACCACGAAGATCAGCTCGGCCTCGTGGATGTCCTCCAGGGAGACCGTACCCTTGCCGATCCCGATGGTCGGGTTCAGCGCGGAGCCGGACGATTCGTGGCACATGTTGGAGCAGTCCGGCAGGTTGTTCGTTCCGATGGACCGGGCGAACAGCTGGTACATGAACGCCGTCTCGTTCGCCGTCCGGCCGGAGGTGTAGAAGACGCAACGGTCCGGCGTCGTGCCGCTGATGCGCTCCCCGATGAGGGCAAAGGCATCCGACCAGGAGATCGGCGAATAGTGCGTCTCTCCCGGGCGGATCACCACCGGTTCGCTGAGCCTGCCCTGGTTGCCCAGCCAGTACTCGGTCTTCTGCGACAGCTCGGCGATGGAGTGCTTCGCCCAGAATTCGGCGCCCACGGTCCGCAGCGTGTTCTCTTCCGCCACGGCCTTGGCACCGTTTTCGCAAAACTCGGCTGCCTTGCGCTTCCCATCAGTTTCCGGCCATGCACAGCCCGGGCAGTCGAAGCCGCCCTTCTGGTTCAGGCGCAGCAGGGACTGCACGGAGCGCTGCACGCCGGCCTGCGCCACGGCGCGCTCGAGCGCGACCATGACGGCCTTGACCCCGGCCGCTTCCTTCTTGGGCTTGTGGACCTCAAGCTGTGCTTCGTCGATGTCCGCGACGGGCGCAGGCTGCTTGGTGAATTTCATGCGGGGTGTGCCTCACTGTGGAACTACGGTGTACTACGGGGCTGAGTTACTTGGCCAGCTGCGAGAGGGTCTCCCGCTCGGCCGCAATGGTGGTGTTATCACCGTGTCCGGTCCGTACCACGGTCTCCGCCGGCAGCGTCAGGAGGCGCTTGCGGATCGAAGCGAGGATCGTGGGGTAGTCGCTGAACGACCGCCCGGTGGCGCCGGGTCCGCCATTGAACAGGGTATCCCCCGTGAAGACGGTTCCTTCGCTCTCCAGGTAGAAGCAGGTGGAGCCCGGGGAGTGGCCGGGAGTGTGGATCGCCTTCAGCGTGGCCCCGCCCACGGTGAATTCTTCGCCGTCGGAAAGGAATTCGTCCGGCCGGGCGTCCGGGTAGACCTGCTTCCACAGGACCATGTCTTCCGGGTGCAGGTGGATGGGAGCGCCGACGGCGGCAGCCACCTCGCGCGCGGCGCCGATGTGGTCGTTGTGCGCATGGGTCATCAGGATGGCCAGCACCTTGCGGCCGCGGACCTGCTCGACGATCGCGGCGGCGTCGTGCGGAGAGTCGATGATCACGCACTCCTCGTCATTGCCGACGATCCAGACGTTGTTGTCCACGTCCCAGGTGCCGCCGTCGAGCGAAAACGTGCCGGAGGTGACCCGGTTCTCTACGGTGATGCCCATCAGAGTTCCACCACCGAACGCAGGACCTCGCCGCGGTGCATCTTCTCGAACGCGGCTTCAACGTCGCCCAGCCCGATGCGCTCGGTCACGAAGGCGTCCAACGGCAGGCGGCCGAGCCGGTACTGGTCCACCAGCATCGGGAAGTCGCGGGACGGCAGGCAGTCACCGTACCAGGACGACTTCAGCGAACCGCCCCGGCCGAAGACGTCCAGCAGCGGAAGCTCAAGCTTCATGTCCGGCGTCGGGACACCCACCAGGACCACGCGGCCGGCAAGGTCGCGTGCATAGAAGGCCTGCTTGTACGTCTCCGGGCGGCCCACGGCGTCAATCACGACGTCGGCGCCGAATCCGCCGGTGAGGTCGCGGATCGCCTCGACAGCGTCCGTCTCGCTGGAGACCACGCCGTGCGTGGCGCCGAGGGTCTTGGCGATTTCGACCTTGGCGGGGTCGAGGTCGACGGCGATGATCGTCGTCGCGCCCGCCAGCTTGGCTCCGGCGATGGCGGCAATGCCGACGCCGCCGCAGCCGATGACGGCGACCGACTCGCCGCGCTTGACCTCACCCGTATTCATGGCGGCACCGATACCGGCCATGATGCCGCAGCCGAGCAGGCCGACGGCGGCGGGGTCGACGTCGTCGTCGATCTTGGTGCACTGCCCTGCGGCCACAAGTGTCTTCTCCGCGAAGGATCCGATGCCCAGCGCCGGGGACAGCGGGGTGCCGTCCTCAAGGGTCATCTTCTGGGTGGCATTGTGGGTGGCGAAACAGTACTGCGGCTGGCCCTTGGCGCAAGCGCGGCAGTTTCCGCAGACGGCGCGCCAGTTGAGGATGACGCGGTCACCGGGCTTGATGTCAGTGACGTCGGGGCCCACCTGGCTCACCACGGCGGTGGATTCGTGGCCAAGCAGGTAAGGGTAGTCATTGCCAATGCCGCCGAGCTTGTAGTGCAGGTCGGTGTGGCAGACCCCGCAGCTCAGGACGTCAACCAAGGCCTCGCCCGGGCCAGGCTCCGGGACCAGGATGGTCTCGATGGTGGCAGGGGCGTTCTTTTCCTTGACAACGACCGCTTGTACCTTGTGAACCACGTTTCCTTGTTTCCTTCCATTGACCGGATGCAAATTTCCGCCTCACCCATGTTATGAGCCGAAGCGCCCGAAACCCGACTACCCAAAGGGATAGCCGGGATACTCGAAGGGGTGGCCCCACAAGCTTCGTCTAATTGCGTATTACACAACACGATGCGTATGGTGCGTATTTGAATATGGCAGGCGTCACACCCGGGTGTCAATCCCGGATTTCTCCGTGACCACCGCTTCCGTAGGGAGGCCGGAGGACGGGTGGGCGGAAACCGCGGCAGCGTGCTCGGCGAGCACCCCGGTCTGGTGCCGGATCTTCAGGCGGTAGAGCAGAATACCGGCAACAGCCACCGCTCCGACGAAGAAGACGCCGCCCCACTGCAGGTACCACTCAAACGGCGGCACGGAGTTGTAGATCTCCTGGCGGGGCCAGATGAGGTTGAGCGTCATCGCTGCGCCCCACAGCACGGCGAGCAGGTTCACTACGAAGCCCCATTTGCCGAGGCTGAAGCCCACTTCGCTGCCGTCATCGGGAAGCGGCCACTTCTTGAGGAAGCGGCGGCGCAGCATCGGCACCGTGACCAGCAGGTAGGACAGGTAGATCAGCACGATGCTGATGCTGGAGAGGATGGTGAAGATGGCCGGCTGCGCCACGTTGACGATCAGCGGGATGATGGCCATAACGCCGATCACGATCGCGGCAACGGTGGGGGTCTTCCGGACCGGGTCCACCTTGCTGAGTTGGCGGCTGAACGGAAGGTTGTTGTCCCGGGCCATGGCGAACATCATCCGGATGGCGGCGGCGTGTACGGCCAGGGTGCAGACCACCACGGCCACCACGATGCAGGCCAGGAAAGCCTTGCCGAAAGGACCGCCCAGCACGGACAGCACGATGTACTGCAGGCCGCCGTCGGCTGCGCCAAGCTTGGGATCGTTGAGGTCCGGTGCCGCCAGGATGCCGCCGAAGAGCATCAGGCCGCCCAGGAGGAAGGACGCGGTGACGGCCCGGATGATCGCCTTCGGTGCGGTCTTCTTGGGGTCCTTGGTCTCCTCGCCCAGCGAGGAGGCGGTGTCGAAGCCGTACATGACGTAGCCGGAGGCCATGGCGGCGATCAGGAAGACGCCGAAGAAGCCCATGGGGTGCTCCTGGCCGAAGCCGGACGTGTCGAAGAGGACCTCGGGTCCGTTCACGACATGCCAGAACAAGGCGACGATGAGCAGCGCGGCCGCGATCAGCTCAACGAACACGCCGATGCTGTTGATCTTGGTCATGAGCTTCACGCCGAAGGCGTTGATCAGGGTGGAGATGGTGATCATGATCGTGGCCAGCAGCACACCGTTGGCCGCGAAGTCGTACGGGCCGGTGCCGTCGCCGATGAGCTGGAATCCGCTCCAGAGCTGCGGCAGGGTGATCTGCAGGGCCAGGGCCACCGAGCCCAGGGCCACTATCGATGAAATCAGCAGGAGCCAGCCCGAAAGCCAGGCCCAGGTGCCCGTGCTGAGCCGCTTGGCCCAGTTGTAGACGGAACCGGCCACGGGGTAGCGCCCGGCCAGTTCAGCGAAGCAGAGTGCCACCATCAACTGGCCGACAAAAACGATGGGCCAGGACCAGGCGTAGGCCGGTCCGGCGGTGGAGAAGCCAAAGTAGAACAGTTGGAAAACGCCGGTCAGGATGGAGATGTAGCTGACGCCGGCGGCGAAACTTGCGAACTTTCCGATGCTGCGGTCCAGGGTTTGGGCGTAGCCAAACTCGTCCATGCCGCTTGTGTCAGTGGTCTTGCGTAATTCTGACATCTGAGCTCCTAAATCGAATGGCACGATGTTTCCCGCCGAGCCTGGAGGCCGGCGGGACCGACCGGGCGTGCTTCACTGCACGCCCGGCCCGTGTCCCCCTTTGAATGGTGCTTGCCTGCGTTGACCGGCCTAGCCTTGGGCGGACGGGTCTTCGGCGGGCTGGCCGAACCAGCCGCTGGGAGCGGGCTGGATGTTCTGCCAGATGTGTTTCGCCTCGCGGTATTCGTTGAGGCCAGCGCTGCCAAGTTCACGGCCAATGCCGGACTTGCCGAATCCGCCCCACTCCGCCTGCGGGACGTACGGGTGGTAGTCATTGATCCACACTGTTCCGTGCCTGAGCTCGCCGGCAACGCGCTGCGCCTTCGAGGCGTCCGAAGTCCAGACCGCACCCGCCAGGCCGTACTCCGTGTCGTTGGCTATGGCAACGGCCTCGGCTTCGGTCCGGAAGGTTTCCACGGTCAGCACCGGCCCGAATGACTCCTCCCGCAGCACGCTCATACCCGAGCGGCAGTTGCCGAGCACGGTGGGCGGGTAGAAGAAACCGTCAGCGAGCAAGCCGTCGTCGGGGATGTAGCCACCGCACAAAAGCTCGGCGCCCTCCGCGATGCCTGCCTGAACGTAGGCGTGGACCTGTTCGCGGTGCTTTGCCGAAATGAGCGGGCCCGTTTCCGCATCGGAGTCAAAGGGGCCACCCATCCGGATCTTTTTCGCCCGCTCCACCACCTCGCCAACGAAGCGCTCCGCAATGGTCTCCTCGACGACGAGCCGGGCTCCGGCCGAGCAGACCTGGCCGGAGTGCAGGAAGACTGCGGTCAGGGCATTGTCGACGGCGGCGTCCCAGTCCGCGTCCGCGAAGACGACGTTCGGGTTCTTTCCGCCAAGCTCGAAGGCAACGCGCTTCACGGTATCCGCGGCGGCCGCCATGATGGTCTGTCCCGTGGCCAGGCTTCCGGTCATGGAGACGAGATCCACCCGCGGGTCCGAGCTCAGCACCGGCCCCACCCTGGAACCCTTTCCAGTGACCAGGTTCGCGACACCGGCCGGAACCCCGGCCTCAGCCAGCGTTTCCATGAGCAGGATCGAGGTCGACGGCGTCAGCTCGCTGGGCTTGAGCACGAAGGAGTTTCCCGCGACGAGTGCCGGTGCCACCTTCCAGGCCGCCTGGAGGAGCGGATAGTTCCACGGTGCGATGAGGGTGCACACCCCGAGCGGCTCATAGACAACGCGGCTGATGGCGTTCGGCCGCCCGGTGTCGATCACGCGCCCCGCATCGAGGCCCGCCACCTTGCCGTAGTAGCGGAAGCACGCGGCGATGTCGTCGATGTCGTATTCGGCCTCGACCAGGCGCTTGCCGGTGTCGAGCGACTCGGCCCGGGCATAGACCGCTTTGTCCCGTTCGAGGAGCTCCGCGACCCGCAGCATGACTGCTCCGCGCTCGAGGTCCGTCAAGCGGCGCCACGCACCGCCGTCGAACGCTGTCCTGGCGCTGGAGATCGCCCGCTCCGCATCCTCGACGGTGGACGAAGCGACAACAGCCACCTCGCGTCCGTCCGCCGGACAGCGCACAACTGTTGTCCCGCCGTCGGAGGCCGCCTGCCAACTGCCGTCGATGAAGATGCCGCGGACGGTCTTCACTGCGTTCATTTCTTGCAGGGTTTCAGTCACGCTCATTGTCTAGCCCCTTACTGCCTGGCTTGCGGACTTGTCGCGCTCGAGCGGAGAGATTCCGTGGCGGTAGAACTCTGTGTGCTGCGCGGCCAGCGGAGCCTTGCCGAGGATGAGGTCGGAGGCACGCTCGGCCAGCATCATCACCGGGGCGTAGATGTTGCCGTTGGTGACGTACGGCATCGCGGAGGCGTCCACGACGCGCAGGCCCTTGGTGCCGTGCACGGACATGTCCAGCGGGTCGACCACGGCCATGGGATCGGACGCCGGCCCCATCTTCGCGGTGCAGGACGGGTGCAGCGCGGTTTCGGCGTCGGCGGCAACCCAATCCAGGATTTCCTTGTCCGTCTGGACGCTCCGGCCGGGAGAGATCTCGCCGCCATTGAACGGTGCCATGGCGGACTGGCCCAGGATGTCGCGGGAGATGCGCACGGCTTCGACCCATTCGCGGCGGTCCTGGTCGGTGGAGAGGTAGTTGAACACCATGGACGGGTGGACCGTGGGATCCGTGGACTTGATCTTCAGGCTGCCGCGGGCGTCCGAGTACATCGGGCCGATGTGCACCTGGTAGCCGTGCTTGGCGTCGGCCTTCTGGCCGTCGTAGCGGACGGCCACCGGGAGGAAGTGGAACATCAGGTTCGGGTAGGACACGTCCTCGTTCGAGCGGACGAAGCCGCCGCCTTCGAAGTGGTTGGTGGCCGCCGGGCCCTTGCGCCCGAAGAGCCACTGCATGCCAATCCACGGCATGCGCCACACATCGAGGGCCGGCTGCATGGACACCGGCTGGGTGCAGGCGTGCTGGATGTACACCTCGAGGTGGTCCTGAAGGTTCTCGCCGACGCCGGGCAGGTTGACCACCGGGTTTATGCCGAGGGACTTCAGGTGCTTGGACTCACCCACACCGGAGAGCTGCAGCAGCTGCGGGGTGTTGATGGCGCCACCGGACAGGATGACCTCGCCCGCGTTGACGGTGTGGAGCTTGCCGTTGCGGCGGTAAGTGACGCCGGTGGCCACATTGCCCTTGAAGTTGACCTTGGTGACGAAGGCCCGGGTGAGGACGTCCAGGTTCCGCCGGCCAGTGTTGGGGCGCAGGTAGGCGCGGGAGGCCGAGAGTCGCTGGCCCTTGTGGACGTTCCGGTCGAAGGGCGCAAAACCCTCCTGGCGGTAGCCGTTGACATCGTCCGTGAGCGGGAAGCCGGCCTGCTGGGCCGCCTGGAAGAAGGACTGGAAGAGCGGGTTGGTGGCGGGTCCGCGTTCCAGGACCAGCGGGCCGGAGTGGCCGCGGAACTCGTCGTCCGGATCGGCGGCGAGGGTGTTCTCCATGCGGCGGAAGTACGGAAGGCAGTGGGCGAAGTCCCAGGACTCCATGCCGGCGTCGGCGCCCCAGCGCTCGTAGTCCATGGGGTTGCCGCGCTGGAAGATCATGCCGTTGATGGAGCTGGAGCCGCCCAGCACCTTGCCGCGGGCGTGGGCCACGCGGCGGCCGCCCATGTGCGGCTCCGGGTCCGATTCGTAGCGCCAGTCGTAGAGCGGGTTGCCGCTGGGGAAGGTCAGGGCCGCCGGCATCTGGATGAAAAGATCCCAGGGGTAGTCGCTGCGGCCCGCTTCAAGGACCAGGACGCTGCGCGTGCCGCCCTCGCTCAAGCGGTTGGCCAGCACGGAGCCGGCACTTCCCCCACCTACGATGACGTAGTCGTAGCTCGTTTCTGTCATGCTGCAAATCTCCTTAGGCCTCGACGCGGATGCGGTCTGGTGCCGACACCAAAGACCATGGCGCGACGCGTGGGCGCCATTGACCCATACGGCCAATCTCCGCGGGGACCTCGCCGGTGTGGCGCAGGTCATACATCGAGGCTAGCCGAGCTTGAACATATGTTCAAGACCTCGACTGGACATTTGTTCAAGAGTGAGCGCACTCTCGGATTTGTGAGGCCGCTGGCCGCATCAGCGGGCCGGTTTGGGCACGCCGAAGCCCGCGGGTCACAAACCGTCGGGGGGCGGAGCCTTGTTTTCGCTAGTCGGCGAAGGCGATCTGCTCGGTGCGGGCGATGCTCCGCCGGATTGCCGCCTTGTCGATGCCCAGGAGGGACGTCAGCCACATCCCGTTCTGCACGACGACGATGTCATCCGCCCGCTCCTTGCATGCTTCGCGGGAAAGCTCTGGCTTGGCGTTGCCGATCAGCGTTGCGAGTCCGTCCAGGTACTGGTCAAACGCTTCCGCGTTGATCACGGCAAAGTCTTCATCGGCTTGCGCGAGCGCCCAAAGGTGGAGGCGCAGCGACAAATAGGGCGTGGTCAGGATTTCCGGTCCCGCGACCCGCCTCAGGGCCTCACGGAGCTGTTCGTCCGGGTGTGCCTCCGGGTCGGGGGTCACGAGCCTCATGTCGCTCTCGCCGATCCGGTTCAGGACCGCACGGATCAGGCTTGGCTTGTCCGCGTAGTAGTAGTTGACGAGACCGAGCGCGACGCCGGCTTCGCGGGCCACCGCCCGCATATTGACACCCGAAATGCCATGGCGCGACAGCAGCTCCAGCACCGCATCCAAGATGCGGGACTGCCTGTCGACTTGCTCCCCCGGGTTCACTGTCCTTGTATCCACCCCGCCAGACTATGGCGAAAGCGGGGGCCTCGCATCCTGCGCCGGCGACGCGCCGGGCCGATGCGGACACCCTTCGAGCGGGACGCCGGCTAGGCAGGCCCCTTCTAGCTGCACAAGAAACCGACCCCGCAGCCCGGTTGCCCCGGATTCCGCTTTCCAAGTTGCGCAATACACAACTCGATTGACATAACGCGCCCCCACGAAAAATATGACGGCTGCCGAAACCTGGCCACAAAGGCCGCATCCAAACATCCGTCCGGACGGTACATAAACGATTTCGCCTACTCCCGCGCGGCAAGCGCGCTCCCCGCCTCTTCCCGGGGCGCGCATCGGGCGCGCCGGCGACGCCCATCACCCCACGCAAAACTGCGCCCCGGATGCAAGTCATGAAAGGACTGCGGGAACAAAATGCTTGACAACGCACTGTGACGTCCGTCACGGTGTTGCGTATCACGGTGAAAGTTGCATATTAAACAACCGCGATCGTTGCGAACTTCCCCATGCTTTTTCCCCACGCGATGCCCCCAGGCAGAGCCCCCAGCAGGAGTACAGGAATGAACAGTTCCGCTATATCGGTGCGCAATCTTTGGAAAGTCTTCGGATCCGGCGGCGCGAAGATCCCCTTGGACCCGGAGTTGTCCGCCTTGCCTTCCTCGAACTTGCTGGAACGCACCGGATGCGTGGCCGCGGTCAGGAACATGAGTTTCGACGTCGCAAAGGGCGAAGTGTTCGTCATCATGGGCCTCTCCGGGTCCGGCAAATCCACGCTCATCCGCTGTCTGACCCGCCTGATCGAACCCACCTCGGGCAGCGTGAGCATCGGAGGCCAGGACATCCTCCAGGCCCGGCCCGCCGAACTGAGGGATTTGCGCCGGCAGAAGATGTCCATGGTGTTCCAGCATTTCGGACTCCTGCCGCACCGTACCGTGCTGGACAACGTTGCCTACGGCCTTCAGATCCGGGGCGCCGCCAAGAACGAACGCTATGCCCGTTCACGGGAAGTCATCGAGCTTGTAGGACTCAAGGGCTACGAAAGCCACTTTCCCGAACAACTGTCCGGCGGCATGCAGCAGCGCGTGGGACTTGCCCGGGCACTGGCCGGAGACCCGGACGCAATCCTGTTCGATGAACCGTTCTCTGCGTTGGACCCCCTGATCCGCCGTGACATGCAGGCTGAAGTGATCCGCCTGCACAAGGACATGGGCAAGACCATGGTGTTCGTGACGCACGATCTTTCGGAAGCGCTCAAACTGGGCGACCGGATCCTGATCATGCGGCACGGTGAAGCGGTCCAGTGCGGCACGGGCGACGAACTGGTCGGATCCCCGGCCAACGACTACATCGCCGATTTCGTCTCCGAGGTCCCTCGTTCGGATGTCCTCACCCTGAAATGGATCGCCGAACCCGTAGCCTCCAGCACTCCCGGCGACGCCCCGGTGCTGAGCTCCGCCACCATCATCCGCGACGCCATCCACACGGTGATGCACTCGTCCAGCCCTGTGCTGGTCGAGGACTCAGGGACCATCACGGGCCAGATCGATCGCGACAGCATCCTCTCGGTGCTGCGGAGCACGAGAGCAGCGGCATGAGCGCAACCCTTATCGAACTGGAAAAAACAAGCGGCACGGAGCCCGCTCCGGCCAAGCTCCCCCGCCGGCGCCTAAGCCGCAGGGCCCTGCTTCTCCTCAGCGCCGCCGTCGTCTGGATTGCAGGATTCGTCTTCCTGCACGGGACCGGGACGTTGGCACTGCCGACGTCCGAACTAACCGATCTGCACCGCTCCCTGAACCACTTCAATTCCTGGGTGGCGTCAAACCGCGACGACAACCCCGTGTTCCTCTACCTGCTTTCGCCGCTGCGCTCCGCTGTCGACGCGGTGGCCGCTGTCTTCACCACCGTGTTTGCCGCAAGTTCCATCGGCTTGGGGCTGCCGGAAATCGGCTGGCTCGGAACCGTCGCGCTTCTCGGCTGGATCGCATTCGCCGTCGGGAACGCCCGCGTGGCGCTGCTGACCGTCGCCGTCTTCACGTTCTTCGGCCTGCAGGGCCTTTTCGTCGAAGCGGCCCACACCTTCGCCCTCGTGGTGACCGCCGTGCTCCTGTCGTTGCTCGTCGGCCTGCCGATGGGCGTCCTTGCCGGGGTCAGCGGGCGCGTTGAGAAGATCATCACGCCCGTCCTGGACTTCATGCAGATCCTCCCGACCTTCGTCTACCTGGCGCCCCTGGCCTTGGTTTTCCTGATCGGCCCGGCGTCCGCCGTCATCGCGACCGTAATCTACGCGGCGCCCCCGATCATCCGCCTGACCGCCCACGGCATCAGGGGCATCCCGGAGAACACCCGTGAAGCATCCGACTCGCTGGGCACTACTTCCCTACAGCGCTTGTTCACGCTCCAAATCCCCATGGCCAAGCGGACCATCGTGATGGGCATCAACCAAGGCACCATGGCCGCATTGTCCATGGTCACTATCGCAGCCCTGATCGCGGCGCCCGGTCTGGGGCAGGTGGTGGTCCGCGCATTGCAGTCCCTGGATGTGGGAACCGCGGTGAACGCCGGCCTGTCGATCGTGCTGATGGCGATCATGCTCGACCGTGTAACCACCGCGGCCAGCGAAAGGGCACTGCCCGCAACCCAGCGACGCCGGAGCCGCGTCTCCCGGCGGACGCGCATGATCGTGGTCGGGGCCACCTTCGCCCTTGTCCTGATGCTCGTCCAGCTCTCCAGGACCATGCTGTGGGCGGCCCGTTTC
Source organism: Arthrobacter celericrescens (assembly GCF_003614925.1). GTDB lineage: Bacteria > Actinomycetota > Actinomycetes > Actinomycetales > Micrococcaceae > Arthrobacter > Arthrobacter celericrescens. Next base: position 15,579 of record NZ_QYLP01000070.1, read on the forward strand.
CCCCAGGAAGTCAACCTCGGCCCCGCCATCACCGGCGGGGTGGACAACGCCAGCGAATGGCTGCAAACGCACTTGTTCCTGCTGACCGGGGCCTTCCGCGAGGCAGTGACCCTCGCTTTCCTCAATCCGTTCCAGACGGCGGTCACGGAAACCCCGTTCTTCATCATGTTTGCTGCCCTGGCCCTCGTGGCGTACGCGTTCGGCGGCTGGAAGCTGACGGCCCTGGTGCTCGCCTGCCTCACGATGATCATCTACCTCGGCCTCTGGGGCGACGCCATGGTGACCCTGGCCAGTACGCTCGTGGCCACGGTCATCGTCATGGTCCTGGGCATCGTGTTCGGCGTGGCGATGGGCCGCTCCAGCAGGTTCGACAAGCTCATGCGACCAGTGCTGGACGCCGGGCAGACCCTTCCCGCGTTCGTGTACCTCGTGCCTTTCCTGGGACTCTTCGGTGCCACCCGCTTCACGGCGATCATCGCCGGTGTCATCTACGCGGCACCAGCCGCCATCAAGATCATGGCGGACGGAATCTCAGGCGTCTCGCCCACGGTGGTCGAGGCCGCCGTCGCGAGCGGTTCGACTCCCTGGCAGGTCATCACGAAAGTCCAGCTCCCCATGGCACGGAAGTCCCTCGGCCTGGCTGCCAACCAGGGCCTGATCTACGTGCTGGCCATGGTCGTGGTCGGTGCCTTGGTGGGCGCCGGCGGCCTCGGCTACGACGTCGTGGCGGGCTTCGTCCAAAGCTCCCTCTTCGGGAAGGGCCTGGCCGCCGGCCTGGCCATCGTCTTCCTGGGCATCCTGCTTGACCGCATCACGCAGGCTGCCGCCTTTACCGCACCATCCCGTTCCCTCTCCACCGCACAACCAACTACCACCAAGGAGGCTTGACCATGAGAAAAACCAGTGTCCTGAAACGGCTTGTCCCGGCTCTGGCCGGGGCAGCAGCCACAGCACTTCTCCTGTCCGCTTGCGGAGGCTCGACCGTCAACCAGGCCGCCGCGGCCGACGGCTCCAAGACAGCGTGCGGCACCGTCAACGTGGCGATGAACGCCTGGGTCGGCTACACGGCGAATGCCGCTGTGTATTCTTACGTGGCCAAGGAAAAGCTCGGCTGCAACGTCGTCCAGAAAGACCTCAACGAACAGATCGCATGGCAGGGCTTCAGCTCCGGCGAAGTCGACATCATCATCGAAAACTGGGGCCATGACGACCTGGTGAAGCAGTACATCACCGAGCAGGCCGTCGCCGTGGATGCCGGCCCCACCGGAAATAAAGGACGCATCGGCTGGTACGTGCCGCCATGGCTGGCAAAGGCCCACCCGGACATCCTGGACAGCAAGAACCTGAACAAGTACGCGTCCCTGCTGAAGACCTCCGAGTCGGGCGGCAAGGGCCAGCTCCTGGACGGCGATCCGGCATTCGTGACCAATGACGAAGCGCTGGTCAAGAACCTCGGCCTGGACTTCAAGGTGGTCTATTCCGGTTCGGAAGCCGCACTGATCCAGTCGTTCCGTGCCGCGGAGAAGAACAAGACCCCGCTGCTGGGCTACTTCTACGAACCCCAGTGGTTCCTGGCCGAGGTTCCGCTGGTGAAGGTCAACCTGCCGAAGTGGACGGCCGGCTGCGACGCGGAGCCGGAGAAGGTGGCCTGCGACTACCCGGACTACACGCTGAACAAGATCATCTCCAAGAAGTTCTCGGACAGTGGCTCACCGGCCGCCAAGCTGGTCAAGGCGTTCACGTGGACCAACGCGGACCAGGACTCCGTGGCCACGGACATCCAGAAGGGGATGGCGCCGGAAGCCGCCGCCAAGAAGTGGGTGGATGCCCACCCGCAGCAGGTGGACGCGTGGCTTAAGTAACCCTCGCAACCCACGACGCCGGGCACCGAATTGGTGCCCGGCGTTTTTGCGTTACCGGCCCGGCGTCGTGCGTTACCGGCCCGCGACGTGCGTATACCGGCCCGTCAGCCGCGGGCGCCGTCGCGCAGCCGGGCGTTTCCCCGCACGAGCTTCACCGCAAAGGCGAGCGCTCCCAACCGGCCCGTCCCGCGGGGATCGCCGCCGAGGACGTCAAAGATCCGGGCGAGCCGCTTGTGGAGGCTCTGCCGCTCGAGGAAAAGGACCCGCGCGGCTTCCGCCGTGTTGCAGCCTTCGGTGATCCACACATCCAGCGTGCGAACCAGTTCGCCGCCGCGGCGGCGCTCCAGTTCCATCAGCGGCCCCAGCGTCTCCTCGATGAAAAGTTCCACGGCCTGCCGCGGCAGCTCCCGCTCCGCAAAGCGCTCGACGACGAAGTCGGCGCTGTCGTAGACGGCGTGCTCCCACTTCGAGGCCCGCCCGAGCCGCAGCGTGGTCCGGGCCTCGGCGAGCGAGCGGGATGCCCCGCGGATAGACGGCTCCGTGGGACCGACCGCGCCAAGGCCGCCCTTGCCCGAGAGCGACTCCCGCAACGCGCGGATGAGCTCCTGCCGCGCGGCCACGCTCCCCCCGCGCTCGAACGGGACAAGCGCCACCAAGGCGTCGCCGTCGGCGTGGAGCCGGATCTGGGCGCCCAGGGCGCGGAGGGTCCGCTCGGCGTCGGGAGCGGGACGCCCCGAGTCCCGGGAGCGGAAAAGCGCGACGGCGACCGGAACGTCCGGCGGCAGCCCCGCCGCCTCGGCCAACTCCAGGAGCTGGTCACCGCCGCCCCCGGCGACGATCATCCGCAGCAGTGCGTCATCCGCCATCCGGGCGAGGCTGGGACGGTGGCGCTGCGAGAGGGCGAGCGCCACGATGCCGCGGATCCGCTGGGCCACGGTCTCCAGGCGGTCCGGGTCCTCCGAAGCGGAGGAGATCTCGAGGCGTGCGATGTCGATGCCGCCCACGTTCAGTTCGACGCTAAAGGCAGGGCCGTGCTCCCCCGCCGGTTCGGCACCGGCCGATTCGATCACTACGCCGCGCGGATCGACGACGGCGACCCAGGCATCCAGCGCCCGTGCCGTCAGTTCGAGGATCGGCAGGAGCGGGGCACCGCCCGCGGCCACCCGTTCGGCGAGTTGCTGCGAAAGGGCGTCGGCAATCTGGAGGGCTTCGACCTGCCGGGAGACGATGCGCCGGTTCACCCATTCGGCGACCTCGACGAACGGCACCACGTTCCGCAGCCCCACCAGCGGCAGCCCGGCCTCGTCGGCGGCCGCCAGGACCTCCATGGGGATGTCGCGTCCGCCTGCCGTTTCGAACGCGACGCAGGCGACCCCGCGCTCGGACAGGCTCCTGATGTACTCCAGCTGCGCGCCTTCGCGGAGGGCCAGGAAGTTCTGGCCGCCCACCAGCAGGAACTCGCCGCCCCTGAGCAACGGCGCGATCTGCACCACCTCGCTCGAGTGCACCCAGCGCACTGTTCGGTGGGCGATCGCCCCCTGGCCGGCAAGCACCACCGGGTGCCCCGGCAGCAGTGCCCCGCTGTCCAGGACTTCCTGCAACGGAACGGCCACGCAACGCCTCTCTTCCTCAGACTCATGGTGTAACGCGCATCTCAGACAGGTGACGTTCTGTAACCCGCGGCTGCCATCAATGGCGACAGGGTGAGTCTACTGGATGCGGATCGGCCGCCATACAGTTGAAGGGAGCCGGCTACTCGCTCGAAAAGCAAACCAAGAGAAAGTAGTCCCCCATGAGTCTTCGCACTCAGAGCCACTCTGAAAACGCCACGCACGCCGTCGAGGATGTGCTGCAGCCCGTTCCGGAGTCGGCCCGCACCACCAAACTCTCCGGGCAGTTCTGGATCTGGGCCGGGGCCAACGTCGCCCCCATCAACTGGATCCTGGGCGCCCTTGGCATCAACATGGGCCTCGGCCTCGCCGACACCATGACGGTGCTCGTCCTCGGCAACGTTATCGGCATGCTCGGCTTCGGCTTCTTCGTCCTCCTGGGACAGAGGACCGGGGCAACGGGAATGATCCTCGCCCGGGGCGCCTTCGGCCGCCGCGGCGCCTACGTCCCGGCCGCCATCCAGGCGATCATCGCGGTGGGCTGGTCCGCCGTGAACACCTGGGTCATCCTCGACCTGGTCATGGCCCTGTTCGGCATGATCGGCTGGGTGGATCCGGCCCAGGAGAACCTGGCCTGGAAGGTCGGGGTCGCCGCCGTCATCATGGGCGTGCAGGTGGCCATCTGCTACCGCGGCTACGGCGCGATCGCCAAGTTCGAGCGCATCACCATGCCGCCCACGCTCCTCGTGCTCGTGGCGATGTCCATCATCGCCTGGACCCAGCTGCCCATCGACTGGAGCTACGCCGGCCCGGCCGGCGAGGTCCTCAGCGGCGGCGAGCGGATCGCGGCGATGTCCGGCATCATGACCGCGATCGGCATCGGCTGGGGCATCGGCTGGTTCACGTACGCGCCGGACTACTCACGCTTCGTCTCGAGGGGCATCGCGCCCCGCAAGCTCTACTTCACCTCGGTCCTCGGCCAATTCCTCCCGGTCGTCTGGCTGGGCCTGCTCGGTGCGAGCCTGGCGACCATGAACGGCACCGCCGATCCCGGCGAGCTGATCGTCAAGAGCTTCGGCGCAATGGCCATCCCGGTCATCCTGCTGGTCATCCACGGACCGATCGCCACCAACATCATCAACCTGTACACCTTCGGCGTGGCCACCCAGGCCCTCGACATCAGGATCTCGCGCAGGAAGATCTCGATCGTGGTCGGCGTCTTCTCGATGTGCGCCGTGATCCTCTTCCTCTTCGCCGAGGACTTCGCGACGCTCCTGGACAGCTGGGTCATCGCGATCGCGGCCTGGGTCGCCACGTGGGGCGGCATCATGGCAGTCCACTACTTCATCTTCGAACGCCGGCACAAGAAATTCGGCTACCTGTTCGCCGGCCCCCGGGACACCAAGCTCAAGGCCGTCAACCCGCGTGCGCTCATCGCCTTCGCCTCAGGCCTCGTAATGACCTGGCTGTTCATGTACGGCGCCCTGCCGGTCTTCCAAGGACCCATCGCCACGGCCATGGGCGGCGTGGACCTGTCCTGGCTGGCCGGCTCGCTCACCTCGGGACTGCTGTACTTCGCCCTCAGCTACCCGCGGTTCCGTGACCGGATCCACCCGGAGGTGCCGCTCGGAACCAAAGACGGCGTCAGCGACCAGGAGTACCTCGACGCGCACGGTGACGTAACGCAAGCGGCCGAACCGCCGTCGTCGTCCGTCCAGGCAGTGCCCCCCGCGCCCGACACCAGCCACATCCCGGCCCCGTAATCCCTTCCCGGATCCCGGCGGCGGCGGGTCCACGACCCGCC
>NZ_QYLP01000073.1 GCF_003614925.1 Arthrobacter celericrescens
CTGAACTACTACAACACTGAACGCATCCACGCCGCCATCAAGGACACCCCGATCACACGAGTGTCACCAACCTAATGGCCGAGTACATCTAGGCGGGGCACGCTTCCACTGCCGGCGATGATGTGGCCTTCCCCGGGAACGGAAGGGGAGGGCCGCATCGTTGCGTGATCATTACTGGGCGGATGCGTCACATTCGCCTGACATCCCACCTCCGTTGTCGCCGAGAACAGTTAGGCTTGTGTCCATGTGTGGAATCGTTGGTTATGTTGGTAATTCGTCCCGTCCGGCAGGCGCCGGGCACGGAGCCCTGGACGTCGTCCTCGAAGGCCTGCGCCGCCTGGAGTACCGGGGCTACGACTCGGCAGGCGTGGCGGTTGTCGCCGACGGCGCCATTTCTTCCCGTAAGAAGGCGGGAAAACTCGGAAACCTCCTTGGTGAACTCGAAGCCAGGCCGCTCCCTGAATCCCTGACCGGCATCGGGCACACCCGCTGGGCAACCCACGGCGGTCCGACCGACGGGAACGCCCACCCGCACCTGGCCGACGGCGGACGCCTGGCCGTGATCCACAACGGCATCATCGAAAACTTTGCGGAACTAAAGCAGCAGCTCCTGGCCAAGGGCGTCGAGTTCAGCTCCGAAACCGACACCGAGGTCGCCGCAGCCCTGCTGGGCGACATCTTCCGCAACCAGCTCGGCGGCGACTCCTCCAAGGGCTCTCTGACCGAAGCCATGCAGCTCGCCTGCCAGCGCCTCGAGGGCGCCTTCACCCTGCTGGCCGTGCACGCGGACCAGCCCGGCGTCGTCGTCGCTGCCCGCCGCAACTCCCCGCTCGTGGTGGGCCTTGGCGAGGGCGAAAACTTCCTCGGCTCCGACGTCTCCGGCTTCATCGACTACACCCGCCGCGCCGTCGAACTGGGCCAGGACCAGATCGTCACCATCACCGCCGACTCCGTGGAGATCACCGACTTCTTCGGCGCCCCGGCCGAAGGCAAGGAATACAACGTCGACTGGGACCCGGCCTCGGCCGAAAAGGGCGGCTTCAACTCCTTCATGGAGAAGGAAATCCACGACCAGCCCGACGCCGTCGCGCAGACCCTGCTGGGCCGCTCCGACCTCAACGGCAAGCTGACCCTGGACGAACTCCGCATCGACCCCGAGCTGCTCAAGCAGGTCGACAAGATCATCGTCCTCGCTTGCGGCACGGCGGCCTACGCCGGCCTCGTGGCCAAGTACGCCATCGAGAACTGGTGCCGCATTCCCACGGAGGTGGAGCTGGCCCATGAGTTCCGCTACCGCGACCCGATCGTGGACGCCAACACCCTGGTGGTTTCCATCAGCCAGTCCGGCGAAACCATGGACACCCTGATGGCCGTGCGCTACGCCCGCGAACAGGGCGCCAAGACCATCTCCATCTGCAACACCAACGGCTCCACCATCCCGCGTGAATCCGACGCCGTGCTCTACACGCACGCCGGCCCGGAAATCGCCGTGGCGTCCACGAAGGCCTTCCTGGCGCAGATCACCGCTGCCTACCTGCTCGGCCTGTACCTGGCCCAGCTGCGCGGCAACATCTTCACCGGCCAGATCAAGGACGTCCTCGCGGACCTCTCCAAGATCCCGGCCAAGATCCAGAAGATCCTGGACAACTCCGGCCCGCTGCGCGAGCTCGCCCGCAGCATGAAGGACGAGAAGTCCGTGCTGTTCCTGGGCCGCCACGTCGGCTTCCCGGTGGCCCTCGAGGGTGCGCTGAAGCTCAAGGAAATCGCCTACATCCACGCAGAGGGCTTCGCCGCCGGCGAGCTCAAGCACGGCCCGATCGCCCTGATCGACGAAGGCCAGCCGGTCTTCGTGGTGGTTCCGTCCCCGCGCGGCCGCGATTCCCTGCACTCCAAGGTGGTCAGCAACATCCAGGAAGTCCGCGCCCGCGGTGCCCGGACCCTGGTGATCGCCGAGGAAGGCGACGAAGCTGTGCGCGATTACGCCGAGCACGTCTTCTACGTCCCGGAGACCCCCACGCTGCTCATGCCGCTGCTCACCACGGTTCCGCTGCAGATCTTCGCCGCGGAACTCGCCGGAGCCAAGGGCTACGACGTGGACCAGCCTCGCAACCTCGCCAAGAGCGTGACCGTAGAATAACCGCATGATTGTTGGCATTGGCGTAGACGTCGTAGACATCGACCGGTTCGAACGGCAGCTGGAACGGACACCGGGGCTGCGGGACCGGCTTTTCGTGCCCGCCGAGCGGGAGCTCCACGTCCGGTCCCTGGCCGCGCGCTTTGCGGCCAAGGAAGCCGTGGCGAAGGTCCTCGGGGCCCCGGCCGGCATGAACTGGCAGGACTGCTGGATCGGCCTGGACGAGAACGGCCCCACCATCAAGGTCCAGGGCACCGTCCTTGCCGTCGCGGATACGAAGGGCGTCAAGACCTGGCACCTGTCTATGAGCCACGACGGCGGAATCGCCACGGCCATGGTCATCGCCGAAGGCTGACAACACAACACCTCAATGATCAGCGCCTTCACCGGAACACAGGTCAGGGAAGCGGAACAACCGCTCCTGGACTCCGGTGAGGGCGCTGTTCTCATGCAGCGGGCAGCGTACGGGCTGGCGGCCGCCGTCGTGCGCGAACTGCAGCGCCGCGGCCGCCGGATCTACGGCTCCAAGGTGACGGTGCTGGCCGGCAAGGGCAACAACGGCGGGGACGGACTGTTCGCCGCAGCCAGGCTCGCCGCCCGCGGAATGCGCACGACGGCGGTGCTCACCGCTGACTCCACCCACCCCGAGGCGCTGGCCGCCTTCCTCGCGGCCGGCGGCCGGGCCCACCGGCTCGCCGCGGATAACGTGGAGGACCTCGCCGTGCTGGCGGCCGGCGACGACGCCATCATCGACGCCGTGCTCGGCACCGGCGCCCGCGGTGGACTGCGCGGAGCTGCCGCCGAACTCGTTTCCCTGCTCGAGGAACTCAAGCCCGCGTTGGTGGTGGCCTGCGACATCCCGAGCGGAGTCGACGCCGATACCGGTGAAGTGCACTGGCCCGTGCTGCCGGCGGACGTGACCGTGAGTTTCGGCGGGATCAAGGCCGGCCTGCTGGCCGATCCCGGGGAGGGCTGCGCCGGGCGGGCCGAACTGGTGCGGATCGGGATCGAGGACCGGCTGCCGGAACCTTTGATCCGCCGCCTGGACGCCGCCGACCTGGCCGCGCTCCTGCCCGCGCCCGGCCGCCGCGACCACAAATACAGCAGGGGAGTGCTCGGCGTGGTCGCCGGCTCGGAACGCTACCCCGGGGCCGCGATGCTCTCGGTGGAAAGCGCCGCCGTGTCCGGGGCCGGGATGGTCCGCTACCTCGGACCCGAAAGCGTGGCCCGGCAGGTGCTGGCCCGCGCCCCCGAAGCGATTGTGGAGGCGGGCAGCCCGGGCCGCGTCCAGGCCTGGCTGCTGGGCCCCGGCATAGCAGGGGAGGCCGACGACAGCCGCCAGCTCCAGCGTGCCCGCGACACGCTCCACGCCGCCCTCGCAGCCGGCCAGCCCGCCGTCGTCGACGCCGGGGCGCTGGGACTGCTGCCGGACCGCTGCCCGGCCCACTGGATCCTCACCCCGCACGCCGGCGAACTGGCCGCGTTCCTTTCGCGGAACGAATCCGTCCGCGGGGAAGCGGCGGTGACCAGGGACGACGTCGAGTCCCGGCCGCTGCACTTCGCCCGCCTGGCCGCCGCGGACAGCGGCGCCACCGTCCTGCTCAAAGGCGCCACCACACTGGTGGCATCGCCGTCGGGCACGGTGTTCAGCCAGTCGGAAGGCACGCCCTGGCTGGCCACCGCCGGAAGCGGCGACGTGCTGGCCGGGCTGCTCGGTTCGCTGGCAGCGCAATATGCGGAGGGCGCGATGGGCGACGACGGGCCTTTCGCCGTCCTCGGCATCCCCCCGGAGGACCGCTGGGCTGCTGCGGCTGCAGTGGCCGCGAGCCTGCACGGCCGCGCGGGAAGCGGGGCATCGGACGGCGGGCCCTTGACGGCCCGGGCGGTCCTGCGGGAGCTGCCAGGCGTGCTGGGCAGCCTGCGTAACGGAAGCCCCGGATGAGGCCTTTGGGTTACACAGGGCGTGCGCGCCCGTAATCTGGGCGTGGTAGCTTGGCACATCGCCGCAGCGGCCCGTCCGCGGGCGGCGGAGGCTTTGTCCCCTAGGCAAGGAGAACCTGTGGAAGTATGGCCCGGAACGGCTTATCCCCTGGGCGCGAGCTTTGACGGGAGCGGTACCAACTTCGCCCTCTTCAGCGAAAACGCGGAGAAGGTGGAGCTGTGCCTGATCGACGACGACGGCACGGAAGAGCGCGTCGAACTGAGGGAAGTGGACGGCTACGTCTGGCATTGCTACCTGCCGTCGGTGCAGCCGGGCCAGAAATACGGTTACCGCGTCCACGGGCCTTACGACCCCCCTGCCGGGCACCGCTTCAATCCCAACAAGCTCCTCCTGGACCCCTACGCCAAGGCGGTCCACCGGCAGATCGACTGGGACCCTGCACTGTTCTCCTACAACATGGGCGATCCCGACTCCCGGAACGACGCCGATTCGGCACCGCACATGATGCTCGGCGTCGTTATCAACCCCTTCTTCGACTGGGCCGGCGACCAGCTGCTGCGGATCCCGTACCACAAGTCCGTCATCTACGAAGCGCACGTCAAGGGCCTCACCCAGCTGCATCCCGAGGTTCCGGAAGAGCAGCGGGGCACCTATGCCGGCGTAGCCCATCCGGCGGTGATCGCCCACCTGAAGAAGCTCGGCGTGACCGCGCTCGAACTCATGCCCGTCCACCAGTTCACCAACGACGGCATCCTCCAGGACCGGGGGCTCAACAACTACTGGGGCTACAACACCATCGGCTTCTTCGCCCCGCACAACGGCTACAGCTCGAAGGGGGACACCGGCCAGCAGGTCCAGGACTTCAAGGCGATGGTGCGTTCCCTGCACGATGCCGGCATCGAAGTGATCCTGGACGTGGTCTACAACCACACGGCCGAAGGAAACCACCTCGGCCCCACGCTCTCCTTCAAAGGCATCGACAACTCCGCCTACTACCGGCTGGTTGAGGGCGACCTCAAGCACTACATGGACTACACCGGCACCGGAAACTCCCTGAACGTGCGCAATCCGCATTCCCTGCAGCTGCTGATGGACTCTCTGCGGTACTGGGTGACCGAGATGCACGTGGACGGTTTCCGCTTCGACCTCGCCTCCACCTTGGCCCGCGAGTTCTACGACGTGGACAAGCTTTCCAGCTTCTTCGAACTCATCCAGCAGGACCCCGTGGTGTCGCAGGTCAAGCTGATCGCCGAGCCGTGGGACGTGGGTCCCGGCGGCTACCAGGTGGGCAACTTCCCGCCGCAATGGACGGAATGGAACGGCAAGTACCGGGACACGGTCCGCGACTTCTGGCGCGGCGAACCCTCGACCCTCGGCGAGTTCGCGTCCCGGCTGACGGGTTCGGCAGACCTCTACGAGCACTCCGGCCGCCGGCCCGTGGCCTCCATCAACTTCGTGACCGCTCACGACGGCTTCACCCTTGCGGACCTGGTCTCCTACAACCAGAAGCACAACGAGGCCAACGGCGAAAACAACAACGACGGCGAATCGCACAACCGATCCTGGAACTGCGGCGCCGAAGGCCCCACCGAGGACCCGAAGGTCCTCGGACTCCGGGCCCGGCAGCAGCGCAACTTCATCGCCTCCCTGCTGCTGTCGCAGGGCGTGCCCATGCTGGCGCACGGCGACGAGCTCGGCCGCACCCAGCAAGGCAACAACAACGCCTACTGCCAGGATTCCGAACTGACCTGGATCAACTGGGACAGCGTGGACCAGCCGCTCGTGGAGTTCACCGCCGCGGTGAGCGCCTTGCGCGCCAAGCACCCCACCTTCCGCCGCAGCCGCTTCTTCGACGGCCGCCCGGCGGTGCGGGGCGAGGGCGAACGCCTTCCGGACATCGTCTGGCTCGACGTCGACGGAAGCACCATGACGCCGTCGGACTGGGACAGCGGCTTCGGCCGCTCGGTGGGTGTGTTCCTCAACGGGGACGGCATCCGGGGCCGGGACAACCAGGGCCGGCGCATCACCGACGTGAACTTCCTCCTGTACTTCAACGCCCACGACGACGAGGTGCGCTTCCGGGTCCCCTCCGATGAGTACGCGCCCAAGTGGGACGTGATCATCGATACGGCCGGCGGCCACGCCGACGAACCCGTCGAGGCGGATTCCCTGCTCCCGGTGGGAGCCAAGGCGCTGGTGGTCCTGCGGGCCCACACCACGCCGGAAAGCGAACCGGACCATTCGGTGGCCGCGTCCCTTGCGGCCCTCTCGCAGACGGCCACGCCGGAGACGGCCGCGCTGACGGCGCCGGCCACGCCGCCGGCTGTCATCGGGGACAAGGCCGCGGGCAAGGCCCCGGCGGAGAAGTCCGAGGAAGAGCCCGCGCCGGAACGCAAACCCGCGCCGATTGTCTCCGCACCGCAAAGCAAGCCCCCGAGGAAGAACTCCACGAAAGGGTAACCATGAAGACACCCGCGTCCACGTACAGGCTCCAGATCCGCCCCGGTTTTACCCTCGGGGACGCGGCGGAGCTCACCGGCTATCTCAGATCGCTTGGCGTGGACTGGGTGTATTTGTCGCCCATCCTGACGGCGGAGGAAGGGTCCCAGCACGGCTACGACGTCACGGATCCTTCCTCCGTAGACCTCGCCCGCGGGGGAGCGGAGGGCCTGGCGGTGCTATCCGCCGCGGCCAGGGAGAACGGCCTGGGCGTGCTCCTGGACATCGTGCCCAACCACATGGGAGTGGCCTCGCCGCCGCAGAACGCCTGGTGGTGGTCGCTGCTGAAGGAAGGCCGGTCCTCGCGGTACGCCGAAGCCTTCGACGTCGACTGGGACGCGGCCGGCGGCAAGCTCCGGATCCCGGTCCTGGGCAGCGACGACGACGTGGACGCCCTGGACATCACCGACGGCGAACTGCGCTACTACGAGCACCGCTTCCCGCTCGCCGAGGGCAGCCACACCCCAGGGGACAGGCCCCGCGACGTCCATTCGCGCCAGCATTATGAGCTGATCGGCTGGCGCCGGGCCGACGCCGAACTGAACTACCGCCGCTTCTTCGCCGTCAGCACCCTCGCCGGCGTCCGGGTCGAGATTCCCTGGGTGTTTGAGGAATCGCACGCCGAGATCACCCGCTGGTTCCGCGACGGCCTCGCGGACGGCCTGCGCGTGGACCACCCGGACGGGCTCGCCGACCCGGCCGGTTACCTGGCCCGGCTCAAGCAGGCAACGGGCGGCGCCTACGTGCTGGTGGAGAAGATCCTGGAACCGGGGGAGGACCTGCCGGAGACCTTCGACTGCGAAGGGACCACCGGGTACGACGCGCTCGCCGACGTCGACCGGCTTTTCGTCGACCCCGACGCCGGCCCGCAGCTCGACGCCCTGGACGCCCGCCTGCGCGGCGCCGCCGCCCCGCCCGACTACCAGGCGATGATCCACGGCACCAAGCGGCGCATCACCGACGGCATCCTGCGTTCGGAGATCCTCCGGCTGGCCCGGCTTGTGCCGCAAACCCCGGAGCTCCCGCGGCTGGTCGTCGCCGATGCCCTGGCGGAAACCATCGCCGCGTTCCCCGTCTACCGGACCTACCTCCCGCACGGCAAGGACATCCTGGTGGACGCGGTGGAGAGCGCCGGCCGGGCGAGGCCTGACCTTGAGCCCGCCCTGCAGGTACTGTTGCCGCTGCTCCTCGACACGGGTGCGGAGCTCGGCCGCCGCTTCCAGCAGACCTCCGGCATGGTCATGGCCAAGGGCGTGGAGGACACGGCCTTCTTCCGGTACACCCGGCTGGGCACCCTCACCGAAGTGGGCGGCGATCCCACCGAGCTGGCCATCGCGCCCGGGGAGTTCCACCGGCGCATGGCCGGCCGCCAGTCCAGGCTGCTGCTGTCCATGACCAACCTGACCACGCACGACACCAAACGAAGCGAAGACACCCGGGCGCGGATCTCCGTCATCTCCGAGGCTGTCCCCGAATGGGAAGCCTTCCTGGACCGGGTGCAGGAACTGGCGCCGATTCCGGACGGTCCCCTTGCGGCTCTCGTCTGGCAGGCCGTCGCCGGTGCCTGGCCCGCCAGCCGTGAACGGCTCCAGGCGTTCGCGCTCAAGGCCGCCCGCGAAGCCGGCAACTCGACGAACTGGACCGACCCGGACGCCGCCTTCGAGGCGGCACTGGCGGCCGCCGTCGACGCCGCGTTCGACGTGCCGGAGGTGGCCGCCGCCCTCGCCGGTTTCGTCGCGGAGCTGGAACCGTACGGCTGGAGCAACTCCCTCTCGGCCAAGCTCGTGCAGTTGACCATGCCCGGCGTGCCGGACGTCTACCAAGGCACGGAGTTCCGGGACGGATCGCTCACCGACCCGGACAACCGGCGCCCTGTCGACTTCCCGGCCCGGATCGCCGCCCTGGAACGGCTCGACGGCGGGGCACGCCCGGCGTTCACCGACGAGGACACCAAGCTGCTGGTCGTCTCCCGGGCCCTGCGGCTGCGCCGCGGACGCCCCGAACTGTTCGGCGGCTACCGGCCCCTGGCCGCGTCCGGGGCGGCGGCCGGCCACGTCATCGCCTTCGACCGCGGGGCCGACGGCGGCGGAGCCGTGACCATCGCGACCCGCCTGCCGAAGCGGCTGGAGCGTGACGGCGGCTGGCGGGACACCGCCGTCGACCTGCCGGCCGACTGCACCGACGAACTCACGGGACGTGTCTTCCCTGCCGGGCCGGCCGCCGTCGGGCAGCTGCTCGCGGACTATCCGGTGGCCCTGCTGGTGCCCGCCGGCTGAACCTTCAAACCACCATCCATCCACAGGGGGAGAACCATGCCGCACCATGCCACCACGCCCGGCCCGTACGACGTCTGGGCACCCAACGCGGGCTCCCTTGTCCTCGTGTCCGGGGGCCCCGTGTCCGAGGGCCGGGAGTACAGCATGGAGAGACTCACCGGTCCCTCCGAGGGCTGGTGGCACGCGCCAGGGTTCACCGGCGGGGACGGCGTGACGTATGCCTACAAGGTGGACGGGGAAGGGCCCTTCCCGGATCCGCGCTCGCGCCGGCAGCCGGAGGGCGTCCACGGCCCCTCCGCAGGGTTCGACGCCGGGGCGCACCAGTGGCGGGATGCCGGCTGGCCCGGGCGGGGACTGCGCGGTTCGCTCATCTACGAACTGCACCTCGGTACCTTCACCCCCGAGGGCACGCTCGACGCGGCCGCGGCGAAGCTGGACTACCTGGTGGAACTCGGCGTCGACTTCGTTGAGCTGCTGCCGGTCAACGCGTTCAACGGCACCCACAATTGGGGCTACGACGGCGTGCTCTGGTACGCGGTCCACGAACAATACGGCGGGCCTGCCGCGTACCAGCGCTTCGTGGACGCCGCCCACGCGGCGGGACTGGGCGTCATCCAGGATGTGGTCTACAACCACCTGGGCCCCAGCGGGAACTACCTGCCGAAGTTCGGGCCTTACCTCAAGTCCGGGCCCGGCAACACCTGGGGCGACTCGGTCAACCTGGACGGGCCGGACTCCGACGAGGTGCGCCGCTACATCCTGGACAACGCGGCCATGTGGCTGGGGGACTACCACGTGGACGGGCTGCGGCTCGACGCCGTGCACGCCCTCCGCGACGAACGCGCCGTGCACATCCTCGAGGACCTGGCCCTCGTGGCGGACGGAATCGCAGCCGAAACCGGGGTGCCCCGCACGCTGATCGCCGAGTCCGACCTGAACAATCCGCGCCTGATCTACCCGCGGCAGGACAACGGCTACGGGCTGGCAGGCCAGTGGAGCGACGACTTCCACCACGTGGTGCACGTGAACCTCACCGGGGAAACTGCGGGCTACTACGCCGATTTCGAATCCCTCGCAGCCCTGGCCAAGGTCCTGCGGCACGGCTTCTTCCACGACGGCAGCTACTCCAGCTTCCGCGCCCGGCACCACGGCCGGCCCATCCGGCAGGACCTGGCCCACCCGTCCGCCCTGGTGGTCTGCAACCAGAACCACGACCAGATCGGCAACCGGGCGGCGGGCGACCGGCTTACCGCCGCCCTTTCCTATGGACGCCTCGCCCTAGCCGCGGTGCTGACCATGACCTCCCCGTTCACGCCCATGCTGTTCATGGGGGAGGAATTCGGCGCCTCGACCCCGTGGCAGTTCTTCACCTCCCACCCCGAGGAGTGGCTGGGCAAGGCCACGGCGGAGGGCCGCCTCAAGGAGTTCGAGCGGATGGGCTGGGACCCGGCACTGGTGCCGAACCCCCAGGACCCGGAAACCTTCCTGCGCTCCAAGCTCAAGTGGGACGAAGCCGGCGAGGGGGACCACGCCCGGCTGCTCGCCCTGTACCGCGCCCTGGCGGTGCTGCGGCGCACGACGCCCGAACTCACCGACGGCGGCTTCGAGGCCACCGACGTGGACTTCAACGAGGACGAACGGTGGCTGGAACTGGTGCGCGGCGGCGTGCGGGTGGTGTGCAACTTCGGCCCCGACGTGCTGTCCACGGACGTCGACGGCGTGCTGCTGCTCGCCACGGACTCCGGCGCGGGACTCGACAACGGAACGCTGACCCTCCCGGGCGAGGCGGCCGCCGTCGTGCGGACTTCCTGACTCGAGCGGCCCGCGTGAGGCGCCGGACTCACCGGCCGCACGGCATGTGGTGAGGACCACATGCCGGACAGCCGGGGGCCGCCCGGGGCGCCGGTGGCAGGATGGTAAGTATGACTTATGTGGCCGCGGACACCCGCTACGACACCATGCCCTACCGCCGCGTCGGACGCAGCGGTCTCAAACTTCCCGCCATCTCCCTCGGCCTGTGGCACAACTTCGGCGACGACAAGCGCTTCGACGAGCAGCGCGCCATCCTCCGCCGGGCCTTCGACCTCGGCGTGAACCACTTCGACCTCGCCAACAACTACGGCCCGCCGGACGGCTCCGCCGAGACCAACTTCGGCCGCCACCTGAAGGACGACTTCAAGCCGTACCGCGATGAACTGGTCATCTCCACGAAGGCCGGTTACTACATGTGGCCCGGCCCGTACGGCGAGTGGGGCTCCCGCAAGTACCTGCTCTCCAGCCTCGACCAGTCCCTGCAGCGCATGGGCCTGGAGTACGTGGACATCTTCTACAGCCACCGGCCGGATCCCGAGACCCCGCTCGAGGAAACCATGGGCGCGCTGGACCACGCCGTGCGTTCCGGCAAAGCCCTCTACGCAGGCATCTCCTCCTACACCCCCGAACAGACCCTTGAGGCGGCCCGCATCCTGAAGGAGATGGGAACTCCGCTCCTCATCCACCAGCCGAGCTACTCCATGCTGAACCGCTGGACCGAGAACGGTTCGCCGAACCTGTACGAGGCGCTGGACCAGGTGGGCGCCGGATCGATCGCGTTCTCGCCGCTCGCCCAGGGCCTGCTCACCAACCGCTACCTGCACGGGGTGCCGGCCGATTCCCGCGCCGCCAAGGAACGCTTCCTGTCCGAGAAGTCCCTCACCGAGGAAAGGCTGGACCGGGTCCGCGGCCTGAACGCGATCGCCGAAGGCCGCGGCCAGACCCTGGCCCAGATGGCCATCGCCTGGATCCTGCGCCAGCAGCCCAAGGGCTCGCCGGTGACCTCGGCACTGGTCGGCGCCTCCAGCGTCGCGCAGCTGGAGGACACCCTCACGGCCATCGATAACCTGGCCTTCACGGACGAGGAACTGACGGCCATCGATGAGTTCGCAGTCGAATCCGACATCAACCGCTGGGCACAGAAGTAGCGTTGCAACAAAAGGCAGGGCCAGCCGGAACAAAGTTGGCCCTGCCTATGTTGCGTATAATGCAAATTGCGCCGAATGGCGCCGTGCCGAGGCCGCCGTCGCATTTTCATGCCGGCCGGGCCTGGCACCTGAGCTTAGTTCTCGAAGGAGTTCCGTGTCTTCTCATCCGATTCGCGTTGCCATCGTCGGTGTCGGCAACTGCGCCGCCTCCCTGGTCCAGGGTGTCCACTATTACCGCGACGCCGACCCGCAGGCGACCATCCCCGGCCTGATGCACGTTGAGTTCGGTCAGTACCACGTGGGCGACGTCCAGTTCGTCGCAGCCTTCGACGTCGATGGCAAGAAGGTTGGCCTGGACCTCGCCGACGCCATCGGTGCCAGCGAAAACAACACCATCAAGATCGCCGACGTGCCGGAAACCGGCGTGATCGTCCAGCGTGGCCACACCCTGGACGGACTGGGCCGCTACTACCGCGAAACCATCGTCGAGTCGCCGGCCGAGCCCGTGGACGTCGTCGCCGCCCTGCGCGAGGCCAAGGCCGACGTCCTGGTCTGCTACCTGCCCGTGGGTTCCGAAGACGCTGCCATGTTCTACGCCCAGGCAGCCATCGACGCCGGCGTGGCCTTCGTCAACGCCCTGCCGGTCTTCATCGCCGGCACCAAGGAATGGGCCGACAAGTTCACCGCCGCGGGCGTCCCGATCGTGGGCGACGACATCAAGAGCCAGATCGGCGCCACCATCACCCACCGCGTCATGGCCAAGCTCTTCGAAGACCGCGGCGTCACGCTGGACCGCACCTACCAGCTGAACGTCGGCGGCAACATGGATTTCAAGAACATGCTCGAGCGCGACCGCCTCGAATCCAAGAAGATCTCCAAGACCCAGGCCGTGACCTCCAACGTCCAGGCCGAGCTCCACGCCAACGACGTCCACATCGGCCCGTCCGACTTCGTGGCCTGGCTCGACGACCGCAAGTGGGCCTTCGTCCGCCTCGAAGGCCGCAACTTCGGCGACGCCCCGGTCTCCCTGGAGTACAAGCTCGAGGTCTGGGATTCCCCGAACTCCGCCGGCGTCATCATCGACGCCATCCGCGCCGCCAAGATCGGCCTGGACCGCGGCATCGGCGGCCCGCTGCTCTCCGCATCCAGCTACTTCATGAAGTCCCCGCCGGAGCAGTTCAACGACGACCTCGCCCGCGAGAAGGTCGAAGCCTTCATCCGCGGCGACATCGAGCGCTAAGCTACCGTTTCCCCCAACGCGGGGTCACTTACGGCCCGTCCACGTCAGCGACATGGGCCGTAGGTGACCCCGCGTTGTTGTATTGGAAGCGACGGATGGCGTGGCTGGCCTGGGCGAGGGCCAGTAGCTTGAGCAGCAGCTGGGAATGCATGTGCATCCCGACGGCGGCCGTGAGGATGGCCTGGTCGAGGTCGGCGGCCGCGGCGGTGAGCTGCAGGTCCAGGCCTGCGATGGTGTCCATGGCGGCGCTGTAGGCGTCCAGGATCTCCGTGGAGAGCGGGATGCCGAGCCTGTCCATGAGCGCCAGCTGGGCGTCGAGGGCGCTCCTGGCATCGCTTTCCTCGTCCGGCCAACCCCGCAGCTGCACGACGGCGTCGCCGGGCCGTGTCTGCGCTGCACCGTCCGCGCCGCGGGACCCGCCGCCGTGAGTGCCGCCGTCGTGCGGTTCGAGCCGCAGCACCACCCGCTGCACCGTCGCCAGCACCTCAAGGCGCGGCGCACCGCCGTCGGCCAGCGATACGATGGCGCGGATCTGCTCGATGCCCAGCCCCACGATCTGCCGCAGGGCCTGGATCAGTTCCAGGCGCCCCAAATGGCTGGCGTCGTAGCGGGCCCGGGTGGCGGTGATTGCCTCGCCGTGCTGCAGGAGCCCCTCGCGCAGGTAGTACTTGATGCTCGCGGCGCTGACTCCGCTGCGGGCGCTGAGTTCGTTCAGCTGCATTGCTCTCCGCCTCCGTGGACTCTGTTCCGCCGCGGCCGTTGGATAGCGGATCGGGCCCGGACTATCTTGATGTACAAGCCTAGGATAGTGCTCCTATCCTAAAGGCATGGAGCACTGGAATGTCCTTCTTGTCAGCCATGTGGTGGCCGCGCTGTTCGTCCTGGTGATCGGCCCCGCCCAGATTCTTCGCCGCCGCCGGGATCGGATCCACCGGACCATGGGTTACCTGTGGGTCGCGGCGATGTACTACGTCTGCCTGAGCAGCTTCTGGATTGTTTCCGGTGGCCACTTCTCATGGCTGCACGGCCTGTCGGCCTTCACCCTGGTGACTGTCACGCTCGGTCTGGTCAGCGCGATCCGCCGGAACATCCCCGCGCACCGCGGCAACATGGTGGGCAGCTACATCGGGACGGCCGTCGCGTTCGGCTTCGCCGTTGCCGTTCCTGGCCGGGCGATTCCCGGGCTGCTGGCCGCGGACCCCGGCACGGCGGTCTTCGTGGCCCTGCTGGTGGCGGCCGCCGTCGCGGCGGTGTATCTGTCCCTGTTCCGCGGAGGCATAAACGGAAACGGTCGACGGCGGCCCTTTGCCGCCGTCGACCGTTCACCTGCCAGCCGTTCACCTGCCAGCCGGGCCTGATCCGTCCGAAAGGCTAGCGCCGTCCGGCCTGAAGGCCTGCGCGGGCCATGGCGTCCGCGTAGGAGCGGCCCATTTCGATCAGCCATTCGGTCTGGCGTTCCTTGGACCCGGCGAAGGCACGGCCGTGCAGCGAGCGGGCCTTGTAGACCTTCAAGCCGCGGCGCCAGATCAGCTGGTTGTCCGTCTTGAGGAGCATCTGCGCCAGGCGGTTTGCCTCGGTGCCGTGCGCGACGATCGCCGAAGCACGCGGGACGAGCTTCAGGAAGGTGATCAGCGGCTTGAGGCCGGCGCTGACCTGCTCGGGGGTGAGCTTGCCGTTGGCCTCGCCCGGAGTGAACCACGGGTGGGTGTTCCACGGCATCATCCATTCCGGGCGCAGGCCGAGCTGGAACTGCAGGCCCAGGAGGCGGGTGGCGGCGGTGTCGTCGCCGGCCCAGACGACGCCGCGCGGGGAGGCTTCGCTGGTGTTGGAGAACAGGGTGACGATGCGGCAGTCCTCCACCGAGTGCATCGGGTCCACGTAGGGCACCTCGAAGCCGGGGCGGAGCTTGCGCAGGAACTCCACGTGCTCGTTGACCGGCGCGATGTGCGGTGCGAAGAACGGGCTCTCCGGGACGGCCGGGGCTTCTTCGGCCTCGGCTTCGGGCTCGGCTGCCGCTTCGGGCTCGACGACGGTCAGCGACGCGGTCTTCTCGACGGCGGGAGCTGCCGGTACTTCAGCGGCGGGAATCTCGACGGCGGCAGCCGGTGCCTCAACGGCGGGCACCTCGGCGGTTTCCACCACAGTCTCCACCGCCGGGGCAGCCTCCACCGCCGGGGCAGCCTCCACCGCCGGGGCAGCCTCCACCGCCGGGGCGATGACCGGGGGGATCACCGGGGCCACCCGGCGGGTGATCACCGGGCTGGCCTTGGGCATCGACTTGGGTGCGGCCTTCTTCGGCGCGGTTGCCTTCAAGGCCGGCTTTTCTGTTGCTGTCTTCGTGGCAGCAGCAGTTTTCGCGGCAGCAGTCCTTGCTGCGGCCTTGGGTGCCGCCTTCGCGGGAGCTTTCTTGGCGGGCGCATCGAAGTCGTCGTCATCGTCGTCGTCGAACAAGCCGTCGAAAAGCTTGTCGAGTTCGTCGTAGCCGGAGCCGTAGTCGTCGTCGATGTCGGGACCCTGCCCGAAGCCCTCTTCGTACCGCGACGCAATGTCGCTGCGGTAGTCCTCGTCGTAGTCCTCGAAATAGTCCGGTTCAGCCAAGGCGGTCATGAAGGCAGGGGTCTCCTCGGGTCGGGCGGGGGCCGATTCCGGGCGCGTTGGGGCACGTCCGTTCCGGGCCAGTTGATGGGGAGGCTCTCCGGAGTGCCGGTCGAGCTTTTAGATCTTAGCAAGACGTGGGTGGTCTGGTGTTCTTCCTGCGTTCATTTGACCGGGTGTCCGGCGTAGCCTCGGGTCATGGACGGACACGATGCGTCGAAGATCACCTTGCGCAGGCTCTCGGAAGGCGATGAGGATCGGCTCGTGGCCGCCTCCCCGCTGTTCGACGGGCCGGTCACGCCGGAACTTGCCCGGCTCTTCCTGCGGCGTCCCGGCCACCACCTGCTGCTGGCCGAAAACGACGGCGGCACCGCCGTCGGCTTCGTCAGCGGCGTGGAAACCACCCACCCGGACAAGGGCACGGAGATGTTCCTCTATGAACTCGGCGTGGATGAATCCTGGCGACGCCGGGGCGTGGCTTCCCGGCTGATCGGAGCCTTGGCGGACATCGCCCGCGAGCGGGGCTGTTACGGCATGTGGACGGGCACGGAAAGCGACAATGACGCTGCCTTGGCCACCTATCGGGCCACCGGAGCCGACATCGAGCCCGGTACGACGATCGTGGTGTACCGCTTCCGCCCGCAGGGAGCCGGAGACGCCGAAGGGCGGGTGGAATAGATCCACCCGCCCCTACTGTGCGTCAATCGCCTGGCGCCGCCGGTTAGACGTGGATGACGAACTGGGCGAGTGCCGCGGCAGCCACGAAGCTTGCCGTAAAGGTCAGGCACGCGACGATCACGGTCTTCCAGTTCAGCGACTTCAGGGCCCTGACGTCACGGCCGATGTTCATGCCGAGCAGGGCAATTGAGCCCAGGCCCACGTACAGTGCGTCCAGGTTGTGGGTCAGCGCAACGATGGTGGAACTGAACGGCATGAACGGTGCCGTTGCCAGGGTGGCGAGTCCCAGCACCCAGACGCTGGAAGGTACGGCGGGGACGTACTTGGCGAGGACGAAGGCCAAAGCCGTGAGGCCGGCAAGGACCACCACGCCGATGACGTCGGTGAGGCTGCTCGTCTTGGTTCCCAGCGCGTTGAGCAGGATGCCGACGGCGATGCTGGCACCGAATGCGATGATCCAGGTCTTCTTGCTCATGCGCACCTCCGGGTCCTGGATGACCGCGGTGACGTCCAGTTCCTTCTCGGCCGGAGCCTTGGCCTTCGCGATGACGTTGCCGGCGCGGTCGAGGCGGCGGCCTTCGTCATCGCGGCGGAAGATGCGGGACCAGAATTTATAGAGCCGCAGCGACATCGGTAGGGAGACGAAGGCGCCGGCGTAGAACCCGACGAGGTTGGTGACCAAGTTGGAGAGGGCTGCGAGGGCCATGATTTCCGGAGCCTGCTCCGGGTAAATGATGGACAGCGCCGCGACACCGCCCAGCATCATGGAGCCGGAGCCGAGACCCAGGCCGAGGGCCAGGGCTTTGGGGTCGAAGATGCCCATTCCGCCGAGCAGGCCGGACAGCAGGGAGATGAAGACTGCACCGAAAACGCTGCCCAGCAGCCACACGGAGAACACGCCGCGGTACACCGGGGACTTCACGCCGAAGCGCTGCAGGGCATAGGCCAGGTAGGACTCGCGGTCAATGGCCCAGGTGGCACCAATGGCCATGCGGCCCATGCCGAGGGCGACGGCGACCGGCAGCGCAAGGATGATCGTGCCGAAGATGTGGCCGACTTCCTGGAGCACAATGGCCGGGCCAAGAGTGGTCAGCTTGGACAGGGACGGGCCCACATGCGTGCCGAGGGCGGCAAGGAACATCACGATGCTGACGTTCAGCAGTACCGAGGAGACGGCCCGGCTGGGGCCGGAGATCGGGCGGGCCTTCTGGATGCCGGCCACTGCGCCCATCAGCACGGCCCAGAGGACCGGCATAAGGACGATTGCGGCGCTGCCCAGGGGAATCTTGTGGGTTCCGAGCAGAATGGCCACCACGCAGATCGCGGTGGACAGCAGGATCATTGACATCCATTGCCATGCGCTCGGGGTGAAGAGGCTGCTCGTGCGCTCGTCGACCTTGACGATGCGCTCATCCACCTCCGGAGTGGTTGTGGACTGGGTCTTCATTGGGGTGCATCCTTCGTTGCTGGGGCGATGCGGCGTCTTTGCTCGCACCACTTGGTATACCAAAAATGGTAAGGTGGATCACGAAGCAATGCAAGGCATCTCACAAGATTCCCCCATCGCCCCGAGATCAAGGTGCTATTGGGAAAGGGTCGGCTTCTGGTCGGTCGGTGACCGAATCAATCTGGAATACCGGATAGCGATTTTCATCATTGGATTTTCATAATTGGAGGCGCACATGATCACTCAACTTTCCGCCCGCTATGTGCTCGGCCATGAGGACGGCCGGCACGTGCTGTTCCAGGACGGGCACGTTGTAATGAAGGACAGCGAGGTGATCTACGTCGGTACCGGCTACGACGGACCCGTCGACGAGCACCGTGACTTCGGGCAGAGCCTGATCTCGCCCGGCCTGATCGACCTCGATGCCCTGACCGACATCGACCACATGATCTTCGACTCGTGGCCCAGCGATGAGACCGGCCCGGGCATGCAGTGGTCCGAAGACTACTTCCACAACCGCCGCCGTGACGTCTTCTCTCCCGAGCAGCGCCAGAATGTGCGCAAGTTCGCGCTGGCCCAGCTGGCCCTGCACGGCGTGACCAGCTACATGCCCATCGCCTCGGAGATCCATAGCTCCTGGGCGGAGACCTTCGAGGAACTCCAGGGCATGGCGCAGACCAGCATCGAACTGGGCCTCCGGGGATTCCTGGGACCGGCCTACCGTTCGGGAATCAACGTCACGGACGACGACGGCGAACGGGCGATCCTGTTCGACGAGGACGAAGGGCGCAAGGGCCTCGCCGATGCCGAACGCTTCCTCGACTACGCCGAGCAGCTGGCGCACCCGCTGGTCACCGGCGTCCTGCTCCCGTGCCGGATCGAGACGCTCTCGGACGAACTGATGCGCAAGACCGCCGAGCTCGCCGTCGAACGCGATGCCCTGGTCCGACTGCATTGCCTCCAGCAGCCCACCGAAGACGGATTCCTGCTCAAGCTCACGGGGCGCACGGTCCTGGAACAGCTGGTGGACACCGGGTTGCTGGAAACCCGGCTCCTCATTCCGCACGGCGTGGTCATCGACGGCACCGATCCCGCCACACATGCGGAGGGCGGCCCGCTGGACCTGCTGGCCCGCAACAACGTCAGCATCGTCCACTGCCCGCTGACTTCGTTCCATTATGCGGGGATGCTCAAGTCCTTCGACGCCTTCGCGGCGGCCGGCGTCAACATGTGCCTCGGAACCGATTCCTTCCCGCCGGACCTGATCAAGGGCATCGACGTCGGCACGCACCTCGCACGTATCGCCGAGGGCAGGCGCGACGCCGGCAAGGTGTCGGACTTCTTCGACGCCGCCACGCTCGGTGGCGCCAAAGCCCTCGGCCGTGAAGACCTCGGCCGTCTATGCCCAGGTGCGCAGGCAGACATCATGGTGGCGTCCCTCGGCGACTTCCGCGATGGCACCGTGGAGGATCCGCTGCGGACCCTCATTCTCAACGGCACTGCGCGCAACGTCACCGACACCTACGTGGCGGGCCGCCCGGTGGTGGTCGACGGGGCGCTCCCAGGCATCGACCTGGCGGAACTGCGGGCAGAGGGCCAACGGCTCTTCGACGAGATGGTGGAGGCCTACGGTGAACGCGACTACCGCCGTCGGGATGCCTCGGAACTGTTCCCACCGGTCTACGCGGCCGCGGAAGTTCCGGCCGGGGCTGCGCGGAACTGATTCCTGGGACCTGAACCCGCGACCCGAACCCGCGGACCTGATCTGCCGAAGGTCCAGGGCACGGCGGTAATGGGCAGGCTACCGACGACGCGCGTGATGTCGAGCAGACGTGGCCGACGGGTCTTCGGAGGCTGCAGGCGCTGGCTCCGGCTGCGGTCCTGCCTGCAGGCCCTGCCCTGGTTGGCTGGTGCTGCCTGGTTGGCGGGTGCGCCTGGTTGGCGGGTGCTGCCCTTGTCTGCATGCACTGGCCGACTTGGCTCCGGGCCTGCCGTCTCCGGAACTGCCCCGTCTAACTGCCTAGAAAGGCGGCGGATCAGTGGTTCTGCCCGAACTCGGCACAGCGGGCTTCGCACCGTCCGTGTCGGTCGCGGGTATGGGCGGGTGGTCGGTGTGTTTCCGCCCGGTGGGACTCGTCCATTCGAGGACCCCGGCCCCGGTCTGCCGTAGCTTCCACCGTGAGTGATGTTTGAGCATGTGATGGCGCCGGCAGAGTCCGGCGAGGTTCCCGGTTTCGGTGGCCCCGCCGAGCGCGGCGTCATAGGTGTGGTCCAGGTCCAGTTCACGGGCCTTGATCCCGCAGCCGGGGAAACGGCATCTGGTGTCCCGGGCCGAGAGGAGTCGTTTGAGGTCTTCGCCGGGCCGATAGCGGTCAACGGCGAGGACGGCGCCGGTGATCGGATCCGTCAGGACTCTGTTCCAGGCGGTTGCCTGTCCGGCGATGGTTCTCGCGGTGGCGGAGTCAATGGGGTGGCGCCCATCCAGCTCGGCGGGGACCTGGGTGGTCGGCACGCCGTGCCCGGCAGGATCGCCCTCGGCGGGGTGCCCGGCGCCGGCCGAGGTCTCTCCGTTGATCAGGGTGAGCACGGGCACGGTGACATCCACCCGGGCGGTGATGGCTGCCAGGAGGCCGTCCCGGGTGTCGTGCCAAGTCGGGGCGCCGCGAAGTAGCAGGTCCGACAGGAGGTCGGCTCTGAGCTGATCGGTGGTGCGCTGATCGGTGGTGCGCTGATCTGTGGTGCGCTGATCTATAGTGCGCTCGTCGTTGCTGCGGGCAGGTCCGTCGGTCGTGTCCGGTGCGGCAGGGCCATCGGAGGCCTGGTTTGCGGTGGCTACGGCGTGCGCTTTGGCCATCTGGGTGAGCCGGTCGTGGATTCCGTATGCCACGGCAGCGGGGAGTACAGCGCAAAGTTCGGCCATGCCGTCGGGCAGGGGTGTGACCCAGATCCGGCGTTCCTCGCAGGCCCGTTCATGCCGGCCGGTCAGGGGTTCCGGCTGGGCATTCTCGGCCTCCCGGACAGCAACACGCCGCACCCGCCCGGGCGCCTGCTGCTCGGCGCAAGCCACCACCACGGATTCGTACGAGGACAACGCGGCGGCGTCTTCCAGTGCGGTTCCGGCGTCCTGGATCACCCGCGCGTGGGCCAGGCTAATCCGGCCCAGTGCCAGGGCCTGAAACGTTAGAGGGAACCGATCCAGCAGCTCGACGGCCTGGCCCATCTGCCGCTGGATCGTGCGGTCGTTCGCCCGGGTGGCGGTGGCGATCTCGGCCGCCACCGCACGGTGGGCGAGCTCTGCCGCGTCCCACCGCGCACCCTTGAACCCGGCTGGCGCGGCGCCGCGGTCGTCCTTGTCCTCCGCAGCCATCACCTCCGCCACCTTGGACGCTATTGCCAGCGTGTACTCACGCAACGCCTGCAAACCGGCAATCGCCGACTCCACCGACTCCAAGGTGGAGACCAGCCCGTCCAGCACGTGCAACGGGTCGAACGCCGCGGCAGGCTGCGGTGTCCTTCCGTTTTCGGTGCCGGTGATCTCCATGAATCCATCACATCACCAGGCTCAGACTTTTAATGGCGGTGCATCCGGCTTCCTGGTTAGGCGGCATGAGGACGCACCGCGGTTGGGCGCGCAGCCTCCGAGGGTTGCAACGCACCGCGGTTGGGCCGGTGGTGCCATGGGGCGGTCGGGTCAAGCGCGGCACGCTAAGCTGCCGCCCCAAAGCTGCCGCCCCAAAGCCCCCGACCCCCGACCCCAAAGCCCCCTGCCCCCCGAC
>NZ_QYLP01000069.1 GCF_003614925.1 Arthrobacter celericrescens
ACTGCTCATCAGTCAGCTGCGCAAAACGAGACACCCAACAAGCATGCCAAAGAGCGCCGGGCCGAATTTAGAGACACGCCCTAGCGGCACCCGGCGCCGCCGCGGCCCGGTTTTCCACATACGGCAACCGGGCCGTTCCCCCGCCCAGACACCACGAATAGCCTTGGGTGTGGGAGATGGACTAAGATATTGAAGTCTGTGCTGCGCCCTGCCCCCGAACTTTCGGTGGCGGAGCCTTGCACGGCATCGCAAATGAACCTCCTGTTACGGAAATACCGTAACCGCTTAGCCCAAAGGAGGTGGGTTCACATATGCGTCCTTACGAATTGATGGTAATCATCGACCCCGAGGTCGAAGAGCGTACCGTTGAGCCGTCGCTTCAGAAGTTCCTGAATGTCATCACCACCGATGGTGGAACCATCGAGAAGGTTGACATCTGGGGCCGTCGTCGCCTGGCTTACGACATCAAGAAGAAGTCTGAAGGTATCTACGCCGTGGTGAACTTCACCGCTGAGCCGGCTACCGCCAAGGAACTTGACCGCCAGCTGTCTCTGAACGAGACCATCATGCGCACCAAGATCATCCGCCCCGAAGACCAGAAGGTTGTTGCTGAGTAATTCAGCTCCCGACTTTCCAATCTTTACCCCGTAGGAACGAAAAAGGAGGCAGTAGATGGCAGGCGAAACCACTATCACGGTCATCGGTAATCTCACCAATGACCCGGAGCTGCGGTTCACCCCGTCTGGCTCGGCAGTAGCGAACTTCACCATCGCTTCTACTCCCCGGACTTTCGACCGCCAGTCCAACGAGTGGAAGGACGGGGAAACCCTGTTCCTCCGCGCGTCGGTGTGGCGCGAGGCAGCCGAGAACGTGGCCGAATCCCTCACCAAGGGCATGCGCGTCATCGTTTCCGGCCGCTTGAAGAGCCGCTCTTACGAAACCAAGGAAGGCGAGAAGCGCACCGTCATCGAGCTTGAGGTCGACGAAATCGGCCCCAGCCTCCGGTACGCCAATGCCAAGGTCAACCGTACCCAGCGCTCCGGCGGTGGCGGGTTCGGCGGCGGCAACGGCAACCAGGGCGGCTTCGGCGGCGGCGGTGGCTTCGGGGGCGGTTCTGGTGGAAACCAGGGCGGCAACCCCGGTGGAGGATGGGGCGGTGGCAACCAGCCCGCACAGCAGGACGACCCGTGGGCTACCCCCGGTGTCAGCAATGCAGGCGGCTGGGGCAACGGCCCGGATTCCGAACCTCCCTTCTAAACAAACATTCACGTCCGACGCCGGAACCCGCCCGGGTGCCGCAAGGCACCCAAGGTGGCAGACGCTGTCGGGCACCACCATCCCGTGGATCAATATCCACGGGCTCCATAGAAAAGGAGCTCCACGATGGCTAAGGCTGAACTCCGTAAGCCCAAACCAAAGTCCAACCCCTTGAAGGCCGCTGACATCACCGTCATCGACTACAAGGACGTAGCACTGCTGCGCAAGTTCATCTCCGACCGCGGAAAGATCCGCGCTCGTCGCGTCACTGGCGTTACCGTTCAGGAACAGCGCAAGATCGCCCAGGCAATCAAGAACGCCCGCGAAGTTGCACTGCTGCCCTACTCCGGCGCTGGCCGCGGCTAAGGAAGGGATTAACTAACATGGCAAAGCTCATTCTGACCCACGAAGTTACCGGTCTCGGTGCTGCTGGCGATGTTGTCGAGGTCAAGAACGGTTACGCACGTAACTACCTCCTGCCCCGCGGCTTCGCTCTGACCTGGACCCGTGGTGGCGAGAAGCAGGTTGAGTCCATCAAGGCTGCACGTGCTGCCCGCGCCCACGCTTCGGTTGAAGCTGCCCAGGCCCAGGCTGCTGCACTGTCCGCCAAGAAGGTCCAGCTCGTTGTGAAGGCCGGCGAGTCCGGTCGTCTCTTCGGCACCGTCAAGCCGGCCGACGTCGCTGCTGCTGTTGAGGCTGCCGGTCTCGGCTCCATCGACAAGCGCAACGTTGAACTGCCGAACCACATCAAGTCTGTTGGTTCGTACCAGGCCAACGTCCGCCTGCACGAGGACGTTTCCGCTGTCATCGACCTCGAGGTCGTTGCTGCGAAGTAGCTCACGCTGCACGAAAGGCCCCCGCTCCCGGATTTCCGGAGGCGGGGGTCTTTTGCCTTAACTTCGTCCGGTGTTCGAAGCGCGAACGGGCAGCTGATGCCCTTTAGCCCGCGGAAAAGGGGCATTATCTGCCCGTTCGCGCAACCCCTTCAGGGAAAGCCTGCGGCGGGCGGGCCGGGGTCAGACGCCCCAGTGGGCCAGGATTGCGTCGCAGAAGTCGTCGTTCGTTCCGGTCGAACCGAAGATCTGCTCTTCGCTGATCAAATCGCCGGTGGCCGTGTCGAACGTCAGGAGCCTGCGGATCTGACCGTCGCCCTTGGCGAGGAGCTTGCCGTCACTTCCGACAAGCCGGTTTTCTCCGGTCAAAAGCACAGTGATGCTGAGCGTCCCGTCGCCGTTGTCGACGATCTTGAGGTCCTTGGCGAGCGTGTTCGGCTGGATGTCCGTCACGGTCATCCCGTTGTAGGTGAACGTCTGGACAACCCTGCTCTCCTCGTGGAACCACAGCAGGTCACTGCCGCGCGTCTTGATGGAGCCGGAGCCGGTCTGGTCATAGGTGAAGGACGGCTGCAGTCCCGAACCGCAGAAGTCGTCGACGACGCCGCTGGTCGAGAAGTCGAGGCTGTAGCGTTCGACGACCTCCGCATTGGCGGGGGCAGCTCCCATGACGGTGAGGCCGCCGAGGAAGAGGGCAGTGACGAATGGGCTGAGTTTACTGAGCATGGTGGTGGCTTTCGATCGGGCAGATCTGCGCACAGATACGGAAAGTGTCACTTGCGGTGCCTGGCGGCCCGCCAGATACCGGCTGCGACGACGACCCAGCCTGCCGTGATCTTACTCCCCGGCCGCGCCTCGCGATACGCCCCGCGGGGGTCGAATGTGCCCTCGCGAAATTGGTTCTCAGGGCCGGTGCAGTTCCGTCATTACGTAGTCGTAACCGGTCCGGACCAACTGTTCCAGCACGCCCGGATCCACGTCGGAAAGCTTGTTGATGTACAGGCATCCCACCCCGGTTTTGTGCTTGCCCAGCCGGGGCAGCAGTTCCTCGGCGTCCGGGCCATAAATCAGCCCGTACAGCGCCAGATTGGCTTTCCGGGGAGAGAAGCCGACGGCGGCCGTATCGCCTTCGCGGCTGGCGCCCCTGTAGTGGTACGTCCCGAAGCCCACGATGCTCGGCCCCCACATCACGGGCTCCAGCCCGGTCACCTCCCGCATCATGTCCAGGAGTGCGAAGCCGTCCGCCCGCCGGACGGGATGCTCCACCGCGGCCAGGAACTCTTCGACGGGCACGGCGGTGGGCTGCGTCTTGTTCTCATCCATGGCGGTAGTTTCGCAGACCGCCACGGGCGCTGCCAGAGGATTGGCGTGACCCCGGGTCAGCGTTTAGCGTGAGACTTATGTCAGCATCCGATGCTTCCGCGAGGGCCAACGGCAACCCCCTGCTGGTCCTCGGCAAGATCACGTCCATCCTGGACGCTTTCTCCCTGTCGAAGCCCGTACTGCAGCTCAGCGACATCCGCGAGCACACCGGCATGCCGACGTCCACGGTGCAGCGGCTGGTTACCAACCTGACCTCGCAAGGGTTCCTGGACCGCGAAGGCGACGCGTACCGGATCGGCATGCGGATGGCGTACTGGGCTGCGCCGGCCACGCGTGGCATGGACGTCGTGGACATCCTCAGCCCACTGCTCAAAACCCTGCGCGATACAACCGGCGAGACGGCCTGCTTCTTCAAGGCGGAGCAGCACTACCGCGTCTGCGTGGCGATGGCAGACACGCACCACGCGCTGCGCCGCGAAATGCACCTTGGCAAGATTGTGCCGCTGCACGCCGGGTCGGCCGGCAGGGTCCTGCTCGCCTGGTCCCCGGAACTGATGGAGGCCGTGCTGCAGGATCCCCTGGAGCCGATCACGGACTACACGATCACCAGCTCGGAAGAACTGGAAAACGCGGTGAAGAAGACCCGCGCCGACGGGTTCGCGATCACGGTAGGTGAGCGGGAAGACGGCGCATCGGGTCTTTCGGCCCCGGTTTTCGATTCGGCGGCCGCGCTGGTGGGTGCGGTGACCATCAGTGGGCCGACCCTGCGCATGCCCCTGGAGACCTGCGAGGCCTGGGTGGAGCCGCTGCTTGCCACTGCGGAGCACATGACGCGGCTGATCGGCGGACGGTTCCCCGGAGAGGGCTAGGATGTACCCCGGTCCCGGCCCGCTGGGGCGCGGCCGGTCATGCCGCCGCGGCCCGTCATGCCCGCACGGGCGGGTTGACGGCGTGGAGCGGCAAGCGGCCCTCGGCCATGGCGATGGCGTTCAGGGCGCTGAGCCGGGCCATCTCGGCCCGCACGGACACGGTGGCGCTCCCGACGTGCGGCAGGAGGACGGTGTTGGGCAGTTCCGCAAGGCCCGCCGCGAGCCGGGGCTCGTCCTCGAACACGTCCAGGCCGGCGCCGGCGATGACACCGGCGCGGAGGGCGTCCACCAGCGCGGCCTCGTCCACCACCGGTCCGCGGGCCGTGTTGATGAGGATGCCGCCGGGCTTCATGCCAGCCAGCACGGCCGCGTCCACCAAGTGATGGGTCTGGGCGTTCAGGGGGACGTGCAGCGACAGGAAATCGCTGCGCTCCACGAGCTCCGGCCACGGCACCTGCCGGACCTTGCCCGCGAACTCGCCCAGTTCGCCGTCGTCGACCGGACGGTCACCGGGCGGGCGCGGCGCAAACAGCACCTCCATGCCGAAGCCCAGGGCCCGCCTGGCCACGGCACGGGCGATCCTGCCGAAGCCGGCGAGGCCAAGGACTGCCCCCGAGACATCCCGGCCCAGCATGAACTCCGGTTCCCACCCGAGGAACTTTCCCGCACGGACCACGGTGTCGGCCTCTACGACGCGGCGGGCGGTGCCAAGAATGAGGAGCATGGCGATGTCCGCCGTCGCATCCGTCAGGACGCCGGGGGTGTTGCCCACCATGATCCCGTGGCGCGTGGCGGCGTCGACGTCGATGTTGTTGTAGCCCACCGCATAGTTGGAGACGCCCTTGACCCGGGCATGGGCCAGCAGGTCCGCGTCGACGACGTCGCGCAACTGGGTGAGGACGACGTCGTAGTTTCCCGATGCGCACAGCCTCGAAAGGGTCGCGTAGTCAGGCGGCTCGGGAAGGACGGTGACCTGGCCGGCGTCGGACAAGAGCCGCAGGCCGGGCTCCGGGATAGGAGTGGTGACCAGGAACCGGGCGCCCACGCTCAGTTGCCCCCGGCGGTGGCCGACGGGATCACCCAGTCGAAGGCGGCCGCGCGGGAACGCGCTCCCTGGGCGGACTTCGAGCGGTTCGGCTCGCCGAGTTCGGCGAGCAGCTTCTCGGAGAGGACCACCAGTTCACCGAAGGTGCCGGGTGTGAGCCACCCGGGCCGGGTTGCGAACAGGATGTCCTCGCTGGAAGTGTTCCCGCTGGCTCCCGGGGCGAAGGGGCAGCCGCCCAGGCCGCCGAGGGCGCCATCCACCATGGCTGCCCCGGCCTGGATCGCCGCGAGGGTGTTGGCCACGCCCAGGCCCCAGGTGTCGTGGCCGTGGTAGACGATCCTGCGCGCGGGGGACTCGTCGCGGACACGGGCTATCAAGCGGGACACCTGGGCCGGGACGGCCTGGCCCAGGGTGTCGCAGATGACGATGTCCGTGGTGCCCTCGGCCCGCGGATCGTTGGCGATGGCGAGGATGCGCTCCTCCGGGACGTATCCCTCGAAGGGGCATGTGAAGGACGTCGCGATGCAGAGCTGGATCTGCCCGTTCACGGCGCGGGCGTACCCGACCGCCTCGGGCAACGCGGCGAGGCTTTCGTCCGTGGTGCGGCCGATGTTCGCCTTGTTGTGCGAATCCGAGGCGGACAGGCAGTACTGGAAGTTCCGCGCCCCGGCTGCAGAAGCCTTGGCGACGTGGCCCGGCGTCGCCACCCAGATCCAGCACTTCTCGAGTTCCTCGGGCGTGAGGGCCTGCACCACCTCCAATGTGTTCGCCATGGTGGGTACCAGGTCCGGGCGCGCCATGGATCCGAGTTCGATGGCGGGCACGCCCAGGCGGAGGAGTTCCCGGACAGCCTGGATCTTCTGCTCCGTCGGCAGGAGCTTGCCGGTGAGCTGGAGCCCGTCGCGGAGCGTGACATCCCGGAGAATGGCGTCGCCCAGCGTCGTGTCTGCAAAGCGGTTCATGCTTGGAGGGCCTCCTTGCGGCCGGACGCCGCTTCGATCTGTGCGGCGTCCATGTCCAGGAGGCCGCCGAGGATTTCCCGGGTGTTTTCGCCCAGGTCCGGGCCGAGGTTCCGGATGGGCAGGGATTGGTCTCCGATCACCGGAACGATGCCGGGGAAACCCACCCCGGGAAGGATGTCTTCGCCCGTGGAGACGTCGAATTTCTGGATCATGCCGCGGGCGGCATATTGGCTGTCCGTGCTGATGTCGGCCGCGGTATAGATGGGGCCGGCGGGCACGCCTGCGGCGTCGAGGGCCGCCAGGGCCTCGGCGGCGGTAAGCTGCCCGGACCACTCGCCGATTGCCTGGTCCAGTTCCTCGCGCCGCGCCCAGCGTCCGGCGTTGCTCTGCAGTTCAGGATCCTCTGCGAGGTCCGGCCGGCCGATGGTCTGCATGTACCGCTGGTAGATGGAGTCACCGTTTCCGGCCACCACGATGCTCGCACCGTCCTTGCAGACGTACGCATTCGACGGCGCAATGCCTTCCATCCGGCCGCCCACCCGCTGCCGGTCCACGCCGTAACCCTGGTAATCCGGGATGAGCGATTCCATCATGGAGAACATCGCCTCGTTCAGCGCAACGTCAATGATGCGTTCGGTGAGCGGAACAGCGCCGGCCGCGTTCCGCCGTCGAGCTTCACGCTGGTACAGGCTCATCATGGAGCCGAAGGCGGCATACAGCCCCGCGATCGAGTCCCCGATGGAGACGCCCACGCGCACCGGTGCGCGGTCCGGGTCGCCCACCAGATTGCGGAACCCGCTGTAGGCTTCGGCGACGGCGGCAAACCCCGGCCGCTCGGACAACGGCCCGGTCTGCCCGAAGGCGGAGATCCGGGTGACGATGAGGTCCGGATTGGCTTCATTGAGGACCTCGGGGCCGAGGCCCCATTTCTCCAGCGTGCCCGGCCGGAAGTTTTCCAGCAGGATGTCCGACTTCGCCACCAGCGCGAGGACGGCCTGTTTGCCGGCCTCGGTCCGCAGGTCCAGGACCACGGACTTCTTGTTGCGGTTCAGGGTGCGGTAGAGCAGGGAGGTGTTGCCTTTGTGCAGCCGCCAGTTGCGCAGCTCGTCACCGGTGCCCGGCCGCTCCACTTTGATGACTTCGGCGCCGAAATCGGCGAGGAGCCTGCCCGCGGTGGGCGCGGCGATGTAGTTGCCGAGTTCCAGGACCCGGACGCCGTCCAGCGGGGCGATTGTTTCGTGTGTCATGGTCTTCTTTCGTGCTTGGTGCTTCGTGGTGGCGCGGTGCGGGTTAGAAGAGCAGGCTCATGGGCATGATCAGGAGGATCGCGACGACGGAGGCAACCGAGACGCCCACCGTGACCGATTTCAGTGCACCCCTGACACTCTGGCCCAGGAGGGACTGCAGGAGCCAGAATGTGTTGCTGGTGACGTGAACCATGAAGAGCGAGCCGGCGCCGGCGGCCAGGGCCAGGAGGACCGGATCCAGGCCGATGGCCGGGGCGATGGGTGCCAGCAGTCCGGCCGCGGTGATGGCGGACAGGGTCACGGAGCCGACGGCGATGTGCAGCATCGCGGCGATGGCCCAGACAACGAGCAGGGGCGCAACCGTGCTTGCGGAGAAGAACCCGCCGAGGATGTCGCCGAGCCCGGCGGCCTTCACGGTGGCGGCGAGGGAACCGCCGACGCCCGTGAGGATGAGGATCTGGCCGCTTTCCTTGAAACCGACCGCGATGGCGGCCTCCACCTTCTGCTGTCCGATGGACGCGCGGGTCACCAGGCAGGTGCCGATCAGTCCGATGAGCAGGGCAATGACCGGTTCGCCGAGGAGCTGCAGCCACGGAAGGTCGATCTCGAAAATCTCCAGCAGCGCTCCGGCACCGATGAGCAGCAGTGACGTGAGGAGCGGGGCGAAGAGCACGATCAGCGGCGTTTCCTTGCGCTCCCGTTCGATGACCGTCACGGCGCTGCCGCTGGGCTGGGTGCCCGACGCTGTGCTCGTGGCCGGAGCCGGCGCACTCTGGAGGTAGTTCTCCGGTTCCTCGCCTTCGCTGTCTTCCTCGGCCACGAACGTGTGGTCCTCGTCCCGGGCTTCA
The DNA here is from genome assembly GCF_003614925.1 of Arthrobacter celericrescens. Taxonomy (GTDB): domain Bacteria; phylum Actinomycetota; class Actinomycetes; order Actinomycetales; family Micrococcaceae; genus Arthrobacter; species Arthrobacter celericrescens. The sequence continues at coordinate 8,385 of NZ_QYLP01000069.1, forward strand.
TTCCAGAAGCCGCGGCGGAAGAGGAACGTCATGACGGCGATCGAGATGATGATCGTGGGGATGACGAGCAGCAGGCCGAAGAGCAGCATCTTGCCCAGCGGCACATTCAGGAGGCCGGCCAGCGCCAGCGATGCGACGCCGGGCACCGTGAAGACAATGCCGCACTCCAGGGCGATGGCCATGGCCGCGGCCATGCGGGCCGTACCCAGTTTGCCGATTCTTGGGGCTAGTTTCCGGGCAAGCGGGGCGGAGATGACCAGCAGGACGTCCAGGAAGATCGACTGAAGCAGCGTGCCGATGGCCAGGCCCATGGTGTACGGGAGGCGCTTTGGGCCGAACGTCTTGAGGAGGTGTTCCACCAGGCGCCGGATGGCGCCGCTCTGGTTGAGGATGGAGCCCATCAGGACGCCGAAGGCGATCAGGAGGCCGACGTCGACCATGATTTCGCCGAAGCCGCCGGTGATGGTCTTGACGGTTTCTTCGACACCCAGTCCAACTGCCAGTCCGAGGTAGACGGAGGCGAGGACAAGGGAGATGACGGGGTTGACTCGAAAACGGACGATCAGCAGGACGGCGGCCAGCACCGCTACAGCCGTGTTGATGAGGACGGCAATGTCTGACATGGGGAATCCGATCGTTGGGCCTTCCACGGTGAAGGCTTGGGAACTGATGTGTACCGTGAGCCGGGCCACATTGCTAATCCCATATTATGGGTTTGAACTCATAATGCAAGCCTTTTGGTACGCCTCGGGCTGCTTGCATGGCGGGCGGGAATACTTCGATGGGCGCCGTGGTTTGGTGGTATAGATGCAAATGCATGTAATCTGTAAATCGAACCATCGAGCATCAGGAGAACGCCATGGAGACCCGCCGCATCACCGTCCTTTCCGCCGGACTCGGCGTCCCGTCGTCGAGCCGCCTGCTCGCCGACCAGCTCGCCGCCTCCGCGACGCGGCAGCTCGGTGAGGCAGGCTACGACGCGCAGGTCGACGTCATCGAACTGCGCGAGCTCGCCGTGGACATCGCGAACAACTTCGTCACTGGCTACGCGGGTCCGCGCCTTGCGGAGGTGATTGCCGGCGTCGAGCAGTCCGACGGGATCATCGCTGTCAGCCCGGTGTTCAGCGCCTCCTACAGCGGTCTGTTCAAGTCCTTCATCGACGTCCTCGACCCGAAGTCGCTGGACGGCAAGGCGGTCCTGATGGGCGCCACCGGCGGCACCGACCGCCACCAGATGGTGCTGGACCACGCCATGCGCCCGCTCTTCAGCTACCTGCGCGCCCGCATGACGCAGACGTCCGTTTTCGCCGGTCCCCAGGACTGGGGAAACAACGACGGCGGCGGCTCGCCCCTGTCGGCCCGCGTGGACCGCGCGGCCGGGGAACTGGTGCAGCTGCTGAGCGGGGAGCAGCCGCACCGCAAGGCCGACCCGCTGGCGTCCCTGCCCTTCGAGCAGCTCCTGGCGGGGATCACGGGCGGCCGGTAAGCGGCGGCAGGTCGGCGGGCGGGCCGAACTTTTCCGCCGCCCGGATCGTTGAGCGGGTCATGAAATGTCCTGTGGATTCAAATGACCTGGTGATGACCGACCGGAACGGCGTGGAGATCGACTACTGCCCCCAGTGCAGGGGCGTCTGGCTGGACCGGGGTGAGCTCGACAAGATCATCGACCGGGCCGCCACCCAGTACGGCGGGCAGTCCGTGCCGCCCGCACGCCAGGCTCCGCCCGCGCCCACCCCTCCGCCGCACTACAACCGCGACTACCTCGAACGGCCCCGCTACGACGACCGGAACGACCGGAACTACAACAAGGGCTACGACCGCGACTACGACCGGCGCAAGAAGAAGAAGGAAGGCTGGCTGGGGGACCTCTTCGACTTCTAGTCGCCCCGCGTTGCTGCGTTCCTTGGCGGCGGGGTTGTTCAGTCGTCGAGCAGGGCGATGAATTCGCGCGCCTGCGCGATGGAAATGTCCGAGTGGCGCACCAGGGCGAGGGCGGCAGCCTCCACGTCGCCGCTCTTGGCCAGGGTGCGGATGCGGCCGTAGATGTCGTCGTTGAGCATGTTGCTGCTGACCTCGCGGATCACGTCTCCCTTGCTGGCGATGGCCCGGTAGCGGTACGGGAAGCGTTCCGGTTCTTCATCGTCCGGGAGCAGGTCCGCGGGCGGCGGCTCGGGCTGCCGGAACGGCTGCGGGTGCGCCGCAAGGGCGGCGACGGCGTCGCGGGAGGCACGCAGGCCCTCTCCCGTGCTGCTGAGGTACAGCTTGATGGCGGCCATGGCCTGCCCCTGGGCGATGAGCGAATACAGCCGGCGGTGCTGCTCCTCGTTCAGCTTGGCCGCCGATTCGCGGGCAAGTTCCACGGCATCCACTGGCGCGTTGGCGGCGTCGTGTGCTGCCCGGTAGTCCGTGGCCCGGCGGCTCAGGCTGCGGTTGAGCAGCAGGACGGCGATGACCACGGCAACCAGGATCAGGGCCGGGATGATCAGGGATTCCATGTATCAGAGCCGATCTATGTAGTTCTTTGCGGTAAGCAGGTCCGCGCGGGTGTAGTCCCGTAGAAGTTTAATGGCCTGGATCTTCTGCCCGTTCCTGGCCAGGGATTGCAACTGCCGTACGAAGTCCGGATTCAGCTGCCCGTCGGGCAGCACCGCCTGAAGGCGGCCCGACGCCGGAGCTCCTGTTTTCGGAGCCACCGGGCCCTGCGGGGCCCGCCGCTCAGGGTGGTTCGGCTGGTTCTGCCGCGGGAGCGTGGAGGCGGCGGACGTTGTGGAGGCAGTGGCCCGTGCACGGGCGGCCAGGGCGGCCTGGACCTGTTCGGCCTGGTGTGCTGCGGAACGCCGGGCAAGTTCGCGCTGGTACCGCTCGGCGTCCGAGATGCCGAAGTCCCTGGGTTTGAAGGCCTGGTTCACGCCCCAAAGCACCATCAAGAGGATGACCACAGGTACGGCGACAATCAGCGCATCCCCCAAGGTGAAGTCCATGATTAGAGCTTATGCCAGTTGCTAGTTATCCACAGCACATTCCCAACCGGGCATGCTTTTTGAGAGGGCGCTGTCAAATTCTCCGGGAATTTGTGGGCAGCATCACATTCCGGGCATATTTTCGCCCTGAAGGGAGCGTCGGGCGTGCTGTCCATGCGTCCCTCGGCATTGAGGCTGTGGATGGGGAACGCCGGAAAATACTTTTCCTGCACAGCCTGTTCGAAGTGTTTTCCCAGCTCAGAGGCGGGTTCTGAAGGAAACTATTTTGCTTTCCACAGGGCGATGCACAGGCTGTGCACAAGCGTGGCCAAGTTATCCACGGGTTATCCACAGGCCCGGCTTGGCTCCCCGAAAAAGCGGGGATAACGTGTCTCAGTACCCCTTTCAGGTACGTGGATTGCCCCGTTTTTGCCGCCGCCGGAGCTTTGCGCACAGGTCCGTTTCGGGCCTTGTGGATTTCCCTGTGGATAATCGGTGGATTGCTGGGGAAATCCGGTTCTGCCGGTTCCTCAAGGACGCCGGCGGAAAATTGTCGGTGCCCTCGGCGAGTATGGGACATCGGCAGATTCCAGGCGGCCGGCAGCCCCTTCCGGGTGTGCGCCCCGGCTGCCTGACGCACCGGCGGTACACATGGAGGACGGCTTTGTCAGTTACGCACCTGGATTCGATTGAGGGCGGCCGCTCATCCGAGCTGGGCCGGACGCCCCCGCAAGACATAGCGGCTGAGCAGTCGGTCCTCGGCGGCATGATGCTGTCCAAGGATGCAATTGCGGACGTCGTGGAGATCGTCCGCGGCCATGACTTCTACCGTCCTGCCCACGAGACCATCTACGAATCCATCATCGACCTCTACGGGCGCGGCGAACCGGCCGACGCCGTCACCGTCTCGGATGAACTGACCAAGCGCGGCGAGATCAACAAGATCGGTGGTCCCGCCTACCTGCACGAGCTCATCCAGACGGTTCCCACCGCGGCCAACGCCGGCTATTACGCGGAGATCGTCGCGGAGCGGGCAGTGCTGCGCCGCCTCGTGAACGCCGGAACCAAGATCGTCCAGATGGGCTACGGCCAGGACGGCGAAGTGGAGGACCTGGTCAACCAGGCCCAGGCCGAGGTCTACGCCGTGGCCGAGCGGCGCACCGCCGAGGACTATGTCGCCCTGAAGGACGTCATGGAATCCACCGTGGACGAAATCGAGGCTTCCGGGCACCGCGGCGAGGGAATGACCGGGGTCCCCACCGGCTTCTATGAGCTCGACGAGCTCACGCATGGCCTCCACCCCGGCCAGATGATCGTCATCGCGGCCCGTCCCGCCGTCGGTAAGTCCACGTTCGCGCTGGACTTTGCCCGCTCGGCCGCCATCAAGAACAACCTCGCCACCGTGATGTTCTCCCTGGAAATGGGTCGGAACGAAATCGCCATGCGCCTGCTTTCGGCCGAGGCCACTATCAGCCTCCAGGACCTCCGCAAGGGCACCATCAAGGACGAGCAGTGGTCCAAGATCGCCACCACGATGGGCCGCATGAACGATGCCCCGCTGTTCATCGATGACAGCCCCAACATGTCCCTGATGGAGATCCGGGCCAAGTGCCGGCGCCTCAAGCAGCAGCACGACCTCAAGCTCGTGGTGCTGGACTACCTGCAGCTGATGAGCTCGGGCAAGCGCGTGGAGTCCCGCCAGCAGGAAGTCTCCGAGTTCTCCCGTGCGCTGAAGCTGCTCGCCAAGGAACTCCAGGTGCCCGTCATCGCCCTGTCCCAGCTGAACCGTGGCTCCGAACAGCGCCAGGACAAGCGCCCCATGGTCTCGGACCTGCGTGAATCCGGCTCCATCGAGCAGGACGCCGACATGGTCATCCTGCTGCACCGCGAAGACGTCTACGACAAGGAATCCCCGCGCGCCGGTGAGGCGGACATCCTGGTGGCCAAGCACCGTAACGGCCCCACCAAGGACATCGTGGTCGCCTTCCAGGGCCACTACTCGCGCTTCGCCAACATGGCGGGCGACTCAGGCGGCGGCGGCTTCTAGGAACGGGGAGCCTGCGCCCGGATCTCCAGCAGTTCCCGGGCGTGCGCGTGCAGCCGCTTGTCCTCGTCGCTGACCGGAACCCACTGGGGCACCGGCACCGAGGTTCCGCTGTCGTCGCGCGCCACCATCACCGTCAGGCAGTAGGTGGTGAGGTTCATTTCCCGGTTCTTCGGGCTGCCGGAACGCACGTGGACCGCCACGTGCATGCCCTTGTTGCCGGTGTACACCAGGCGCGCCTCCACCTCCACGACGTCGCCGATCAGCAGCGGCCGGTAGAAACGTACCCCGCCGGAGAACACCGCCACGGTGTCCCGGCCGCAGTACCGCGAGGCGCACACGTAGGCGGCCTCGTCGATCCATTTCATGACGATGCCGCCGTGCACCTTGCCTCCCCAGTTCACGTCGGTGGGGGAGGCCATGAAGCGCAGCACCACGCGCTCGGCCGTTCCGGCGTCGGTATATTCCTGGGCGTTCATTGCTTCGACGATCTGCTCGCGCACGGCGATCCGCGCCAGGGCGCTGTCGCGCTGTTCGATCTCGGCCGGCGTCGTCGGCGTGAACTGCGGAACCGGGACCGGCTTGCCGTCCGCGCCGACCGCCACGAAGATCACCAGGCACTGGCTGCGCATGGTGGCCGGGCCGCCCTTGGGGTCGGCTGCCGAGGTGACCGTGCGGATGTGCATCGAGGAGCGGCCCGTGTAGACGATGGTCGCCTCCACCTCCACCATGTCGCCGCTGTTCACGGGATCGCTGAAGTGGATGTTGCCGACGTATGCCGTCACGCAGTAGGACTTCGCCCAGCCCACGGCCGCCGCATAGGCCGCCTTGTCCACCCATTCCAGGACGGTGCCGGCGTCCACCGAACCGCTGTGCCCGACGTCGGTGGGGGCGGCGAGGAAGCGAAGGGTGACGGAGTGCGGTGCAGGCTCGCTCATGAGGCGAGTTTAGCTACGGGCCCGACGGCGGTGCCTTGTGTGACGGCGCCCGTCACCTGCCGTTCGGGGCGGCGGTGTCCGGAAGGGTCCGGCAACAATTCTTTACTTCTAATGAGAATCGTTATTGTTAAGCGCATGATCACTCAACCCTCATCCAAACCCCGTTTCATTCGCGCCCTCGCGGCCCCGTCCGCGGCGCTCACGGCCCTGTTGCTTGCCGGCTGCGCCGGTGCCGCCGCTCCGGGAACCGCGGGAGCGGCTTCCACCGCCCCGGACAGCGAGGCGTCCCGGCCTGCCGCCAAGGAAGCGCAAGGGCCCACGCCGCGCCTCGTCCTGACCCACGACGGCGGCATCACAGTCCTCGACGCCAAGACCCTGAAGCCCGTTGGCGGTGCGGAGATCGACGGCTTCAACCGCCTCAACCCGGCCGGCGACGGCCGCCACGTGCTGGTCTCCACCGGCGACGCCTTCCGGGTGTTCGACGCCGGCTCCTGGAGCGAGCCGCACGGCGACCACAGCCACCACTACGCGGGCGAACCGCGCCTCACGGAACGTGCCTTCGAGGCCAGCAAGTCCGGGCACGTCGTGCGCCACGCGGGAAAGGCGGTGCTGTTCAGCGACGGCTCCGGCAGGGTCGAAAGCTTCGACACCGCAGGGCTTGCGAAGGCCCTCGCAAACGGCCTGCCGGAGACGGACGTCTACACCGCAGCGGAAGCCCATCACGGCGTCGCGGTTCCGCTCGAGGACGGCGGCCTGCTGGTGACCCTCGGCAACGACGAGAGCCGCTCCGGCGCCGTCGTGCTCGGCCCCGGCAAGGGCCAGGACCGCAAGGAAATCGCCCGGAACGAAAACTGCCCCGGCGTCCACGGCGAGGCCGTCGCCGCGCACGGCACCGTGGTGCTCGGCTGCGAAAACGGCATGCTGATCTACAAGGACGGCACGTTCAGCAAGGTGGCCAGCCCCGATAAGTACGGACGCATGGGTAACCAGGCCGGATCCGAGGAATCGCCGGTGATCCTGGGTGACTACAAGGTGGACAAGGATGCTGAACTGGAACGCCCCACCCGCATCTCGTTGGTCAACACCGACACCGCCACGCTGCGGCTCGTTGACCTCGGAACCAGCTACTCCTTCCGCTCCCTCGGCCGCGGCCCGGCCGGCGAGGCCCTGGTGCTGGGAACCGACGGCGGCCTGCGCGTGATCGACCCCGCCACCGGCAAGGTCACCACGACCATCAAGGTGACGGCTCCGTGGACCGAATCGACCACCTGGCAGGACCCCCGCCCCACGCTCTTCGTGCAGGGCTCGACGGCGTTCGTCACCGAGCCGGACGCCCGCAAGATCCATGCCGTGGACCTGAAGAGCCGCAAGGTGCTCAAGAGCGCCGTCCTGGACGTCGTGCCGAACGAGCTGACCGGCGTCGAGGGCTGAGTCCCCCTGCGCTGACGCCCTAAGCCGAGGCTCCCTTAACGCGAAAACGCACCCGCCGAAACGGGTGCGTTTTCCAGTTGAAGGAGGAGTTTACGCGAGCACGCCGAGCTTGGAGCCCTTGCGGCCGAAGGCTGCGGCGTCAACGGAGGCCCGTCCGGCGCCTGCGAAGGCCAGGGCGAGGGCGCCGCCGCCGAGGGCAAGCACGAGTTCATAGCCGCCGTTGGCGACAAAGACGCCGGCCAGCGCGTGCACCAGCACCAGTGCACCGAGCATGTCCACTGCGAGGAGCGCACCGAAGACGCGGGTCAGGAGGCCGGCGATGAGGGCGATGCCGCCCACCAGTTCCAGGCCGGCGACGACGGGTGCCACCACGGATGCGCCGGGGACTCCCATCTGGGTGAAGGCGGCCTGGGTGCCGGCGATGGTGAATTCATTGAATTTCTGCCAGCCATGCGCGGCGAAGATGAATCCGACGATGACGCGCAGGACGGTAAGGGCTGTGTTGGTCAGGGTGGACTTGTTCATGATTCCAGCGTTCCGAAAATTGCTTGAAGTGTCAAGTAAATGTGACGTGAAACAACGGGACCCAAGCTTGTCCGCCCTGCCCGTTATGGTGGAAAAGTGCCCCAGACCGTAGCCCGTGCCGCCAACCCCTCCCATGCCCGCGAGATCCTGCGCCTCGCCGTTCCGGCCTTCGGTGCGCTGATCGCCGAACCCCTGTTCCTCCTGGCGGACTCGGCCATCGTGGGCCATCTCGGCGTAAGCCAACTGGCCGGCGTCGGGTTGGCATCCACGCTGCTGCACACCGCCGTCGGGCTGATGGTCTTCCTGGCTTATTCGACGACGCCGGCGGTCGCCCGTGCGATCGGCGACGGCAAGCTGTCCAAGGCCCTCGCGGCAGGGCGCGACGGCGTCTGGCTGGCACTGCTGCTCGGCACGGTACTGGCGGTGGCCGGCTTCTTCGCGGCCGGGCCGCTCGTGGACCTGTTCGGCGCCGGGGGAGAGGTGCGCGGCTTCGCCGTCGACTACCTCCGCTGGTCCATGCCCGGGCTGGTGGCCATGCTGCTGATCTTCGCCGGGACGGGCGTCCTCCGCGGCCTGCAGGACACCCGCACCCCGCTCGTGGTGGCAACCGCGGGCTTCGCCCTCAACATCGCCTTGAACTGGGTGCTGGTCTACGGGCTGCACCTCTCGGTCGCCGGGTCGGCGCTCGGCACCAGCATCGCGCAGTGGGCAATGGCCGCGGTGTACCTGGTGATGGTCGGCCGCAATGCCCGCCGGCACGGGGTATCCCTGCGGCCGGACTGGCACGGAATCCGGGCCATGACCACGGTGGGTTCCTGGCTGATGCTCCGCACTCTCTCGCTGCGCCTGGCGATACTCGCCACCGTGCTCGTGGCCACCTCGCAGGGCGCGGTGAACCTGGCAGCGCACCAGCTCACCATGACCATCTTCTCCTTCCTGGCCTTCGCGCTGGATGCCCTCGCGATCGCGGCGCAGGCCCTGATCGGCAAGGAACTCGGCGCCGCCCGGCCCGCCCAGGCCCGGGAACTCACCCGCACCATGATCCGCTGGGGGCTGGGCTTCGGCGTCGTAACCGGGGTGCTGCTGGCCGTCGCCGCGCCGTGGGCCGGCCTGCTTTTCACGTCGGACACCGCCGTCCAGTCGGCGCTGACCGGGGCGCTCTGGATCCTGGCCGCCGGGCAGCCGCTGGCCGGCTTCGTGTTCGTGCTCGACGGCGTGCTGATCGGCGCGGGCGACGCCCGCTACCTGGCGATCGCCGGCGTCGTGAACCTCGCCTTCTACCTGCCGCTGCTGGCGGCCGTGCACCTGGCCCGTCCCGGGGGAGCGGCCGGGCTGCTCTGGCTCTGGGCGGCCTTCGGGCTGGGCTACATGCTGGCCCGCGGAGTCACCCTGGGCCTGCGCTCGCGCAACGACAAGTGGATGGTGCTGGGGTCCTGACCCGGCGCCGGCCGCCCCGACGGCAGGGCGGGTTCTGATCGCTAAACTGGATGGGTGACTTCCCCCTCCTCGTCAGCATCTGTCCCTTCCTGGCTCTCCGGCTCCGACAGCGCCGCGCCCTGGAAGCCGGTGTTGCTGCGCGCCGCCATCGCCCTCGTTTTCGGGGCCGTGACGGTGTTCTGGGGTGCGCCGTCCGTGCAGGTCCTCGCCTGGGCGCTCGGCCTTTACCTGCTGGCGACGGCGTTTGCGGTGCTGCGGATCTTCCCTGTGCTGCGGATCTTCCCGGTGCAACGGGGCGGAAGCGCCCCGCTTGGGATCGCCGCGGTGGTCGCCTTGGGCGGCGTGGGTGCGCTGCTGACCCAGTCCGACGCCGGTGCCACCGCTTCGGCCGCCCTTGCCCTGCTGGTGCTCGGCGTGTGGGAAGTGGTGCAGGGGCTGCGCCAGCGCGGACGCCAGGTGCTGGCACGCGACTGGCTGATTTCCGGCGTCGTGGGCATTGGAACGGCGGCGTTGCTGCCGTTCTTCACCAACCTCGGAGCGCACGCCCTGCTGGGTGTCGCAGGCGGCGGCGCCATCATTACGGGGGTCCTGTGGACGCTCTCCGGCTTGAGCCTGCGGCATGACGCCGGCGGCCACGGAGACCGTGGGCACGGCGCGCCCGCCGAGGACGTAAACTAGTAACCGTACCTTCTACTTTCTGTAGAACTCTTGAGGCGCGCGAAGCGCCGGCACCATTGGAGGACCACCTTGGCAGACCAGAAACCAGGAGAGCCGCGCAAGATGCGGACCTCGGTGAAGGGCCCGCTGATGTTTTCCGCATTCTGGGGCGTGCTGGTCTTCTTCGCGGTGCTGATTTTCGCCTCGGGCGGCAGCGGCCATTCGCCGCGCTTCGACCTCGCCTTCACCGGCGGCGGCATCGCGTTCATTGTCAGCCTGGTCATGGCCGCGATGCTCTCCATGAGCTACAAGGAAAACGCCGAGCACCTGGGCAAGGGCTCCGGCGTCAATCTGACGTCCCGCAGGCCCGGCAGCCACGGCGGCGCCGTTCCCGGCCCTGCATCTTCCGGTCCCGAAAAGCCCGAGACGCCGGGACCCGGCACCAACTGACCCGGCACGGGCGTCCTGGATGCCAGCCGTCCAAGGCGCGCCGCCCTTATGCGCTCGCCGCCCCTATGCGCTCGCGCGACGCGCCCGGTACGCGGCCACGTGCGCCCGGTTGGCGCAGTTTCCCGTGTCGCAGTAGAGCTTGGAGCGGTTCCGGCTCAGGTCCAGGACCACGGCATCGCAGTCCTCCGCGGCGCAGACCCGCATGCGCTCGCCCTCCTTGCTGCGGATCACGTCCACCAGCGCCATGGCAGCCTCGGTGCCCATGCGGTCGGCAAGCGGCGCGTCCGGCGTGGTGGCGTGCAGGTGCCAGTCCCAGTGGTCGTGCTTCACGAGCTGGGGGAGTGCCTTCGCCTTCACCAGCAGCTGGTTGATCGCCTGCACGGCGGTGTCCTCGTCAGCCGTCCACAGCGCGGCGAGTTCCTTGCGGAGCCGCTTCACGCTCTCGAGTTCCCGCTCCGTTCCGGCCCGCACGCCGGTGAATTCTTCGGCGTCCAGGAACGCGTCAAGGTCCTCCGGGGTGACCAGTTCCTCGCCTCCGTTGGCAGCGGTGTTGATCAGGTTGACGACGGCGCGCAGGGCCACTTCAGTGTCAGGTGCAAAAAGCACTTTGACTCCTTACTTGGCTTGGGAGTATTGTCAGGAGCGTAACCCATTTTACTCCTGACAGGAGGCGAGCTGTGTCAGCTGCCAAGAGCCGGGGCGCGGCAGGCTTCATGGCCTCCGGCCTGGGCGTCGCGCTTTTCTCCTCGGCGGTCTTCGGGCTGTCCGGCTCTTTCGCGAAATCCCTCCTGGAGTCAGGCTGGACGCCGGGCGCCGCCGTCGCGGTCCGCCTCAGCGGTGCCGCACTGGTCCTGGCGGTTCCCGCCGCCGTCGCACTCCGCGGCCGCTGGCACCAGCTCAAGGAAAACTGGCTCACCATCCTGCTGTTCGGCCTCATCGGTGTGGCCGGCTGCCAGCTGTTCTACTTCAACGCCGTGGAGCGCCTGTCCGTGGGCGTTGCCCTGCTGCTCGAATACCTTGCCCCCACCATGATCGTGCTCTGGCTCTGGGTGGCCACCCGGCGCCGTCCGCGCGCACTGACCGCGATCGGCACCCTGCTGTCCCTGGGCGGCTTGGTCTTCGTGCTCGACCTCACCGGCGCCGTCAAGGTGGACTTCGTCGGCGTGCTCTGGGGCATGGCCGCCGCGGTCTGCCTGGTGATCTACTTCTTCATCACGGCCAAGCAGAACGACGGACTTCCGCCCCTGGTCCTGGCCGGCGGCGGTCTCCTGGCCGGTGCGATCGTCATGTGGGCGGCCGCTGCCTTCGGCCTTCTGCCGATGTCCTTCAGCACCGCCGACACCCACCTCGGCCCGTGGAACACCCCGTGGTGGGTGTCCGTCGCAGGCCTGGTGCTGCTGTCCACCGTGCTGTCCTATGTCACCGGCATCATGGCGGCCCGCAGCCTCGGTTCCAAGGTGGCGTCCTTCATTTCGCTCACCGAGGTGCTGTTCGCCGTCGTCTGGGCCTGGCTGCTGCTGTCCGAGCTGCCCAGCACTGTCCAGCTCCTGGGCGGCGCGCTGATCATCTGCGGCGTGGTGCTGGTGCGCGTGGACGAACTCCGCGCCGAGCGCCTGGCCGTTGCGCTGCCCGGCGGTGCCGAGCCGTGCGCGGAGCTTGACCACGCGAACGACGTCGAACCCGTGCCTTCCGTGCGGACGGTCCCGGCAGGGCCCCGGGAGCCTTAGCCGGCGGGCAATTTCAGCTGAGGGACCTAGGCGCCGGTCCAGCGACGCAACGTGCTGTTGATGAGGCCGATAAGGACGGCGGTCCACCAGCAGGCCTGGGAAACGGTGAGCGCAATCATGAGCCGAAGGCGCAGGCCGTGGGTCAGCTCGCTGAAGCGTGTGTGCGGCGGGAGAGCCAGCAAGCGGTGCATGGCGGGGCCGATGCTGAGGCCGTTCAGCATCAGTATGAGCACGGAAACGAGCTTGACCGCGGTCACCGGGTTGGTCAGGTCGGGGTCGATCAGTGCGCCGGAAATCAACAGCAGGGCGAGGCCGCCCCAAATCAGCGGTTTCGCAGTGGCTTCGAGTTTCCCGGATGCGTGCATTTCCACTTTGCCGAGCAGCCACAGCAGCCCCAGCCAGTCGACCACCAGGATCGTGCCGAAGGACAGCACGAGGGCCAGGATGTGAACGGCGAGGCCTAGCCTGTGGAGTTCGGGCCCGCAGTCCACAAACTGCCCGACAAGCACAGAAGCCAGCCATCCGGCGGTGCACAGTATCCCGAGCAAGACCAGGCGTCGGGCCTGTTTGCGCGTCAGCGGTGCCGGCGCAATTGCCGTCTCAACCTGTGGCGAATCGGTCCGGACCGGTGCTGGGGCCGTCATTTCTTGAACCGCAAAGATGCGCTGAAAGAAGTCATCATGGTCCTTGGAAGGAGGGGTCGGTAGGCAGACCCGGGAAGCCCCCTTGAGGGCCGCCCGGGCCGGAATACAGGGGCGACGAATCGGCCCCGGCAGCCGTGGCTACTCCTTCGTCAGCTCCACATCGGTGAATTCCACCGTGGTTCCCTTGGCCAGGGCTGGAGTTTCGGACTTTTCGCCGTGGCGGTTGAAGCCCGGAACGCCGAGGGTGGCGCGCAGCGTGTAGGTGCCTGCTTCAGGCACGGTGAAGTTGTTGGCGTAGTGGTAGAAGGTCGAGTAATAGAAGTTCAGCTTCAGTTCCTGGACGACCCTGTCCTGGGCATCCACCACTTCGAGGGTTATCGGCACGTCGGGAACGATCCGGCCCGTGGAGGTCTCGGTCGGGATGATCTCGATGTGATGTGTTTCGCCGGCTTTCGGCGCACGGAAGTGCGTTGCGTGCTCGTCGAACCAGGGTTCGGCAGCTTCCGTGATCAGGTTGACTGTCCATTCCCCGGACTCGACCGTTTTGCCCTTTTCCGCGAGCTCTTCGGCGAGCACTTCGTACTGTTTCTGAACGCCGGCCGGGACGGTGAAACCTTCCTCCTTTTGGGCGGCCTGGGTTGGGGCGGCCTGGGCGCCGCATCCGGTGAGGGCAGCGAGGGCGAGAGGGGCGGCCAAAAGAGCGGCCGTGGCGGCACGAAGCATCGTAAGTCCTTAATGAGGGTGCTGGGGGGAGGACCGTTCCGGTATCCGAACCGTGGCGGGGGTAAGCCACGTTTGCCAGGCCCGCGGGGAGTTTCCCACTGAGGGCCTCTCGGCTGGTTGGATCGCGGTCGAACGGCGCTACGCCTTGACTCGTTGGGGCGAGTTAGGCTGACCTAAGAGAAGATAGCCCGAGGCCGAAAATTATGCAAAGTTTCTGTGCGCTAATTCGCTGAACGTTACGAAACTGCGTGGAAGAGCGCGATGATCCGCTTAACTGCCGGAAGCCCGGACACTGTGTGTCCGGGCTTCCGTGTGTTGCTGAGCGTTAGTTCGAGGCCTGTTCCTGCTCGTTGGCGTTTTTGGTGGCCTTCTTGCCGGCTTCGTCGAGGGCCTGGGCGACCTTCTGGAGGGCGGTCATGTGCTGGGACTGCCATTCGTTGCGGAAG
>NZ_QYLP01000071.1 GCF_003614925.1 Arthrobacter celericrescens
CGCCCACCTTTCGAGGTGGGCGGCCGGCGTCGTTAACACATTGCGGAGTTAGAAGCCTTCCGGCTGCCACTCGCCGGTGACCAGGTAGCTGACCTTGCGGGCAACGGAAACACCGTGATCGGCGAAGCGTTCGAAGTAGCGGCTTGCCAGGGCGACGTCCACGGTGGTCGACGGCGACTCCTGCCAGGAAGGCTCGGCGATCGCCTTGAACACGCTCAGGTGCAGGTCGTCGAGGGCGATGTTCAGCTTGACGATGTCGCGGGCAACCTCAAGGTCCCGGGTCTCGAGCAGTTGGGTGACCTTGAGGCTGATGTCGAGGTCGATCTGCGCCATTTCCTTGAACGTCGCGGTGAGGGCCTCCGGAATGACGGTGGCCGGGAAGCGCAGGCGGGCGAGCTGTGCCACGTGGCGGGCAAGGTCGCCCATGCGCTCCAGCGAGGCGCTCATCCGCAGCGAACCAACGATCATGCGCAGGTCGCTGGCCACCGGCCCCTGCAGGGCGAGGATGTCGATGGCGCGCTCGTCCAGGCTGTTCTGCAGGAAGTCGATCCGGGCATCGGCCGCGATGACATCCTGTGCCAGGTCCACATCGGCTCCCTCGAACGCCGTGGTAGCGTTCCGGATCGCCTCCGTGACCAGCTTTGAGATCTCGATGAGGTCTTCGCCCACCTGGGTGAGTTCCTCCTGAAAAACCTTGCGCACGTGGCGTCCTCTCTCTGTACATCTCTGCAGTACATTCGTGCAGTGCATCCCAGCGGCGCGGCCTGTACGGCGCGCGCTGCTGTATTGTCCAACCAGCAAGGGTGGCAGCGCGCGGTGAACGGCTGCGCATCTTTAGATGAACGTTAGTTGAACCGGGCCCGTTTGGCTGCGCAAGCCGGAATTGCCGTGTTTTGAACGCATATGCTGGATGCGTGGATCCAGTGCTCGTCGGTGTCATCGCAGGCCTTGTCGGCTTATCTTGCGGTGTCTTGGGCGTGCTCGCCTTCAGGCTCAGCGAGCGGCAGCGCACCATCACCGATGTCGACGTCGACGAGCCCCTCCTGCCGGAAGGCGCCGCGGAAGTCCTTTCCGTCGTCGGGCGCGCTTTCGTAGTGGTGGACGCGATCGACGGCGTCGTCCGGGCCAGTCCAGCCGCCTACGCATACGGCCTGGTGCGCGGGCACACCGTGGTCCACAAGCAACTCCTGGACATGACCGCGAAGGTCCGCCGTGACGGCGTCATCCTGGAGGAGACCCTCGAACTTCCGCGCGGTCCCATGGGCAAGGGCAGCATCGTGGTGCAGGTCCGGGCGGCCATGCTCGGCTGGGAATACATCGTGCTGCTCGCTGATGACCGCACCGAGATCACCCGTACCGAGGAGATCCGCAACGACTTCGTCGCGAACGTCTCCCATGAACTGAAGACCCCGGTGGGCGCGATCTCGCTGCTCGCCGAAGCCCTCGAAGCCAGCCCCGACGACGAGGAAGCCGTCCGCCGCTTCGCCCGGCGCATGCACAAGGAGTCCGGCCGCCTCGCCGCCCTGGTGCAGGACATCATCGAGCTTTCCCGGCTCCAGGGCGCCAACGTCGCCCAGCAAGGCCACGTCGTGGATATCAACAACGTGGTGGCCGAAGCCGTGGACCGTTCCCAGCTTCCGGCCGAAAGCAAGAACATCACCATCGTGGTGGGCGGGCGCTGCGAATCCCACGTCTTCGGCGACCAGGACCTCCTCGTGACCGCCCTGCGCAACCTCATCGACAACGCGATCCGCTACTCGCCGGAGAACACCCGGGTGGGCGTCGGGGTCCGGGCGAAGGAGGGCGTGGTTGCCATCTCGGTCACCGACCAGGGCGAGGGGATCGGCCCCGAGGAACAGGAACGGGTCTTCGAACGCTTCTACCGGGTGGACGCGGCGCGGTCCCGGCAGACCGGCGGCACCGGCTTGGGCCTGAGCATCGTCAAGCACGTGGTGTCCAACCATGGCGGCGAAGTGACGCTGTGGTCCCAGCCCGGCCAGGGATCGACGTTCACCATCCGGCTGCCTGAGCTTGAGGGCCAGGACGCCGACGACGCCGCGGCGGCACCGCGCGGCGCCATTCAGACCGCGGGCGCGGCTGGCGCCCATGAGCAAGGAGCAAGTGCTTGAGCAGGATACTCATTGTGGAGGACGAGGAGTCCTTCAGCGATCCCTTGTCCTATTTGCTGGGCAAGGAAGGCTTCGACGTCCAGGTGGTGGACAACGGCACTGACGCCCTCGTGGAATTCGACCGCAACGGCGCCGACCTCGTGCTGCTTGACCTCCAGCTTCCCGGCACTCCGGGCACCGAGGTCTGCCGCCAGCTGCGCCAGCGTTCCGGCGTGCCGGTCATCATGCTGACGGCCAAGGATTCGGAAATCGACAAAGTGGTGGGACTGGAGCTCGGCGCCGACGACTACGTCACCAAGCCGTACTCTTCGCGCGAACTCGTGGCCCGCGTGCGCGCCGTGCTGCGCAGGCAGGGAGAACCCGAGGAGCTCATCACCTCCACGGTGCAGGCCGGTCCGGTGCGCATGGACATCGAGCGGCACGTGGTCAGCGTGAACGGTGAGCAGGTGGCGCTGCCCCTGAAGGAGTTCGAACTGCTGGAAATGCTCCTGCGCAATTCGGGCCGGGTGCTGACCCGCGGCCAGCTGATCGACCGGGTGTGGGGCTCCGACTATGTGGGCGACACCAAGACCCTGGACGTCCACGTGAAGCGCCTGCGCGGCAAGATCGAACCCGACCCCTCGGCGCCTCGGTACCTCGTGACGGTGCGTGGGCTGGGGTACAAGTTCGAGCCGTAAGCCGCGGCGAATGCAAAGAGGAGGGCCTCCCCGGCGTGCGGAGGCCCTCCTCTTGCGTTATCTGGTCCTTAGTGGCCGGACTCGCTCGGCGTCGTTGCCGGTTCGGTCGCGTGGCCGCTCTCGCCCTTGTGGGTGGCGCCCTCGCTCGCGGTGGAGCCCGGGGTCGCCGTCGGGGTGGCGCCGGCCGGCAGGTACTTCTGGTACTCAACCAGGGAGCCGTCCAAAACCGGGACCTGGAGCTTGGAGGACTCAGAGCCTGCAGACAGGGACACAGTCACCAAGGAACCGGGGTTTCCGCCGGCGCTGCTGAGGATCGCAGCATCGCTTTCCTCGTTCAGGTAGGTCTGCGACTTCGCCTTCACCGGGACGCTGGTCTGGGCACCGTTCGCGCCGTTGATCACCAGGGTCGCATCGCTCGAAGACTGGTTGAACACGGCGCCGATCACGCGGCCCGGCTTGTCCGCGCCAGTGGAAACGATTGCGATGTTGCGCAGTTCCAGCGATCCGAGGTCTGCTTTGACTCCGTCGGAGGCTGCGTACTGGTGGCTGGTCTGCTGGGCGTTGATGTAGCCGCAACCTGTTACGGACAGAAGGCCGGCACCGATGGCCACAGCCGCCATGGCCAGCTTGCCGCGCTGGACACGGTTCATCGCAGTATTGCGCACGACACGTACTCCTCTAAGAGTCATTGGAACACTTTTCAGCCATAGCCTATCGGCAAACCAAAGGAAACAAGGATTCGTGTGCGCAATGTGGCTGCCGTCCCATGGGCCGTCCGGGGTCCGCCCAACCCGCCCGCATGCACTTTTGAACGCGTTCGTCAAGGGGGTTCGCCAGGGGCAAATCGGCCGATTCCCGCGTGATTCCGGGCTTCATGCCCGCTGCCCGGGCCAGTCGTATGCCTTAAACGTGATAAACTGGTCTGCGGGAAAGGGGAAAGTCCACATGGTTTTTGAGGTCGGCGAGACAGTAGTTTACCCTCACCACGGTGCAGCGAAGATTGAGGAAATCAAAATGCGCACCATCAAGGGCGAAGAGAAGATGTATCTCAAGCTCAAGGTGGCTCAGGGTGATCTGACCATTGAAGTTCCAGCAGAGAACGTTGACCTTGTTGGGGTTCGTGACGTAGTGGGCAAGGAAGGCCTGGAGCACGTTTTCGATGTCCTCCGCGCCGAGTTCACCGAGGAACCCACCAACTGGTCGCGTCGTTACAAGGCAAACCTGGAGAAGCTTGCTTCCGGTGACGTCATCAAGGTCGCAGAGGTCGTCCGTGACCTGTGGCGCCGCGATCACGACCGGGGCCTGTCCGCAGGTGAAAAGCGGATGCTGGCCAAGGCCCGGCAGATTCTGATTTCGGAATTGGCCCTGGCGGAAAAGACCGACGAAGAGAAGGCGGCAAGCGTTCTCGACGAGGTCCTGGCTTCCTGAGAATTGAACCCCGGCGGCACCCATGGTGCCGCCGGGGTTTCTTTATGCCCTCTCACGTAGGCTTGGGCGCATGACTACAGCATCCCAACACGGGGCAACCGCCGTCGTCGTCGTGGCCGCAGGCTCGGGCCAGCGGCTGGGGTACGGCATGCCCAAGGCGAAAGTGCCTCTTGGCGGGGAAGCCATCCTGACCCATGCCCTCCGCGGCGTGGCCGCCGCCGGCGTTGCCCGCCAGATCTGCGTCGCGGTTCCGGAAGGCGACGGCGAGCTACGGGCGCTGTGCGAGGCGTTCGCGGCGGAGAACAGTGCCGACGGGCCGCTGCTGAGCGTCGTCGACGGCGGATCCACACGTGCGGAGTCCGTGCGGGCGGCGCTGGGTGCCGTCCTGGAAGGGACCCGATGGGTGCTGGTCCACGACGCTGCCCGCGCCCTGGCCCCGGAGCGGGTCTTCCACCGCGTGTCCGAAGCACTGGCGGCCGGCGCGAAAGCCGTCATCCCGGCGACGCCGGTGGTGGACACGGTGAAGACCGTCGTCGAAACCGACGGCAGCGACGCCGCGATCGCGCCGGAACTGGTCACCGGCACCGCACCCCGCGAACAGCTCCGCGCCGTGCAAACACCCCAGGGCTTCGATCTCGAGACCCTGCTCCAGGCGCACGCGGCGGCCGAATCCTTCGACGCCGCCCGTTCCGCCGCCATCACCGATGACGCCATGCTGGTGGAACTCCTCGGCACCCCGGTGCACGTGGTGCAGGGAGCGAGCCAGTCCCTCAAGATCACCACCCCGCTGGACCTGATCATCGCCGAGGGCCTGCTTGAAGGTCCGCTTGGCATGCGCTGGGTGGAGGGCTGATGACCCCCGGAACACCAATGATCCTGCCCCGTACCGGCATCGGGGTGGATGTGCATGCGTACGCTGCCGAGGACGATCCGCAGCCCCTCTGGCTGGGCGGCCTCTTCTGGGAAGGTGAACGCGGGCTGTCCGGCCATTCCGATGGCGACTGCGTCGCCCACGCCGCGGCGGACGCGCTTTTCTCGGCCTGCGGAATCGGCGACCTCGGGACCCACTTCGGCACGGACCGGCCCGAATACGCCGGGGCCTCCGGCGCCACGCTCCTGACTGAGGCCGCCCGCATCGTGCGCGCGGCCGGCTTCGAGATCGGCAACATCGCGGTGCAGTTCGTCGCCAACCGTCCGAAGTTCGGTCCGCGGCGCGAAGAGTCGCAGCAGGTGCTCAGCGCCGCGGCTGGTGCGCCGGTCAGTGTCACGGCGACCACCAGCGACGGCCTCGGCTTCACCGGGCGCGGCGAGGGGATTTCCGCCGTCGCCACCGCGCTCGTCTACCCGGCGGCCGGAAGCCCCTCGGAAGACGGGCCTATCGGATAATCTGGTGCGGTGACCCTGCGCTTTTACGACACCGCCTCCGCCGAAGTCCGAGACTTCGTCCCACTCGAAGCCGGAAAGGCGAGCGTCTACTACTGCGGTGCCACCGTGCAGGGCATGCCGCACGTGGGGCACGTGCGTTCGGCGATCGCCTTCGACCAACTGACCCGCTGGCTCGAGTACCGGGGCCTGCGCGTCACGGTAGTCCGCAACGTCACCGACATCGACGACAAGATCCTCGCGAAGTCCGCGCAGTCGTTCACCGACGAATGGTGCGAGGAGACCACCGCCAAATACGCCGAGGAATGGTGGGCCCTTGCCTACCGCTACGAGCAGGAATTCGAGAAGGCCTACGAGGTCCTGGGCGTGCAGCGGCCCACCTACGAGCCCCGCGCCACCGGCCACATCCCGGAAATGCACGCCTTGGTCCAGCGGCTCATCGACCGCGGCCACGCCTACCCCGCCCTGGACGGCTCGGGGGATGTGTACTTCGACGTGCGTTCCTGGAGCCGGTACGGCTCCCTGACCCGCCAGAACATCGACGACATGCAGGCAGCCCCGGACGCCGACCCCCGCGGCAAGAAGGATCCCCGCGACTTCGCCCTCTGGAAGGGCCACAAGGACGGGGACCCGGACACCGCCAGCTGGGCCTCGCCCTGGGGCGCCGGACGTCCCGGCTGGCACCTGGAATGCTCCGCCATGGTCACCAAATACCTCGGCGACCGTTTCGACATCCACGGCGGCGGCCTGGACCTGCGCTTCCCGCACCACGAAAACGAGATGGCCCAGTCCCAAGCGGCAGGGGACGGCTTCGCCAACTTCTGGATGCACAACGGCATGGTCACCTACGAGGGCGAGAAGATGTCCAAGTCGGTCGGCAACACGATCAGCCCGGCCGAGATGCTCGACCTCGCGTCGCCCCGCGTCGTCCGCTACTACCTGGGCCAGGCGCACTACCGCTCGGTGCTGGACTACCGTCCGACGTCGCTGCAAGAGGCCGCTGCCGCCGTCGAGCGCATTGACGGATTCATCAGCCGAGCCGCCCGTGCGCTGGCCTCCGCCGACGGCGCCCTGTACTTCGCCAGCCACGGCAAGGTGCCGGAAGCCTTCGAAGCCGCGATGGACGACGACCTCAACGTGCCCCAGGCCCTCGGCGTGCTCCACGACACCGTGCGCGCCGGCAATGCAGCCCTGACCGCCGGCGAACTCGACGCCGCACGCCAGGCCCTGGTGTCCGTCACGGACATGCTCCGGGTCCTGGGCATCAGCGACGCCGCCGCCCCGGCGCAGGACGAACACGCCACCAACGAGGCGCTCAAGGTCCTTGTAGAAGCCCAGCTGGAAGCCCGCGCGCAGGCGCGCGCCAACAAGGACTGGGCCGCGTCGGACGCCATCCGGGACACGCTCGCGGCCGCCGGGATCGTCGTCGAGGACGGCGCCGAAGGCGCCAGCTGGACCCTCAAGCGCGACTGAGCGGAACGCCGGGTACTGCCCGGACCCCGGCCCCTGCAGCCGAATTGCAGGCGTTCAGTAGACTTGTCTGCAGACTCATCAATTCAAACAAGGGTGGAAACAACCATGGCCAACAACGGTCGCCGGGCGGTCAAGAAGAAGAAAGGCCCCTCCGTCGGAACCGGCGGCCACGGTCGGAAGGCCCTGGAAGGCAAAGGCCCCACGCCCAAGGCCGAGGACCGCGTCTACCACAAGGCCTACAAGAACAAGCAGCTCGCCGAGCGTTCCGCGGCCAAGCGCGCCACCGCCCGTCCGGGCCAGGGTGCCCGCTCCGGCCCCAAGGGACGCGCCACCGAAGAGGTCGTGACCGGCCGCAACTCCGTGGTCGAGGCCCTGCGCGCCGGCATCCCCGCGAAGGCCCTGCACGTGGCCATCCGCATCGACATGGACGAACGCGTCCGCGAATCCCTTAAGATCGCCGCCGAACGCGGCATCCCGCTGCTGGAAACCGGCAAGCCGGAACTTGACCGGATGACCGACGACGCCGTGCACCAGGGCCTCGTCCTGCAGATCCCGCCGTACGAGTATGAAGACGCGTACGACCTCGCCGAAGAAACCGTCGCCAAGTGGAAGAAGGGGCACATCGCCAACGCCCCGCTCTTCGTCGCGCTCGACGGTATCACCGACCCCCGCAACCTCGGTGCCATCATCCGCTCGGTCTCCGCGTTCAGCGGCCACGGCGTCATCGTCCCGGAGCGCCGCTCCGTCGGCGTCACCGCCTCCGCCTGGAAGACCAGCGCCGGTGCCGCGGTCCGCGTGCCGGTGGCCCGCGCGTCGAACCTTAACAACACCCTGAACCAGTTCAAGGAGATGGGCATCTACGTGCTGGGGCTCGACGGCGGCGGCGACGTCTCGCTGCCGGACCTCACCCTGGCCACGGAGCCGGTCTGCATCGTGGTGGGTTCCGAAGGCAAGGGCCTCAGCCGCCTCGTCCGCGAGAACTGCGACCAGATCGTCTCGATCCCGATCGACTCGGCCATGGAGTCGCTGAATGCTTCCATGGCGGTGGGCATCTCCCTGTACGAAGTCTCCCGGCAGCGGGCGGCTAAGTAAGGCCACCGCTGGTTGGCTTGGGCCGCCGCGTCGGCCTTTTCGGCGTCGCTTAGACACGATGCAAGAGGGCACCTGCGGTCGCTTGGCGACCTTCGGTGCCCGATGCATCGCGATGCGCTCCTTGCGAAAAGACCGCCACGGCTGTGCATGTCATGCGCCGATTGTCCTTTAGCAGCTACCGCTCCCTTTGCCTTCTGGCAGGGAGCGTTGCTGTTTTTGTTGCTAGAAATCGCGGCGGTTGGCCAGGACTGGGAGTTTGGTTCTGGCTTCTTCTACCACGGCGGGGTCGAGGTCTGCGAAAAGGAGACCCGGGGCGCCTTCGAGGGATTCCAGGACCTCGCCGAACGGGGAGACCACCATGGAATGTCCGACGCCGGTGGGGGCCGCTCCCTTTGACTCGACTCCCTGCGTGGCCGGGTCGCCCTGTCCGCACGCTAGGACGAAGGTGGTGGTGTCCACCGCGCGGGCACGGGCCAGCAGTTGCCACTGGTCTACCTTGCCTGGGCCTGCGCCCCAGGAGGCGGACACGATGTTCACCACGGCACCGCGTGCGGCGTTGGCGGTGAACAGGGCCGGGAACCGGATGTCGTAGCACGTGGCCAGGCCGAAGGTGATGCCGCCGGCGTCGAAGGTCACCGGCCCGGTTCCGGCGTCCACGGTGTCCGACTCGGCGAAACCGAAGGCATCGAAGAGGTGGATCTTGTCATAGCTGGTTTCGACGCCGGGGCCGGCGGCCAGGAGGGTGTTCCGGACTTTGCCGTTCTTGCTGCCGTCCGCGTTGCGGCCCGGGGTGAACATTCCGGCCACGATGACGATCCCCAGTTCGGCGGCGATCCGGCGGACCCGGCTGGCCCAAGGTCCCTCGACCTCTTCGGCGATGTCGGTCAGCGAATTTCCGAACGCCCGCATGGTTGCTTCCGGGAACACCACCAACGTGGCGCCGCCGTCCTTGGCCTGCCGGGCGTAGTCTTCAAGCTGTTCCAGATTGGCCGCGAGGTCGCGGCCGGTGATGATCTGAGCGAGTGCAATGCGCATGTGCACCTCCACGGGCGGGATGACCAGAGCGGACATGTCCAGTATGCCGGGGCGGGCCCGGCCGGGCGGAATCCGCAATAGAACGACCATTTGATACGTCTTTACCCGGCGGGAGCTAAGCTTTGAGGCGATGGTTATGCCGATTTTTGAAACCGCAGCCACCGTGGACGCAGCGTGTCCGACGCCCCTCGGTGTAAGTGTTCCGCGGCCCGGAATTTCCGGTACCGACCTGTCCGTACCGGACCAGGTCAACGTCGCGGTGTGGGCCCCCGGGCTCGACCAAGTTGAAATCGCTTTCCAGGAACCGGGCGGTTCGTGGCGCGTCCGCACCCTTCCGAACAAGGCGGATGGTGTGCATTTCGGGATTGTCGACGGCATGCCGCCAGGCACCCGTTACGGCTTCCGCGCCGTACGGGAAGGGATTGAAGCCCTCCCGGTTGCCCTTCCGACCGATGACCTGGACGTCGAAGGCACCCCGCAGCTCCTGCTCGACCCTTACGGCCGGGCGGTCCACCAGCACGGCGAGTTCCTCAGCAACGTGCGCATGGATCCCGCCTTCGACTGGGGCAACGACCAGCCGGTGCGCACCCCGTGGCGCGACACCATCATTTACGAGGCCCATGTCCGCGGCCAGAGCATGCTGCACCCGGACATCCCCGAACACCTGCGCGGCACCTACGCCGGCATGGCACACCCCGCCATGATCGAGCACTTCGAGGCCCTCGGCGTCACCGCGATCCAACTGCTCCCGGTCCACTTCCACCTGGACGAGCAGCACCTCCAGTACCTTGGCCTGACCAACTACTGGGGCTACAACACCGCCGCCTTTTTCGCCCCGCACCCGGACTACGCCACGCGGAGCGCACAGGAAGCCGGCCCGCACGCGGTCCAGGACGAATTCAAAGGCATGGTCAAGCTCCTGCACGCCGCGGGGCTCGAGGTGATCCTCGACGTCGTCTACAACCACACCGCCGAGGCCGGACCCGACGGCGACGTCATCAGCTTCCGTGGCCTCGGCGAAGACCAGTACTACCGCCACGACGCGCATGGCCGCTACCTGGACACCACCGGCTGCGGTAACACCTTGGACTTCAGCCACCCGCGAGTGGTGGACCTCGCCATCGATTCCCTGCGGTACTGGGTGGAGGAGTTCCACATCGACGGCTTCCGCTTCGACCTCGCCGTCACGCTGTGCCGCAACGCCCGCAACGAATTCGACCCCAACCACCCCTTCCTCAAGCGCATCGAGGCGGATCCTGTGCTGTCCTCGGTGAAGCTGATTTCGGAGCCGTGGGACGTCGGCTGGGGCGGCTGGCAGACCGGCGGCTTCCCCAAGGGCTGGGTGGACTGGAACGACCACTTCCGTGACGAGGTGCGGCGTTTCTGGCTGTCCGACCGAGCGGCCGCCGAGGCCGGGCTGCCCACCGGGAACATCGGCGCCGTCGCCGACGCGCTGAGCGGCTCGGCCAGCGTGTTCGCCCATTCCGGCCGGTCCCGCCTGGCCTCGCTGAACTTCATCACGGCCCACGACGGCTTCACGCTGGCCGACCTCGTGTCCTACGACCGCAAGCACAACGAGGCCAACGGAGAACAGAACCGGGACGGCCACAGCGACAACCGCAGCTACAACCACGGCTTCGAAGGCCGCACGGAAGACGAAGCCATCGTGGCGGAACGGGCCCGCTCACGCCGGAACCTGATGACCACCCTGATGGTTTCCCTAGGCGTGCCCATGATCACCGCGGGCGACGAACTCGGCAGGACCCAGCACGGCAACAACAACGCCTATTGCCAGGACAACAACCTGACCTGGATCGACTGGACCCAGACGCCGGAATCGCACGAGATGTTCCGCAGCACCAAACGGGTCATCCGGATCCGCAAGGAATTCCTTGCGGCCCAGCCGGAGAAGTTCCCCGAAAAGGCCGCCGGCATCGAATGGTTCGACGAAAAGGGCGACCGGATGACCGACTCCCGGTGGAACGATCCTTCCCTGCGCCTGGTCCAGTTGCTGATCGGTTCCGAGGACGGCGGTTTCAGCGGCTTGATCGTGATGAACGGCAACAAGGACGACACCAAGATCGTGTTGCCCAAGCTGGGCCCCGCCGCCGGCGGCGGAGCCACCCGCTTCGAGCTGCGCCTGACCACGTCCGAACTGAACGACCGCAGGCGCGGGGCGCTGGTTGCCGCCGGTGAAAAGGACATCATCCAGGGCAACACGATCAACATCTACCGTGCCTGACCCGTCGTTCCCATTCATCGTCGAAGGGAAGTAGGACGCCATGAAGATCTACTCCGCGGACACCTGGACCCTTGAGGAGCTCCAGGAACAGATCGCCGACGCCGGCCGCCGCACCGTCCTGGTGCCGCCGGGGTCCAGCAAGCAGGCCGTCCTGGAGGTCTTCGGGCAGGTCCTGGACTTCCCGGAGTACTACGGCGTGAACCTGGACGCCCTGAACGACTCCCTCCACGACTTCGCGGACGGCCTCTCCGAAGACGGACAGGCGCCGGTCACGCTGGTCTGGCAGGTCCCGGCCGCGTACCGCACGGACCGTTCGTTCGGCGTCGTCTGCGAAATCCTGCAGGATGCGGAGGCGTACTCGGGCAGGGACCTGGCGATCATCGCCGTCTTCCAGCAGTAGCGGCGGCCGCCACTGAGACGGGGCGCCCGCCGCAAACACAACTCCCGCGCAAGGGCTGAAACAGAAGGGGTGCCGGACCGCGTGGTCCGGCACCCCTTCCGTGGTGAATCAGGCGTTGGCGATCAGGCCAAGCTCGGCCTTGGAAGCCAGCGCCGGGTGCTTCGGCAGGACCCGCACCGTGTAGCCGAACGATCCCGAACGATTGATCAGCACGGAACCGGAGAACAGGTAGCGTCCGTTGCCGAGTTCCTCGAACGTGGTCAGCTCGGCCACGGTGACGTCGTCGAGCTCATCGCTTTCCTCGGCGCGGCCGTATGCGATTTCGACGCTGACGTCGTCCGGGGTCAGGGAGCGGAGCGCGACGTAGGCGTTCACCTGCAGCGAGTCGCCGATCCGCGGTTCTTCCGAAACACCCACCGAGTCCACGTGCTCCACCACAAGTCGCGGCCAGGCACTGCGGACCCGGGTAATCCACGCGGCCAGGTCCTTGGCCTCCTTGAAGGAGCCCGCGGCGGCACGGCGCCCGGATACAGCTGCCGGGCAGTAGAGCCGGTTCACGTAGTCCTGCAGCATCCGCTCCGCCGACACCGCCGGACCCAGCTTGGCCAGCGTGTGCTTGATCATCGAGACCCAGTGCGTGGGGACGGCCTGCGGAACGGACTCCGAAGGTCCTGCCGCGCCGGCGCCCTGGGCCACCACCGAACCGTAGAATCGCGGCGCGACCTGCGTTTCCAGCAGCTCATACAGGGCTGCCGCTTCGATGTCGTCCCGTTCTTCTGCCGATGCACCGTTGTTCGCGGTGGGGATCGCCCAGCCGTTCTCGCCGTCGTACATCTCGTCCCACCAACCGTCCAGGACGGACAGGTTGAGGGAACCGTTGATCGCCGCCTTCATGCCCGACGTGCCGCATGCTTCCAGCGGGCGCAGGGGGTTGTTCAGCCAGACGTCGCAGCCCGGGAACAGCGTGCGTGCCATGGCGATGTCGTAGTTGGGCAGGAAGACGATCCGGTGCCGCACCTGGGGGTCGTCGGTGAAACGGACCAGGTCCTGGATCATCTTCTTGCCGGCGTCGTCCGCAGGGTGTGACTTGCCGGCGATGACCAGCTGGATCGGGTGCTTCTTGTCCAGCAGCAGCGCCTTCAGCCGCGCGGGGTCGCGCAGCATGAGGGTCAGGCGCTTGTAAGTGGGCACGCGACGTGCGAAACCGATGGTGAGGACGTCCGGGTCCAGCACGGTGTCCGTCCAGCCAAGCTCGGCGTCTGCCGCGCCACGCTTCTTCCATGACGCACGTAAGCGCTTGCGCACGTCGTTGACCAAGGATACCCGCAGCTCGCGGCGGAGCGCCCAGATGGCTTCGTCGCTGACGTTGTAGGCCAGGTCCCAGCGGCCGGGGGCGTTGGCATCCGCGCCGAACTGGGTTCCGGCCAGCTCGGAAATCCGCGGGTCCACCCAGGACGGAACATGCACGCCGTTGGTGACGGAGGTGATGGGTACTTCCGAGTGGTCGAACCCCGGCCAGAGCCCGGAGAACATTTCCCGGGACACCACGCCGTGCAGCTTGGCCACGCCGTTGGCACGCTGGGCGAGCCGCAGGCCCATCACGGCCATGTTGAAAACGGCCGGGTTGCCGCCGTCGTAGTTTTCGCGCCCCAGCTCCAGAACCTTGTCCACCGGGACCGCCGGTGCCAGGCCGGCTTCGAAGAAGTGGCGGATCTGCACGGCCTCGAAGCGGTCGATGCCCGCCGGGACCGGGGTGTGCGTGGTGAACACCGTGGACGCGCGGCCGGCGGCGAGTGCCTCATCCCAGTTGAGCGGGGATTCGGCGGACATGAGTTCCTGGATGCGCTCGATCCCGAGGAATCCGGCGTGGCCTTCGTTGGTGTGGAAGACTTCCGGGGCGGGGGTTCCGGTGAGCCGTTGGTAGGCACGCAGGGCCTTCACGCCGCCCATGCCCAGCAGCAGCTCCTGCTGGAGCCTGTGGTCTCCGCCGCCGCCGTACAGCCTGTCCGTGATGCCGCGCGCGGCGTCGTCGTTGCCGGAGACGTTCGAGTCGAGCAGCAGCAGCGGAACGCGCCCGACATCGGCCCGCCAGACCTGCGCGTTCAGCTTGCGGCCGTTGGGCAGCGGCAGGGTGATGATCACCGGCTTGCCGCTGCCGTCCTTGGACGGTTCGCGCAACAGGGTCAAAGGGAGCCCGTCCGGGTCGAGTACGGGGTAGGTCTCCTGCTGCCAGGCGTCCTTGGACAGGGACTGCTTGAAGTAGCCTGCCTGGTAGAGGAGCCCGACGCCGATCAGGGGGACACCCAGGTCAGACGCCGCCTTGAGGTGATCGCCGGCCAGGATGCCGAGGCCACCGGAATACTGCGGCAGGACCTCAGTGATGCCGAATTCCGGGGAGAAGTAGGCGATGCAAGCGGGTGCATCCTCGCCCAGGCCTTGGTACCAGCGCGGTTCGCTGAGGTAGCGGTCCAGATCCGCTACGGCACTATGCACCCGCTCCACGAGCCCGTCGTCCGCGGCCAGCCGGTCAAGCTGCTCACGGCTGATCGACCCAAGCAGGGTGACGGGATCATGTTTGCTTTCTTCCCACAGCGCCGGATCCAGGCTGGCAAAAAGCTCACGCGTAGGTCGGTGCCAGGACCAGCGGAGATTGGTCGCCAGACGGGCCAGAGGCCGGATCGGTTCAGGGAGTACGGTGCGGACGGTAAACCTTCGAATTGCCTTCACGAGCGTCACACTAACCGACCGAATGGGCTGCAGGAACAGGTTCAGGTTTCTTTTAGGTAAATGACACCTGTCATCAAAGAATATGTACCGGACCTTAGCGAAACGTGATTTTTCTCGCTAACGTCGAGCCTGTGACTACTACCGCAACACCGCGATCCAGTGCAGTTGGCAAGGCTCCTGCAAAGGCGAAAGCCAAGGCAGATATCACCACCGGACTCCGGTTCGGCAGGTTCCCGATCACTGCTGTCCAGCCCGTGATCGAAGAAGGCAGGTTCCCCGCGAAGGCGCTGCCCGGCGAGGACATCGTGGTCGGTGCCACGGTCTTCCGTGAAGGCCACGACCAGCTGGGCGTCACCGCCGTGCTGCTGGACCCCAAGGGCAAGGAGCGCCAGCGCGTCCGCATGGCGCCGCCGTCGGGGGACCGGGGCAAGGGGACCGACCGCTGGGAGGGCCGGATCACCCCGTCTGCCCCCGGCAACTGGAGCTTCCTGGTGGAGGCCTGGCATGACCGCTACGGCACGTGGCACCACAACGCCGAAGTGAAGGTGGCCGCGGGAATCGACGTTGAGCTGATGCTCGCCGAGGGTGCCGCCCTGCTGTCCGGAGCAGCCGACGACGCCGGCCGCAGCGCCGCGGACAAGCGCACCCTGCGTGCCGCGTCCGAAGGACTCGCGGACACGTCGCTCTCCGTTGAAGAACGCCTCGGTGCCGGTTTCAGCGAGGAGGTGGCCGCCGTCGTCGAACGCCTTCCGATCCGCGAACTGGTGGCAGAATCCGAGAAGTTCCCGCTTCTGGTCGAGCGCGACCTCGCGGGCCGCGGTGCCTGGTACGAATTCTTCCCTCGCTCCGAAGGAGCGGTGTACGATCCCGCGAACAACGCCTGGACCTCGGGCAACTTCCGGACCGCCGCGAACCGGTTGGACGCCGTTGCGGGCATGGGCTTCGACGTCATCTACCTGCCGCCCATCCACCCGATCGGCTTCCAGCACCGCAAGGGCCGCAACAACACCCTGACCCCGGGGCCGCAGGATCCCGGCTCGCCGTGGGCCATCGGTTCGGCAGCCGGCGGGCACGACGCCATCCACCCGGAACTGGGCACCTTCGAAGATTTCGATGCCTTCGTGGCACGGGCCAACGAGCTCGGCCTCGAGGTGGCGCTGGACCTCGCCCTGCAGGCCGCGCCGGATCACCCCTGGGTGCAGGAGCACCCCGAATGGTTCACCACCCGCGTGGACGGCAGCATCGCGTACGCGGAGAACCCGCCTAAGAAGTACCAGGACATCTACCCGCTGAACTTCGACAACGACCCCGAGGGCCTGTCGAAGGAAATCCTGCGGATCGTGCTGCTGTGGGTGAGCCACGGCGTGAAGATCTTCCGGGTGGACAACCCGCACACCAAACCGGTGTGGTTCTGGGAATGGCTGATCGCGAAGGTCAACAAGAAGCATCCCGACGTCGTGTTCCTCGCCGAAGCCTTCACCCGCCCGGCCATGATGCACGCGCTGGGCCGTGCAGGGTTCCAGCAGTCCTATACCTATTTCACCTGGCGGAACACCAAGACCGAGCTCGAGGAATACTTCCACGAAGTCAGCCACGTGTCCCCGGCGTACTTCCGGCCCAACTTCTTCGTGAACACCCCGGACATCCTCACCGAATACCTCCAGTACGGCGGGCCGGCGGCGTTCCGGATCCGTGCGGTCCTTGCCGCCACGGCGAGCCCGCTCTGGGGTGTCTATGCCGGGTTCGAACTGTACGAACACGTCGCCCGTCCCGGCGCCGAGGAGTACATCGACAACGAGAAGTACGAATACAAGAACAGGGACTGGGACGCCGCCGCGGCCTCGGGCCACACCCTTGCGCCGTACATCACCCGGCTCAATGAAATCCGCAGGGCCCATCCGGCGCTCGGTGACCTGCAGAACCTCACCCTGCACCGCAGCACCGACGACGCCACCGTGGTGTTCTCGAAGCACAAGACCCTGCCGGACGGCAGCAAGGACACCTTGATCATCGTGGTCAATGTCGATCCGCACAGCGTGAGGGAAAGCACCGTCACGCTCGACCTCGCGGCACTCGAGCTTGACCAGGAGAACTTCACCGCCAACGGGCGCTTCTGGGTGGACGACCTCATCGGCGGTGAAAGCTGGGAGTGGGGCGAATACAACTACGTACGGCTCGACGCACATGTGGAACCAGCACACATCCTGAGCATCCGGAGGTAGGCCAATTGAGTTTTGCTCCGCAGGGCACCAACCCGTACTTCACACCGAAGAACACTTTCGAACTCAATGCGCCCGGTCTGCAGCATGACCCGCATTGGTACCGCAAGGCAGTTTTTTACGAAGTGCTGGTCAGGGCTTTCGCGGACGCCAACGGTGATGGTTCGGGGGATTTCCACGGGCTGATCGACAAGCTCGACTACCTCCAGTGGCTGGGCGTCGATTGCCTGTGGCTTCCCCCGTTCTTCCACTCGCCCTTGCGCGACGGTGGCTACGACATCTCCGACTACACCTCGGTGCTGGACGAGTTCGGCACCATCAGTGATTTCAAGCGGCTCGTCGCGGAAGCCCACGCAAGGGGCGTGCGGGTCATCATCGACCTGCCCTTGAACCACACGTCGGACCAGCACCCTTGGTTCCAGGAGTCCCGAAAAGACCCGGACGGGCCCTACGGGGACTTCTACGTCTGGAGCGATACGGACGAAAAGTACCAGGACGCCCGCATTATCTTCGTGGACACCGAGGAATCGAACTGGACTTTCGATCCCATTCGGCGGCAGTTTTTCTGGCACCGTTTCTTCTCGCACCAACCGGACCTGAATTTTGAGAATCCCAAGGTCATCGAGGCGCTTTACGACGTCGTCCGTTTCTGGCTGGACCAAGGCATCGACGGATTCCGCGCGGACGCCATTCCCTACCTTTTCGAAGAAGAGGGGACCAACTGCGAAAACCTGCCCGCAACCCACGGGTTCCTGCGTGATCTGCGGAAAATGGTGGACGAGAACTACCCCGGGCGCGTCATCATCGCGGAGGCGAACCAGCTGCCCAACGACGTGGTGGACTATTTCGGCACGGAGGAAGACCCGGAATGCCATATGGCCTTTCATTTTCCGATCATGCCGCGGCTGTATTACGCCCTCCGGGACCAAAAAGCCGCGCCCATTATCGAGACCCTGCGGGATACCCCGGAAATTCCCGCCGGCGCGCAATGGGGCACATTCCTGCGCAACCACGATGAACTCACCCTGGAAATGGTCACCGCGGACGAGCGGGCCGCGATGTACGGCTGGTACGCACCGGACCCCCGGATGCGGGCCAACATTGGCATCCGGCGCCGGCTCGCTTCGCTGCTGGACAACTCGCGCGCCGAAATCGAACTCATCAACGCCCTCCTGCTCTCGCTGCCCGGCTCGCCGTTCCTGTACTACGGCGACGAAATCGGCATGGGCGACAACATCTGGCTCGATGACCGCGACGCCGTGCGCACGCCCATGCAATGGAACCCCGACAGGAACGCAGGCTTCTCCCACGCCGACCCCGGAAAGCTCTACCTGCCCGTGAACCAGTCCCTCGTGTACAACTACTCGATGGCGAACGTGGAAGCCGAAGCTGCGCACTCGGGCTCGCTCCTGCGGTGGACCCGGCAGATCCTGAGCGTCAGGAAGAACCACCCGGCGTTCGGGCTTGGCGGATTCCGCCACGTCCCCGCCGACCACGAGGTGGTCCTGGCCTACCTGCGGGAACTTCCCGAAGGCAACGTGGAAGGGGTCGACGCCGAGTCCGTCCTCTGCGTCTTCAACCTCTCGCAGCATCCCGTGGCGGCCACCCTGGACATCCCGGAGTACGCGGGCCGCGGGCTCCGCGACGTCTTCGGCGGCCAGCCCTTCCCCGGGATCGGAACCGACGGCACGCTCACCTTGACGCTGGGCAGCCATGACTTCTTCTGGCTCCGGGTCCGGTCACCCGGATCCACGGGGTCCGCCCCGTACACCCAGGCCATCCCCGTCCTCTCGATCGAAGGCTGACATGTACTTCCCTGCGCCGAATGAGCTCCTGGACGGACTGTTGCGCGAGTGGCTGCCGCGGCAGCGCTGGTTTCCCGTGAAAAGCGGCGGATTCGCCATGGACGAAGCGGCCTCGTTCCCGCTCGCCGGTCCCGGTGGCGCGGTGGACTTCGAGATCGTCCTGCTGTCCGTCGCCTACACGGGTGCGGGCGGCGCGCGCCAGGGCGACGTGGTCCAGGTGCCCCTCAGCTTCCGCCAGGAAGCAGCACCCGGCCTCGAGAAGGCATTCCTCGGCGTCGTGCAGGACGACGACGGCGGAACGCGCTGGGTCTACGACGCCGCCTACGATCCGGAGTTCATTGAGCGGTGGCTGGCGCTGATCGGCGACGGTGGAACGACCGGACCCGGGGGCACGGCCGCCCGCGGCCACTCCGTGCCCGGGACGCAGAGCCTGCCGTCGTTTCCCGCGAAGGTGCGGGTCCTCGGAGGAGAGCAGTCCAACACCTCGGTGATCGTGGACGACGGCGTTTCTCCCGCCATCGTGAAGATCTACCGGGTGGTGTCCACCGGTTCCAACCCGGAAATCGAGGTCGGTGTTGCCCTGACGGAGGCCGGCAGCAGCGAAGTGCCGGCCACCCGCGGCTGGGTCACGGGAAGCTGGCCGTCGGGCACGGACGCGGAAGCCGCGCATCTTTCCGCGGAACTCGCCGTCGCGCATGAGTTCGTGAAGGACAGCCAGGACGCCTGGCGGCTCGCCGTTGAGGCCGCCTCCGCCGGCCGTGATTTCACCGCGCAAGCCCGGGAACTCGGGCGGGCCACGGCGGCCGTCCACGCCCGGCTTTCCGAGGCCTTCGGCAGCGAACTGGAAGCGGAACCCGGCCATGTGGTCGCTCCCGGAGTTGCCAGCCGCATCCGGCATTCCTGGGCGGAAGCGGGCACCGCCGTCGGGCCTTACGGGGATCAACTCGAGTCCCTGCTGTCCCGGCTTGCCGGGCTGAAGGCGGGCACCTTGCAGCGCATCCACGGCGACCTGCACCTGGGCCAGATCCTGCTGGCGCCGCACACGGCCGGCGAGCCCGGGCGGTGGGTGATCCTGGACTTCGAGGGAGAGCCGCTGCGGCCCATTGAAGAACGTACCCTTCCGGATGTCCCCCTGCGCGATGTGGTGGGCATGCTCCGCTCCTTCGACTACGCCGCGGGGGCCGCCGTCCGCGAAAATCCCGGAACGTCCGTGCCTGACTCCTGGGTCAGCGATTGCGCCGAAGCATTCCTTTCCGGGTACAGCGAAGTCACGCCCGGAACCATTGACCGCGGTTCGCCGCTGTTTGTGGCATTGTGGCTGGACAAAGCCTTGTACGAGGTGGTTTACGAGTTGCGCAACAGGCCCGACTGGTTGCCCATCCCGGTCAACGCTTCGCGGCAAATCCTCGGCAGTACCAGCCCCGGCACGGATGCCGCGGCGACATTGGAAGGTGAAGAAATGACAGGCTCTGCACGCACCGAACGGCCACGGGTTCCGCTCCCCGTCGACGGCAACACCCTGGCCCGCGTGGCCGCCGGAGCGCACCATGCGCCGCACTCCATCCTCGGAGCCCATCTTGACGACCACGGGCACGTCACCATCCGTACGGTCAAGCACCTGGCCGAGTCGGTCATGGTTGTCACCGAAGCCGGCAGGACCCCCATGAGCCACGAGGCCGACGGCGTATGGGTCGCTGTCCTGGAGCCCGTGCAGCACGGCCATGTGCCGGATTACCGCCTTGAAGTCGTGTACGACGGCGGCGCCCCAGTGACCATCGACGATCCCTACCACTACCTCCCGACCCTCGGCGAAGTGGATCTGCACCTGATCGGTGAAGGCCGGCACGAACGCTTGTGGGACGCCCTGGGGGCCCACGTGCAGCACTACCGCTCCTCGCTCGGCGATGTGGACGGCGTCGGCTTCTCCGTCTGGGCGCCGAACGCCCAGGCCGTGCGCGTCAAGGGCGACTTCAACTCCTGGGACGGCCGCGAACACGCGCTGCGCTCCCTCGGCTCCTCGGGTGTCTGGGAAGTTTTCGTCCCCGGTGTTGTAGCAGGGGCGTGCTACAAATTCGAGATCCTCACCAAGGCCGGCCACTGGGTGGAAAGGGCCGACCCCCTCGCCTTCGGCACCGAGGTCCCGCCGCTCACCGCCTCCCGCGTTGTGGAGTCCCGGTACAGCTTCAAGGACGACGCCTGGATGGTAGAGCGGGCCACCAAGGATCCGCACAACTCGCCGATGAGCGTCTACGAGGTCCACCTTGGTTCCTGGCGGCTTGGCCTCGGCTACAAGGAGCTCGCCAAGGAACTGGTGGAGTACGTCAAGTGGCTGGGTTTCACGCATGTGGAATTCATGCCCGTCGCGGAGCACCCCTTCGGCGGTTCCTGGGGCTACCAGGTCACTTCCTATTACGCACCCACGTCCCGGTTCGGCCACCCCGATGAGTTCCGCTTCCTGGTCGACTCCCTGCACCAGGCCGGCATCGGCGTCATCCTCGACTGGGTTCCGGCGCATTTCCCCAAGGACGAATGGGCCCTGGCCCGCTTTGACGGTGAGGCCCTGTACGAGCACTCCGATCCGCGGCTGGGGGAGCACCCGGACTGGGGCACCCTGATCTTCGACTTCGGCCGCCGCGAAGTCCGGAACTTCCTGGTTGCCAACGCCCTCTACTGGCTCGAGGAGTTCCACATCGACGGCCTGCGCGTGGACGCCGTGGCCTCCATGCTCTACCGCGACTACTCCCGCGAGGAAGGGCAGTGGTTCCCCAACGTCCACGGCGGCAGGGAGAACCTGGAAGCCATTTCCTTCCTCCAGGAAGTCAACGCCACGGTGTACAAGACCCACCCCGGCGCGGTGACCATCGCCGAGGAATCGACGGCCTTCCCCGGGGTCACCGCTCCCACTAGTTCCGGCGGCCTGGG
Source organism: Arthrobacter celericrescens (assembly GCF_003614925.1). Classification (GTDB taxonomy): domain Bacteria; phylum Actinomycetota; class Actinomycetes; order Actinomycetales; family Micrococcaceae; genus Arthrobacter; species Arthrobacter celericrescens. The sequence goes on from NZ_QYLP01000071.1 coordinate 21,533, forward strand.
CTTCGGGCTCAAGTGGAACATGGGCTGGATGCACGACTCGCTCAAGTACATGTCCGAGGACCCGGTGAACCGGCGTTGGCACCACGGAACGGTCACGTTCTCCCTGGTCTATGCGTTCACCGAGAACTTCCTGCTGCCGATCAGCCATGACGAGGTGGTCCACGGCAAGGGCTCGATGCTGCGCAAGATGCCCGGCGACCGGTGGAAGCAACTGGCGAACCTGCGTGCCTTCCTCGCGTACCAGTGGGCGCATCCCGGCAAGCAGTTGATCTTCATGGGCACCGAATTCGGCCAGGAGGCCGAGTGGTCCGAGCAGCACGGTCTTGACTGGTTCCTCGCCGACATCCCGGCCCACCGCGGGCTGCAGCTGCTCACCAAGAAGCTGAACGAACTGTACAAGCAGACCCCGGCGCTCTACACCCGCGACAGCGAGGGCGGCGGCTTCCAATGGATCAACGGCGGCGACGCCGACCGGAACGTGCTGACGTTCATCCGCTGGGACCAGGATGGAAAACCGCTGGTCTGTGCCGTGAACTTCTCCGGCGGGCCGCACAACGGCTACGTGCTCGGGGTTCCGTTCGAAGGTGCCTGGCAGGAAGTGCTCAACACCGACGCCGAGGAGTTTGGCGGTTCCGGTGTCATCAACGACGGCGACCTGCTTGCCAAGGTGCCCGGAGCCGAGGGACAGCCGGCTGCCCTCACAGTCACCTTGCCGCCGCTGGGAGCCTCCTGGTTCACCCTCGCCTAGCGGGTGCCCGCGGGCCTTCTGACTGAGGAATCCGCGGCGGCCTACGGCGTGTTCGCTTGCAAGAGGAGGGTCTCCGGACCCTCCTTTTGCGCCTTCCGGGAAGTGGTGGTAGAGTTAGTACCCGCGCTGCTCCACAGGAGCGATCAGCGGGCATGACTTGCTTTCCTCGGAAACATCGAGTCAGAAACGCCGATTTGACCGAATGCGAGTCAGCGAGTAAGTTTGGAAAGTTGCTCCGGAGCGATCCTGAATGTTTGGTTTGGGTGGTGCCGGGTGTGTCTGTTGTTTGAGAACTCAATAGTG
>NZ_QYLP01000072.1 GCF_003614925.1 Arthrobacter celericrescens
CACGCATTTAAGGTTACCGGGCAGCGCCAAACCGGGGCGTCCGGAGGGTCCGGGCGCCCCGGTTTGGCGGCCCGGAGTGTTAACCCAGCTGTTACTACCTCCCCCTGTTGCTTCCCCGCCCCTGGGAATAGTCTCTCTACATGAGTCCAGACGCCTTGGTTGAAGACATCACGCATCTGCTGGAGGTCTGGGTGGCCGGTTGGGCCGGCTGCCGGGGCTATGAAACGCGCAAGGAAGGCCGGTTCCCTGCTGCGCTGCGGGCCGACAAAACCGGGGACTGGGAATACTTCGCCCACAACCCCTCGGATGCGGAGTTCGCCGAGCTGGCAGCAAGGACGGCAGAGACCCCGGCACGCATCCTGACCATCCTCAGCAACGACCTCGCCCGCTACACTTTCCTGGCCAACGAGCACCGCCTGCACATCACCTCCGCATCCCAGACCATGATGATCGTGGACATGGAGACCCAGGACGCCGAGGACCCCTGGCTCTCGGACGAGTCCCTGAAGCTCTCGACCTCCAAGAGCGGGGGCGTCCATTACGCCGAAGTCCGTGCCGGCGAGGAACTGGCCGCCAGCGGACGCGTGTGCGTTGTAGGCACCACGGCCGTCTTCGACAAGATCGTCACCGAACCGGCCTTCCAGCGCCGCGGCCTCGGCAGTTTCATCATGAAGGCACTCGCGGCCCAAGCGTTCGAACACGACGTCGAGAACGGCCTCCTGCTGGCATCCTTGGACGGCCAGAAACTTTACTCGCACCTCGGCTGGCGGAGCGTCAGCGGTGTCCTGATGCTGTCGACGTCGTCCACCCAGGACGGCGACCTCTCGGTGGACTGACCCCTTCGGTCGGGCGGACTGCGGGTTCCGTGAACCTGCGTCCCGGCGCCGGTGACAGAATGTTCTGGTGGATAACGCCGAATCGCTGATCTCCCTGCTGGGCCGTAGCCCGGACCCGGAGCAGCTCCGCCACGTCCACACGATTCCGGCCCGCAAAGCCGTGCACGAACCCTGGCCTGGGTGGGTGCACCCGGACATCGTCGAAGCCTACGGTTCGCTCGGAATCCATGAACCATACCGGCACCAGATCGAGGCTGCTGACCTCGCCCACGCCGGCGAACACGTGGTGATCGCAACGGGCACGGCGTCGGGCAAGTCCCTCGCCTACCAGTTGCCCGCTTTGGATGCGATCCACCGTTCAGAGCTGCGGGTCCTGTCGGAGCCGGGCAGGATCCACGACGACGGCGCCGTGGCCCTCTACCTCGCACCCACCAAGGCCTTGGCCGCCGACCAGCTCTCGGCCCTGCGCGCCCTCGGCCTGGATACGGTCCGCGCAGAAAGCTACGACGGCGACACCGACGTTTCGGCCCGGCGCTGGATCCGCGACCACGCGAACTTCATCCTGGCCAACCCCGACATGCTCCACTTCGGGATCCTCCCTAACCATCAATGGTGGGCACGCTTTTTCCGCCGCCTGCGCTACGTGATCGTGGACGAAGCCCACAGTTACCGTGGCGTGTTCGGCTCCCATGTGGCCAACCTGATGCGCCGGCTCCGACGCATCTGCGCCTACTACGGGGCGGGCACCTCCTTCCCCGAACCCGTCTTCATCGCCGCCTCTGCCACCGCTTCGGACCCGGGCACGTCATTCTCACGCCTCATCGGGGCCCCGGTCCGCGAAGTGTCCCGGGACAGTTCCCCGCACGGCGCCACCACCGTGGCGCTGTGGGAACCTGCCCTGACCGAGCTCAAAGGCGAAAACGGGGCCAGAACCCGGCGGACGGCCGTGGCGGAGACCGCTGACATCATGGCCAACCTGGTGTCCTCGAGGGTCCGGACCATTGCCTTCATCAAGTCCCGCCGTGGCGCGGAAAGCATCTCGTCCATCACCAAGAGGCTGCTCGACGAGGTGGACCCGAGCCTTCCCCGCCGTGTGGCCGCGTACCGCTCCGGCTACCTTCCCGAGGAACGCCGCGCCCTTGAGAAAGCGCTGCGCAACGGTGAGCTTCTGGGTGTGTCCAGCACCTCGGCCCTTGAGCTCGGGATCGACATTTCCGGGCTGGACGCCGTGCTCGTCGCCGGCTGGCCAGGGACCCGGGCTTCCCTCTTCCAACAGATCGGCCGGGCCGGGCGCGCCGGCCAGGACGCCGTCGCTGCATTCGTGGCCAGCGACGATCCCCTGGACACGTATCTGGTCAACCACCCCGAGGCGATCTTCGACGTCTCGGTGGAGGCCACGGTGTTCGATCCCGGAAACCCCTATGTGCTCGGCCCCCACCTCTGCGCCGCCGCGGCGGAACTGCCCATCGGAAGCTCCGAGCACAGCCTCTTCGGCCCCACGGCCGAGGGCCTGCTTGGCCAGCTCGTCGCCCAGGGCTACCTCCGGAGGCGACCTGCCGGCTGGTTCTGGACACATCCCGAAAGTGCCGCCGGGATGGTGAACCTGCGCAGCGACGGCGGCGGGCCTGTAAGCATTGTGGACGCCGAGTCCGGAACCCTCCTGGGAACCATGGACTCGCCCCAGACCCACTACCAGGCGCATACCGGCGCGATCTATGTGCACCAGGGCGACAGCTACCTGGTGGAGGAACTGAACGAGCAGGACCACTGCGTGGTGGTGCGGCGGACGAATCCCGATTACTACACCACTGCCCGGGACGTAACCCAGATTGAGGTGCTGCAGACGTTGCGCACCATGGAATGGGGCGACATTTCCGTCTACTTCGGTGAAGTGAAAGTGACGACCCAAGTGGTCTCCTTCCAACGAAAAGCCTTGGTTTCCAATGAGGTGCTGGGTGAGGAACCGCTCGAGCTGGGCGCCCGGGATCTCTTCACAAAGGCGGTCTGGTTTGTGGTGCACGGCCGTACGCTCCGTAACGCCGGCCTGATCGAGGCCCAGTTTCCCGGGGCCCTGCACGCCGCAGAACACGCTGCAATCGGGCTCCTTCCGCTCGTTGCGTCCAGCGACCGCTGGGACATCGGCGGGGTCTCCACCGCGCTCCACGCCGACACCGGGGTGCCGACCATCTTCGTGTACGACGGCCACCCAGGCGGGGCCGGCTTCGCTGAACGCGGCTACGAGAAGGCCCGCGTCTGGCTGACCGCCACCCGTGATGCGATCAAGGCCTGCGAATGTGAGAGCGGCTGCCCCTCCTGCGTCCAGTCCCCCAAATGCGGGAACAGGAACAATCCCTTGGACAAGGACGCCGCCGTGACCCTCCTCGACGTCCTGCTCAAGGACGCAGTGTAGGAGTACCAGGAGGGGCAGCAGTTCCCTGGGTGTGTCGGCGGCCCTTGGACGGCCGTGGGCCGCCGGTCGTGGGCGGTCGACCGCATGCCCGCGGGTTATGGTGGCGGCGTCACCATACGCCCGCGGGTTATGGTGGCGGGCCTGCCCGGGAACGCCCGGTGGCGCTTCCCAGGAACGAGCCCTGCATCAGCCGGGTCCGGACCTCCACGATGCCTCCGCCTGCAAGCAGGCAGGAGGTCAGCGACGCGTTGTTCTGGCGGGCCGTCTCCGCCGCCACCGTGCACGGATCCCCTGGCTTGAGTCCCCGTGCGACGTCCGCCGCTGCGAGTGCAGCCAGGTCCGCAGCCGCCGCGGCCCTTTGCGCGTGCACTCCGGCCTGGGCAAGGAGGAGTGCTGCGGTCAGGAGGCTGATGACAAGGAGACCCAGGCCGGCGGCGAGGATGGTCCCGGAACCCCGCTCCGATGGGCGCCAGGTAATCTGCCGGTCTCGGTGCCGGGCGGTGTTCCGGACTCGGTGCCCGTCAGGGTGCCCGGGCCCAGGGTCAGGTGACCCGCCCGTCATGCCACGGCTCCGCCCAAACGCAGCGGCCCGGGACCGGCATTCCCCGGCAACCCGCCGTCGTCGCCGCGCGTGTCATCGGCGCGCGTGTCATCGCCGCGAACGGGCCCGCCAAGGACCAGGAAGTCCACGCTTCCCTGCAGGCCGGGGATACGCGGGCGCGGAGCTGCAGTACGGTCGGGCACCTCGGTCCGGGCAGAGGCCCTCGCCGTGAGCGTCCAAGGAATCACGGCCCCGAAGGGCCCGCCGACCCGGGCGGACACCGTCACGTCCAGCCACTCCCCTTGCGTTGAAACGGCCGCCGTGGCAGTGTCCCCGGCCAGGCGACGGGCGATGCCTTCCACGGTTGCGGTGCCCTCGCCGCGGGCCAAGGCCCGCGCACCCGCCCTGGCCGCTTCCTCGATTCGTAGCTGGGTGATCCCCGCCGCGGCCCCGGCCAGCAACATGGCGAGAAGGAGGAGTACCGCGGGCAGGGCAACCGCGAACTCGGCCGTGACAGCGCCTCGGTCCTTCCCCGGACCGGGGCGCCCCTGCTTCCTGGGCGGGCGAGCCTTGGCCGTCACCCGGGGAAACCGCAGGCCCGCCTGTATGTGGCCGGGGCGCGGGCTCATGGCAGGGCGAGTGCCGTGCGGATAAGGTTCAGCAGGAAGCTCCTGACTTCCTCGCTCCGGAGCAGCACGACCAGGACGCCGGCAAAGCCGACGGCGGCCAGCGTAGCGATCGCGTACTCTGCAGTAGCCATCCCCAGTTCCGATGCCATGGCGCGGACCCGGCGTTTGGACCCGGGAGCCTCGCCGGCAGGACGCGACGAGCCGGGAAACAGCTCGACGACGGCTGCGAGGCCCTGTTCTTCGGCCATGGGCCGGTCGGTCCGGATTTCCGCCCGCTCGGCGGGCGCCGGGGCCATACCGGCGTCGCGATCGGGCCCGCCTCTTTCGCCGCCCAGGCGGCGGTCCGGGAAAGAGGCGGGGCGGGTGACGGTTTGGACATTCATGGTGTTTCCTTTCTCTGTGCCAGGCGGTGTTGCCGGCTGACTCCGACTCTTCCCTGTGCGACTTTCTGCGGTAAGAAGGGGGTTTCCGTAAGTGGAAAACTCCTTCGGCCTTTCCCTTGTGGAGGAAGACTGGCGGATGCTCTCAGCTGCCCGAAGGGAGCATGGCGAGGAGCACCGGCACCACACCCAGGCAGATGAAAGCCGGGAGGGAGCACAGGCCCAGGGGAACCACGAGCTTCACGCCCAGGGCAGCGGCCCGGCGTTCGGCGGATCGGAAGTCCTCCCGCCGGAGACGGTCAGCCTGGGCGTAGAGGACTGCGGAGGAGGGCGCGCCGGTGAGGGCCGCGAAGGCAAGCGAATCCCGCAGCCGGAGGGCCACATGGTTCTGGACGGCGGAACTACGCCAGACCGTGTCCCAATCGGCTCCGATGGCCAGCGCCGCCACCACCGGCCGCAGCGAATCCCGGACCGCAGGAGCCGAACAGGAAGCAATCAGTTCCAGCGCCCGGCCCAGCCCGGCTCCGGAGTCGAGGGCCGCAGCGGAGAGTTCAAGCATGATGGCGGTGCTCTCCAATCCCTCGTATCTCCGGCCTCTGCCGCCGGTTCCGCCCGGCCGGAACCGGCCAAACCACCCGAAAACGCCCTGACCAGGCACGCTGCGGCCAGCCTGTCCGGCAACCGGCGAAGCGAGGCCCGGGCCGAAATCCGGGTCTGGTCCGTGATCCGGGCCAGGGCCTGTGAAGCTGCCCCGGTTTGTGCCCGCCACCGGGTTTCGCAGCTGGCGGATGACGGCCCGACGCCGGTACCTCCCCGAACCTGGAAAGGCCAGGACTGCCGCAATGAACAGGAGCGCCGTGACGAAGGCAGCGGGCAGCAGTTCGCCCATCAGCTGCTCCCGGGCAACGAGTCGTGGTCCCCTGTCGCGGCCCGGACCAGCCGCACCGACCACATCCGTCCGGCTACCGTCAGGATGACTCCAGCCCCGAGCGCAGCCATGCCGAAGGGATTTCCAAGCAGGATGCCGAGTGGGTCGACGCCAAGCACTGTGCCGAGGGCGAGGCCGAACACGGGGAGCCAGCTCAGCAGGCGCACGGTGGCCTTCGGCCCGGCGAGCGCGGTCTGCCTGGCGGCCTCGGCGTCGTCCTCAGCCTCTAGGTGTGCTGCGTAGCGGCCGAATATGTCCGCGAGGGGGCAGCCGCTCGCTTCGGCGATGTCCAGGCAGTCCGCAAGCTCACCCCAGATCCGCTGCTCCTTGGAGCCAAGTTCCTTAGCACCGAGTTCTTTGGTGCCGGGCCGGGACGACGCAGAGGCCGCCGAGCGTATGGCCGCGGCAGCCGAAACGCCGAGCATCGACGCGGAACGAGCGGCGGAGAGAACAGCGACGGAGCCCTCCGACAGAGCCTGGCCGCCCTGAGTGACGCCGTTCGGTGCTTCGGCGGAACGGCCGTGCACGGCCCATGCCTCTTCCCAAAGCCGGGACGCGGAACGACCTCCGCGCAACAGCGCGGCCAGTTGCTGGACCAGCACGGCCAACGGGAGCTCCGCCACTTTCCTGCGCCGGCGCCAACGCCGCGATCTCCCCGGCTTGTCCCTGCCCAGAACCCGGTCCATGCGGCGGCCAGGGCCCGGCAGGTGGCCGACCGCCAACCACACGGCCGCAGCGAGGACCATGAGCAACAAGGGCATCATGCCGCGGGCTCCAACCCCACCGCGGGCTCCAACCCCACCGCGGGCTCCAACCCCACCGCGGGCTCCAACCCCATCCCAGGCAACGGCTCCGCCCCAAGCGACCCGCGCCCGGCCACGGGCTCCATGACCGGAAGTCCCAGCCTGGCGGCGAGGTCGGGCCAGGCCGGCCCGGCCGTCGTCGCGCCGTTGTTCATCTTCAGCGCCGGCACCACCGCCTGGCCGGCGGCCGTTTCCATCAGCACTCCGATGCAGCCGACGCTCCTGCCCGCCGGGGTGCGCTCCACGTGGATGACGACATCCAGTGCGCTGGCCACCTGGAGCCGGACGGCTTCCTGGCTCAGCCCGGCCAAGGCGCCGAGGGCGACCATACGGGCGGGAACCGCGGACGCGGTGTTGGCGTGGATGGTGCCGCCGCCTCCGGTGTGGCCGGTGTTGAGCGCGGTCAGCAGTTCCCTGACCTCAGCGCCGCGGCATTCGCCGACAATGAGGCGGTCGGGTCGCATGCGCAGAGCTTGCCGGACCAGTTCGCCGAGGTCCAGGACGCCTCCGCCCTCAAGGTTCCCGTGCCGGGATTCCAAGGACACCACATGCGGGTGCACGGGGTTCAGCTCGGCGGCGTCTTCGATGAGGACGAGCCTCTCCGCGGCGGCACACAGTCCCAGCAGGGTGGAAAGCAGCGTGGTCTTGCCGGATCCCGTGGCCCCGCTGATCAGGAAGCTCAACCTCCGCTCCACGATGGCTTCGAGGATCCGCTGCGTCCGGGCGTCGAACATGCCACCGGCCCGCAGCTCGTCCAGGGTGAAGACCTCCTCCCGCCTGATGCGCACCGAGAGCAAGGTTCCCGCCGTGGAAATCGGCGGCAGCACGGCGTGCACCCGGTACCCGCCCTTGAGCCGGACATCCACGCAGGGTGAACCGTCGTCGAGCCGCCTCCCGCCGGCCGAGACCAGCCGCGAGGCCAGGGCCCGGATTTGCTCTTCGCCGTCAAACCGGACGGCGGACGGTTCCAGTCCGTGCCCGCGGTCAAACCATACGGAGTCAGGACCGTTCACGAAGACGTCCGTGACCGCCGGATCGCGGACCAGCTGCTGGAGCGGACCCAGTCCGTTGAGCTCGGCACTGATGGTGTCGACGGCGGCCAAGGCGCCCGCGGTGCCGAGCAGCCGGCCGGTAGCGTGGACCGCGGCGGCCACCCGGGACGGAGTGACCGGACCGGCGTCGGACATCACTGTTTCCCGGACGCTCTCAAGAAGCGCGGCATCGAGCCGCCGGTCCCGGCGGAGGCGTTCGCCCCGGCGTTCCTGGGTCATTCCGCACCGTCCTCAAGGAGGTCGAGAACCGGGGCGGCGAAACGGCGCACCGAGCGGCGCTTGCCGAAGTCGAGCAACCTGCCGGTTTCGGCGGCGGCCGCGGTTCCCCGCAATTCAGGCAGGACCGCGTGCAGCCGCAAGCCCAGGGATTCCGCGATGACTCCGCCGTCCAGGGCACTGCCTTTCCCGCCGCGCACCACGAGGGCCGCGTCTACTGGCGGGAGGTCCTGGAGGAGCCTCGCCGCGGCGACGGCGGCGCGCAACTGCGCCGGGGAAACGACGAGGATCCGGTCGCAGTCCCAGGCGAAGCCGCGCAGGGGTTCCGTTCCCCGGCCGATGTCGACGACGACCAGTTCGAAGGCGCGCCGCCCGGCGTCCATGACGGCAGCCACGGCGAGCGCGTCCGGCTGGGCGGTCCTGTCCCGTTTGCCCGGCCAGGACAGGAAGGCAAAGCCGCCGGCCGTGGGCAGGGAGCCGGCAAGCTGCTCGGGATCGATGCTGCCCTTGGCGTCGGCGAGGTCCTGCCAGCGCAGCCCCGGGGTGTCCTCGGCGGCCAGGCTCAGCTCCAGTCCGCCGCCCCGGGGATCGCCGTCGATGAGGAGGGTCCGGACGCCGTGCGCGGCCGCTTCCTGGGCCAGCCAGATGGCGGCCGTCGAGGCACCGGCGCCGCCGCACGCCCCAGTGAGCCCGAGGACAAGCCCTCCGGGTTCCGGCGCCTGCGACTTACTCAGATGCTCGGCGAGCCAGGCAGCCCCTTCGGGCAGCACCGCGACGCGTTCCGCACCGAGCCCTGCCGCCAACTGCCACAGCCGGTCCCCTTCAGCGGCGAGCCCGAGGAGGACGGCGGGAGCCCGACGCCGGGGCGGGAGTTCGTGGATGTCGCTGCCGAGCAGGACAGTCCCGGCCGAGTCCCAGAACGGCAATGCCTCCTCCGCGCTGATGGCCGTCCGCAGTTCCGCCCCGAGGGCAGCGACGACCCGTTCCGTCTCGGCCTGGAGCCTGGGGTTGCCGGTGACCAGCAGGACGTGGGTCCCCTCGCTTGGCAGCCAGGGCGGCTCCCCCGGATCGCCGTGGGATTCCCGCCGCGTGCCCCTGCGCCTACCGTGCGCGTCCGCAGCCGGTGGTCCGGCTCCAAGCAGCCCTGCTTCCGCCCGCACGGATGCCGGCAGCAGGGCTTCCGCCCGCAAAGAGTCCGCCGAATACGCGCCGGAACCGTTCCCATCCTGGATGTGCTGCCTGCTCATGAAGCCACTGTCCGCGGGACGGATCCACCCCGGAAGGACCGTATCCGCCTATGTGGACAACCTCCCGGAAGCAGCCCTGTGGAGGAACAGTGGAGGACTTGTGGAGGAGCCCTCACGGATCAGGACGGTACTTGTCCTGAATGCGCAAGGAGACCCCGGAACACAGGGCAAAATTGTCATCATGTATCTGCTGCTCGCCGCCCACCCGCAGGGGGCAGCCATCCAGGAAACCAGCGCCGAGGGAACCCCGCTTTCCGAACCTCGGCCCATCAGCCTGACCGAACTCCACGCCGTCGTACGCGACATGGAAAACGGGCGGCCGCGCTGGATCTGGAACCGCACTCCGGATTGGTACCCGGCTCTGCTCGCCGCCGGGGTGCGCCTGGAGCGCTGCCACGACCTCACGCTATGCCGCACGATCCTCGCTTTCTCCGAGTTCACCGCGCACACCGATTACGCCCGGAGCGCCGCCGCGCCGGCCATCGACGAAGAGAGCGGCGTGGTGAAGGCGTTCGCCCCGCCCCCTCCGCCCGCAGACCAGGAAGCGCTCTTCGACACACCCGCTGCGAACGGCCACGCACCCGGACTCGACGAGCTCCGGACCGAGTTCGCCGCACAGCAACAGGCGGTGAAGGAGGCAGCGAATGGACACCGCCAACGCCTCCAGCTGCTCCTGGCGGCGGAGTCGGCCGGGGCCATGGTCGCCGCCGAAATGCAGCACAGCGGGGTGCCCTGGCGGGAGTCACTGCACGAGGACATCCTGCGCCACTACCTCGGCCCGCGCCCGGCACCTGGCCACCGCCCGGCCGCCCTCGAAGCGCTGTGCACCGAGCTCCGCGGGCTCCTCAACTCCCCTAAATTGAACCCCGATTCCCCGCAGGAACTGATCCGTGCCCTGCACCGCAACGGCATCGAAGTCAGCTCCACCAGGCAGTGGGAGCTCAAGGAATCCACGCATCCGGCGATCGGGCCGCTGCTGGAGTACAAAAAGCTGTCGCGCCTCTTCACCGCGAACGGCTGGGCCTGGCTGGACGCCTGGGTGGGCGGCGGCCGTTTCCGGCCCGAGTATGTGGTGGGCGGGGTGGTTTCCGGCCGCTGGGCATCCCGCGGCGGCGGGGCCCTGCAGATCCCGAAGCAGATCCGCGGGGCCGTGCATGCGGATCCGGGGCACAAGCTGATCGTGGCCGACGCCGCGCAGCTCGAACCCCGTGTCCTCGCCGCCCTCGCCCAGGATCCCCGCCTGGCCGAGGCCGCACGCGGCAAGGACCTGTACGCCGGGATCGCCGCCCAAGGCTTCGGCGGCGACCGTTCCAAGGCCAAGATCGCGATGCTCGGGGCAATGTACGGCGCCACCACAGGCGAATCCGGCCGCCTGATGCCCCAGCTCGCCCGGACCTACCCGCGCGCTGTCGGGTATGTGGAGCAGGCGGCGCGCGACGGCGAAGCGGGCCGGACGGTGACGTCCCGCCTCGGGCGCAGCAGCCCGCCGCCCTCGGAGCGCTGGGTGCGCAGCCAGAGGTCGACGACGGCGGAAGAGCAGCGCCGTGCCGACGCCATCGCCCGTTCCCGCGGCCGTTTCACGCGGAACTTCGTGGTCCAGGGTTCGGCTGCGGACTGGGCGTCCTGCTGGCTGGCAGAACTGCGACGGCGGCTCCGGGCCTTGGGTGCTGAGGGGTCGCCGACCGGCGAGCTGGTCTTCTTCCTGCACGACGAGGTCATGGTCCATGCTCCGGAGGCGGCTGTTCCGGCGTGCGTCCGGGCGGTCGAGGAAGCGGCCGCCGCCGCGACGGAGCTGCTGTTCGGGACGGTTCCCCTGGAGTTTCCGGTGAGTGTCGCCGTCGTCGATTCCTACGACCAGGCCAAGTAAGCGGCCCCTTGTACCGGCCGGGCGGCCGGAGGACGATGGGCGCGTGGGAAAGAAAGCCCGGAAGGCGTTGGAGGCCTACACGGCGGCGCAGCTCAACGAGCTGGACAACGCCCTGCCCTTGCTTGCTTCGACAGACCACGAAGCGGTCCACCGCTGCCGGCTGGCAATCCGCAGGCTCCGTTCCGTCCTTGCCTGCTACCGCGGGCTGGTCACGAAGCTGCCGAAGCCCGTCCGCAAGGACATCCGGTGGCTGGCTACCTCGCTGGGTGAGGCCCGGGATGCCCACGTCCTGGCACAAAGGATGCGGCTGTCCATCGATGCGCAGGAGTCCTGGGAATCCCCGGACGCGCTCTACAGCTCGGTGGGGATGCTCGACTCCGCCGCCGGGCGGGCCGCCGCCAGGCTTGGCCGGAAGAAGCGGGCCCGCCGTGTGGTCAATGCGGTCCGGGCGTCGCTGGCTGCCGGGCAGGCACCCAGGATCCGGAAACCGGCACTGGCCTCCCGCCTGCAGGAGCAATGGGACCGCATGCGCGAGCAGCTGGAGGGCGGTGCCGCCGGCACGGACCAGGCCGCCCGCAACACCGGCCTGCATGAGGCCCGCAAGGACATCAAGCGGCTGCGCTACGCCGCGGAAGCCGTGACCGAGGTGTTCGGCCCCGACGCGTCCGCGATCATCCAGCCAGCCATCACCCTGCAGCGGCTCCTCGGCGAACAGCACGATGCCGTCGTCGCCGGGGAATGGCTAGTCTCACTGGAAGGCGGGCCGGGGATCGACGCGCGGGACCTGCACCTCCTGGTGGACGTGGAGTTGCGCCGGCAGGCCCGGGCGGAAGGGGAATTCCGCCGTGCGGCCGTCGAATATCCCATTCCGGCGCCCCGGCGGGCCTTGAATTTCCACGCTGCCGCCCCGGAGGCGGAGCCCGTAACGTAACCCCCGCACGCCCACGGACGCCAGTCAAAAGTCAGGTTGTGACCGGCCTGAAGGCCCCAAGCGTAAGCTACGTCACAGTAACTTTCGGAGCCTCCTTCCACTCGCTAGCCTCTAAGGACGGCCGTGACGAACAGGCCGCGGACATGCAAAGACGCATTCATAGGGGGACACACCGTGGCCGGACGATTCGAAATTCACAGGGGCAACGACGGCGCCTACCGTTTCAGGCTCACCGCGGCCGACGGCACGCTGGTGGCTGAGTCGCCGCAGTTCAAGCACCTCAGCGCAGCCGTGGCGGGCATCGACGCCGTCCGGGAAAACGCCGCCACGGGCATCATCGTGGACCGCACCAAGTCCTACCGCGCGGCTGCTTAACCGGAAGACGCGTGGCCGGGCTGCTCACAGCTGGATCTGGTGCAGCCGTTCTTCGTCCCATGGGAGGGTCCAGCCCAGGGCTTCGAAGAGCCCGTTGAGCACCATCGCCGTGAAACCCCACACCACCACGCCGTTCACCAGGAACACCGGGCTGGTGAAGGTCCGTCCGCCGCGGCTGAGGGTGCCCATGTAGCGGTTGGCCGGGTCGAGGAGGTCCCGTACCGGGACCCGGAACACCTGCGCGGACTCCGCATAGTCCACCACCCGGACCGGCGACGGCGACGCCCACCACGCCAGCACCGGCGTTACCACGAAATTGCTGCGGCTCAGCCCGACGTCCGGCATGGGTCCGAGCACCTGCACTCCGCCGACGTCGAGGCCTGTTTCCTCGACTGCTTCGCGCAGGGCGGCGGCAACCGCCGATTCGTCCCGGGGGTCGATGCTCCCGCCAGGGAACGCCACCTGCCCGGGATGGTCGCCGAGGGTGTGTGCGCGTTCCAGGAGCAGCACGTCGAGGTCGGCGGGCACCACGTCCTTGGTGGACTTCGCCGGGACGTCGTCGAGCACGCCGAACAGCATGAGGATCGCGGCTTTCCGGGCCAGGCCCGGGTCGACCTCGCCGACCGCGATGCGCGGATCCGACGCCGGGTGGTCCCCGGACTCGATCCTGGAAACGAGGTACAGCAGGTCCCCGAGCGCCGTCACTTCCGTGCCCTCCTCAGCTCCAGCTGGGACTCCATGCGGATCTCGGCGGCCCGGGCGGTTTCAGCCAGCAGCCTTTCCAGCAGGTCCTCCTGGCCCGGCGCGAGCTCGTACTTGAGCAGCTTGGCAGCCTTGGCCGGGTCGGTTTCGCCGGCGCCGTAGCTGGGACACCAGTTCGCCACCGGGCAGGCACCGCAGGCGGGCCGCCGGGCATGGCAGATCCTGCGCCCGTGGAAGACCACACGGTGTGAGAGCATCGTCCAGTCCTTGGGTTCGAACAGTTCCGCGACGTCGAATTCGATCTTCACGGGGTCCTCGGAGTCCGTCCATCCGAACCTGCGGGCGAGCCTGCCGAAGTGGGTGTCCACCGTGATGCCAGGGACGCCGAAGGCGTTCCCCAGCACCACATTCGCCGTCTTGCGCCCGACGCCGGGAAGCGTCACCAGGTCCTCGAGCCTGCCCGGCACCTCGCCGTCGAACTCGTCCACCAGTCGGGTGCTCAGGGCCAGCACGTTCTTCGCCTTGGCCCGGTAGAAGCCCGTCGGCTGCAGGATCGCCTCCAGCTCAACGGGGTCCGCCTCCGACATCGCCCGCGCATCCGGGTACCGGGCGAACAGGATCTTGGTGACCTGGTTGACCAGGACATCGGTGGTCTGTGCGGAGAGCACCGTGGCGATGACCAGTTCAAACGGGTTGCGGAAATCCAGTTCCGCATGGGCATACGGATACTTCTCCGCAAGTTCCTTGTTGATCCTGCGGGCGCGGCGCTTCAGCGCCAGAGGGGTTTCGACGGCGGCGGGCACGGTGGTCCTGTTCAGCCGCGTTCGATGTGGCTGAGGTCGCGCAGGACGCCGAGCCTTCCGTCGGTGTTCTGGACAAGGAATTCCCCGCCGCGGTCTTCGAGCGCGAGCACCCAGCCGCCCGGTTCGATCGTGAAGGCCGGGGCGCCGCTGTGCTCGTCGACAGCAACGCGGGACTGGGGCACGGCGAACCAGAAGGCCTCGTAAACCGGTTCCGGGGATACCTCGGGGCGGCTGGCCGGATCAACGGTGGCACCAATGGGCTCCGCTGTGCGGGCAACCTGGGGGTAGGCGGCGGTTGCCTGGCCGCGGTCGACCACAGGGTGGGCCATCGTTGCCGGAATCTCCTGCCCCGCAGGTGCCGGGGCCGCGGGGGTGCCGCCCTCGGGCGCCTCCGTCCTGCTTTCCCCGGCAGAACCGGGAGCCGGCGGCGCACCGGTGGTGGCCGGCGTCGGGACCACCGCGAACGGTCCGCCCGAGGCGGGTGCACCGGCAACGGGGCCGGCCGGGGCGGGAACGGCGGACTTCCGGGCCGGCTTCGGCGTTTTAGGGGCGGCGGGCTTCCGGAAAGGCGCGACGGCGTCACGCGCCACCACGTGGGCGGTTGACTCGGAGCGGTCCTTGAAGTCGTCGCACAGCACCGGGATGTGCGGGGCAAGGACGGTGCCGGCCAGCAGGCCGAGCGACCCCACGAGGCCCAGCAGCAAGGAGCCGCTGAAGTCGACGGCAATGCTCAGGAAGTAGAGGGCCACGGAGAAGGACGCCACCACCGAGGCGAACTGGTCGACGGACAGCGATCCGATCCGCAGCGGATTCTGCGGCTGCAGGCGCCGGGTCACGAACAGTCCGGCCACCGTCACGGGCAGGATGATGCCCAAGCCCAGGAAGAAGAGGCTGCCGAGGTTCCAGAGGTTGTAACCGCCGAACATCGGAAGCAGCGAAGCCACGAACAGGAATAGCACGGAGCCGAAGACCAGGACGTCGCGTGCCGTGAACGGCCCCGCCACCGCCGTGGCCGCCGGCCGGCCCGCCTGAACAGGGCCGGTCTGAGCAGGGTCGGTCTGAACAGGGGCGGCCTGCGCGGGAGCAGCCTGTGCGGGACCAGCCTCCGCTGCTGGCGCCGCACCCGCCTGCTTGGTGGTGCCATCCTGCCCCGAAGGCCCGGCGGGAGCGGGCTGAACGGCATGAGCGATCTGGACGGAAGGATCGGGCTGAACAGCAGGAGCGACCTGAACGGAAGGATCGGCCTGCGCGTGCGAACCGCCCTGCGCGGGCGAACCGTCACGCTCCGGAGCGCCGCCTTGCGCCGGGGCACCGTGCTGCACCGAAGAACTGCCCTTTTCCGGGGCCCCGTCCTGCACGGGATCGGCCGTCTGCGTGGAGGCCGGAACGCCTTCGGCCGGGGAGGCCTGCCCGGCACCTGGAGTCGGTGCCCCTTGCTTCGCCGCACCGTTTTCGGGGGCGGGTTTCATCTCGGTCATGACAAGTTCTCCTTTGCACTGCTGTGCGGGTACGGCAGTGTCCCGGCCGGTCGCAACGGCACGGGCCGGACACGCGGCTGGCGCCGGCGGTCCACGCCCCGGAACCCTTTCAGCCTATGCCACGGCCCTGACAGCCCCCTAGCCGCTCGGCGCGAAATCGGCACCGCTCACGGCCGGAATGTGACCGGGCACACTCCCGGAGCAGCCGAGGCGATAATGTGTATGGCGGAAAGCATTCTGCGGTATTTCCGCGGGAACGCACAGCGACGTGATCTGCCGCCGCGCGTCCCGGCGGCAGCCTCCCCGCAGCGAAAAGATCGACGAAGATGAGGTCCACATGTCCCAGGACGCCAAGGAGTCAACGGTCACCGTTGCCCCCTCCACTACAGTCGCCACCGACGCCGGAAACGGCGACGCCCTGGAAAACCTGCTGCACGAAGACCGGAAGTTTGCGCCGTCAGCGGAATTCGCCGCGAACGCGGTGGCCGGGGCCGGGGAGTACACCGAAGCCGCGGCGGACCGTCCGGCGTTCTGGGCGAAGCAGGCCCGTGAACTGCTGACATGGAACAAGGACTTCGGCCAGGCCCTGGACTGGTCCGAGCCGCCGTTCGCGAAGTGGTTTGTGGGCGGCGAAGTCAACGCCGCCTACAACGCCCTGGACCGGCACGTGGAGAACGGGCTCGGGGACCGGGTGGCCATCTACTTCGAGGGCGAGCCCGGGGACACCCGCACCATCACCTACGCGGAACTGACCGAGGAAGTCAAGAAGGCCGCGAACGCGTTCGAAGCCCTCGGGGTGGCCAAGGGCGACCGGGTGGCCGTGTACCTGCCGATGATCCCCGAGGCCGTGATCACCCTGCTGGCCTGCGCCCGGATCGGCGCCGTGCACTCGGTGGTGTTCGGCGGCTTCTCCGCCGATGCCCTGCGCTCCCGCATCGATGACGCCGAGGCCAAGCTCGTGGTCACGGCGGACGGCACCTACCGGCGCGGCAAGCCCAGCCCGCTCAAGCCGGCCGTGGACGAAGCCCTGGCCAAGGAAGGCCATACCGTGCAGAACGTCGTGGTGGTCAAGCGCAACGGCGAGTCCGTGAACTGGGTGGAGGGCCGGGACCATTGGTGGGCCGACACGGTCGACGCCGCACCCGCCGGGCACACCGCCGTCGGGCACGACTCCGAACACCCGCTGTTCATCCTCTACACCTCCGGCACCACAGGAAAGCCCAAGGGCATCCTGCACACCACCGGCGGCTACCTCACCCAGACCGCGTACACCCACAAGGCCGTGTTCGACCTGCACCCGGATACGGACGTGTTCTGGTGCACCGCCGACGTCGGCTGGATCACCGGGCACTCCTACGTCGCCTACGCCCCGCTCGTCAACGGCGCCACCCAGGTCATGTACGAAGGCACCCCGGATTCCCCGCACCAGGGCCGCTGGTGGGAAATCGTGGAGAAGTACAAGGTCTCCATCCTCTACACCGCCCCCACCGCGATCCGCACCTTCATGAAATGGGGCAAGGACATCCCCGCCGGGTACGACCTGTCCTCCATCCGTGTCCTTGGCTCGGTGGGCGAACCCATCAACCCCGAAGCGTGGATGTGGTACCGGGACTCCATCGGCGCCAACGCCGGGAAGAACGGCGAGAAGAAGGAGAACCCGGCCCCGATCGTGGACACCTGGTGGCAGACCGAAACCGGCGCCCAGATGATCGCGCCCCTGCCCGGCGTCACCTCAACCAAGCCCGGCTCCGCGCAGGTCCCGCTGCCCGGCATCGCCATCGACGTGGTGGACGAAACCGGCGAATCCGTCCCTGACGGACACGGCGGCTACCTCGTGATCCGCGAACCCTGGCCCGCCATGCTGCGCGGCATCTGGGGCGACCCCGAACGCTTCAAGGACACCTACTGGTCCCGCTTCGAGAACACCTACTTCGCCGGCGACGGCGCCAAGAAGGACGAAGACGGCGACATCTGGCTGCTCGGCCGCGTGGACGACGTCATGAACGTCTCCGGCCACCGCCTCTCCACCACCGAAATCGAGTCGGCCCTGGTGAGCCACCCCGCTGTGGCCGAAGCCGCCGTCGTCGGGGCCGCGGACGAGACCACCGGCCAGGCCGTCGTCGCGTTCGTCATCCTCCGCGGCGACGCGGTCAACAACGGCGACGCCACCGTCCTCGAACTGCGCAACCACGTGGGCAAGGAAATCGGCCCCATCGCCAAGCCCAAGCACGTCCTGGTGGTCCCCGAGCTGCCCAAGACCCGCTCCGGCAAGATCATGCGCCGCCTCCTCAAGGACGTCGCCGAGGGCCGCGAACCCGGCGACGCCACCACCCTCTCGGACCCCACGATCATGTCCCAGATCGCCGAATCCCTGCGGAAGTAGCGGCACCGGAGAGCGCCCCAAACAACACCACAAACAGCGCCGCGAAGCGGCGGCTTCCCCGCAAAGGAAGCCGCCGCTTTCGCCGCTAAAGGCCCAATTAGGGTCCACCACCAGAATGTTATATATAGTTCTTTCCTGTTCTCTTTTGAGCGTATATAGTCGAAACCTAGTGAGATACCTCACAGGCACCACGCTTTCAAGGGAGAGAACATGGCAGCTAACATCGACCCGTTCCAAGCGGCCCGCAATGTGGGTCCGGGACGGCGCACCATCCTGAAAACGCTCGGCATCGGTGCTGCCGGGCTCGCCGGAATTCCGTTGCTCGCCGCATGCACCGGCGGTTCCGGACCGGCTCCCGGAGCCACCTCGAACAGCCTCACCTTCGGCTCGGGCTCCTCGGACGAAGTACCCAAGAACGCCTACAAGGCAGTCACGGACGCGTTCACCAAGAAGTCCGGCATCACCGTCGCCACCAACGTTGTCCCGCACAACGATTTCCAGAACAAGATCAATTCCTACCTCCAGGGCAGCCCGGACGACGCGTTCACCTGGTTCGCCGGCTACCGCATGCAGTACTACGCGGGCAAGGGCCTGCTGGCTCCCGTGGACGACGTCTGGGAGAAGATCGGCGGCAACTTCTCGGACGCCATGAAGAAGGCCTCCACCGGGCCCGACGGCAAGATGTACCTGGTCCCGAACTACAACTACCCCTGGGGCTTCTTCTACCGGAAGAGCTTCTGGGCCGCGAAGGGCTACGAGGTCCCGAACACCTTCGACGAGCTGAAGACCCTGGCCGCCAAGATGAAGGGCGACGGCATCATCCCGATCGGCTTCGCGGACAAGGATGGCTGGCCGGCCATGGGCACCTTCGACTACATCAACATGCGCCTGAACGGCTACCAGTTCCACGTCGACCTCACCGCCCACAAGGAAAGCTGGGACCAGAAAAAGGTCAGCGACGTCTTTGACACCTGGAAGGCGCTCCTGCCGTTCCAGGACCCCGCCGCCCTCGGCCAGACGTGGCAGGACGCCGCCAAGGCCCTCGAAGCCAAGAAGACCGGCATGTACCTCCTGGGCTCCTTCGTCACGCAGCAGTTCACCGATCCGGCCGTGCTCGCAGACATCGACTTCTTCCCGTTCCCGGAGATCGCCGTCGAAGGCACCGACGCCGTCGAAGCCCCGATCGACGGCCTGCTCCTGTCCAAGAAGGGCGGCGACAACAAGGCGGCCCGCGACTTCCTCGAATTCATGGGCACCGCGGAGGGCCAGAACGCCTACGCGGCCGTGGACGCTTCCAACATCGCCACCGTCAAGGGCGCCGACACCTCCAAGTTCACCCCGCTGAACAAGAAGTGCGCGGACACCATCGCCAACGCCAAGTACATCAGCCAGTTCCTCGACCGCGACGCGCTCCCCGCCATGGCCAACAACGTGATGATCCCCGCCCTGCAGTCCTTCATCAAGGACGGCACCGTGGACGTCAAGAACCTCGAGGCGCAGGCCAAGGCCCTCTACGCCGCCCAGTAACCGCCGCTATTCCGCGCGGGTCACCTCGCGCTCCGGAATCCCCAGGACAGGTACGACGACGGCGGACCCCACCCGCCGTCGTCGGGCCCCCTCCCGAAAACCGAAGGAATCCCCATGAGCACTACCGCCGAAAAGCCGGCCGCCCCGGACAGCGAACCCGGCACGGCCGGGCAGTCCCTGGCCGCACTGGGACGCCGCGGCGTCGGACGGCGGACCATCAGGACCGGCAGGGTCCGCCGCCTCACGCGGCGGGACAGGCTGGTCCTCGCGGTCATGGTGGGCCTGCCCACCCTGATCCAGCTGCTGCTGGTCTGGCTGCCAACGCTTTTCTCGATCGCGCTGAGCTTCACCCGCTGGAACGGCCTGGACCTGAAGGACATCAAGCCCGCCGGGACCGACAACTACCGCTTCGTGGTCGAGGACTATCCGCCGTTCTGGCCCGCCATGCAGCACAACATCCTGTGGCTCGTCTTCCTGGCCCTCATCGCCACCCCACTCGGCCTGCTGCTGGCCGTGTTGCTGGACCAGAAGATCCGCGGCAGCAAGATCTACCAGAGCATCTTCTTCACGCCCGTCATGCTGTCCCTGGCCCTGATCGGCATCATCTGGCAGCTGTTCTACAACCGCGACAGCGGGCTGCTGAACTACCTCCTGGGCACCGCCGGCACCCCCGCGGCCGTGGACTGGTTCGGTGACTCGAACGTCAACATCTGGGCCGCGATGGTCGCGGCCACCTGGCGGCACGCCGGCTACGTCATGATCCTGTACCTGGCCGGGCTCAAGGGCGTGGACCCATCGCTGCGCGAAGCCGCGTCGATCGACGGCGCCAACGCCGTGCAGACCTTCTTCCGTGTGGTGTTCCCCGCCATGCGGCCCGTGAACATCGTGATCGTGGTGATCACCATCATCGAGTCGCTGCGGGCCTTCGACATCGTCTACATCATCAACCGCGGCACCAACGGCCTCGAACTGTTGAGTGCCTTGGTCATCCAGAACCTCGTGGGCGAAGGCCAGGTGATCGGCGTCGGCTCGTCCCTCGCCGTGATCCTCCTGGTGATCTCGCTGATCCCGATCGTCTTCTACCTCATCCGCACCTTCGGCAAGGAGAGCAAGGCATGAGCACCCTCGCCAGCCCCGCACCGCGCACCGCCTCCTCCGCCGGCATTCCGCGCAAGGCAGGCAAGCGCCACTACGGCACCCATATCTTCCTGGCGGTCATGGCCGTCATGTGGCTGATCCCCCTCCTCTGGTCCGTGTACACCGCGCTGCGGCCCAAGGCGGATACGGACAAGTACGGCTACTTCAGCGTCGGCGGTGCCTTCAACTTCGACAACTTCATCCAGGCGTGGACGCAGGGCGGCTTCTCGAAGTACTTCATGAATTCCCTGCTCATCACCGTCCCGTCGGTGCTGTTGACCCTGTTGTTCGCCTCCATGATGGCGTTCGCCGTCTCGCGGGTGAGCTGGAAGTTCAACGTCACGCTGCTGATCATGTTCACGGCCGGCAACCTGCTGCCCCCGCAGGTCCTCGCCGCGCCGCTGTTCGAAATGTTCAAGCACCTCACGCTGCCCTACTCATTCAGCGACTCGGGCAACCTGCTCAACACCTACATTTCGGTCATTGCGGTGGACACCGCGTTCCAGATCGGCTTCTGCACCTTCGTGCTGTCCAACTACATGAAGGCCCTGTCCTCGGACCTGACCGAGGCCGCGCTCGTGGACGGCGCCGGGATCTGGCGGCAGTACTGGAACATCATCCTGCCCCTGTGCCGGCCTGCCCTGGCCGCCCTGGGCACCCTGGAAGTCATCTTCATCTACAACGACTTCTTCTGGCCGCTGCTTTTCATCCAAAGCGGCGACCGGCTGCCCGTCACCACCGCCATCAACAACCTGCAGGGCCAGTTCCTCAGCAACTACAACCTGATCGCGGCCGGAGCCATGATCACCCTGATACCCACCCTGATCATCTACCTCGTGCTGCAGCGCCAATTCGTGGCCGGTCTCACGCTCGGTTCCAGCAAAGGATAAGAACGCATGACCATGGATTACATCGTCGACAAACTGGGCGGCCGGATCGCCTTCGGCGGGGACTACAACCCCGAGCAGTGGCCCAAGGAGGTCTGGAAGCACGACGTCGCCCTCATGAAGGAAGCCGGCGTCAACCTGGTGAGCGTCGGCATCTTCAGCTGGGCTTTGCTGGAGCCCGAGGAAGGCCGCTACGAGTTCGGCTGGCTGGATGAGGTCCTGGACCTGCTCCACGCCAACGGAATCAGCGTGGACCTTGCCAATGCGAGCGCCTCTCCCCCGCCGTGGTTCAGCCGCAAGTACCCCGATTCGCTGCCGGTCAACGCCGACGGCGTGCGGCAGAGCTACGGCTCCCGGCAGGCCTTCGCGGCGTGCTCGCCGGACTACCGCCGGGCGGCAGCAGCCCTGACGACGGCGATCGTCGAGCGCTACGCCGGGCACCCCGCCGTCGTGATGTGGCACGTCCACAACGAGTACGGCTGCCACAACCAGCCGGATTTCGGCCCGCACGCCGAGCGCGGCTTCCAGGAATGGCTGGAGCGCAAGTACGGCAGCCTGGACGCCCTCAACGATGCCTGGGGCACGGCCTTCTGGTCGCAGCACTACTACGACTGGGCCGAGATCCTGCCGCCGCGCCGCTCCGGAACCTGGGTGAACCCCACCCAGCAGTTGGACTTCGCGAGGTTTTCCTCCGACGCGCTCCTCGAGTGCTTCACCGCCGAGGCGGACATCATCCGGGCCCGTTCCAAGCACCCGGTCACCACGAACTTCATGGGCTTCAACATGGGCCTGAACGCCCCCGTGGATTACTGGCGCTGGTCCGGGCACATGGACGTGGTGTCCAACGACCACTACCTGATCGCCGACGACGAGCGGAACTTCCAGGACCTCGCCATGACCGCGGACCTCACCCGCGGCTGGGCACAGGGGAAGCCGTGGCTGCTGATGGAACACTCCACCTCTGCGGTCAACTGGCAGCCCCGCAACGTAGCCAAGGCGCCAGGCGAAATGCTGCGCAACTCCCTGCAGCATGTGGCCCGCGGAACCGACGGCGTGCTGTTCTTCCAGTGGCGGGCCTCCCGGGCCGGTGCAGAGAAGTACCACTCCGGGCTGGTCCCGCACGCCGGCCGCGACACCAAGGTGTGGCGCGAGGTGGTGGAACTCGGCCGCGTACTGGAAAACATCTCGGCAGTGGCCGGCTCCACGGTCCAGGCCGAGGCCTGCATCATCCATGACACCGACGCCCGCTGGGGCAGCGAACTGGACTCGCACCCCAGCGAAGACGCCCGGAACCTTCCCGAAACGCGGCGCTGGCACGACGCCCTCTACCGGGCCGGCATCACCACGGACATCCGGCAAAGCACTGACGATCTCTCCGCCTACAAGCTGGTGGTCGCGCCGATGCTGTACCTCGTCACCGATGAGGGCGCGGCCAAGCTCCACGAATACGTGGAAGGCGGCGGCACCCTGGTGCTCACATACTTCTCGGGCATCGTGGACGAGAACGACCACATCCGGATGGACGCGGTGAACGGCGGCGGCTACCCGGGGGCATTCTCCGAGTTGCTCGGCGTGAGCATCGAGGAGTTCTTCCCCCTGCGTTCCGGCGACGCCGTGGGGCTGAGCCGCTTCGGTTCCGGGACGCTGTGGAGCGAGCTGGGTGCGGCGGCCGGCGCCGAGGTCCTCGCGACGTTCGACGGCGGAGCTGGCGACGGCGGCGCCCGCACCGGTTCAGGGCCCGACGGCGGTGCCCGCACGGGCGGCGCGCGCATCGGCGTCGGGGGCTCCCCCGCGGTGACCCGCCGCGCCGGTTCCGCAGGCCGCGGAGCCGCCTACTACGTGGCCACCAGCCTCGGGCGCGAAGGACTGTCCGAACTGGTCGAGCTGATCTGCTCCGACGCCGGCGTGGAACCGGTGCTCGGCATCCGCCCTCCGGAAGACGTGGAAATCGTCCGCCGCAGCAACGGCGCCAAGGACTGGACCTTCGTCATCAACCACGGCGGGCAGGACGTCACGGTGCCGCTCGACGGCGTCGATCTCCTGGCCGCGTCGCCCACCGGGGGTACGCTAAACCTTGCTGCGGGAGGCGTCGCCGTCGTCGAAACCTCCCGCTAGCCCGCCACGAACCGTCCAGAAAGGCTCCGATGCTCCAGGCCGCACGCCACACTGCCATTGTCGACGCCGTCCAGCGCGAACGGGTCGTGCGCGTCACGGACCTGGCCCAGGCCCTTGGCGTTTCCGCCATGACCGTCCGGCGGGACATCGAAAGCCTTGAGGAGGCCGGGCTCGTGGAACGCATCCACGGCGGCGCCAAGCTGCCGGGCGATGCCCGCACCCACGAGCCCGGCTTCGAACAGAAATCCACGCAGGCCATCACCGAAAAACAGGCCATCGCGCTCGAGGCCGCCAAGCTGGTCAAGGAGGGTTCCGCGATCGGCCTGAGCGCCGGAACCACCACCTACGAGCTCGCCAAGCTCCTGCTGGACGGACCGCGGATCACGGTGGTCACCAACTCCATCAGGATCGCCGAGTTGTTCCACCACGATCCCGGCACCGGCCGCCGCGGCACCTCGGTGATCGTCACGGGCGGGGAGCGCACGCCGTCGGACGCGCTCGTGGGTCCGATCGCGACGTCGGCGCTCAAGCAGCTGCACCTGGACACCCTGTTCCTCGGCGTGCACGGCATGGACGCCCAGGCCGGCTTCACCACCCCCAACCTCCAGGAAGCCGAAACCAACAAGGCGTTCATGGCCTCGGCCCGCAATGTAGTGGTCTTGGCCGACAACAGCAAGTGGGGAACCGTGGGCATCGCATCGATCGCCGGGCTGGAAGACGCCGACGAGCTGATCACCGATTCCGGCCTGGGCGAAGAAGCGCGCCGGGTGCTGGCCGACGGCGTCGGCAAACTGCGGATCGCCGAAGGCCAAGGTTAGCTGGCTCCTAGCGGGTGCCCGCCGCGAGGTAGTCGACGGCGAGACTGACGCCATGACCGCCGGCACCGGCGATCACCGTGGTGCAGGCTGCCGACAGCAGGCCCGCCCAGGCCTCACCCGGGCGGTACGGATTTCCGGGAATGACCTCGACGACGGGGCACGGGGCGACAGCCACGGCGTCCCTCAGCACCGCCGAAGCGTGCACGGCGCGGCCGGCCCCGACGACGATGCCCAGCACCGAATCATCGGCGCCCTGCAGGACGGCGGCAGCAGCCGCGCCGTCGGCGACGGTCACGTACCGGATGGAGACTCCGCCGCGTGCTGCGAAGATCTCCGGTGCGGCATCCGGTTCGGTGAGGACGAGGATGGTACGCCCCGGTGACCCGCCCCGAGGCGACGACCACCGGGTGCCGCGGGCCCGGCCCAGCTCGGATGCCGCCGTCGACGGGACATAGCCAAGGCCGCTCGCGGCCTCCAGTACGCGCTGCCGGGTGGCGGCTGCGACCTTGGGCACTCCGCGCAGGGCACGCGACACCGTCGCGGTCGAGACCCCCGCGGCCGCGGCGACGTCGCGGATGTCGGCGGCCCTGGCCTGTGCGGGTGCGGCCGGAACGGATGTGCCCGAAGCGGCCGGTGCGGGTGCGGCCGGTGCGGGTGCGGCCGGTGCGGATGCATCCCGCGCGGACCCGCCAAGGACGGCCATGGAGCGGACCATTAGCCCCGGTAGCCGCGGGGGTTGTTTTTTTGCCAGCGCCAGTGGTCTTCGGTCATTTGGTCGATGGTTTTGGTGGTGGACCAGCCCAGGTCTGCCAGGGCGG
>NZ_QYLP01000074.1 GCF_003614925.1 Arthrobacter celericrescens
CCAAAGGGCCCGTCCTTCCAAGGATGAAACCGCAGGTCACACCCTAGTTAGAGACCGGACCCTTACACACTCAATGAAACACCCTCGATACCGCGGAGCGCGGCACGGTGCGGTCCCGGAAGAAACCGAGCACCGTCACCTCGGTATCGGACAGCCGCACTCCCAGGCGCCAGTTCCGCCAGCTGATCCAGAGGAACACTCCGACAATTGCCACCAGCACAGCCACCTCGAGCAGGGCGGGTTGCGCCGCCACCAGCGCGGGGCCAAACTCAGTCCAAAGGGAGACCAGGCAAATGAGGACAAACGCAAACATCGCGATCCTCGTAACGAACAGCGGCCGGAAGACCCGCGTGCTTCCCGCCATCGCTCCCCTTTCCGCACCCTCGCATTGCTCGCATGCTGGGAATATTAGCTGCGGCGCGGAATATTAGCTGCGGCGCGGGCAGCTCGCGCGCAAGGAGCGTCACACTCGCGGGGCGCACCCGGCGGTCTTGGCACAATGGAAGGCATGACCCTTACGACGTTTGCCCTCGTCCGCCACGGCCAGACCGACTGGAATGCGCAACGCCGCCTGCAGGGATCCACCGATATTCCGCTGAACGACGTCGGCCGCGGCCAGGCGCGCGACGCCGTCGCCGGCCTGTCCGCTTACGAATGGGACGCCGTCGTGTCCTCGCCGTTGGGCCGCGCCGCCGAGACGGCTGACCTCATCGCGGCGGGCCTCGGACTGAGCGTATCGCGCCGCGTGCCAGGCCTGATCGAGCGCGGCTACGGCAAGGCCGAAGGCCTGCAGGACGGCCCGGAACTGGACGCACTGCGCATTCCGGGCGGCTTCGAAGGCGCCGAAACCGAAGAGGCAACGGCTGCCCGCGGGCTTGCCGCCCTGGAAAGCCTGGCCCAGGAGTATCGCGGCCGCCGCGTCCTGGTGGTGTCGCACGGCACGCTGATCCGCCTGGCCATGGACCAGGCCACCGGCCGGTCCCTCCCGAGCGTCGAGAACGCCGCCCTCAATCTCGCCCATCACCACCCGGTGAACGGCTGGGAACTGGAGCTCTTCAACGGCGAGCCTCTGCTGGCCGCCGTCGACGCCTAGCGTTCCGGGGCTGGTTCAGCTCGCTGCACGCGGGTGCCCCTTTTTGGCCGGGTGGGGGCCGGATGGTGGTGTTCCCACCACCACCATCCGCGGACACTGGCTACGCGCGGCGCCCCGACGGATCCTTGGATCACCGCCGATGACGAGCCAAGGACCACCCATGCCACTTGCCCTACACACCGCCACCGGGAGCTACGCGTCCATCGATGACCTTCTGGGCGACGGCCGCCATCGCTTCTTCAGCCACGGCTACAAGTCCACGCACCCGCGGCTGCGTCAACTCCGTGTGAACCACACACTGTCCGAGTCCTCGCTCTCTGCCCGTGCCGCTCTGGGCGTGGAGGGAACCTGGTCAGTCAAAGGGACTTCGGAACAGACCCCGCACCTGGGCACCACCGATGTCCTGGTGCTTGCCTGCAGGGCGGCCGAAGCTCTGCTGGCCAGCCGCTACTCACCGGAACTGTTGCGCGAGGCGTATCTGGAATCCGTGACCATCTCCGGCGGCAGCGAGCCCGTTGAGGGCGCCTTGGACGACCTCGATTGCCGGGCCACGCTGCAGGACCTGGGTAACCGATCCATCCTGCGATGCTCGGTCGCCTCCATGTCGGCCGTTGTGGAATTGGCCCATGCCTCGGCTGAACTCGGACTCGCGTCCGTCCAATCGCCCTCGGAGGAAGCCTTGGTGGGCGACGCCGGCACCCGCCTCTACGGCGACCTCTGGGCGGAACGTCAGGTTTCGTTGCGTGGCGTGGTCCTCGACGCTGAGGACGCAATTGCAACTGCGCAGGTCTCGTTCCATCAGCAGGATTCCGTGAGCGACCGACGCGGACTGGAAGCGGCGTACCCCGATGCGCTCTCCGCCATCGAGTATTTCGTGGCAACCCTGCAGTTGGGCCAGGTCCTGCTCTACCGGCTCGACGCCATGGACCGCGCCGACAGCAACACACTATGGATGCGAAAGACGCGCATCGCCCTCAACCGCTCCGGCCCGAATATCGGGAGCGGGCACGGAACCGGGTTGAGCGTGCGGCTGCGCAAAAGCCGGATGATCGCGAAGGACGGTGGAGCATGGCGCTGCGCCGACGTCGTAGGGACGTTCGACGGCGGCGAGGTCGTCTGCAGCGTCGCTCACCGCCTGCCCGCACACGTTGGGGCGCAGCCGGCAGGGGCCAGTCAATGAGCGCGGCGGCCGCCGTCGTCCGGGGCCTGGGCGGAGCGCTGCCGGAAAGGGTGGTCACCAACCATCACCTGTCCACCATCATGGACACCACGGACGAATGGATCAGGCGCCGGACAGGGATCGCGGAACGACGCCATTCGGCCGAGGCCGAGAGCACCAGCGTCCTGGCCACCACAGCCGCCCGGCGGGCTCTGGCAAGTGCCGGCGTCAATTCTGTTGGGTTGCTGATCGTGGCGACGTCGACGCCGGACAAGGTCTGCCCGGCGACCGCACCGAGGGTCGCGGCGAACCTCGGATTGCACGGTATTGCCGCCTTCGACGTCTCGGCCGTCTGCTCCGGGTTCGTGTACGCCCTGGCTACTGCAACGTGGGCTATCGCCTCCGGCGCCGTGAACTCGGCGCTCGTGATCGGCGCTGACACGTTCACCCGCTTACTCGATCCCTCCGACAGGACCACGTCCGTCATCTTCGGCGACGGCGCAGGCGCGGCCTATCTCTCTGCCGGTACCGTCGATGAGCCCGGCGCCGTCCTGGCCTCGACGCTCCACTCGGACGGAGACGGAGAGACGCTCATTCATGTGCCGCGGACCGCCGGGGCGTTCTTTGAAATGCAGGGCAAAGAGGTCTTCACGCAGGCGGTCTCCGCAATGTCAGAATCCGTGAAAACCGTGCTGGCGAGTGTTGGCTGGGAGGCGGCCGAAGTGGACTCGCTAATAGCCCACCAAGCCAACCTCCGGATCCTGAACACCGTTGCCTCCGTGACGGGCATCCCGGGTTCCAAGGCGGAAGTCCACCTGGACAGAGTGGGGAACACTTCCGCAGCGTCGATTCCGTTGGCCATGACCGATGCCGGAACCAAAGGCCACAGGAGTCCTGGCGACAAAGTCGTCCTCACGGCCTTCGGCGGCGGAACCACCTGGGGCGCCATCGCCATGACATGGCCAACGATTTCGGTAGTCGACCCACACTAGGGGCCACACCGATTCCTGCGGGGTTGGAGCCTCGCGGGACCACCGTGGCGCCGGCCATCCCGGGCCACTTGCACAAGGGGGAAACCAATGGAAATTACTGCACTGGACGTTGTCGATGCCATCCGTTCCACCATGGACGAACTCAGCCCCATGGGACCGGACGACTCGTTCGCGGACCTGGACATCGATTCACTCTCGCTCGTGGAGGCCGCAGTGATCCTGAGCAACAAGTTCGGTGTGCGCGTGGACGAATTTGAGCTGGCGGACGCAGGCACTGCGCGCGCTGCCGCAGGCCTGATCAGCGGAAAACTGACCCTGCAACCGGTCTCCTGACCACCATCCTTCACAAGACCCCAAAACACGCTCGAATCAAGGCACAAACAGTGAGGACACCCATGGCCATTCCGGCAATTGCAGTTGTTTACTATTCAGGCTCCGGCCACACCAAAGTCCTGGCGGAGGCAGTGGTTGCCGCTGCCGCTTCGGCGGGTGCCAGCACTGCGCTCCTGCGGGTGGATGAGCTTACTGAAGATTCCTGGAACTTCATCGACCAGGCCGACGCCATCATCTTCGGAGCCCCGACCTACATGGGCACAGCGCCCTCGGCCTTCCATGCATTCGCAGAGAAAACTGCCGGCCGCTGGGCCGTGCAGAAGTGGCACAACAAGCTAGGCGCCGGCTTCACCAACGCTGCCTGCAAGGCCGGGGACAAGAACTCCACCTTGGACTACTTCTCGACCTTTGCTGCCCAACACGGCATGAACTGGATCAACCTCGGTCTGCTTCCGGGCTGGAAGAGCACCAAGGGCACCGAAAACGACCTCAACCGCTTCGGCTACTTCAACGGTGCCGCCGCCCAGACATTTTCGGACGTTGGCATTGAAGGGGTCCATCCCGCTGACATCGCCACTGCCGGACATTTGGGCAGGAGGGTCGCTGAGATCTCAGCGATCTTCGCGGCCGGAAAGCTCGCGGTAGACCGGGACCTCGTCAGCGCGGGAGCCTAGCTGGCCCCCACCCCGGAAGACGCCGTCCGCGATGCCGCAGGATCCAACTGCAGCATCGGGGACAGTGTCGTTTCCACGGTCACTTTCACCGCCGGAAAACCGATGTGGAACAGGTGGCCACCGGGAAAGTCCTGCAGCCGCGGTTGTGTTGAACACCAGCCTGCCCAACGCAGGGAGTCCGAAGCCGGGACCAGGGGATCGTCCGGGCTGTACAGGACGGTGGCCGGCACCTCCAGCTGACCCGCAGCTTCCCTGCCCTGGTACGTAGCCAACAACGCCAAGTCCTCAAGGAGTACTTCGCGGGCGCGACCGGACGGTGCGCCCTCAGTGGCAGCTGCGGCAGCACCGGCGTCGTACATTCCGGATGGCGGGCGGGCCGCCGCCAGGAAGACATGGACCAGGCGACCGGTGCGCTGGAGCCGCATGGCAATTTCGAAGGCCAGTACCGCGCCCATGCTGTGGCCGTAGAGGGCGATCTGTGCGGCTGGAGACGTCTCGATGCGTTGGGCAAGACTGTCTGCGGCGGCACCGAATGACCCGAAATCCCTGCCGCGGTAGCCAAGCTTGGTGACATCCACACCGTCAAAACGCCAACCCGCAAAACTGGCGGTAGTTCCGCCGGCATGATGCAGGCAAAACAGGTGCACGCCGGCGCCCGGGGCTAGCTGAACGTAAGCCGGTGGCGGTCGTGTTCCATGCGGGACGCGGCTACGTCGTCCATGTGTTCCTCAGCCCATTCCTTCATTTCGAAAATGATCCGGAGCAGTGAATGGCCGCGGGGAGTCAGCTCGTAGTCAGTCCGGACAGGAACGGAGACGGTCGCGTGCCGGTCCACCAGGCCGTCGCGTTCGAGGGAGCGCAGGGTGGACGTCAGCATCTTTTGGCTTGCCCCGGGAATCCTCTTGCGGAGATCGCTGTGGCGTTGTTGCCCATCCTGCAACGCGAGCATCACCAGCGTGACCCATTTACTGCTGATCGCTTCAAGCAGCTGGCGGGCTGGGCAAAGGTCCAGGGAAGCGTTGTAGTGCTTCTGGGCCTTCTGACGTTTTTGTTCAGCCGTGAGAGTCATATCCCCAATACTTTCCTCATCAAATGGACTGGTGGGGCCAGCATACTGGGGGGTTGTTATGGTGCGGCAAACGGTGTAGCAAACCTTAACCCATTGAGGCAGGGGCGAGCAGCAATGATTCCCCGGCCAGGGCCATGAATTGAAGGTCCGAGTGGTGGTCTCCGTAGGCGAAACTCCCTATCAGGTCCACGTTGTGTTCCGCTGCGTGGGCAGCAACAGCCAGCGCCTTGGCATCTCCCACCAGAGGCCTCTCAACGTCCCCTGTGTAACGGCCATCGGCAACACGTGGGGCTGTGCACAGCAGCTCGATGCGAGGCCAGCGCCGCC
Source organism: Arthrobacter celericrescens (assembly GCF_003614925.1). GTDB lineage: Bacteria > Actinomycetota > Actinomycetes > Actinomycetales > Micrococcaceae > Arthrobacter > Arthrobacter celericrescens. The sequence goes on from NZ_QYLP01000074.1 coordinate 5,648, forward strand.
GAACGCGTACCAAGGCCGGCTCGAATGACGCCGTCACCGCCACCAGCTTCCGCCCGGACAGCGAGTGCGCGTCCAGCAGCGAAGCCACAGGTTCCAGGAAGGGCCATTCGTCTGGAGATTCAGCCTGAAGATCCGCCCAGCGCTCGCCGGTTTGGGCCACCTCTCTGACACTGCGCCCACGCCACCAGCCGAAGTAGCGGGCATTGGTCGCGGCCCGGGGCACACCGTTCCGGGCGGCAGAACGCAAGCCGGCCAGGAACTCTTCGGCGTCGGCGGTGCAGGAACGTTCCGCGGCGTCGAAGCGAAGGAACTCGAAGATGGTGTTGTAGCCGGTGACGGTGCCATCGATATCGGTGTAGGCAGCCTGGCTTGAACTCTGGCGGCGGCGGGATCGTCCGGATTCTTCCACAGGAAGAATGCTAGGCACCGTTCCGCCGATTTCCAGCCGTTGAGGGCAGGGCACTTTAAGGTGCCCTAGGCACAAAAAAGTGCGTTCTTACGCTGCACCCAGGAGCCGGGCGAGGATCGACAACGGGGCACACAGCGTCCCCGAAGCAAAGCCTCGAAAGGAAGCCAATGCCTACCATCCTCCACATCAATGCCTCTCCCCGCTACGCCAACAGCGACTCCCTGCGGTTGGCCCGGCACTTCATCGACTCCGTCCAGGCTGCCGGTCCCGAGAGTTTTGAGCTGGAGACCCTGAACTTGTTCGACGACGGCGCGCTGCCGGTTTTCGGTCGCGTCGCCTCTGCCGCCAAGATGGCGGTCTTCAGCGGCCAGGCACAGACCCCGGACCAGGTGGCCGCGTGGGAATCCGCGCGCGCCGTTTTCGACCAGTTCGCCGCTGCCGACGCCTACGTCTTCAACATCCCGATGTGGAACGCAGGCGTCCCGTACGTCCTGAAGCAGTGGATCGACATCGTCACGCAGCCCGGATGGAGCTTCGGCTTCGACCCCGAACAGGGCTACCGCGGTCTCCTGGAGGGCAAACAGGCAGTCGCCATCCACACCAGCGGTGTCTACGCCCCGGGTGTTCCGGCCGCCTTCGGCTCGGACTTCAGCAGCACGTTCTTTGCTGACTGGCTGAACTTCGTGGGCATCGAGGACGCCACGCACGTGCGCTTCGCCCCCACCGTCCTCAACGGGGACGTGGACGGCACCCGCAAGGTTGCCGAGGCTGACCTGAGCGACGCCGCCATCGAGTTCGCCGGCAAGCTCAGCGCCGCGGGAACCCTCCAGCTCGTCAACGACTAAGGCGGCCGCTGTGCGCATTGGCATCTCGGGTACCTACTCCTCGGGCAAGACGTTCACGTCCATGGCCCTGTCCCACTACACCGGGCTGCCCCGGACCCGGGCCAGGACCATGCGGGAAATCCTGCCTGAAGCCGCCCCGGGCAAGACCCTCGAGGAATGCACGGCAGCCGAACTCATCCAGATGATCGTGACACGCCATGTGGAACGGGCCGTTTACGAGGACAAGCTTTCGGACGGCTTCATTTCGGATGGGTCCTCCCTCCAGGAGTGGATCTACGGGTCGGTACGGGTTTCGCTCGGCTTGAACCCCAGCGCCTCGGCGCACCTTGCCGCGGGAGAAACCGTGGAGAAGACACCGGAGCTGGCGTTCTTCGAGGAAGTCATGATGAGCCTTGGCAACAGCTTCAAGAGGCACGTACAGAACTCCTTCGACGTCTTCGTGCACCTGAAGAACGAGCTCCCGCTCTCAGCTGACGGTCACCGGCCGGTCAACGACCAGTTCCGGAACATGTCGGACGCCATCCTGCAGCAGACCATGGACGAGCTGGGCATCCCGTTCCACGTGGTGTCGGGTTCGGTGGAGGACCGCCTGGAGCAGATCGCGTCCCTGTTCGACCTCCAGCCGCGCATGAGTCCGGCGGACGCCACCCGCCTGGCTTCCGAAGAATATGCACAACTCGACGTCCGCTCCGAACGGGAGCGTGCTGCGTCCGGGCAGGAGCCAGTTCTGCAGTAGCCGATTTAGCAATCAGGAATCCTCCGGATCCGCGGTTTGGATTCCGCTCACCGGTACGTCCGGCCAGCCCCTGCGGCTGGCCGGACGATCGTCATTAGTGGAGAACCATGCGTACCGATCAGCACCCATCAACCCAGGCGCGCTCCAATCACGCGCGTTTGGGCGAGTTCTTCCGCACGCGGCGAGAGCAGACCCGCCCCGAGGATGTCGGGCTACCGGTCAGCTCCCGACGCCGGACTCCCGGGCTCAGGCGTGAAGAGGTCGCCGTCCTGGCCAACGTGGGGGTGTCCTGGTACACGTGGCTGGAGCAGGGCCGGGCCATCGGGGCCTCAGAGGAAATCCTGGACGCGATTTCGGACGCTCTGAAGCTCGGCCCCGAGGACCGGACCTATGTCCGCAGGCTTGCGTCAGGGCGCCGGGCGGGTCCGGCCAGCTCAGTCGGCCGGTCTCGCGGTCCGGCCGGAAATCCGGGCCCGGCCTCCGACGTGGCGAAGGACAGGCTGTTCGACGCCGACGACGACCAGCTGGCACTCCTGCAACAACTGGTGGATGCCATGGCCAATCCCAGTTACATCGCAGACCCTTTCTGGGTTGTCGTCGCCATGAATACCGCCGCGGAGAATACCTTTGACACGCGCGTCGGCAAGAGCTGCCTGCAACGGTTCTTCACCGACCCGGAATTGGCGAGGCCACATGTCCACAAAGAGATGATGGCACGTTCCATGGTGGCCCAGTTCCGCGCCCAGTCCGCCAAGTTCCCCGACGATCCCCGGTTCGATGTCATGGCGCACGGCCTTTGCGAGGTCTCCGAGGCCTTCCGCGAACTGTGGGAACGCCAAGTGGTAGGGGATTCCTACCATGTGGACGTCGTGTACGAACATCGAACCATGGGCCGGCTCAGCTTCGCCCCGGTGGTCCTCTCCGTCCCACAGTTCCCCGCTCTCAGGTTGTTCACGTACTTGCCCAAGAGCGGGACGGGGACGCAAGCTGCCCTGCTCGGGATGAACAGAAAAGCCGTGGTCTAGCTCCCCATCCGGGCGGCGACGCGCGCGATGGCGTCTTCCGGCGTCGGCGGCGGTCCGAAGACCTCGGCCTGGCGGGTGGTATCGGCGACGTATTTGCCGGTGTCGAACCAAGCGGCCATGGCCGCCATGTCGGCCGTCAGCGGGACGAACTTGCCAGTGATCTTTCCTGCCACGCGCAGCGCACCGGTGGGCATGGCGAGGACCTTGATGTCCTTGTCCGAATGCGCTGACATCAGCTTCGCGGCGTCCACCATGCTGAGCGACCGGCTCCAGCCGATGTCGATGCGCTCCCCGGAGGCGATGTCCGCGTCGACCGCGTCGACCAGATACCCGGCGAGGTCACTGGTCAGGACGAAACTCAGCGGCGCGTCCTTGGAGCCGAACCACATGACGCGGCCCTTCTCGAACGGGTTGCCCATCCGGGTGACCATGTCGAAGAACGCCCCGGGACGCAGCGCCACGAACGGGACCCCGAGTTCCTCGAGCTTGTCCTCGGCGAGCTTCTTGTGCCAGAAATGCGGCACCTGCGGCGTCTGGTCGCTGGTGAGGATGCTGATCAGCACGACGCGCGGGACCCCGGCAAGGTTCGCGGCGAACCCGAAGTTGGCGTAGCCGAAGGTGTCGATCGCCTCGGCGTTCCTGTCGTTCCGGGTGTAGCCGGCCGCCGTCGAAATGACGGCCGCGACGCCGGTCATCGCCGTAACGAGCGACCCGGCGTCGAGCATGTCCCCGCGGGCGATCTCGACGCCTTTTGCCGCGAGCTTGCCGGCGTCCGACTTCGGACGGACCAGCGCGCGGACCCGCTTGCCGCGGCTGAGGAGTTGGTCCACCACCTGGCCGCCAAGGTATCCAGTTGCTCCAACGACGAGGACGGGCTGTTCTTCAGTCATGGCTTCTCCCGGGGGTTGCTCCTGGTTCCAGTCGTAGCACGGACGGCGGCAGGCTGGTAGGGCTGCCCCTACCCCGGGGGACGGCTATGAACCCTCGGAAAGAGCCTGGGTTCTCTTCCCGATCTGTTCCAGAAGGGGGCCCACCTCGATCCCAAGAAGTGTGGCCGCGACGCTGCCGATCAGGTCCAGCACGTACGCGCGGCTCGCGTTACCCGCGAGGACGTCCATCACAAGGCCGTCCTCCTGCGCGACGAGGATGCGTGCGACCTTCGCGGGATCAACCAGGGGCGAAAACTCTGCCGCACGCACACCTTCGGCGATGATTTCCTCGTACACGCGTTGCTGGGCACCGGTGAATTCCTTCTGGATCCGGCGGAGTTCGGCGTCGCGCAGCGAGTGCGGCCAGTATTCGTAGAGGATCCTCGAAACGTCATCGTCCGGGTCCGCCGTCGTGCCGGCACCGATTACGGCCGCCAGCTTGGCGGTGGGACCCATATCCGCGTCAACCGCTTGGGCGAGCTTTTCAAGGAAGCTGTTGGACGAGGCCTGGACAGCGGCGGCGACGATCTCGGCGTGGCTTCCGTAGTAGTAAAGCACCGCGTTCGCGGCCATTCCGGCTTCCGCGGCTATGGCACGCAGAGTGGCTCCCTCAGCGCCGTCGCGCGCCGCCACCGCCTGCGCGGCCGCAGCGATCTGCTTCCGCCGGGCTTCCTTCTTGTCGATTTTGGCCACTGCCGGATCCCCCTGAAATTCACTGTTGACTTTGAGTCTAGGGCGGTATTGAATGGCATTCAAATTTTGAATGTGATTCAAATAACTCGCAAACCCCACACAGGAGCGACCATGTCCCACCCTCTTCCGCCACCCGCGCCTCCGGCGGCGGCACCATCCAAAGGCCTCAAATCCGGTTCAATCGGCATCGGCCCCACTGTGGCGCTCGGCCTTGCCGCAGTTGCCCCGGCCTACAGCCTGGCGGTGACCCTCGGCTTCGTGGTCCTTGCGGTCGGCGCGAGCACGCCGGCGGCATTCCTTCTGGGCTTCGTGCCGATCCTGTTCACCGCGTTGGCGTTCCGTGACTTGAACCGGGAAATGCCCGACTGCGGCGGGGTGTTCGTGTGGATCAGCCGGGTCTTCGGGTCCTTCGCAGGCTGGTTCCTCGGGGGCTGGGTACCGCAGATTGCCACCTTCATCGCCAGCGCCGCCCTCGCCCAGGTGGCCACGACTTACCTTCTGAACTTCGTCGGGCTGGCGTGGGCGGCCTCAGATCCCGTCGTCGTTGCCGTCATTGCGTGCGGCTTGATCGCACTGAGCGCAGTGGTCGCAGCGCGCGGAATCGAGCTTTCCACCTGGGTCCAGTACGCCCTGATCGGCTTGCAGCTCGTGGCGCTCGGCGGCTTCAGCATTGCGGCCTTCGTTGCGATGGCAGGCGGCAATTCGGCCGCCGGCGCCGAACAGCCGAGTCCGGAATGGCTCAGCCCCTTTGCCTCAGGTGACGTCTCCGGCCTGGTTTCCGGCGTCATCCTCTGTCTTTTCATCTACTGGGGCTGGGATGCGCTGATCGCCGTCAACGAGGAAACAACCGACCGCAAGGCAACCCCCGGCAAGGCTGTAGTCCTGACCACCGTCATCCTGCTGTTCTTCTACGTCGTCACGGCGACCGCCGCCGTCGGATATGCGGGGACCGCCGGCATCACCGATCCGGAAACGGTCTCCGACGTTCTTTCCGTGCTCGGCCCCCAGGCAACCGGAGAGCTCTTCGGACAGGTGATTGTCCTTGCCGTCGGCTTGTCCGCGCTGGCTGCACTCATGACCGTGGCGGTGAGTACCCCGCGGTCATGGCTGAGCATGGGAACCTATGGCGCCCTGCCCCGCACTGTCACCAGAATGCATCCCCTCAGGGGAACCCCTACAACGTCAATTGCGTGGTGGGCCCTGCTCAGCATCGCCGTGACGGTAGTGCTGACAGCCATCAGCGCCGATTTCATCGGACTGGCCATTCTCTCCGTAGGCCTGATGATCGCCGCCTACTACGCGGCAACCGCGCTGGCCTCCGTGGTGTACTTCGCTCCACAGATGCTCACGTCGCCCAAGGCACTGCTGGTAAAGGGAGTACTCCCCGGGCTCGGCGCCCTCATGATGCTCGGCGCCTTCGCGTACAGCGCCGTCGATATGCTGTCCCCGGAATACGCCGGGCTTTCCTGGCTCGGCATAGGATCCGTCTTCTGGATCGGGGCCGGATCCCTCGTGCTGGGCCTGCTGGTGACTGCGGCGATCAGGCCGAAGCTCCGCCCCTACTTTTCCGGCCAAACGATACCCCGCGGGAACGTCACCACCCGCAGCGAACTGCAATCCATCCTGAGCAACGAAACCGAGGCATAGATGCGCGTCCTGTCCATTGCAGCAATCCAAACGAAGCCCGTCCCGTACGACGTCGAAGCGACGTGGGCCCGGTTCGCGAGCCAGGCCGAAGCAGCGAAAGAGCTCGGTCCGGAAATCGACATCATCGTGGCGCCCGAACTGCTGCTTTCCGCGCCGGGGGAATTCCTGCTTCCCGACCCCGAGGCCGAAACCCGCTCCGCTGCGCCAATCCCCAGCCAACTCACGGAGCGCATCTGCGCCTTGGCCCGCAGGCTGGATGTCTGGCTTGTTCCCGGCTCACTCCTGGAAACGGCGAACGGAACCACCTACAACACCGCCATCGCCGTGTCCCCGCAAGGGAAGATCGTGGCCCGCTACCGGAAACTATTCCCGTGGCGTCCTTTCGAAACAACCACGCCGGGCGATTCCTTCGTGACGTTCGATATACCGGGCCGTGGACGGATCGGGTTGGCAATCTGTTTTGACGGCAGTTTCCCCGAGGCGGCGCGACAGCTCGCGTGGCTCGGCGCCGAAGCCATCATCCAGCCCACGCTTACTACGACCCGGGACCGGGAAATGGAAATCGTGATGTCCCGGGCCAACGCCTTCGCCAACCAGGTCTATGTGGTGAACGTCAACGGCGCGGATCCCTCAGCCGTGGGCGACAGCGTCATCGTGGATCCCGAAGGCACCATCATGCAGCAAGCGAGGGGTGGCGAAGAGATCCTGTTCGCCGTTCTTGACCTGGACCGGGTCGCACAGCTCCGCCGCTACGGAACCCATGGAATCAACCGCCCCTGGGCCCAGCTCCGGGACCAGCAGGGAATCCTGTCATTTCCCATGTTCGGCGGCGCACAATTCCAGGCGCCCGCATGGAGCAACGAGGATCTCGCGGCCTCCCGCCGCGACGCGGCCGTCTGAGCGAGGCGGCAGACTACCCCGAGCGGCACCAAACGAAACACGCGTCCGACGGCGGTCTCCCGCCGTCGGACGCGTGATATCCCGACGGGTGCGGCGCGGCCGACGCGCCCCTGCCCTACCGCAGCACCCCTACCGCAGCACCGAGCTGAGGAGCAGGCTCGTTTCGCTGTTCACCACGCCGTCGATCGAGCGGATGCGGCCCAGGACGGCGTCGAACGCCGTGAGGTCCTCGGTGCGCAGTTCGGCCACGAGATCCCAGCCGCCATTGGTGGTGTGCAGGGCACTGATTTCGGGGAAGCCGCGGAGTTGCCGGATGACCTTGTCCGTGGAGCGGCCCTCAACCGCGATGAGGGACACCGCCCGGATGGTCAGGGGGTCCAGCTCGTCGCGGACCCGCACCGAGAAGCCCACCACGGCGCCCGAGGACACGAGCCGTTCAAGCCGGCTGTTCACCGTGGCCCGCGCCACCCCGAGTTTCCTGGCCAGCGCTACCACCGGCGCGCGGCCGTCCTCGCGTAGGGCGGAAATAAGGCGCCGGTCCAGGTCATCAAGTTCAGGCATGCACACAATGTATTGCCAACATCATCACTTTGCATGGTATTCAGCCGAAAAGTCGGCATTTCCGCCCTTGAGCATGCAAACCGCCCCTCCGTACTGTGGCTGGCAGCAAAGTGCTGCTTACAGGAAAGAGGACGCCATGGCGCGTTTTGTCGACGTTCAGAACATGGTCCGCTGGGTTGCCGAGCGCGGCCCCGGGCGGGTCATTGCCGAGATGATCGAATACATCGAAGACGACTTCCGGCGCTGGGAGCAGTTCGACAAATGCGCCCGCGTGGCCAGCCACACCCCGTTCGGCGTCATCGAACTGATGCCTACGTCCGACCACGAAAGCTACGGCTTCAAGTACGTCAACGGCCACCCGTCGAACCCGTCGCGGGGCTTCCAGACCGTCACGGCCTTCGGTGTGCTCGCCGACGTCCACAACGGCTACCCCACGTTCCTGGCCGAGATGACCGTGCTCACCGCCCTTCGCACGGCGGCGACGTCGGCCATGGTCGCCCGCCGCCTGGCCCGGCCGGATTCCCGCGTGATGGCCATGATCGGAACCGGCAGCCAGTCGGAATTCCAGGCGCTGGCGTTCCGCGACGCGTTGGGCATCCGCGAGCTGCGGGTTTGGGACACGGATCCTGCAGCCGTCGCGAAGTTCCTCAGGAACGTCGAACCGCTGGGCTTCGAGGTCACCGTTGCCGCATCGGCCGCGGATGCCGTGGCCGGCGCCGACATCATCACCACCTGCACGGCCGACAAAGCCCAGGCCACCATCCTCACCGCCGGGCTGATCGGCGCAGGCGTGCACCTGAACGCGATCGGCGGCGACTGCCCCGGCAAGACCGAGCTGGACCCGGCCATCCTGCGCCGCGGCGGGGTGTTCGTCGAGTTCACCCCGCAGACCCGGATCGAAGGGGAAATCCAGCAACTGCCGGCCGACTTCCCCGTCACCGAATTCCACGAAGTCCTGGCGGGCACCAAGCCGGGCCGCACCTCCTCCGAGCAGATCACCATCTTCGACTCGGTCGGCTTCGCCATCGAAGACTTCTCCGCGCTGCGCTACGTCCGGGATTCCGTTGCCGGCACGGCATTCTTCGAGGAGATCGACCTCGTGGCAAATCCCGATGACCCCAAGGATCTGTTCGGTTTGGTCTCGGCGCTGGCGCCGGTGGGGTGACGTTGGTGGGTGCGCCCGCTCATTGGCGGCGCGCTCTTGGGGACCCACTCGTTGGGGCGCGCCGCCCGTCCGACGGCGGGTGGTCGCCGTCGGGGTGACCACCCGCCGTCGGGCGTCATGCCGCCTGCCGCTTCTGCGGACCCCTACGGCGGCGGGTGCAAGGGTTCTGGACGCGGGCCAAACACCAGGCGGGCCTTTTTGTCAGACCCCCCTGGCAGAGTTGATGCATGGAAGGGATTGCCCAGCTCACGGGTCCGCGGACGGTAACGTCGGCCGCGGTGATGCTTCTGAGCGCCCGTCCAGCGGGCCGGGCGGCCCGGGGCGTAGAAGATGCGCTCGAACAGGCAGACGACGCATTGGCATCGCTCCGCATCGATGCCGCCGCCGAAGCGCGGTTGTTCGGATTCGCGGAAGCCGCGGATTTCGCGGGAAGGGTGGAGGAACTCTCGCGGGCGGTGGAGTTCCTGCAGCTCGTCGCCGCCCACGCCGTGGAACGGACCCGGCACGAGGGACAGCAGGACCCGTCATCGGCGCCCGGCTGGCGCACCGGGTGGACCGAGGCCGCAACTGTTTCGAGGCCTACGGCCCGTTCCGCACCTGAGTTTGTCGACGATGGGTACCGGAACGCAGCGGAGTTCCTGCGAGCCAGGCTTCGGATCAGCATCAGCGAAGCCCGGCGTCGGCTTGCGCTCGCCCCGGACGTGTTGTCCAGCGCCGGCATGGCCGGCCAGGACATTCCGCCGCGGCGCGAGGTACTCGCAGCGGCTGTGTCCTCAGCGCTGGTGCCGTCCCGGTCCGCGACTGTCGTCAGCGCCACCCTGGATAGCGTTCGCCACCTCATCAAAGAGGACGCGATGGCCCGGCTTGAACAGGAACTGACCGCCGTCGCGGCCGAGTCCGACCCCGATTTCCTGGTGAAGACGGCCAAACGCTGGACCGACGCGATCGACCAGGACGGCGCAGAACCCAGCGAGGAAGCTCTACGCCAACTCCAAGGTGCTTTTGTCCGCAAGCCCCGGCACGGCCTGCGGCACCTGGAAATCTTCGCCACGGCCGAACAGTTCGAAACACTCACGACGGTCATGAACGTGGCGGGCAACCCCCGGCTGCAAGACACCGCGGGCGGCGGAGACGCGGAACTGGATCGCCGCTCCCGCGCACAGAAACTACTGGACGGCTTGGTCGGCGCTTGCGGAGTCGCCCTGGCCGCCGGCGAGTTACCGGCAAACGGCGGCCTCCGGCCCCAGGTCATGGTGACCATCAACTACCGGGACCTCCTCGAACAGCTCAACCACGCAGCGACCACCGCGAGCCCCCAGGGGAGCCCGCGCACCAGCAGCGGTTCGGCAACGTTCCAAGGCCCGATTCATCCCAACATCATCCGCAAGATTGCCTGCGATGCGGACATCATTCCCGTCCTGCTCGGCAGCGACTCCCGCGTCCTGGATATCGGCCGCACCAGCCGGATTTTCCCGCCCCACATCCGCAAAGCGATCATTGCGAGGGACCAAGGCTGCGCTTTCCCGGAGTGCACCATACCGGCGCCCTGGTGCGAGGCCCACCACATCACCTACTGGTCACACGGCGGCCCTACCAGCACAGGGAACGGCACCCTGCTCTGCAGCCACCATCATCACGTGATCCACAAAGAACAGTGGAAAATCACCTTCAAAGCCGGTGTCCCCTGGTTCGTCCCGCCACCGCACGTCGATCCCCGCCAAACGCCCCGGCGAAACCACCACCACACACCTCTTAGGACATGAAACACCGCAGGTCCTCCACCGCCGCGTCCGCGCGCCAAACGCTGCAACGCCCCGACCCTGGGGGAGGTCACCCGTGCGACCGGCGGGCGGGCGCCGTCGTGCTGCCCGCCCAACCTAAGCGAAGTATCCGTAGATCGTAAAGATGTAGATCAACAAGACCACGTAGCCGACAGCGAACAGGGTCTGGTACGGCCACCGGGTCCGGCGGAGGTCCCGTTCATTGACGGAGTGGCTACCCGTCGTTCGGGGCCGGATGCCTTGGACGGCAGGAAGCTTCACCCGGTAGACGGTCAGGGAAGCGATGTGAAGCGCGGCGGCCGTGTAGGCCAGGGCCGGAACACCCAGCCAACCTGTCGCCAAAGGAAGGGCCAGTTCTGCTACGGCTGCAATGACAATTCCAAGCAATTGCAGACGTTGGAAGAACACATCTATCCGTGAATTTTCCTTCAAGGGAAGCCGGAACCTGCCAGCCACTGCGACAGATGCGGCGATCAGGACGATCGAGAGCAGGATCAGGAAGCGCGCCATCAGCTCCATCTCGGCTCCCCCAAGAACGACAACTCGTCGGCCACGTCCGAGCAAGAAGAGTGTCATGCTACCGCTGATCTGCCTATCCGGGGAGCCTGGCGTTCAGCGAGGCCAAAACGCCCAATTCCCCAAGCGACCCCCTACCGCCCCGGCCATCCCGTGTACGCCTCGGCGAGGTACGCCTGCCCGTGCCGGGAGGACACCACCGAGTGCAGTTCGCCCAGCTGCCGGGCCCTGCTGAAATCGTCTGCGCCAGGCAATGTGTGCAGCATGGAAGTCATCCAGTACGAGAAGTGCTGGGCCTTCCACACCCGTTCCAGGGCACGGTCACTATAGGAGTCGAGCAGCGCGGCGGAGCCGGCCCCGTAGAAGGACTCGAGCCCCTCAGCCAGCAGCCGGACGTCGTTGATGGCAAGGTTCAGGCCCTTGGCACCGGTGGGCGGGACGGTGTGCGCGGCGTCGCCGGCCAGGAAGAGGTTGCCGTGGCGCATCGGCGCGTGCACGAAGCTGCGAAACGGCAGCACCACCTTCTCCAGCACCGGCCCCTCCTTGAGCTCGAAGCCGTTGCCATTGACCCGCTTCCGGAACTCGGCCCAGATCCGCTCGTCATCCCATTCAGCCGCATTCTCAGTGGGATCGCATTGGAAGTACATGCGCTGCACGGTCTCGGTGCGCTGGCTGATGAGCGCGAAACCGTGCTCGGAGTTGGCGTAGATCAGCTCGTCCGAGCTGCGCGGGGCCTCGGCCAGGATGCCGAACCACGCGAAGGGGTACTCATGGAAGTACTGCGTGCGTGCGGCCTCGGGGATCTGGCGCCGGCAGTGGCTGCGCGAACCGTCCGCGCCCACCAGGAAGTCGGCCTCGACTTCGAATTCCTTCCCGTCGGCGTCGGTGAACCACAGCTTCGGCTTGCCCTCGAGCTCGTGGACGCTGGTGTCCGTGACGCCGTACCGGACGTCGCCGCCGTCGGCCTCCCGCCGCGCGGCGAGGTCCATGAACACGTCCGTCTGCGGGTACAGCCAGACCGACTCCCCCACCAGGTCCTTGAAGTCGATGCGGTGGCTTTCGCCGTTGAAGCGCAGCTCGATGCCGTCGTGCCGGTCGCCCTCGCGCAGCACCCGGTCCGAGACGCCCGAGTCCACGAGCAAGTTGACTGTGCTGTGCTCGAGGATCCCGGCGCGGACGGTCTCCTGGATGGCCCGGCGGCTGCGGATGTCCACCACCACGGACGCGATCCCGTGCTGCGCCAGGAGGTGGGAGAGCATGAGCCCTGCCGGGCCGGCGCCCATGATGGCCACCTGGGTGGTGATGCGCGTACGTGCCACGGTGTTCCTCGCTTCGTTGCGGTGTGCGGCGGCGTGCCGCCCGGCTTGGAAACAGTGTGGACCGGAGCAGGTGAGCGGCGTTACACGGATTCCGTTGAACGGAAACCGCCCGGCTCGGCGAGCTGCCTCGCGATCCCCCGCGCCGCCGTCTGGAGCGCCGGCACCAGCGCCTGCAGCCGGACTTCGGCGAGCGGCACCACGACGCCGAGCGCCGCCACCGCCCGCTTCCCGCCGTCGAGCACCGGGACGGCGATGCCCCAGGTGTCCGGGTCCACCACCCCGGCGAGCTCGGCAAACCCCTGGCGGCGGGTTTCGGCGAGCATTTGGCGCACGACGCCGGCCGTCACCTTCCCCGCCGGATCATGGAATTGCGTGAGGTACTCCGCCTGGACCGTCTGGGGTTGGTGCGCCATCAACGCCAGGCCGGCGGAGGAGATGTGCACCGGCATGCGGCCGGCGACCCGGGCCCGGTTCGCCACCGACCCCCGCCGCGACAGCCGCTCCACGAACAGGACCTCCCAGCCCTCCAGCACGCCGAGGTTCACGTTCTGCTTGAGCACCTGCTGGATGTCCTCCATGAAGGGCATGGCCGCCTGCCTCAGTGCGAGCGCCGGCGAATTGCGGCTGACGAGTTCCCAGAAGCGCAGCCCCAGGCGGACATTGCCGCCGACGCCGAGCTCCAGCAGGCCGTGACCCGCGAGTTGGCGCACCAGCCGGTGGGTGGTGGAAAGGGGTAGCCCCGAGCGTTCCGCCAGCTCGGACAACTGGAGCGCGTCCGCCCCTTCGGGGAAGGCCTCGATGACCCGGACCACACGGTCCACAACCGAGTCTCCGGATGCCGAGTTCGCCATTGTCCTGCTCCTTTGCAGCGACCGCACCCACAGCGGCCCGTTTCCATTCAATGGTAGGGCGGCGACTGCCTGACGTGAGCAGGATCGTGCCGCCAATCCCGGTGCCACAGGCAACCAAGCTGTCCCGGCACCGGGCTGAGGGCTACGATTTTTCAATGCTGTGTATTGAGGTCGCGGACGTCGTGGTGGCAGCCCCCGGAACCGTGATGGACGTCCTGGCGGATGCCAGCAACTTCGAAGTCTGGGACTCAGGCACCACCCACCATTCAGGCGACGTACGGAACGGATCCCGGATCGTCCTGGGCAACGGACACCACCACTGCGCCTTCGACGTGCAGCTGGCCCGGGACACTCGGATGACCTGGACCCACACCGGGTTCCTCGGCCTTTTCCGCGCGACCCGCACCTACATCCTTACCCCCGGCACGGGCGGAACACGCGTGCAGGTCGTCGAAACCTTCACCGGCCCGCTGGCCCGGACCATGCGCGCCCGGGGCCCGTTGGCCGGGTCGACAGCAGCACTCAACCAGCACCTCCAGGCGGCGAAATCCAGGGCCGAACTCCTCGAGCGGACGGGCATCTCCCGCCGCACACCGGACGCATCGGCGGCCTGAAATAGCCCGCTGGCCCGCTACGCCGGAAGCAGCCCGAGGACCGGCAAGCTGACCCCAGTCGCCACCGCCATGGCCACCGTGTTGCCGATGGACGGATGGAAACCGGCCGGCAGCCGGGCGGCCACGGCCCGGGCCACGGGAGGTGCGAGGACCGCACCCAGCACGGCCCCGCCCACAATTCCCGTCCAGGAACCGCCCGTCGCGAGCACCGCCGCGGGCGCCACCGACACCACTGAGGCGTACGTCGCCGCCCAGCCGCCGTCGCGGTACCAGCCCCGCCAGAGGACGACGCCGATGGCCGAGGTCAGTGCCTGCCCGAACAGGATCTGCGGCAACAGCCCGGACCCGTAGGCGGGCAGCGCCGGGTTGAGGACGAACGCCGTCGCGACGCCCAAAAGCAGGCCGGCGCTGGCGAGCTCATTGGCGAAGAACGGAGCCTCGCTGAAGTCGCAGAAGACCCGGCGGGCGGCCCAGACCGCATCGCCCTTGAGCCCGGGAACGGACGACGGCGGCTGCCAGGCTACCGCGGGATCCTCCCGGAAGGGTTCCGCCGGGAGGCTCAGCCAGGGCAGCTTCCGCGCGATGGCGAACGTCAGCGCTGCGCCGGCCGCCATGGCAAGGACGCAGGCCACCACCGCGGGCAGGCCCAGGGGCCGGGAGACGGCGGCAATCAGCAGCAAGGCGAGCGGCGTCGTCGTCAGCGCTCCCAGCACCGCGCCACTCAGGCACGTCTTCCACCCGGGACCGTACACCAGGACCACGGCCGGGGCCACGGAAACGAACGGCACGAACGTCGGCTGCCACCCGGCGTCGAGCATCCAGCCGAAGGCGAAATTGGAGATCAGCAGGCTCGACGCAGCGGATGCCAGCAGCCACGGCCACAGGCCGGTCCCGTACGCGAGCGCCGCGCCCGACCACTTCTTCCGGCGGCGGCCGGCCCACCATGCCAGGCCGGCACCGGCGAGCAGGGCCAGGGAGGCGAGCTCGGACTTGTAGAACTGCGGCTCGCTCATGTCGCCCAGGAACCAGCGGAGGGCCGCGAACGCATCCTGCGGCACGGCGGCGGCCCAGCCCCCGGACCCGGCCCCGAGCCTGGGCGAAAAACGGGCAAGGAAATCCAGCGCCAGGGCGAAGCCGCCGAACAGCGCCGCAACGCCCAAGGCCCCGATCGCCGTGCCGGCGAAGCCGCGTTCGAGGGCTTCGGGCTCCCGCGTGTTTTTCGGGAACCGGGCAGGCCCGGACAGGGCAGAGTCAAGCGTCATTGGTGGCTCTTCGGGGTGTGATGGGGCGTAACACCGAGCAGCGTAAACCGCGCACCCGCCAGGGCCAGCGCCGTGGCGCCTGGCAGCAGATTGTGACCGGGAACCGGCGTCCGGGCCGCCGCCCGAACGGCCCCGTCCGGGTCGAGGAGCTAGTGCGCCGCGACCGCCAGGAAGCGGATCGGCAGCTCCACCAGGCGCAGCGGCCCGTGGGGGCCTTCGCCTTCGAAGACCAGGGAGTCGCCGGGCGCGAGTTCGTACTCGTATGAGCCGTGGAAGTTCCGCCTCGGCTTCGACGACTCGCTCGACGTGGTGGGCGTCCACCTGGTGGGCGGCGTGATCGGCACCCTCCTGATCGGCCTGTTCGCCACCGAGTCTGCGCCGAACAAGACCGCGGGCCTGTTTTACGGCGGCGGGTTCACCCTCCTCGGAACGCAGGCCTTGGCCACCGCGGCGGTGCTGGCGTACTCCTTCGCCGTCACCTGGATCTGCGCGAAGATCGTCCAGTTCACGGTGGGGCTGCGGATCGACGAGCAGGACGAGCTGCGGAGCATCGACATCGCCGCCCACGCCGAAGAGGCCCACGTGATCGACGAGGAGCCCCGTGCAGCTCGGTTCGCCCTCGAGGACGCAAACGTCAGCCGGGAAAGTCGAAGGCGAGCTCCAGTGTCCGGGCGGACTCGCCGCCCGGACACTGGGGCTCGCCGCCCGGACCTTCCAAAGCCAGCGACGCCGTGACGCGGGTGCCGTCGTCGTGGATTTCGAAACGTCCCGCCCGCAGCACCGGCGCTGCGCCGCCCAAGTAGACCAGGGACGCGAACACGCTGCGGTTTCCGGCCAGGGTGCCCTCCAAAATGCCGCACGCCGCGTGCCGCCCCAGCGGCGAGGCCGCCTCGGCCCGGAAAACGTCCGGGCGGGAGTAGCCGTGCAGCGGCCAGATCGCGGAGTGGAGCCCGGCCGTGCGGAGAACCTGCCCGTGTGGCCCCTCCCCACCGGCCACCGGACCAGCCGCCGGAGGAACGGCGGACGCCAGCGCGTACCCGCCCTCGCGGACCGTGCCTTCGGGCGTCCGGCCACGGCGGTCCACCACGTGCACCCGCAGCTCGTAGCCGCCGGTGGCGGTCGTGGCACTCGCCACCCGCCAGGGCGAGTCTGCCTGGTCCTCGACGTCGGACCACACCGGGGCGTGCCAGCTCGCCGCCTGCTGTGGCGCGGCCGGGCCGGAGACGGCGCCCAGCCGGTGGATCCGGGAGCGGCGGCTCGGCGTTCCGGAAGGATCCAGGACCGCGAAGTGGTTGTCCGCGGGAGCTTCGGTGAACATCGGCGCCGTGTGGCTGGAGTAGGCGAGCCGGCGGTAGTGCGGATCGTCGGGGCCGGGCGCGTAGTACTTGTCGCTGCCGTGGTTGAGGACGCGGGCGATCCCGTCCGACGCCGTGCTGTGCAGCAGGTAGTTCGGCGCGGCGCTGTGGCGGAGGTGGTCGGCGGTTTCCACGGGCGCGGGCTCCTCGACGGCGGTCCACACCGGATGTGCGGCCGGCAGCAGCAGTCCCACGAACGCCTTGGACGTCCAGAACGGCGAGGCCGGGCCGGAGTAGGACTGCACCATAGGCTCGAAGGAATCCAGCCAGCCGAGCGTGGGCAGCCCGTCGGGGTACGCGCCGCCGTCGAGGAAGTACTTGGCCGCGCCGCTCGCGATCCGCCGGGCCTGGCCGGGCGTCAGCGGGCCGGCGTTTCCGGCAAGGAACCCCAGGAACAAGGGCGCGACGGCGGCGTAGCGGTAGATCAGCGAGCGCCCCTGGAACACCGGGGCACCGTCGCCGGCGCCCGGATCCTGCCCGGCCCCCGGATCCTGCCCGATGCCCGGATCCTGCCCGATGCCCGGAACGCTCCCGCCGAAGAACAGCACATGGTCCTCCAGGAATTCGGCCAGCCGGCCGGCGTACCGTTCCCCCAGGGCTTCGGCCGAAGGGTGCCGGCCCGCGGCGAAGCCCGCCCACAGCGCCGGGTAGAGGTGCAGGGCCCAACCGCAGTAGTAGTCGTAGAAGTCGCCCGTTCCACCGTTGTCGCCGTCGCGGTACCAGCCACAGCCTTCGTACCAGTCCTCGAGCCGCTGCAGCCCGTACTCGATCTGCGCCTCGTTGTGTTCGAGGCCGGCCCCGGCGAGGAACTCGGCGATCAGCACCTGGAAGAGCACCCAATTGTTGTCCCAGGCTTCGCTGCGGGACGAACCCTGGAGCCAGGCGGCCACCTGGCGCTGCTCTCCTGCCGAGAACGTGTCCCACAACCACGGCCTGGTCAGCTGCAGGCCCAGCGCCACGGAGGCCGCCTCCACGATCGGCTGGCTGCGGTCCACGATGGCAGGCCAGGCCTCGCTGCTGCCGGGACGGGTTCCCTCCAGGATCCCCTCCCGGTAGATGGCCAAGTGCCCGAAAGGATCGTCTCCCTGTTCGCCGGCCACACGGAAGGCGGCCAGCATGAAGGTCCGGGCGAAGCCTTCCAGCCCGTCGGACAGTTCGCCGGACCACGACGGTCGGCCGGGAAGCACAATCTGCGCCTTGCCCGGGGTGAAGTGGCGGCGGGCCGCGAGGAGCTGCTGGTCGGCGAAGGCGAGCCAGTGGTCCCGGGTCCAGCCGGTGATGGGGCTGAGTTCGAAATCCGGGTCCGGCATCGCGAAAGGGCCGGAGAGCTTCAGAAGCGGTTCGTGTGCAGTCATCTTGACTCCACACTCTAGGTCCGCTCTAGTTCATGGTGAACAATCTGAACATTACTGAACACCACCTTCCAGGACGGACCAATGCTCCCCGAGGACCGAAAAGAGCTCATCCTTCGCGAACTGGCCATGCGCGGTTCCCTCAACGCCGCCACGTTCGCGGCCAAGGCCGGCATTTCCGGAATGACCGTCCGCCGCGACCTGGCCGTCCTCGCCGGACAGGGCCTGCTGGTCCGCGTCCACGGCGGCGCGGTCGCCGCCCAGGAGACCTCGCCGGGGCCGCAGCGCAACCCCAAGGCACCGCGACCCCGCCGCATGCCCCTGGCGACCATCGGCATGGTGGTCCCATCGGCGTCGTACTACTTCCCGGGGGTGATCCGCGGCGCCGAAGCGGCCGCGCAGGAGGCCGGCGTCAGGCTGGTCCTGGGCGTCTCGAACTACTCGGTGCAGGAGGAGCAACGGCAGCTGCGGCGCCTGCTGGACAACGGCGTCGACGGCATCCTCGTCACCCCCAGCGAGGCCGCGCTGGCGGGCACGGACACGCTCGCCCTGCTGGGCGGCGCCGGGGTCCCGGTGGTGGTGGTCGAGCGGTCCATCGAGGACGCGCTCGACGACGGCGACCTTGAGTCCGTGCGCAGCGATCACGTCCGCGGGGCGGAGATTGCCGTGAACCACCTGCTCTCGCTCGGGCACAAGAAGGTTGCGCTGTGCGTCCGCGAGGGCAGCCCGACGGCGCCGCCGGTGATCGAGGGCTACCACCTCGCGCTTCGGCGCGCGGGCATGCCGCGGGACGAAACCCTGGTGCAGGCGCTGGCCCGGC
Organism: Arthrobacter celericrescens; assembly: GCF_003614925.1. Lineage (GTDB taxonomy): Bacteria > Actinomycetota > Actinomycetes > Actinomycetales > Micrococcaceae > Arthrobacter > Arthrobacter celericrescens. Next base: position 24,428 of record NZ_QYLP01000074.1, read on the forward strand.
CGCGGACCGACCCGGCAGGGCACCGGGCCGTCGTGGAATCGCTGCTGGACCGCTTCGCCGCCGAAGGCGTCACCGCCGCGGTCATCCACACGGACGAGGACGCCCTGCAGTTCACCACCGCCTGCCAGGAGCGGCAGCTGCGGGTACCGGAGGACTTCGCGATCGTGGCGTACGACGACGAGATCGCCGCCTTGGGTGCCGTTCCGCTCAGTGCCGTGGCACCGCCGAAGTTCGACGTCGGGTACCAGGCCCTGCTGATGTGCGTGAACCGGATCGGCGGGCGCCGCGGCGGAACGGGCGCGCTGCAGCGGGTCAGCCTGTCGCCGACGCTCGTGGTGCGGGACTCGACCCGGGCCTGAGGGTTTCAGGGATCTGCCTCGCGCTCGTTGTTCACTTCTGTTCACTTCGTTGAGTCTGTTCACTTTTGTGGATTTTATGGTGTGCATTCCTTCGCATCGTGAATTCAAGGGAGAACACAATGAAGCGTCGCCACCTCTTGCTCAGTGCAGCAAGCCTGCTCACCAGCGCGGCCCTGCTGACCGGCTGCGGCACCGGCCCCGCAACCACCCCGCCCGCCCAGTCCGGTGAAGCCAGCGGCACCATCACCTTCTGGTCCTCCTTGGCCGGAATGGACAAGGTCGCCGAGAAGTTCAACGCCAGCCAGGACAAGATCAAGGTCAAGTTCGAAACCATCCCCAACGGCGGCAACGGCGGCTACGCCAAGCTGTCCACCGCCATCACCGCGGGCAACGGCCCGGACGTCTCCACCGTGGAGTACGCCCAGCTGCCCCAGTTCGTCAGCAACGGCCAGGTGGTTCCGCTGGACGACTACATCGACAGGGCCAACACGGTAGACAAGCTCAGCGAGCAGATCCGCGGCCTGGTGCAGTTCGACGGCAAGAGCTACGGCCTGCCCTACGACGCCGCCCCGATGGTCATGTGGTACCGCAAGGACCTGCTGGACAAGGCCGGGGCCGCGGTTCCGAAGACCTGGGAGGAATTCGAAGCCGCCGGCAAGAAGCTCAAGGCCGCGTCCCCCAAGTCCTACCTGGCCAGCTTCTACCCGAACGAACCCACCCTGATGGCCGCCCTGTCCTGGCAGGCCGGGGCCAAGTGGTTCAGCACCGAAGGCGACAGCTGGAAGCTGGGCCTCAAGGACGAGGCCACCAAGAAGGTGTCCGCCTTCTGGCAGCGCATGATCGACGAGAAGATCGTCAAGGTGGAGCAGGCCTTCAGCGATGAATGGAGCGCGGACCTGGCCAACGGCACCCTGGGCGGCGTGCTCGGAGCGAACTGGAGCGCCACCGGCATCCAGAAGCGCACCGAAGCGGCAGGCCAGAAGGGCAAGTGGATCGCGGCCGAGGCTCCCAACTGGGGCACCCCGGCCGGCGCGTTCTACGGCGGTTCCAGCTTCAACATCACCAAGAGCAGCAAGAACCCCGCGGCCGCCGCGAAGTTCATCGCGTACCTGGCCACGAGCCCCGAAGCCATCGCAGCCCGCGGCAACACCGGTTCGGCCTTCCTCGCCTACCCCGGCCTCACCAAGGAAGCCCAGAAGGCCTTCGATGCCGGCTACTTCGGCAACGACATCTACGGCGTCTTCGACAAGGCCTACGCCACCATCCTTCCCGGCTGGCAGTGGGGCCCGAACTGGGACGTCACCAACACCGCCCTCAAGGACTCCTTCGGCGCGCTGACCACCGGCGGAAAGATCGACGCCGCCCTGGACAGCTCCAGCGACGCCACCCTGTCCGGCTTCAAGCAGAGCGGCCTGTCCGTCAAGGACTAGGGCGTGTCTCTAAATTCGGCCCGGCGCTCTTTGGCATGCTTGTTGGGTGTCTCGTTTTGCGCAGCTGACTGATGAGCAGTGGT
>NZ_QYLP01000075.1 GCF_003614925.1 Arthrobacter celericrescens
GCCGGTCACCTTCGCGGGAAGGTGACCGGCCGCCGTCGTAATTCAGTGCCGCAGGCTTACCAGCCGCGCTCTGCGAGGCGGTGCGGCTGCGGGATCTCGTCGACGTTGATGCCGACCATGGCTTCGCCCAGGCCACGGGAGACCTTGGCGATGACGTCCGGGTCGTCGTAGAAGGTGGTGGCCTTCACGACGGCGGCGGCGCGCTGGGCCGGGTTGCCGGACTTGAAGATACCGGAGCCGACAAACACGCCGTCCGCGCCCAGCTGCATCATCATGGCGGCGTCGGCCGGGGTGGCGATGCCGCCGGCGGTGAAGAGCACCACCGGGAGCTTGCCGGTGGCGGCGACTTCCTTGACCAGTTCGTACGGGGCCTGCAGTTCCTTGGCCGCGACGTACAGCTCGTCCTCGGGCAGGGCCGAGAGCTTGGCGATCTCGGCGCGGATCTGGCGCATGTGGCCCGTGGCGTTGGAGACGTCGCCGGTGCCGGCCTCGCCCTTGGAGCGGATCATGGCCGCGCCTTCGTTGATGCGGCGCAGGGCCTCACCGAGGTTGGTGGCACCGCAGACGAAGGGAACGGTGAAGTTCCACTTGTCGATGTGGTTGACGTAGTCGGCCGGGGTCAGGACCTCGGACTCGTCGATGTAGTCCACACCCAGGGACTGCAGGACCTGGGCTTCGACGAAGTGGCCGATGCGGGCCTTGGCCATCACCGGGATGGACACGGCTTCGATGATCTGATCGATCATGTCCGGATCGGACATGCGGGACACGCCGCCCTGGGCGCGGATGTCAGCGGGAACACGCTCGAGGGCCATGACAGCCACGGCACCGGCATCCTCGGCGATGCGGGCCTGCTCGACGTTGACAACGTCCATGATGACGCCGCCCTTGAGCATCTCAGCCATGCCCCGCTTAACGCGGCTGCTGCCCGTCACGGACGCTGCGGACGAGCCGGCTTCGTTGCTTACATCTGGTGTAGACACAAAAACCCCTATGGGTAGATAGAAGACCTTCTGCCCGGGCACATGCAGACGGGAACCACTCACGCGCGCCGGATTTCCAGGTCGTATTGACCAAGTACTTCCATACTAGTCCCCTGCGGCAGGGCGCTTGCACTTCGTGACCCGGCGCCGGAAAAGCAGGCAACGGCCTGCTGTTCCGGGGCGGCCGGTGGGGTCCGCTCAGGCGGAGGCGCCGCCGTCGACCGCTGCCAGTGACTGGCGGCGGACGGCCGCCATGCGCTGCACAACGGTGACGGCGGTGGCGACGGCGAGGGCCACGAGCGTGACGAACAGGACCACCGGCGGCAGCCCGAGCCCGGTAAGGCCGGTGACCAGGAGGACCGAGATGAGCCGTTCGGCGCGCTCGGCGATGCCCACGTTGGCGTGGAAGCCGAGGGACTCCGCCTTCGCCCGGGCGTAGGAAACCACCATGCCGAGCACCAGGCAGGCAAGGGACGCCAGCGCGATGGGCCGGTCGGCGCCGCCGGTGAAGAACCAGATCGAGACGCCGGCGAAGATCGCGCCGTCGGCGATGCGGTCCAGGGTGGAGTCGAGGAAGTTCCCCCAGCTGCCGCTGCGGCGCAACTGGCGGGCCATGATGCCGTCCACGACGTCGGACAGCGCGAAGACTGCGATCAGCAGGGAGCCCCACCAGAGCTCACCGATCGGATAGAGCGCCAGGGCGCCCAGCACGACGCCGGCGGTACCGACGATTGTCACGGTGTCCGGGGAGACACCGCGGCTGAGGAGGAAGCGGGCTATGGGCGCGAAGAGCGCGGTGAAGAAACCGCGGGCGTGCCTATTGAGCATCCGTCTCCCCCGGCCAGGCGTCGGCCACCTGCTGCCTGACTTCGTCGAGCGTCTGGGTGATGGCCTTGGTCTGGGCGATGATCGGGAAGAAGTTGCCGTCCCCGCCCCAGCGCGGAACCACGTGCTGGTGCAGGTGGGCCGCGATTCCGGCACCGCCCGTAACCCCTTGGTTCATTCCCAGGTTGAAGCCGCTGGGGTTGGCCACTTTCCGCAGGACCCGCATCGCGGTCTGCGTCAGTTCAGACATCTCGGCGGTTTCCTCGGCCGTGATGTCCGTGTAGTCGGGCACATGGCGGTAGGGGCAGACCAACAGGTGTCCGGGGTTGTACGGGAAGAGGTTGAGCACCACGAAGCAGGTCCTGCCCCGGTACACGATCAGCGACTCTTCGTCGCTGCGGGACGGCGCCACGCAGAAGGGGCAGTCGTCCTGGTTCTTGAACTGCTGCTGGCCGCCCTTGATGTAGGCCATGCGGTGCGGAGTCCACAGGCGCTGGAAGGCGTCGGGAACGCCTGCCAGGCCGAAGTCATCGGTAACTTCGGCATCGCCGGGGTATTCAAGGCTCACGCCTGTGTCCTCCTGCACTGTTCTCCTGACGTGGACGCTGGCTGCCCGTCAGCTCTCGCGGTTCTTGACGGCGTCGACGATCCGGCGGACGGCTTCGGCGACCGGCACGCCGTTGTCCTGGCTGCCGTCACGGAAACGGAACGACACGGCCCCGGCTTCGGCATCCTCGCCGCCAGCGATCAGGACGAAGGGGATCTTGTCCTTGCTGGCGGTGCGGATCTTCTTCGGGAAGCGGTCCGAGGAAATGTCCACTTCGGCACGGATGCCGGCGGCCTTGAGCTGGTCCACGACGTCGAACATGTAGTCGTTGAACGCCTCGGCGACCGGAATGCCGACAACCTGGACCGGCGCGAGCCAGGCCGGGAAGGCACCCGCGTAGTGCTCGGTGAGCACGCCCATGAAGCGCTCCACCGAACCGAAAAGGGCGCGGTGGATCATGACGGGGCGCTGGCGGGTGCCGTCGGCGGCCTGGTACTCGAGTTCGAAGCGCTCGGGCAGGTTGAAGTCCAGCTGGATGGTGGACATCTGCCAGGTCCGGCCCAGCGCGTCCTTCGCCTGCACGGAGATCTTCGGGCCGTAGAACGCCGCTCCGCCCGGATCCGGGACCAGTTCCAGCCCGGAGGCCTCGGCCACCTCGGCCAGGGTGCGCGTCGCCTCTTCCCAGATGGCGTCGTCACCGACGAACTTGTCCTCATTCTTGGTGGACAGCTCCAGGTAGAAGTCGTCCAGCCCGTAGTCCTTCAGGAGCCCCAGGACGAAGTTCAGGGTGGAGGTGAGCTCGTCCTTCATCTGCTCTTTGGTGCAGTAGATGTGGGCGTCGTCCTGTGTCATGCCACGGACACGGGTCAGGCCGTGCACCACGCCGGACTTCTCGTAGCGGTAGACGGAACCGAACTCGAAGAGCCGCAGCGGCAGTTCACGGTAGGACCGTCCGCGCGAGCGGAAGATGAGGTTGTGCATGGGGCAGTTCATCGGCTTCAGGTAGTAGTCCTGGCCGGGCTTGCGCACGGTGCCGTCCTCGTTGAGCTCGGCGTCGATGTGCATCGCGGGGAACATGCCGTCGCGGTACCAGTCGAGGTGTCCGGAAACCTCGTAGAGGTGGCCCTTGGTGATGTGCGGGGTGTAGACGAACTCGTACCCGGCGTCCACGTGGCGCTGGCGGGAGTAGTCCTCCATGGCCTTGCGGATGATGCCGCCCTTGGGGTGGAACACGGGCAGGCCGGAGCCCAGTTCGTCCGGGAAGGAGAACAGGTCCAGTTCGGCGCCGAGCTTGCGGTGGTCGCGGCGCTCGGCCTCGGCGATGCGCTCCTGGTAGGCCTTGAGGGCGTCCTTGGTGGGCCAGGCGGTACCGTAGATGCGCTGCAGCTGCTGGTTGTTCTGGTTGCCCAGCCAGTAGGCCGCCGAGGAGCGGGTGAGCGCGAAGGCATTCGAGATCAGCTTGGTGTTGGGCAGGTGCGGGCCGCGGCAGAGATCGCACCACACGGTGTCGCCGCTCTTGCGGTCCACGTTGTCGTAGATGGTGATGTCTCCGGCACCGACCTCGACGTTGACGCCCTCGCCGGCGTCGGAGGCGTCATTCTTCTTGCCGAGCAGTTCGAGCTTGTAGGGCTCGTTCCTCATCGCTTCGCGGGCTTCGTCTTCGTCGACCACGCGGCGCACGAACTTCTGGTTCTGGTTGATGATCTTCTGCATCATCTTTTCGAGGGTGCGCAGGTCCTCCGGGGTGAAGGGCTCGGCAACGTCGAAGTCGAAGTAGAAACCGTCGGTGATGTACGGGCCGATGCCGAGCTTCGCATCGGGGCGCAGCTGCTGCACGGCCTGTGCCATGACGTGGGCGGTGGAGTGCCGGAGGACGTTGAGCCCGTCCGGGGAGTCGATGGTGACGCCTTCGATGTCTGCGCCTTCGGGCAGCACCTGGTCCAGGTCCTTGAGTTCGCCGTTCACCCGGGCGACGACCACCTCGCGCCGCTCGAAGAAGAGTTCCGCCCCGGTAGTCCCCTCCGTCACCTTGGTCTCTTCGCCATCGACGATGAGGGTGATCTGCTGGGCATCTGACACGGGGGTCTCCTATTCATTGTTGAGGCTTCATAGCTTGTGGCGTACGGGGACCACAGCCAGCCACCGTCCATCGTATCGGTTCGGCCGAGGGCCTCCAAAGCTGCCGCGCGGGCCCTGGCCGAAGGTCCGGACGGGCTGCCGGAAACCGGATCCGGAACGCTTTTAGGGGTGGACGGCGGGGAGGCCGGGGAGCAGGATTGTGGCATGAGTACCCACGACGCATTCCTGAAGCAGGCAAGCATCACGGCAACCGAGGCCACGCTGGTGGCCCGTTTTGAGATAGACGGCAGTATTCCCGGCTCGGGCGCCTATGTAGTGGGCCTCATGGCCGCCAGCCCGGATTACTCCTCGCAACGCAGGCTCGGCGTCGAATTCATGAACGGCGAAGCGATCGCGTTCTTCGCCTTCAACCACGACCAGGGCACCGAGGAAAACTACGACCTCAAGGACGTTGCGCACACCAGCAACACCATCACTGCCAACTTCCCCCTTTCGGCCATCAACGGCCTGGGCGAAGGCCACGTGATGACCGCGTTCAGCGAAGCGGACGGCCGGGAGTTCCAGTCCGGCGTTCCCGTCACCGAAAGCCTCTGAACCGCCGGACCTGCTGCGCCGGGCGTCATGTGACGTCCGGCGCCTTCCGTTGCGCAGGGGAATAGCCTGTCCCGGGGTACCGTTGTTCCGACTGGTTCATAACAAAACGGCGACAGGAGCACTCTGTGGACTTCACCCCCGATTCCGGCACCATCACCATGTTTTCCACCACGTGGTGCGGCTACTGCAAGCGGCTGAAGAAGCAGCTGGACGTCCAAGGCATCGGCTACACCGAAATCAACATCGAAGAAGTCGACGGCACTGCCGAAATCGTGGAGCAGATCAACGGCGGCAACCGCACCGTCCCCACGGTCCTGTTCCCGGACGGCTCCGCTGCCACCAACCCGTCCGCTGCCGAGATCGTCGAGCGCCTCGCAGCCTAGGCAGTCCTAAGCGGGTCCTGCCGTCCCGGCGCGTTCTTGTTCGGGCACTGCCGGGGCGGCGGCCGGCTCCAGCCGGATGATCACCGACTTCGACGCCGGGGTGTTGCTTCCCTCGGCCGTCGAGTCCAGCGGCACCAGGACATTCGCCTCAGGGTAGTACGCAGTCGCGCATCCGCGCGCGCTGGGGTAGGCAATCAGGCGCAGCTGCCGCAAGACCCGGTCGACGCCGTCGGCCGCTTCGCTGTGGACGTCCACGTAGCCTCCGTCGGCGAGTCCAAGATCCGCGAGGTCCTGCGGATGGACGAACAGCACCAGCCTTCCCTTCTTCACGCCCCTGTACCTGTCGTTCATGCTGTACGTGGTGGTGTTGAACTGGTCATGGGAACGGACGGTCTGCAAAAGCAGGCGCCCGGCCGGTAGGTGGATGGTCTCGAGTTCGTTCACCGTGAACATGGCTTTGCCGCTCGCAGTGGGGAAGGTCCGGGAGTCCCGCGGCCCGTGCGGCAGGACGAAGCCGTCCTGGGCCCGCGTCCGGGCGTTGAAGTTTTCGAAGCCCGGTACGACATGCGAAATGTGGTCCCGGATACGGTCGTAGTTCGCTGTGAGGCCCTCCCAGTCCACGGGGACCTTGCTGCCGAGGACGGCCCGCGCCAGCCCGCACACGATCGCCACTTCGGACCTGGCGTTGGCCGGGACAGGCTCCAGGTTCCCTTCCGAACGGTGCACCGCACATACCGTGTCCTCCACGGTGACGAACTGCGCCCCCGAGGCCTGCCTGTCGATCTCGGTGCGGCCCAGGGTTGGCAGGATCAGGGCCTGCGCACCGGTCACGGCATGTGAGCGGTTGAGCTTGGTGGAGATCTGCACGGTGAGCCGGGTCCTGCGCACCGCGGCTTCGGCGGATTCGGTGTCGGAGATGGCGTGTACCAGGTTGCCGCCGAGCGCGATGAGGACCTTAATGCCGCCGTCCCGCATGCCCCTGATGCTGTCCACCGCGTCGACGCCGTCCGTGCGGGGCGGCTCGAAGGCGAACTCGCGCTGCAGCGCATCCAGGAACCAGGGCGGCATCTTCTCCCAGATGCCCATCGTCCGGTCGCCCTGGACGTTGCTGTGTCCCCGGATGGGCGACGGCCCCGCGCCTGCCTTGCCGATGTTTCCGCGCAGGAGCAGCAGGTTGATGATCTCCTTGATCGTGGCCACGGCCTTGCGGTGCTGGGTCAGCCCCATGGCCCAGGTGACGATGACGCGACGGGCGTTCAGGTACCGCTGGGCGAGTTCGTCGATCTCGGCGGGGTTGAGGCCGGTCGCCGCCAGCACTTCCCGCTCATCGAGGTTGTCCAGGTGCGCCCTGAATGCGTCCAGCCCCTGGCAATGCTTCCCGATGAAATCGTGGTCGAGGACAGTTCCGGGGGCGGCCTTTTCGGCGTCGAAGACCTTCTTGGAAAGCGCCTGCAGCAGGGCCATGTCGCCCGCGAGCCGGATCTGCAGGAACTGGTCGGCGAGGTCGGTCCCGCGGCCCACCAGCCCGCGCACGGTCTGCGGGTTCCTGAAGTTGATCAGCCCGGCCTCCGGGAGCGGATTGACGGCCACAATCGCAGCGCCGGCCTGTTTTGCCTCCTCCAAGGCAGTAAGCATCCGGGGGTGGCAGGTTCCCGGGTTCTGTCCCATGACGATGATCAGCTCGGATTTGGCGAAGTCGGTGTAGCTGACCGCGGATTTGCCGACCCCGATGGTCTCCGTCATCGCCAGGCCGGACGATTCATGGCACATGTTGGAGCAGTCCGGCAGGTTGTTGGTGCCGAAGGAGCGGGCGAAGAGCTGGTAGACGAAGGCGGCTTCGTTGCTGGTGCGGCCGCTCGTGTAGAAGGCTGCTTCGTTGGGGTAATCCAGGCCATTCAGTTCGCGGGCGATGATCCGGAACGCCTCGTCCCACGTGACGGGGCGGTAGTGGTCGGAGCCTTCCGGCTTGTAGACGGGCTCCGTCAACCGGCCCTGCTGTCCGAGCCAGTACTCCGTGCGGGAGGCGAGGGATCCGACGTCGTTCAACGCCCAGAAGGCCGTGGGGACGGTGAGCATACCGGCCTCCCAGCCGACGGCTTTGGCGCCGTTTTCGCAGAATTCGGCTGCCTTCCGGTGCGCCGGATCCGGCCAGGCGCAGCCCATGCAGTCATAGCCGTCCTTCTGGTTGACGGCCCGCAGCGCCTTCCAGGCGCGGCCGACGCCCATTTCGCCCGCGGCACGGTGCACCGTCTCGGCGATGCTGTGTAGCCCTGCTGCCGAACGCTCCGGAGCGGCAACAGCGAGCAGCGCGTCAGAATCCTGGACTTCCGGTGCTTTCCGTTCCACCGGTGCACCACCTCCCTCGCCGGGAAGAACAAGGGAATCGCTCGTTCCGCACCAAGCCTAGACCCGGTACCGGCGTGCGACAACGGTCCGGGCCGGGCCCCGTGGCCGGGTGCCGCGTCAGCCCAGCAGCGTCCGGAAGTGGCCGTCGCGCAGTTCCGCGTGCTCCGCGTAGACCTTGATGATGGCGTCCTCGATGGCGGGGACATCCACCCCGGGCAGGAGGTCGTCCGCGGCGCCCGCGGTGGCCGGATCCCAGTCGAGGCCGAGCGCCTCATAGCTCGCCGTCAGGACCTCCCGGATCGGCGCGGAGTCCTGGACCACCACCACGGAGCTGAACAGCCACGCGCCGGAAACCACGCGCTGCGCGGTGCCGACCAGCTTGACCCGGTGCGCCGGAAACTCCGGGTCGACGCCGTGCACGCTGAACTCGCCGGGGCAGTACTCCCCGGGGATTTCGCCGACGGCGGCATGGACCCCTACGCTGCGCAGCGCAGCTGCGAGCATCTCCCCGAAGTACCCGAACCGCGCCTTCGCGCCGGCGATCGCGTCATGGTGCGGCTCCACGTGGTCCACCACGAGGGTGCCCCGGTGGTAGGCCGCGGCCCGGCCGCCGGCCTTGCGCACCAGCGGCTCGAAGCCAAGCTTCCGGCAAGCCTGCGCGGCGGCATCGAAACCGGGCAGTTTGGCGTCCCGCTGCCCGAAGGCGACTGTCGGTTCCGGGCGGTACAGACGGAGGGTCGGCTCCAGCTCCCCGCGTCGGGCGCGGTTCAGCAGCTCAATGCCGAAATCGAGGTCCTCGGCCGCGCCGAGGGATTCGCCCTGCCGCATCACGGTCAGTGTTCCGGCCTGGCCGGTTGCCGGGGCGGCCATCAGCTGCGCCTCAGGGTGAGGATCTGTTCGGCCCTGCCGAAGGGTCCGTCGAGGTCATGGAGCACGGTGGACGTCAATCCGATCCCGTCCGCGCCGAAGGACACTTTGTTGTCCAGTCCGAGCCAGTCCCCCACGGGTTCCCGGTACATGTGGATCTGCAGGTCGAGGTTCGGGAACAGGTAGCTGTTCTTGCCGGGCGAGACACGTGCGGCGATCCCGTTGGCGGTGTCCACGAGGCCGATGAGGCGGGCGAAGTCGCGGCTGTCCCCGGCGTCGGTGAGGGGCACATCGGTGTGGATCCAGACCTTGCCGGATCCTGCGCGGTGGCCTTCGGCGATGCGCATTTCCAGGGAGCGGATGTAGCCGCCCGGCCACACGCTGGCACCGTCCCACGGTTTGCACTCGTCGGGCGGGGGCATGGTTTCGTCTTCGATGGCAGCCACGGCGCTGGTGTCGCTGGTGGCCATCCGCCAGGCGGTGGCGCGGATGGCGGTCCGGCCCGCCGCGGTGAGTTCGGCCTGGATCAGTTCGATGGTCCGGCCGGGGCGCAGCGTGGTGCTGGCGATCGAGAATTCCCCGCCGGGAATCAGGCCCAGGATCTCGTAGCTGATCCGGGCGATCCGCATGTCGTCGCGGGGTTCGTGGCGCAGGAGGGCTTCGGCGAGGATTCCCGAGGCCGGTGCCATGTGTTGTTCGTGGGGGTTCCAGGCCCCTTGGACGTGAATCGTTGAACGGTAACGGCCGCCGCCGAGGGTCTCGTAGTAGTAGTTGCCTTCCGCCAGTTCAGGAAGCTCAGTGCTCACGCATGCCCTTTCAGCGCCCGGTTGCCGGATCCTCGTCGTTGCTGGAACTCAGACCACTGTATCCCCTGCGGCGGGGGCATCCGGCGCCAGTGCTGCACGGCGCCGCCGTCGCACAATGACGACCAGTACGACGCCGGACGCGAGGGCCAGGAGGAGCAGCCCGGTGAGGGGCGAGAAGGCCGCGAGGGCCAGCCAAGCGTCGATCGCCGCGAAACCGATCGTCGCATAGAGAAGCGCCCACGCCGCGGAGCCCACGACGGCGGCCGGAAGGTAACGGCGCAGGGGCATCACCGCGGCGCCCGCGGCGAAGTTGATGGCCGTCTGGACGCCTACCGTGAGGAAGGACAGGACGACGGCGAACGGTCCCCAGCGCCGGATCAGCCCCTGCGCTTTGGCGGCCTTGGAGGTGTGGAAGCGGGCTGCGAAACGGCTCCGTTCGACACCGGCCGCAGCGCCCCGGCCGAGCCAGTAGGTGACGTTGACGCGGACCATCACGATGCCGAACAGGATGGCCAGGGCCGCACCGAAAGGCAGCTTCAGAATCTCGTCCATCTCCGGCCTCCCAGCCACTCAAGCGCACCTATCCGCGCCCCTGGATTCCCGTTGACCGCGCCATGGGCCAGGCCTACCCTGAGGTGTCAGGACAAAGGAGTCACCATGAAACGCCTCGCTGCCTTGCTGGCAGCTCTTGCTTTGCTTCCTCTGACTGCTCCCCCGGCCGGGGCCCAGCCCAACATCTACCACACCATCTATTCCAGCCACGGTTCGGCGAACGTGGACCAGACAAACGGCTGCGAGCGGGTGGAAATCTTTCTCTCCTCCAGTGTCTCAGCTTTTGCGAGCCAGCCGGGACCGGTCAACAAGCAGGGCCTCACCGGCGTCTTCCTGCGCGTCTCGGACGCCTGCGCCGGCCTTGCGGCGGCCGCGGCACCCGGCGGTTCCGTGCTGTTCCAGGCGGACGGCCAGAGCTTGGCGCCCCTGAGTACCGACCCGCGGCTGGAGTCGGCGGCCATCGCCGCCGAACTGCCCGGAACCGACGGCGCCGGCAACCCGGTGACCATCCGCCTCAACGCCTCGTGGACCGGCGTCGGGCCCTTGGAACACAGCACGGTAAACAGCCACGACCACTTCCCGGACGTCGGCAACGTCAGCGCGACCGATAACAACCTCCGCAGGGCCGCCGTGGCGACGCTGCACGTTGAGGCAGGACCCTATTCGGTCTCCGGAACGGATCCGAATGCGGTGCTGGAACGTGTGAAATCGCGCTGCGTGGAGGTGGCCCGGCCGGGAGTGGAAGAATTTTTCCCCTGCTTCGGATTCCCGGGTTAAGCCGCGGAAAGCTGCTAACTTGGGCGAAGGGACAATTCGCTATTGCCAGTCCAAGGAGGTTCTCTTCTGATCCGGGTAATCAGCTACAACCTCCGCAAGCACAGGGCAAGCAATGAGCTGAACCAGCTTGCCCGCGAGTTCGATCTGGATGCGCTGTGCCTGCAGGAATGCGACGCCGCCGAGCTTCCGGCGGTGCTGGGTCCGCTGCGTTTGGCCGACTCCACCAAGGGAAACCGCCTCGGCTTGGCCATCTACTACCGCGACGAACGCTTCACCCCGCTGGAGAGCAGGTCCTTCGCTCTGCAGAAGTCCATTCACGACCGCGTCCTCGCGCCCGCGCATGAAAGGCTCCTCGGCACCAGGATGACCGACCACAGTACCGGGCATGAATTGGTGGTCGGTTCCTTCCACGCGGCCCCGCTGACGGCGTCGAACTCGTTGCGTCGCAAGCAGATCCACGCCGCCCATTCAGAACTGATGGCCATGGGCGACAGCCTCATGACGCTGATGGTCGGCGACTTCAACTACCCGTTCTTCACGGACAAGCTGCATGCGCACGTCAAGAACTCCGGCTACTCGGTGACCCTGAGCGACCGCAAGACCTACCTGAGGTACAAGGTCTTCCGCGGGCACTTCGACTTCGCCACGTCCCTTGGACTGGACATCAGCAAGGTCGAGACCCTCCCGCAGGGCAGGTCTGATCACCTGCCGATCATGGTCACCGCAGAGTACGGGCGTGAACCGGCGGTCCTGGCCGGCTAGCGACGGTCAACTGCCTGTTTTGCGCTCGACGGCGAAATCGCCGCCGGGATAGAGAATCGTTTCGTGCCCGTCGTCGAAGCGGACGAAATAGGGCGGAGCCCCGTTCTCACCTTTCACTTCGAGGATCTCTCCGTGACGATCGGTCGATCCTACGGTCCTGCCCCGGATGATGATCCGGTCTCCCTGGGATGCCTCCACAGCAACCACCTCCGTACATCAGCGTAGGAGCCTGCGGGCGCCGAGGGAATGGCATGGGGCCTACGGAAAACCGCTGGTCTGGCACCCGGAGCTCCGGCAGCAGGGTCCGGCGTTGGGCTGGCACTCACCCTCGGTCAGTAGGTAGACTGGTCTACCTACTGACCGAAAGGGCCGGGCATGCCAGGAACCACGAATCTTCCAACGGGAGCACAGCCCCGCAAGCGGGCGCGCGATGCCCTCCTGCAAGCTGCCGCCCGGCTTTTCTACGCTGACGGCCTCGCAGGAACCGGCATCGACGCCATCACTGCGGAAGCCGGCGTGGCCAAGAAGAGCCTCTACAACAACTTCGCCTCGAAGGCCGACCTGGTCGGCGCCTACCTCGAAGCCCGCCACGAAGAATGGCTGGGGCTCTACCGCGCACGGCTCGACGCCGCGGCCGATCCCAAGGAACGGCTCCTGGCGGTCTTCGATGCGTACGCCGACCACGCGGACATGGCCTACGAACATGGGTTCCGCGGCTGCGGACTCCTCAACGCCGCAGCCGAACTGCCCGCGGGCGACCCAGGCCGGGCAGCCGTCCGGCGCCATAAGGAACAGGTCGAAGCCCTGCTTTCAGAGCACCTCGCCGAGCTCCTCCCGGACGCCGGACGAGTCGCCCCAATGGCGCGCCACCTGGCGTTCCTGCTGGAAGGGGCGATGGCCCGCGCGGGACTTGAGGGCAGCGACAATTGCATCCAGGAGGCCCGTCGGCTCGCCGCCGATATGGTCAGCGCATGACGGCGGCCACGCAAATTGCGGGCCGGGGGTGGGGAGTCCTTGCCATCCTGCTTGCGTCCGTCCTGTGGGGCACCACCGGAACCGCAGCCAGCTTTGCCCCCGGCGTTGGTTCCTTCGCGATCGGAGCGGCCGCCATGGGCATCGGCGGCCTGCTTCAAGCGGCAATCGCCGCCCGGCCCATCCTCGCCTTCCGTTCCGCACTGGCCGGCAGCTGGCCCGTCATCGCCGTCGGAGCCATTGCCGTCGCGGTCTACCCCCTCGCCTTCTACTCCTCGATGCGGCTGGCCGGAGTGGCGATCGGAACCGTCGTTTCGCTGGGCTCCGCTCCCCTCGCGTCCGCCGTCATCGAACGCGTCATGGACAAGCGTCCCTTCACCACGCGCTGGGCCCTCGGCGCCGCGCTCGGCCTGTGCGGCGCCCTGTTCTTGTGCCTCGCCGGCCCCGCTCATTCCGCATCCGGCCCGGAAGTCTCCGGCTGGGCTACGAGCCTCGGTATCGGAGTCGGGCTGATCGCGGGCCTCAGCTACGCCGTCTACTCCTGGGCGGCCCACCGCCTCATTGGCAGGGGGATCCCGTCGACGGCGGCCATGGGTTCGGTCTTCGGCGTGGGAGGCCTGCTGTTGCTGCCCGTTCTTGCCGTCACCGGCGCGCCCTTCCTGTCTTCATGGCAGAACCTGGCTGTCGGCGCCTACATGGCGGCAGTGCCGATGTTCGCCGGTTATGTCCTGTTCGGCTGGGGCCTTGCCCGGGTCGGCGCCGGCACCGCCACGACGCTGACCTTGTCCGAAATCGTGGTGGCGGCCGTCCTGGCCGTGCTGGTGGTGGGCGAGCAGCTTTCCGCAGTGGCGTGGACCGGGGCCGCGCTCATTACCGGCAGTCTCTTCATCCTGACGGTTCCTTCTCCCCGCAGGCGCCGGCGCCGCCCGGACGATCCCGCGACCGACGGCGGAAAGCAGCTCCCGGAGCCTGCAGCCCGCGGCTGAGCTGCTGCTGCGCTCAAGGCGACTGCCGCCGTCGGGGCGTTTCACCGTTCGGCATCCCGGCGTACCCTGAACCTATCCTGCGGTTCGGAGAGAACATATGCCTTCACGTCCATCGCACAAAACCCGAAATCACAAGCGCAACTGGCTGCCCGCCGCCGTCGCGGGCGCGGTCCTCCTGCTCGCGGCCATAGCCTGGCGCAGCGTCAGGATGCCGGAGCCGCGGCCCCGCCGGGACTCCTGACGGCACCCTTGCCGCGGTGCGGCCCGAAACATCGGCAGCCTTTCGCTTAATTACTAAGCATGCTTATAATCATTCTTGGGTGCAGGAAGCACCGATTGCTGAAAGAGACCATAGGAGAGAACCCCATGGGACTGGATGACAAGATCAGGAACGCCGCTGAAGAGGCAGCCGGCAAGGTCAAGGAGAAGACCGGCCAGGCCACGGACAACGAACAGCTCGAGGCTGAAGGCAAGTCCGATCAGGTGAAGGCAAACGTGAAGCAGGCTGGGGAAAAGGTCAAGGACGCGGCGAAGGACGCCACGGACTCGCTCAAGCGGGACTGACGTCCGGCCAGGACCGCAAGCTGCAGCATCCGCTTCACCGGGAACGCAAGCAGCCGTTCCCCCAGACGAAAGGAAGCACCCGTCATGAACACTCTGTTGGTGATCGCGGGCGTCATCGCGATCGTTTTGTTGCTCGTTGGAGGGATCAACCAGGCCCTCAGTTTCCTCCTTTGGGTCGGCCTGATCTTGCTGGTCCTAGCCGTGCTCGGCTGGATCCTCGGCCGCTCCAGGGGCAGCCGGGTACCCTAAGGGGCAGCCGTGCGCGCGTTCCGCGGCATCCTCGGGATCGTGGTCATTTTGTGGCTGGTCTCGGGGATCGTCGCGGCAGCCCAGCGGGGATACTTCAGGGAACCGCCGGAACGCTGCTCCCAGGCGGCGACCATTGCATTGGTCATAGTGACCGGCCCCTTGAACTACCTCGGATTGAATCCCAAGGCGGGGTGTGAATTGCCGCAGCCCTCGCCCTGACCGGCATGACGTGACCGGCATGA
The DNA here is from genome assembly GCF_003614925.1 of Arthrobacter celericrescens. GTDB lineage: Bacteria > Actinomycetota > Actinomycetes > Actinomycetales > Micrococcaceae > Arthrobacter > Arthrobacter celericrescens. The sequence continues at coordinate 14,535 of NZ_QYLP01000075.1, forward strand.
TCCGTTCCCGGGAAGCTGAGGAACGTCCTTGAACCGCTCCACTGAACCCGAGACGGCTCTGCCCGAAGCGGCTTTGCCCGCACCAACGCCAGGACGGCCCGGCGGACGAATTGTGTCCGCCGCCGTCCTGCTCTTCGTCTTGAGCCAAGGCCTCATCGCCTGCTCGGCGCCCTTCGAGCAGGTGGCGGCCGGCGCCGTCAACCAGGCTTCATCCGCCGTCGGCACCAGCGTCCTTTCACTCGACCTCCTTGCACGGGAGCAGGCCGGAACCCCGGCAGTCGGGACCAGCCTTGAAGACATGGCAGGTGAACTCGAGGATGCCCGGAAAGGGCTCCTGGACAAGGTGCCTGCCACGGCCGAGGAGCGCGGCCTGCACCGCGAGGTGATCAATGCACTGGTGCGCGCGGAGACTGCCTTGGCCCTGGCCCGCCAGGCCTTGGAGTCGAAGGACTCCCCCGCCGGTGACGCGCACACACCCGCCTTGCGGGACGCACGCAACGCGCTGGCAGCTTCGGCGAAGGAACTCGAGGGGCTGCGCCAACGGCTGGGGACCGGACGGTGAAGCGCCTCCTTGGGGTTGCCCTCGGGATCCTGACGGCGATCGGCGGATTCGTCGACATCGGCGACCTGGTGACGAACGCCGTCGTCGGCTCCCGTTTCGGAATGTCGCTGATCTGGGTGGTGGGCGTGGGCGTGATTGGGATTTGCCTGTACGCGGACATGTCCGGCCGGGTGGCCGCCGTCTCCGGAAGGGCAACGTTCGAAGTCATCCGCGAGCGGCTGGGGCCGCGCGCCGGCCTGGCCAATCTTGGCGCTTCCTTCTTCATCAACCTGATGACCGTGACGGCCGAGATCGGCGGCATCGCCCTCGCCCTGCAACTGGTTACGAGCGTCCACCACCTGCTGTGGATTCCGCTGGCGGCGTTCGCGGTGTGGCTCGTGATCTGGCGGGTCCGCTTCAAGATCATGGAAAACGTGGCCGGACTGCTCGGCCTCTGCCTGGTGGTGTTCGGCGTCGCATTGTTCCTGCTGAATCCGGACTGGGGACAGCTGGCCGGCCAGGCGCTGGCCCCTGCGGTCCCGCAGACGGAAAACGCGGCCGTGTACTGGTTCTATGCCATCGCCCTGTTCGGTGCGGCAATGACGCCCTATGAGGTGTTCTTCTTCTCTTCAGGAGCCGTTGAGGAAGGTTGGAAAACCAAGGACCTCGTCCAGTCACGGATCAACGTGTTGGCCGGCTTCCCGCTTGGCGGAATGCTCTCCGTGGCGATCGCGGGGTGCGCCGCCGTCGTCCTGCTGCCGGCGGGCATCGAGGTGACCTCACTGTCACAGATCGTCCTTCCGGTGGCCGAAGCAGGCGGAAAACTGGCTTTGGCATTCGCGCTCGTGGGCATCCTGGCCGCGACTTTCGGCGCCGCACTGGAAACGACACTCTCCAGCGGCTACACGCTCGCCCAGTTCTTCGGCTGGTCGTGGGGAAAGTTCCGCAGCCCGGTGCGTGCTGCTCGCTTCCACCTCTCGATGATCGTCTGCCTCCTCGTGGCGCTGGCTGTACTCGCCACGGGCGCGGATCCGATCCTGATCACGGAGTACTCTGTGGTCTTCTCCGCCGTCGCACTCCCCCTGACCTACCTGCCGATCCTGATCGTCGCCAATGACCCGCAATACATGGGCACGAACGTCAACAGCCGCACGATCAACGTTGCCGCAAACATCTACCTGTTGATCATCCTCGCGGCGTCTCTCTGCGCAATCCCCCTTATGATCATCACCGGAGCCGGAGCATGAACAGGCCACAGCACACCCCCGCACGGCTGGAGCCCGCGCCGCCCACCTCGGGCAGGGTCCTCGATGCCCAGCTCCACCTGCTGGACCGGCAGGTGATCGACGTCGACGGCCTGCCTGTCACGACCGTCGACGACCTCGAACTGGAGGGAGTCGAAGCGGACATCCCGATTGCAGCGGGCGCCGCGGCGCCGGTCATTTCGGCACTCCTGAGCGGGCCGGTACTCGGCACGCGGATCTTCGGCGGGAGGCCGCCGTCGAGCCGGCTGATCCGGCTGACGTGGAAGGACGTGTCCGCCGTCGATGTCACCATCAGGCTGGGCGTGCGCAGCGAAAGCCTCGCCGAAAGCTGGGTGGAACGGTGGATCCGGGACAAGATCATCACACGGATACCGGGAGGAAAGCATGATCCTCACTGATGTCCTCGGCTCACGCGTGTATGGCCCCGATGCCACCTATCTGGGGCGCGTGGCCGACGCGCGTTTTGTCCTCGACCAGCCGCCTCCCGGGCAGCTGCTCGCAGGGGCACGCCTGCAGGGCCTGATCGTCAGCCCGCACTCGGCGGGGTCGTTCATGGGTTACGAGCGCAACAATGTCAACCGGCCCTGGCCCTGGGCACAGCTCCTGAAGTGGTGGCACCGGGGATCGTTCCTTGTGCTCTGGGCTGACATCAAAGTGATGGGGCCGGAGACGGTCACGTTGCGGGAAGGGTTCAGCGCGCACGATCCCGGACTGGAAGGAGCCGGCACGGCCTAGCCGCGCCGGCTCCTTGTGCCGCAATGGGACGGGTTATTCGTCCGGCGGCCGGACCGCGATATCGGGGTCGTTGCCCGCCGGTTCGTTCTCCCGGGCGCTCCCCCCGTCGGCCGGGTACTCACCTGCGGTGTAGTCGTCCTCGCCGGGCCGGGGCTCTCCTTCTTCGGCGACGGCACCGCCCGCTCCGTAGTCGCCTTCGGTGTAGCGGCCCCGCTCTTCGTCTTCCGGCGGCAGGTGCCGCCGGTCTTCAGACATGGCTTCGCCGCCCGGTGATCAGCCCGTAGACCAGCAGTACGAGCACGGAGCCGCCGATCGCGAGCAGCCACGTCCGCCAGGAGAAGAATTCCTCGAGGCCGCCGCCGAAGAAGAGTCCGCCAAGCCAGCCACCCAGCAAGGCGCCGAGCACGCCAAGCAAGAGCGTGATGATCAGACCGCCCCGCTGCCTTCCGGGGATGAGCAATTTAGCGATGGCTCCGGCAATGAGGCCGAGCAGGAGGAACCCGAAGAATCCCATGATGTTCTCGCTTCCTGTGGGTTTTGCCGTGCAGCTTGTTGCTGCCCGACGGCGGTCCGCGGCTTTCGCGGGCCTGTTCAGTTGTCTCGGTGGTTTCCTTGCGTCAGTGGTTGCGTTGCTTTGCAGCGTTAGTGGTTGCGGAGAGCGTCGATCAGCTCGGATTTGGTCTTGGAAGAATAGCCCTTCAGGCCAAGTTCCTTGGCGCGGGCCTTGAGTTCCGGGACAGTGCGCTCGTCGTAGTCCTTCGCGTTGGCGCCCCTGCTCCCGACCTTCCCGCGCCCTTCCTTTGCTGCGGCGTTGGAAATGCGGGCGGCCTTTTCCTTCGAGGCGCCTTCGTCGCGGAGTTCCTCGTAGAGTTCAGGATCCTTCAGGCTGGGGTTCTTCTTTCCTGGCATGGTCTCGCCTCCTTCGTAGTAGATGCGGTGCCTGCGTGGCCGAAACGGCCTCCGGAGTGGCGGCGGGCTAGTGGCCGTCGTTGCTCCACACGCCATGTGCCGCCCTGCCATGGTCCGGAACCAGACGGAGCCCGTGGGAGTGCCGGATCGGGGCCACGTTGTCATGCCCGTGACTGCGATCGCGGATCAGCCCCGTACCGGCGAGTTCCCTGGTCCGCCAGATCCCTTTGACCGCGGCCTGCTTGCTGGGGAACGTAATAGACATCGCCAGCAATTCGCCGTCGCCGCCCACCAACGCGACCCTAAAACCGCCGTCGGGCGCGTCGACCAGTTCGAAATAGCCTGCCATCTTGTCCGCCTCCTGTTTCATCGATGTTCACCAATGCATGAAAAAGGACACTAATAAGTCTACTTAGCATCTCCCTTTGGGGACACCCCTGGATGCCGCTCCCACACCCGCGAAGGCTAAATGACGACCTGGACGGTGAAGCCGGCCGCTGCGGTGCGCCGCATCCTTGCGGCGGTCGCGACGGCGGCCGGGATGTCCTCGAAGGAGCGGGAGTGGACCAGCATGCCGGGGATTTCGTCGACGGTCACCGCGATCTTTCCGTCAGCGGCTTCCTTGATGCGCGCGGTGAGGTTCGCCCTGCGGTCGTTCCGGAGGTCTTGGGCGGATCCTGGCCGGCGGAGCGAGTAGAACGGGGTCGCCCGGCGTCGTGCACCTTTGGGCCGGTCGCACTGGATGATTTCCTCGTCTTCGAGAATCGCCAGGTGCACGATAAGGGTGGCCCGGCAGACATCCACCTCCGTGAGGATGTCCGAGAGCCTGCTTGCACCGTGCCGGGCAAGATAGCTAATGATCTGGGCGTGGAGCTTGGTGTGCCTGGTCTTGGTTATCGGGGCGGAGCCGGAAGGCGATTCCGGCATGGCCGTTTGGGCCGGCTCCTGGATGGCTGTCTGGGTCATGGGTTGTCGCTCTCCTTGGTATCTCCTGCACACGGCACGTCGTTGTGCCTGCGCGGTTTCGGACATGACAGATCGACCCGGAACCGCCGTGGTTTCAGCAGATCCGGGCATGTAAAGCGGGTGCTCTTGTGCCTGGGTTAAATCTCCTGGGAGTCCTTGGCCGTAACTGTTTCGAGGGCGAACTCGACGCCCTGCAGGTGCAGCATCATGGCCAGGGTTGCCTCGTCCGACGAACCGCGCTCGATCGCGGCAAAAATCGCGTGGTGCTCGGCCCCGGATTCCTTCCTACGGTCGAGAACCTGGTTCAGGGTGTTGGACTGCTTGGACATCGCGTCTTCAATGTCGGCCTGCATGGTGGCGAACACGCCGTTCCCGCTGGCCCGGGCGATCCGGGCATGGAACTCGGAATTGAGCGCCACCCACTGGGAAAGCTCTTCCTCCGCGTCCATGGCGTCAAGGATTTCCCGAAGTCCTTCAAGGTCCTCGGGGCTCCTGCGCTGTGCGGCCAGGCCTGCCGCGGGAATCTCAATGTGGGGCCGCGCCTCCATTAGCTGGTGCGCAGAGTACTTGCCCAGCCTCAGATCCTGCACCGCCTGGTCGGCGATAACGAAGGTCCCCTTGCCGGTCTGGGTTGCCGTCAAGCCGAGGGACCCCAGCGACCGCAGTGCTTCCCGGACCATCGTCCGGGATACGCCGAACCGCTGCGCCAGCATCGCCTCGGATTCCAGCTTGGTTCCCACGGGAATCGTCCCGCTTTCGATCGCCGAACGCAGGGCAGCCATAACGCCCTCTGCGGCCCCAACCCGCACAACAGGCCCCTGACCAACTGTCCAGCTGTCCAACAGGTTGTCCATGCCTCGACCCTGTCATGCAGCACACACCGCGGTCAAGAAATGTCCGGAGAATGTCACCGTCCGGTTTCTTTAAGACCACCAGGCGTTCGTTGCGTCAAGGTGGCCACTTCGTTCAAACGCGCCAGGCCGCAGTGTGCATGGCGGCCATCCCCGAGCCCGTCCTTCTCGAAAGTAGGTTCATCATCGGCGACGCTTCCGGACAGGCCAGCTTCTTGCCCCGCTTCGAAAACATCTGGCATTCAAGGCGATTCCCGTCTAAATGTCCGACCGCCTCGGTAGCTTGAAGGCAAGCAAACCGATCGTGGAAAGGTCCAGCCATGACGACGCCGAGTAGGCAGAATCCGGCAGATTCGAAGAAGATGGGCATCGGCCCCGGAACGCGCAAGCACGCCGCTGAGGCGTCGTTTCCCGGGACTCCAGGGAAGAGCACAATGCCGGAGTGGTATCCGGAGCTGCTTTCGTCAGTTTCCGGGCACGTCGCGGCTGGCCGCCGTCGGTCCATTGCCGCCGTCAACCAGCAGGTCATCCAGACCTACTGGGCCATTGGCAGGGACATCCTCGAACGTCAAGAGTCCGAAGGATGGGGCTCCAAAGTCATTGACCGCTTGTCTACTGACCTGCGCCGGCAGTTTCCTGAAGCGAAGGGATTTTCCCCGCGCAGCCTGAAGTACATGAGGGCCTTCGCGGCCGCCTGGACCCTGGACGAAATTGTGCAGCAGCCTGCTGCACAATTGCCGTGGGGCCATCAGATGGTCCTCCTCGACAAGGCCGGCAACACCGAAGCCCGTCTCTGGTACGCGGCCGCCGCCGTCGAACATGGCTGGTCCCGGAATGTCCTGGTCCATCACATCGAGACCAGACGCATGGAGCGCTCCGGGAAAGCGGTCACCAACTTCGAGGCAACCCTCCCGCCGGAGGACACGGACTTGGCACAGCAGTCTTTCAAGGACCCCTATGTCTTTGACTTTGTTGCCATGACGGACCGGCGCAATGAACGCGAGCTCGAAAACCAACTCGTGGACCACATCCAAAAGTTCCTGCTGGAACTTGGCCAGGGCTTTGCTTTCGTCGGCCGGCAAGTGCGCCTGGTCATCGACGAAGACGAGTTTTTCACGGACTTGCTCTTCTACCACTTGAAACTCCGCGCCTATGTGGTCATCGAGCTTAAAGCGACGAAATTCGACCCAAGCTACCTCGGACAGCTCGGCATGTACATGGCCGCAGTGGACGACCTACTGGCGCACAAGGACGACAAACCCACCATCGGCCTGCTGCTGTGCAAATCCAAAAACGACCTCGTGGCTGAGTATGCCCTTCGGACCACACAAATGCCCATCGGCGTCTCCGAGTGGAAAACCGAAATTGTGGAATCATTGCCCGAAGAATTTGCAACAACCTTGCCCAGCATCGAAGAGCTCGAGGCCGAACTCTCGCAGGACATCAGCAACACAACGGTTACTCAGGGGGACTCACCGTAACAGGCACTCTTGCAGGACAACCAGGCCCGGTCCGAGATCGCCGCCCGGTTCCCACGAAGCCGTCACCAAGAAGCACCGTTCACTTCCCGGCGGTGCCCAATCTTTACGGGAGGACGCCATCTTCCATTGGGTAGAGAATCCGATAATCCCCTGCCTGTTAGATGTACAGATAGTCTGATGCGCTCAGCTCCGCGGCAAGAAAAACGGCGGCCGGCCGGCCCAAGCCAACCAACCGCCGTCGTCCATCACTAGTTCAAAGGAAGAACTAGAACTCCCAGTCCTCGTCCTCCGTGTTCACGGCCTTGCCTATTACGTAGGAGGAGCCGGACCCGCTGAAGAAGTCGTGGTTCTCGTCCGCGTTCGGAGACAGCGCCGAGAGGATCGCCGGGTTAACGTCGGTGACGGAGGCCGGGAACATGGCCTCGTAGCCGAGGTTCATGAGGGCCTTGTTGGCGTTGTAGTGCAGGAACTTCTTGACGTCTTCGGCCAGGCCGACGCCGTCGTAGAGGTCGTGCGTGTACTGGACTTCGTTTTCGTACAGCTCGAAGAGCAGCTCGAAGGTGTAGTCCTTGATTTCCTGGCGCTTCTCTTCGGAGACCTTCTCGAGGCCCTTCTGGAACTTGTAGCCGATGTAGTAACCGTGCACGGCCTCGTCGCGGATGATGAGGCGGATGAGGTCGGCGGTGTTCGTGAGCTTGGCGCGCGAAGACCAGTACATGGGCAGGTAGAAGCCGGAGTAGAACAGGAAGCTCTCCAGCAGGGTGGAGGCGACCTTGCGCTTCAGCGGATCGTCGCCCTGGTAGTAGTCCATGACGATCTGCGCCTTCTTCTGCAGGTTCTCGTTCTCGAGGGACCAGCGGAAGGCGTCGTCGATCTCCTTGGTGGAGCACAGGGTGGAGAAGATCGAGGAGTAGCTCTTGGCGTGCACCGACTCCATGAAGGCGATGTTCGTGTACACGGCTTCCTCGTGCGGGGTGAGTGCGTCCGGGATCAGCGAGACCGCGCCGACCGTGCCCTGGATGGTGTCCAGCAGCGTCAGCCCGGTGAACACGCGCATGGTGAGCTGCTGTTCCTGCGGGGTGAGCGTGTGCCAGGACTGGACGTCGTTGGACAGCGGCACCTTTTCCGGCAGCCAGAAGTTGTTGACCAGGCGGTTCCACACCTCCACGTCCTTGTCATCCTGGATGCGGTTCCAGTTGATCGCTTCGACGTGGCTGAGCAGCTTGACCTTTTCGGTCATTTCGTCCCCTTAACGTATGTGTTCTTTAAGGTAAGCGTACGACGCCGGGCGCTCACCCGGCGTCGTACTTTTCAGTTTTCAGGCGCGGCAGCAGCCGCAGGAATTATTCGATAGCCAACTATCACAACATGCACGAAACACAACCCTCCACTTCGGTCCCTTCCAGCGCGAGCTGGCGGAGCCGGATGTAGTAGAGCGTCTTGATGCCCTTGCGCCAGGCGTAGATCTGGGCCTTGTTGATGTCACGCGTGGTGGCGGTGTCCTTGAAGAACAGCGTCAGGGACAGGCCCTGGTCCACGTGCTGCGTGGCAGCGGCGTAGGTGTCGATGATCTTCTCGTAGCCGATCTCGTACGCATCCTGGTAGTAGTCCAGGTTGTCGTTGGTGAGGTACGGCGCCGGGTAGTAGACGCGGCCGATCTTGCCTTCCTTGCGGATTTCGATCTTGGCGGCCACCGGGTGGATCGACGAGGTGGAGTTGTTGATGTAGCTGATGGAACCGGTGGGCGGCACGGCCTGCAGGTTCTGGTTGTAGATACCGTGCTCCATGACGGAGGCCTTCAGCTCGCGCCAGTCATCCTGGGTGGGGATGTGGTGGCCGGCGAACAGTTCGCGGACGCGCTCGGTTTCCGGAGCCCATTCCTGCTCGGTGTACTTGTCGAAGAACTCGCCGCTGGCGTACTTGGAGTTCTCGAAACCGCCGAACGTCTCCCCCGTCTCGATGGCGAGCTTGTTGGAGGCGCGCAGGGCGTGGAACAGCACCGTGTAGAAGTAGATGTTAGTGAAGTCCAGGCCCTCTTCGGAACCGTAGTGGACCCGCTCGCGGGCAAGGTAGCCGTGCAGGTTCATCTGGCCGAGGCCGATCGCGTGGCTCTGGGCGTTGCCCTGCGCGATGGACGGCACCGAATTGATGAACGACATGTCCGAGACGGCGGACAAGGCGCGGATGGACGTCTCGATGGAGGCGCCGAAGTCCGGGGAGTCCATGGTCTTGGCGATGTTCATCGAACCCAGGTTGCAGGAGATGTCCTTGCCGATGGTCTCGTAGCTGAGATCCTCGCCGTAAATGGACGGCGTGGAAACCTGCAGGATCTCCGAGCACAGGTTGCTCATGGTGATCTTGCCGGCGATCGGGTTGGCCCGGTTCACGGTGTCCTCGAACATGATGTACGGGTAGCCGGATTCGAACTGGATCTCCGCGAGGGTCTGGAAGAACTCGCGGGCGTTGATCTTGGTCTTCTTGATCCGGGAGTCGTCCACCATCTCGTAGTACTTCTCGGTGACCGAGATGTCGGAGAACGGAACGCCGTAGACGCGTTCGACGTCGTACGGGGAGAACAGGTACATGTCCTCGTTCTTCTTGGCCAGCTCGAAGGTGATGTCCGGGATCACGACGCCGAGCGAAAGGGTCTTGATGCGGATCTTCTCGTCCGCGTTCTCCCGCTTGGTGTCCAGGAAGCGGTAGATGTCCGGGTGGTGGGCGTGCAGGTACACGGCACCAGCGCCCTGGCGGGCGCCGAGCTGGTTGGCGTAGGAGAAGCTGTCTTCGAGCAACTTCATCACGGGGATGACGCCGGAGGACTGGTTCTCGATCTGTTTGATCGGTGCGCCGTGCTCGCGGATGTTGGTCAGGGACAGCGCCACGCCACCGCCGCGCTTGGACAGCTGCAGGGCGGAGTTGATGCCGCGGGCGATCGACTCCATGTTGTCCTCGATGCGCAGCAGGAAGCAGGAGACCAGCTCGCCGCGCTGGGCCTTGCCCGCGTTGAGGAACGTGGGGGTGGCCGGCTGGAAGCGACCGTCGATGATCTCGTCCACCAGGCGGGTGGCGAGTTCCTCGTTGCCGCGGCCCAGGTGCAGGGCGACCATGCAGACGCGGTCCTCGTAGCGCTCCAGGAACCGCTTGCCGTCGAAGGTCTTCAGCGTGTAGGAGGTGTAGAACTTGAAGGCGCCCAGGAAGGTCTCGAAGCGGAACTTCTTCTTGTAGGCACGGTTGAACAGCTCACGGATGAAGTTCATCGTGTACTGGTCGAGGGTTTCGCGCTCGTAGTACTGGTTCTTCACCAGGTAGTCGAGCTTCTCTTCCAGGTCGTGGAAGAACACCGTGTTGTTGTTGACGTGCTGCAGGAAGTACTGGTGCGCAGCCTCGCGGTCGGCTTCGAACTGGATCCTGCCATCCGCCCCGTAGAGGTTCAGCATCGCGTTGAGCTCGTGATAGCCCAGGCCCTTGTAGGCCTCGGGAAGCGGCTTCTTGTCCTGGCCGGTTTCCACGGACGGCGTTACTTCTGTTTCTGCGACAGTAGTGTCCAAAACTTGTCCAATCCTTGGTTCACCCGGTCGACGTCTTCCGGGGTTCCCATAAGTTCGAATTTATAGAGGTGCGGAACCTTGCACTTCGCCGCGATGATGTCGCCGGCTGCACAGTAGTTGTCCGCGAAGTTCGTGTTCCCGGCCCCGATGACGCCGCGGATCAGCGCCCTGTTCTGCGGGTTGTTCAGGAACCTGATGACCTGCTTGGGCACCGAACCTTCGCCGTTGGTGCCGCCGTAGGTCGGCACCACAAGCACATAAGGTTCCAGTGCGAGCAGTGGAGCATCCTTGGCGTAAAGGGGGATCCGGGCCGCGTCCCTGCCCAGTTTCCCGACAAAGCGCCGGGTGTTCTCCGAGGTGGAGGAAAAATAGATGAGGTGACTCCTCGTACTGACGGTTTCACCGTCGGTACGTGCAGGTGCTGTTGCCAGCGCTGCCATGGGGTCACCTCACCTTTTGTGTAAATCCTTGGTGGTGGCCGGTACCGGGAGCTAGATCACCGGAAAAGCTAAGCCACCGAAGCTGCCGCGACGGCCAGTTCTTCGATCTTGTCCGGGCGGAATCCCGACCAGTGGTCCTTCTCGGTCACCACAACGGGGGCCTGCATGTAGCCGAGGGCCTTCAGCCGCTCAAGGGCTTCGGCATCCTGGGAGATGTCAACGCTCTGGTAGGCGATGCCCTTCTTGTCCAGCGCCCGGTAGGTCGCGTTGCACTGAACACAGGCCGGCTTCGTGTAAACCGTGACGGTCATGATCCCTGTCCCCTCAGTTGGAGTCTTCTTCGTATTCAGCAGGCCTATGCCGGAAGCTCCTGAATCCGATGCCGGCCCGCTTGCTGCTATGGCAGCTATAGCTCTTGTCTGTCTTGTGCTGGTTTCCCGCCCAATCCGTAAATCGATACTACATGTAGTGCAAGCAGCTGGCGCGGACCCCAAGATGATGTATTACAAGTATGTCATTTAACACACCGGTAGTCCACAGGCAGGGGTGGGGAAAATGGCCGGAAATCCGCCGAAAGTGGTAGTTCAATCCACACCCTGTGGATTGGTTAACCACATTTAATTCCCCGCGTGTCGCATCGGCTCCGGCGTGTCGCGGGACCGCGCGGGACATGTCCTGGACCACGGTCCCGGTTGCCGGATCCCTGCGGCCAGGGCCCCGGCTACACTGGCTGGGCACGGAATCCGCATGCCCCACCCGAAGGATCACTGATGGTCAACCTCCTCCACCTGCGCACGCTCCTCGAAGTGACGCGGCTTGGATCCTTTGCCGCCGCGGCCACGCGGCTGGGGTACACGGCGTCGGCGGTCTCCCAGCAGATGGCCGCGCTGGAACGGGACACCGGCGTCGAGCTCTTCCACCGCTCCGCCCGCAGCGTGGTGCCCACCGAGGCCGCGTTCACCATGGTGCGGCACGCCTCGAAGGTGCTCACCGACGTCGAGGCGCTGCTCGCCGCGGCCTCCCGCAGCCACGACTCCCCCACCCAGGAACTCAGGCTCGGCATCTTCCCCAGCCTGGCCACGTATGTGCTGCCGGACATCCTGCGGAACCCGCGCTGGAACGACCTCGGCATCGAGCTGCGGGTTTCCGTGGCGGAACCGGCGCAGACCATCCAGGGCCTGCGGACCGGCGGGGACCTCGACGTCGCACTCGTCTACCAGGTGGGCCAATCGGGGCTCGCCTGGCCGCACACCCTGGACCGCCAGTGGATCGGCGACGACGACTTCCGGGTGGTCCTGCCGGCGTCCTGGGGAATCCGGGAGGACGCCGAAATGCAGGCCGCCCAGCTCTCGGACATGCCATGGATCATCCACCACCCGGGGACAAGCGACGCGCTCGTGATCGAGCGGCTTTTCGCCAGCTGCAACCTGCACCCGCGGGTGGTGGCCTACAGCGACGACTTCCACGCCAGCCTCGAAATGGCGGCAGCGGGCCTGGGCGCCGCGCTGGTACCGGAACTGGCGCTGCGGCACCGGCCTGCCGGCGTCGTCGTCCTGGACGTGCCGGACATCCGGCTGGCCCGCAACGTCTTCGCGCTGCTCATCAACGAAAAGCGCACCGCGCAGGTGCAGCTCTTCACGGAATTGCTGGCCGACACGCTGCGCGGCACGCCCCTGGCTCCCGCCGCGAAGGCGCAGCAAGGGGGCAGGCGGACGGCGGCGAAGCCCCAATCAGGGCGCCGTCCCTGAATTCCCCCGGGATGCTGGAACCGGCTGGTTCTTGGGTCTAGATTGTTTGCATGAGCAAGGTAGCGAGCAAACATTTCGGGGAGATTGAGCTCAACCACGGGCGTGAACATTGCTACGTGGCCTCGCACGAGCTCGCTGGAACTCCCCTGGAACTTGACCTGAATGTGGGTGCGCACGACCACTTCGACGAACGCGCCCTGCACAAGGTGGACTACCGTCTGGGCTATCTTTCCGAACTGGTCGAGCAGGTCCGCGACATGATCGCGGACGAACTCGAACAGGAGGGCACCAACTCGCAGCAGTTCCTGCACTTCCACTCCACGCAGCTCAAGGAAGAGCAGCTGGAAGCCGTGTTCGGCGTCCGCGACAAGGACGAACTGACCCACGACGTATTCCTCAAGGCGCTCAAGCTCGGGCACGTAGCCATCTACCCCGGGCAGCCGGAGCGCTATTTCGTCCTCGACTTCACCCTGGGCTCCCACTTCACGGACGAAGTCCTGGTGGCGGCCGCCGATGAGGACGGAGTGGTGGACGACGAGATCCTCTGGGAATCCTGAGGATCCGCTTTAACAACGACGGCGGCCGCCCACCTTCCGGTGGGCGGCCGCGGCGTTG
>NZ_QYLP01000079.1 GCF_003614925.1 Arthrobacter celericrescens
AGTTGAGGCCCCGGAATCCGCGGATTCCGGGGCCTCAACTGTACGTTCGCGCTGTCCAGGACAGCGGGGTTCTAGTCCTGGAACCAGATCTTGATCTCGCGTTCGGCGGATTCCACCGAGTCCGAGCCGTGGACGAGGTTCTGCTGGACTGCCAGGCCCCAATCGCGGCCGAAGTCGCCGCGGATCGTGCCGGGGGCCGCCGTCGTCGGGTCCGTGGTGCCGGCCAGCGAACGGAAGCCTTCGATCACGCGGTGGCCTTCGAAGATGGCCGCGACCACCGGGCCGGAGAGCATGAACTCGACCAGGGGCTCGTAGAACGGCTTGCCGATGTGCTCTTCGTAGTGCTGCTCCAGCAGTTCGCGGTTGGCGTTGACCTTCTTGAGTTCGGCCAGGGTGTAACCCTTGGCTTCGATGCGGGCCAGGATGCTGCCGCTGAGGTTGCGGGCGACGCCGTCGGGCTTGATCAGGACGAGGGTGCGCTCGATGCTCACAGTTGCTCCAATGCGGTGGTGGTGGGTTTCCCTGCCAGTTTACGGGGTTTGCGGGTGGCCCCGGCGCCGGGGCCACCCGGGGCAACGCTCAGGCCTGCTGGCCGTCCGTGCCGTGCTCGGCCTCCCAGGCGGCCTGTTCCTTCTCCCGCTGGAGGTTCTCGCGGTCGATCCGGATCCCGGCGCGCACCCCGTACCACCAGCAGGCGGCGAAGAGCACGCCGACGATGAACATCATCGGTTCGGCAAGCCCGGTGAGGATGAGCAGGATCTGCAGCGCCCAGCCGAGCCCGATGCCCCAGGGCTTGCTGAGCACCGCACAGGCGAGGACAAGCACCACGCTGAGGGCGATCCCGAAGCCCAGGATCAGGGCCGGAGGCACTTCGCCCCGCCTGAGCCCGAACACGGCCAAGGTGGCGAAGAACGCCACGAACGCCTCAAGCAGCAGCACGGTGGAAGCGAACATGACTTTCGTGGAGCGCCGTTTCTTGGGCATGCCCGGGCGCCATTCGCGCTGGGCCTTGGTGAGTTTGGCCATCTCAGGCATCCGCCTTTCCAAGGAGGATCCGGGCTTCGGCCACCACGGTGATGGAACCGGTGACCAGCACACCGCCGGCCAGGTCGTCGTTGGATTCGGATCGTTCAACGGCCCATTCAATGGCGTCGTCAAGGCTCTCGGCAATGTGCACGTTGTCTTCGCCGAAGCCCAGGTCCACGGCGAGTTCAGCGAGTTCCCCGGCCGGGATGGCGCGGGGCGAGTTGGACTGCGTGAAGCAGAATTCCTCGGCAAGGTCGCCCAGGGACTCCTTGAGCTGGCGCAGGATTTCCTCGGCGTCCTTTTCCCGCAGCACGCCGACCACCACCACGAGCTTGCTGAAGTTGAACGCCTCGTGGATGGCCTCGGCGGAGACCCGGATGCCGTCCGGGTTGTGGCCGGCGTCCACGATGATGGTCGGCGCGGTGCGCACCACTTCGAGGCGGCCCGGCGAGGTGACGTTGCCGAACGCCTCACGCAGCACCCCGCCGTCGAGCTCCTTCTCTCCCCCGCCGAAGAACGCCTCCAGAGCCGCAATTGCGACCGCGGCGTTCTCGGCCTGGTGCGCGCCATGCAGCGGCAGCAGGATGTCCTCGTAGCGGCCGGCGAGGCCTTGGATGGTCAGCACCTGGCCGCCGACGGCGACACTGCGGGACTCGACGCCGAACTCCACCCCTTCGAAGCGGAACGGCACGTCCAGTTCGCGGGCCTTGTCCAGGAGCACCTGGGCGGCGTCCACCGGCTGGGCGGCGCTGACGAGGAAGCCACCGGGCTTGATGATGCCGGACTTCTCGTAGGCGATGTCCGCGGTCGTGCCACCCAGCAGGTCGGTGTGGTCAAGCGAGATCGGGGTAACCACGGACACCTGGCCGTCGCCCACGTTGGTGGCGTCGGTGATGCCGCCGAGGCCGACCTCGATGACTGCCACGTCCACGGGCTGGTCGGCGAAGACGGCGAAGCCCAGGATGGTGAGGCATTCGAAGTAGGTCAGCCGGGGCTGGCCCTCGGCGAGGAGTTCCTTGTCCACGATCTCCAGATACGGCCGGATCTCGTCCCAGATCCGCACGAACGTGGCGTCATCCACCGGTTCGCCGTTGATGCTGATCCGCTCGGTCACCTTGGACAGGTGCGGGCTGGTGTAGCGGCCGGTGCTCAACCCGTGGGCGATGAGCCCGCGTTCGATCATCCGCGCCGTGGAGGTCTTGCCGTTGGTCCCGGTGATGTGGATGATCGGGAACGCCTTGTTGGGCTCCCCCAGGACGTCCATGGCCCGGAAAAGCGGCGCCAGGCGCGGTTCCATCTTGTTTTCCGGGGCGCGGCCCAGGAGTTCGGCGTAGACGCTCTCTACGGAGAATTCGTCGCTCATGCATCCACTTTCGCTACAGTCACGGCCGGCTCCTCAGCGCCGGCGGCGAGCACGGTTTCCAATTCGAGGGAGAGGGTTTCGCCCCTGACCAGCTCGGCGTTGGCAGCCAGCGCGTCCAGCACGTCCTGGCCGGCCTGCACGGTGGTGCGGATCCGGTCGCTGACGTTCAGTCCGGCGTCCTTGCGGGCCTGCTGGATGGCGCGGACCATGTCGCGGGCCAGGCCTTCGGCCTCGAGCTCCGGGGTGACCTCGGTGTTCAGCACCACGAAGCCGCCGCCGGGCAGCATCGCGACAGCCTTGCTGGCGGCAGCACCGCCGTCGGCCGATTCCGCCACCACGGTTTCCAGGGTGTATTCCTGCGGCTCAAGCTCAAGCCCGCCGGCGGTGACCAGACCGGCGTCGCTGACGGACCAGTCGCCGGACTTGGAACCCTTGATGGCCTGCTGGACGTTCTTGCCCAGGCGCGGGCCGGCGGCCCGGGCGTTGACCACGAGCTTCTGCTCGATGCCGAACTCCTCGGGCGACGCGGCAGCGGCGTCGAGCAGCCGGACCGAACGCAGGTTCAGTTCATCGGCGACGACGGCGGCAAAGCCTTCCAGCGCGTCCGCGCCGGGTGCCACGACCGTGAGTTCCTGCAGCGGCAGGCGGACACGCAGCTTGGCGGCCTTGCGGAGTGACGAACCGGTGGAGCAGATCTGCTGCACGCGGTCCATCGCGGCCACGAGGTCCGGCTTGGCCGGGAACAGCGCGGCGTCCGGCCAGTCGGCAAGGTGCACCGAGCGGCCACCAGTCAGGCCGCGCCAGATTTCCTCCGTGACCAGCGGCAGCAGCGAGGCGGCCACCCGGCACCCGGCTTCGAGCGCGGTGTACAGGGCATCGAAGGCGTCGGTGTTCTCGTCGAAGAAGCGCTGGCGGCTACGGCGCACGTACCAGTTGGTGAGCATGTCCAGGTAGCTGCGCAGCTCGTCGCAGGCACCGGAAATGTCGTAGTTGTCCAGGCTTGCCGTGACTGTGCGTACCAGGTCGCCGGTGTTGGCCAGCAGGTACTGGTCCAGCTCGTCGGCGTAGCCGTCGTAGCGCAGCTTCGCGTCGTAGCCGGCGCCGCCGTTCGCGGCGTTGGTGTACAGGGTGAAGAAGCTGTACACGTTCCACAGCGGCAGGATCACCTGGCGGACGCCGTCGCGGATGCCCTGTTCGGTGACGATCAGGTTGCCGCCGCGCAGGATCGGGCTGGACATCAGGAACCAGCGCATGGCGTCGGAGCCGTCGCGGTCCAGGACCTCGGAGACGTCCGGGTAGTTGCGCAGCGACTTGGACATCTTCTGCCCGTCCGAGCCGAGCACGATGCCGTGGCTGATGACGTTGCGGAACGCCGGGCGGTCGAACAGCGCGGTGGACAGGATGTGCAGCATGTAGAACCAGCCGCGGGTCTGGCCGATGTATTCGACGATGAAGTCGGCGGGGTTGTGGGTGTCGAACCACTCCTCGTTCTCGAAGGGGTAGTGCACCTGGCCGTAGGGCATGGAGCCCGAGTCGAACCAGACGTCCAGCACGTCTTCCACGCGGCGCATGGTGGACCTGCCGGTCGGGTCGTCCGGGTTCGGACGGGTCAGCTCGTCGATGAACGGGCGGTGCAGGTCCACCTGGCCCTCGTTGTTCAGCGGCAGGCGGCCGAAGTCGGCCTCAAGCTCGGCGAGCGAACCGTAGACGTCGGTGCGCGGGTACTCGGGATCGTCGGACTGCCAGACGGGGATCGGGGAACCCCAGTAGCGGTTGCGGCTGATGGACCAGTCGCGGGCGTTTTCCAGCCACTTGCCGAACTGGCCGTCCTTCACGTTTCCGGGGATCCAGTTGATCTCCTGGTTCAGCTCGGACATCCGGTCCTTGAACTTGGTGACCTCCACGTACCAGGAGGAGACCGCGCGGTAGATCAGCGGGTTGCGGCAGCGCCAGCAGTGCGGGTAGCTGTGCTCGTAGCTGGCCTGGCGGACCAGGCGTCCGTCGGCGCGCAGCACCTGGGTGATGGGCTTGTTGGCTTCGAAGACCTGCAGTCCCACGATGCCGGCGAGCTCGCCGTGCGAGAACAGCGGCAGGAACTTGGCGCCTTCGTCCACGGACAGTACCACGGGGATGCCTGCGTCTTCACAGACCTTCTGGTCGTCTTCACCATAGGCCGGAGCCTGGTGGACGATGCCGGTGCCGTCGCTGGTGGTGACGTAGTCGGCCACGAGGAAGCGCCAGGCGTTCTGGGTGCCGTACTTTTCGGCGTCGGCGAAGTCGTTCCACAACGGCTCGTACTCGAGCCCGGCGAGCTCGGCGCCAGCATAGGTGGCCTCGACCGCGGCGGTGGCGGCCGCGGGATCGTCGTACCCCAGGTCCTTGGCGTAGGAACCCAGCAGATCAGCGGCCAGCAGGAAGCGTCCGGTCACAGGCGCTTCCTCGGAGGCGGCCTTCACGCCGTTCGGCCCGGCGGGCACCACGGCGTAGGAGATCTCCGGCCCGACGGCGAGCGCCAGGTTGGTGGGCAGCGTCCAGGGCGTGGTGGTCCAGGCGAGCGCCTGCACGCCGGCGAGCGCCTTGGAGAGTTCGGACTCCCCTGCCTTGACGGGGAAGGTCACCGTGACGGTCTGGTCCTGGCGGTTCTTGTAGACGTCGTCGTCCATGCGCAGCTCATGGTTGGACAGCGGGGTTTCGTCCTTCCAGCAGTACGGCAGCACGCGGTAGCCGTTGTAGGTGAGGCCCTTCTCGTGCAGCTGCTTGAAGGCCCAGAGCACGGACTCCATGTACTCGACGTTGAGCGTCTTGTAGTCGTTCTCGAAATCCACCCAGCGGGCCTGGCGGGTGACGTAGGCCTGCCATTCGTTGGCGTACTTCATCACGGAGGCGCGGCAGGCGGCGTTGAACTTGTCGATGCCCAAGGCTTCGATCTGGGTCTTGTCCGTCATGCCCAGCTGCTTCATGGCTTCCAGTTCGGCGGGCAGGCCGTGTGTGTCCCAGCCGAAGCGGCGTTCCACGCGCTTGCCGCGCTGGGTCTGGTAGCGGCCCACCAGGTCCTTGGCGTAGCCGGTAAGGAGGTGGCCGTAGTGCGGCAGGCCGTTGGCGAAGGGCGGGCCGTCGTAGAACACGAACTCGTTGCTGCCGTCGTGGCCCGCGTCGCGCTGGTCGATGCTGGCCTGGAACGTCCCGTCCTCATCCCAGTACTTGAGGATGCGCTCTTCGATTTCCGGGAACTTCGCGGAAGCGGATACACCGGCGGCATTGCCGTCGCCGGAAGCGGCCGTTGTGGCCTTGGGATAAAAGGTCATCTCGAATCCTGGTCTGAGCTGGTGGGACTGTTTGTCTGTCAGGATGCGAGGACGGCGCCCGTGCCGCTTTCGCTGCACCGGTACCGCGGTACCACCTCACTTACCGTCGCCTGCCTCCCCGGGGAGGGACCGGCGTCGGCCGCTCATTGCTGCTGTGACGGGCTTACCCGTCCGGTTCTACTGGCCTGGCCGCCAGAGCGTTCTGGGGCCGGGTGTTCTTCCGGAAGCTCACCGGTGATGGCCGGGTCAGTGCTTGTGGCACAAGTCTAGCGGCAGCCGGACACCCGCCTCCACCTGGACGCCCACCCCTGGCATGAGGTGCCGCACATCCGGTCTGCCTAGACTCGGGCCCATGACTCTTGATGCACGCGGCAAGCCGCGCTCCCGGCGCCGAACCGTGTTCGTCCTGGCCCTTTTGGCTGCTTTCCCTGTGGCGGTGCTCTCGTTGTTCCGGGCCCTGCCCGTGGAATGGCCGACGCCGGTGGTCCAGATGCTGGCGTTCACGCCGTGGATGGTCCTTCCGGCAGCCCTGGCAGCAGGGCTGGGACTGCTCAGCAGGCGCCGCTGGCTGGGCGCCGTCGCGGCACTCCTGCTGCTGGCCCAGTTGTTCTGGCTGTTCCCGCTGGATTTCGCCCGGTCCCTGCCCCGTGCGGCGGATGCCGTGGAATTGCCGGTGATGAGCTTCAACTCCGAGTACGGGCAGGCGGACGCGGCCGAGGTAGTCCGGCTGGTCCGGGAGAACGGGGTGAAACTGCTGGCTGTCCAGGAGCACTCCGCCGCCTTTGAAGCGGCGCTGGAACGTGCCGGCGTGGCGGGCCTGCTGCCGCACCGCATCAGCAGCCCGACGGCGGACGCGGCCGGCAGCGCGGTGTATTCCGTGTATCCCCTGGAAGCGCTGGGCCTGCTCCCGGACACGCCGTTCCACATGCCCACTGTCCGGGTCGCGGCCGCGGGGGGCGGCCGTTCAGCATCCTTCGAGGTGACGAACGTGCACACGCTGCCGCCCGTGGATACCCGGATCGCCCAGTGGCGGCACGACCTTGCGGCCGTGGGACGCGTGGGCGCCAAGCCCGGCCACCGCGTGCTGATGGGCGACTTCAATGCCAGCTACGACCACCTCGAGTTCCGACAACTCCTTGATGGGCCCGTCGCCGCTGGCACGGACGGGCGCAGGCTGGTGGACGCCGGGATCGCGAATAACAGCCGGCTGATCCCCACCTGGCCCATGGAGGGGATGGTGCTGCCCGGCGTCGTCCTGGACCATCTCGTCACCACGCCGGAGATCATCGCCGCCGGCTACTCCGTCCACCGGGTCCGGGGCAGCGACCATGCCGCCGTCATCGCGATCCTCGCAATTCCCGCCGGCTAAGAGAGCCGGCCGCGCGGGCCTCAGCCCTTGCGGATGAGCTTGTGGTTCGCGGCCTGTGCCACGGGGCGCACGGTGATGTGGTCCAGGTTGATGTGGTGCGGCACGGACACTGCGTAACGGACCACCTCGGCCACGTCTTCGGCCAGCAGCGGCTTCTCGACGCCGGCGTAGACCTTCGCCGCGGCTTCGGCGCTGCCGAGGCGGTTCAGGGCGAATTCCTCGGTGTACACCAGGCCGGGGGCCACCTCGATCACGCGGACGTTGTTTTCGGCTTCCTCGAGGCGAAGAGCGCCGGTGAGTGCGTGCTGGGCGTATTTGGCCGCGTTGTATCCGCCGCCGCCTTCGTAGGCCGCCAGGGCCGCGGTGGAGGTGAGGTTCAGGATGGTGCCTTCGCCGTTGCTGCGGAGCATGGGCAGGAAGGCCCGGATCATCTTCATGGTGCCCAGGACGTTGACCTGGTACATCCATTCCCAGTCCTCGGTCTGCGCGTTGGCCAGGGTATCCGCGCCCCGGGCGCCGCCGGCGATGTTGATGAGGGTGTCCGCTCCGCCGTGCCGCTCCACCAGCCGGAGCAGGATGTCGATGTCTTCGTCCTTGCTGATGTCCGCCGGGACGGCCACCGCGCCGGTTTCATCGGCCAGGGCGGAGAGCCGGTCCGCGCGGCGTGCCACGGCGTAGACCTTCCAGCCGTCGGCGGCCAGCGCACGCACGGTCGCCTCCCCGATGCCCGTGCTGGCCCCGGTGACTACTGCGGTCTTCGTGTGTTGTTCCTCAGTCATGGCACCACACTAACTTGCTTTGCCCGGGCCGATCGCGTGGCCCAGGATGTGGTCGAACGCCGGTGCCAGGCGGACTGCGGCAAAGCTGAAACGCCGGTTGTCCACCACCGTGAACCCGGCTTCCACGATGGCTTCCAGGGTGTCCCTGTTGGGATGGCATCCTCCGGCCATCAGCTGCCAGGCCGGGCTCACGAGATCTTCCACGGCGGCAGCGAACCGGCGACTGGAGCGCACGTGTTCGTAGAACGCCAGCGTCCCGCCGGGCCGCAGGACCCTGCGTATTTCCGCGAGCGCCATCGCCTGCTGCGGAACGCTGCACAGGACGAGGCTGACGACGACGGCATCGGCGCTGTGGTCCGGCGCCGGGATCTCCTCGGCGGTCCCAGGGTGAACCTCGACAGGGACGGGTGCCGTGCGCGCTTTACGTGAGGCGATCCCCCTGAGGTAGTCGTCGGGTTCCACGGCCAGGACACTGCGGACGGTGTCCGGATAGTAGGCGAACGACGAACCTTCTCCCGCGCCGACCTCGATGACGGATCCGTTCAGACCGGCCAGGAGTTCGCGGCGATGTTCTCCGGCGCCGCGTTGGTCCATGTGCTGCACTGCACGCGCGTACGCCCGGGCAAACCGGGGATGCTGAGGCGTCACCGGCCCGCCTTCCCGTCCACGTGCCCACGTCCGGAATCCTCGAGGTATCCGAGGAGGACCCTGGCATGGTTGACCTCGGGGTCACGGGCCGCGTAGAGCAAGGTCACCCTGGGATGCTTCCGGGCCAGTTCCATAAGGGTGTCTACAGCGGGGTTCTGTTCCAGTTCGGCCAGGTACGCCGACCGGAAATCCGCGAAACGTTCCTGCATGTGTGCGAACTCCGTCCGGAGCGGCGGCGAAGGGGCGATCTCCTTCAGCCAAAGGTCCAGGCCGGCCCGTTCCTTGCTGACCCCGCGCGGCCAGAGGCGGTCCACCAAAACCCGGCAGCCGTCGTCGTTGGAGGCTTCCTCATAGATCCGTTTGGTCGCCCAACGGGCGTGCTGTTCGGCCATAGCCGGATGCTACTGCCGAAAGACACTGAAAGACCATGAAAGAATTGGCCCCATGGCTGAATCAACGCAGGGTACAGACACGCCCGCCCCCACTCCCATCAACGTTCCGGACAAGCCCGCCCTGGAAGGCCTCGAAACGGCCCTCACCCGGCGCTGGCTCCAGGACGGCACCTACAAATTCAACCCGGACACCACCCGCGAAGCGGTTTATTCGATCGACACTCCCCCGCCCACGGCGTCGGGATCCCTCCACGTGGGCCACATGTTCTCTTTCACCCACACCGACGTCGTCGCCCGCTACCAGCGCATGCGCGGGAAGAACGTCTTCTACCCCATGGGCTGGGACGACAACGGCCTCCCCACCGAGCGCCGCGTCCAGAACTACTACGGTGTCCGCTGCGATCCGGCCATCCCCTACAACGCCGACTACCGCCCGCCCGCGACACCGGCGAAGAACCAGCGCGACTTCGACGTGATTTCCCGCCGGAACTTCATCGAACTCTGCGAAGAGCTCGCGGTCGAAGACGAGAAAGTCTTCGAGAACCTCTTCCAGACCCTGGGCCTCTCGGTGGACTGGAACCTGACCTACCGCACCATTGACGACACCTCCCGTGCGGTCTCCCAGCGCGCATTCCTGGCGAACCTGGCCTCCGGTGACGCATACATGGCCGAGGCCCCGACGCTGTGGGACGTGACGTTCCGCACCGCCGTTGCGCAGGCCGAGCTGGAGGACCGGGAAATGCCCGGCGCCTACTACCGCTACCCGTTCTTCACCGCCGAGGGCGAGAAGATCTTCATCGAGACCACCCGTCCGGAACTGCTCGCGGCTTGTGCAGCGCTGGTGGCGAACCCCGACGATGAGCGCTACCAGCCGCTGTTCGGCAAGACGGTCACGTCTCCCCTGTTCGGCGTGGAGCTTGAAGTCAAGGCCCACCCGCTCGCCAAGGCGGACAAGGGCTCCGGCATCGCCATGGTCTGCACCTTCGGTGACCTCACCGACGTCACCTGGTGGCGCGAACTGCAGCTGCCCACCCGCGCCATCGTGGGCCGCGACGGCCGCATCGTGGCCGACACCCCGGACTGGATCACCACCGACGCCGGCCGTGAAGCCTACGCCGCGATCGCCGGCAAGACGGTGTTCAGCGCCAAGGAAGCCGTCGTCGAGCTGCTCGGCGAGGCTGGCCTGCTGGACGGCGAACCGAAGAAGATCATGCACCCGGTGAACTTCTTCGAGAAGGGCGACAAGCCCCTCGAAGTGGTCACCTCCCGCCAGTGGTACATCCGCAACGGCGGCCGCGACGAGGACCGCCGCGAACGGCTGATCGGCCGTGGCCGCGATATCGACTTCCACCCGTCCTTCATGCGTTCGCGCTACGAGAACTGGATTTCGGGCCTGAACGGCGACTGGCTGGTTTCCCGCCAGCGCTTCTTCGGTGTGCCGATCCCGGTCTGGTACCCGCTGGACGCCGAGGGCAACCCGGACTACGAAAACCCGGTCCTGCCCTCGGACGACATGCTGCCGGTGGACCCGGCCGCCGACGCAGCCCCGGGCTACGACGAGTCGCAGCGCGAACAGCCGGGCGGCTTTACCGGTGACGCCGACGTCCTGGACACCTGGGCCACGTCCTCCCTGACCCCGCAGATCGTGGGCGGCTGGAGCCGCGACGAAGAGCTCTTCGGCAAGGTGTTCCCCTTCGACCTGCGCCCGCAGGGCCACGACATCATCCGCACCTGGCTGTTCTCCTCGGCCGTGCGGGCCGATGCGCTGCAGGAGACCGCGCCGTGGAAGCACGCCGCGATTTCGGGCTGGATCCTGGACCCGGACCGCAAGAAGATGTCCAAGTCCAAGGGCAACGTGGTGGTCCCCACCGACGTGCTCAACGAGTTCGGTTCCGACGCCGTACGCTACTGGGCTGCCTCTGCGAAGCTCGGCGCGGACACGGCGTACGAGATCGCGCAGATGAAGATCGGCCGCCGCCTGGCCATCAAGCTGCTCAACGCCTCGAAGTTCGTGCTGAACCTGGGCGCCACCGAGAACTCGGTGCTCTCCGGCGACCTGTCGGTGCTCACCAACCCGCTGGACCGCGCCCTGCTCGCCCAGTTGGCCGACGTCGTTGCCCAGGCCACCAAGGCCTTCGACGGCTACGACCACGCCCGCGCCCTGCAGATCGCGGAGACGTTCTTCTGGCAGTTCACCGACGACTACGTCGAGCTGATCAAGGACCGTGCCTACGGTGCCGCCGGCGAAGCCGAGCAGGCCTCGGTGCTCGCGGCCCTGGCCACGACGCTGGACTCCCTGCTCCGGCTGTTCGCCCCGTTCCTGCCCTTCGCCACCGAAGAGGTCTGGAGCTGGTGGCGTGCAGGCTCGGTCCATCAGGCCGCCTGGCCGGCACCGCTGGAGATCCCCGACGGGGACACCAGCATGCTCGGCACCGTGGGCCTGGCCCTCAGCGGCATCCGCAAGGCCAAGTCCGAGGCGAAGGTCAAGCAGCGCACCGAGGTGCTCTCCGCCGCGATCTCTGCCAGCGAATCCTTCGTGGCACAGCTCAAGGCCGGGCTCGGTGACCTGAAGGCTGCGGCGAACGCGCGGGAGATCTCGCTCGTGGCGGCCGAGGGCGAACTCACCGTCACCGACGTGGTCCTGGCACCCGCCGAGGAAGCACAAAGCTAAACAAAATGGCCCGGGAGCGTCCGATTGCGGACGTTTCCGGGCCAGCTCTGGATGTTTCAGCCTTGGAAGGTTCAGGGCAAAAGGGGAAGCCCCATCAGCGTTTTGCCGTTGGTGGGGCTTCGACTTTTCGGCTGTCCGGTGATGTCTTGACAGTCTGGCGGAATCCTTGGAATTTCAGGTCTTCCTACCTCATCACAGGTAGCTCGCTTCTGGCTTTGCCGAAGGCTGCGTCAGATGCATATCACTGAATCTTTGGTTTCCGCGTCCCGCTTCTTTCGAAGTGGGTAAGTACTATTCTTGACCCGCCTCCGGGGCAGCGCAAGGCCTCCGCGGGAACTACTACGCTGTAATTCCGCTGACCTGTTTCGGGCCCGTTCCTGGCCCGTGTTCTGGGCGCTCCCGGGGCGTCGCGGGCCAGCGGCCGGGACTCCTCGCCGGGCGCGGGGTGTGGCACAGTAAAGCCATGCCGGAACTTCCAGAGGTCGCCGGGTTGCGCGCCTTCCTCGAGGCAAAGCTGCGCGGCGCCGCCGTAGCAAAGGTGCAGATCACCTCGTTCGCGGTGTTGAAGACCGCAGACCCGCCATACTCGGCCTTGGAGGGACGGACCGTTGTCGGCGTCCAACGCTTCGGAAAGTTCCTCGCCCTCGACACGGCCGGCGTCCATTTCGTCTTCCACCTGGCCAAGGCGGGCTGGCTGCGGTACACGGAGAACCCGTCGCCGGCGCCGCTGCGCCTCGGCTCCAGCCCGATCGCCGCACGCGTCGCTTTCAGTGCCCCGGGGTCGGCTGTCTCCGACGGCGGCCCGGCGAAGATGGCCTTCGACCTCACCGAAGCCGG
The DNA here is from genome assembly GCF_003614925.1 of Arthrobacter celericrescens. Taxonomy (GTDB): domain Bacteria; phylum Actinomycetota; class Actinomycetes; order Actinomycetales; family Micrococcaceae; genus Arthrobacter; species Arthrobacter celericrescens. The sequence goes on from NZ_QYLP01000079.1 coordinate 12,391, forward strand.
CAGCAAGAAGAGCCTCGCGGTGTATGTCGTCCGCGATCCGCAGGAGGTCCCCGGCATCGCCTCCCTGGGACCGGACCCCCTCACCCCCGACTTCACGCGCGAAGTCTTCGAAGGCATCCTTGCAGCGTCCCAGCAGATCAAGGGACTGCTGCGCAGCCAAAGCGTGGTGGCCGGCATCGGGAACGCCTACAGCGACGAAATCCTGCATGCGGCCAGGATCTCACCGTTCGCGATCGCGAAAACGCTCGACGGCGGCAGCCGGGACCGTTTGTTCGCCGCCATCGGCAGCGTGCTCGGTGAGGCCGTGGACTCGGCCGTCGGCAAGGTACCCGGCGAGCTCAAGGACGGCAAGCGGAGCGCGATGCGGGTGCACGGCCGCACCGGCCAGCCATGCCCGGTGTGCGGGGACACCGTCCACGAAGTCTCCTTCGCAGACACCGCCCTGCAGTACTGCCCGAACTGCCAGACGAACGGAAAGATCCTCGCGGACCGCCGGACCTCACGCTTCCTGAAGTAGCTGCCGGCGCCGACTGGTGGCCTCGTTGAATTCGCGGGCTAGTTGAATTCGGGGCTTTCGGTGCGGCTCCGCTTGAGCTCGAAGAAGTGCGGGTAGCCGGCCAGGGTCACCGACGCGTCCCAGATCCGGCCGGCCTCTTCGCCGCGCGGGATGCGGGTCAGCACAGGGCCGAAGAACGCGGTGCCGTTCACGGACACGACGGGCGTGCCGACGTCCTGGCCCACCAGCGAGATCCCTGCTTCATGGCTGCTGCGGAGCTGCCCGTCGTATTCATCGCTGTCCGCGAAGCGGGCAAGTTCGGCGGGCAGGCCGGTCTGGGCCAAGGCCTTTTCGATGACCGATGCCCGGTCCTTGTTGCCCTCGTGGTGGAATTCCTCGCCCATGGCGTCATAGAGGGGCTTGATGAACTCGCTGCCGTGCAGTTCCTTCGCCGCGATGATGACCCGCACGGGCCCCCAGGAATCATCCATCATGGCCCGGTAATCGGCGGGCAGCTCGCGGCCGTCGTTCAGCACCGAGAGGCTCATGACGTTCCACGTGGTTTCGATGTCGCGCACGGCCTCGACTTCGCCGATCCAGCGTGAGGTCACCCAGGCGAAGGGGCAGATCGGGTCGAACCAGAAATCTACCTTGTTGACGGTCTGCTCGGACACGGTCTGCTCAGGCACAGTGGTACTCCTTGGATGGGAAACAGGGACGCGGAGCAACCAACGGCCGCTGGACGGGCCGGGGTTCCTATGATGCGAACGGCGCCTTAGGCCGACTTATTCCGCCGCTTGGCCACCACTTCGTGGGCGATCATGGTGGGCGCGGCCTTCTTGGCGACGGCGTCGGCGGTAATGACCACACTGGCGATGTCGTCCCGGCTGGGCAGGTCGAACATGACCGGGAGGAGCACTTCCTCCATGATCGCGCGCAGGCCGCGGGCGCCGGTGCCCCGCTCCAGGGCCTGGTCGGCGATCGCGTCCAGGGCTTCGTCGTCGAACAGCAGTTCCACGCCGTCCAGCTGGAACATCTTCTGGTACTGCTTGATCAGGGCATTCTTCGGCTTGGACAGGATCTGGATCAGTGCCGGCCGGTCGAGGTTGGACACCGTGGTGATCACGGGCAGGCGGCCGATGAATTCGGGGATCAGCCCGAACTTGAGCAGGTCCTCCGGCATGACGTCGCCGTAGCTGTCGACGTTTTCCTTGACCTCGTTCAGCGGCGCGCCGAAGCCGATGCCCTTGCGGCCGGAGCGGGAGCCGATGATGTCTTCCAGGCCCGCGAAGGCGCCGGCCACGATGAAGAGGACATTGGTGGTGTCGATCTGGATGAATTCCTGGTGCGGGTGCTTGCGTCCGCCCTGCGGCGGAACCGACGCCACGGTCCCTTCGAGGATCTTCAGCAGGGCCTGCTGGACGCCCTCGCCGGACACGTCCCGCGTGATGGAAGGGTTTTCGCTCTTGCGCGAGATCTTGTCGATCTCATCGATGTAGATGATGCCCTGCTCGGCCTTCTTGACGTCGTAGTCCGCGGCCTGGATGAGCTTGAGGAGGATGTTTTCCACGTCCTCGCCGACGTAGCCGGCTTCGGTCAGGGCGGTGGCGTCGGCGACGGCGAACGGGACGTTCAGCCGGCGGGCGAGGGTCTGCGCGAGGTAGGTCTTGCCGCAGCCTGTGGGGCCGATCAGGAGGATGTTGGACTTGGCGATCTCGACGTCGTCGTGGTGGCCGCCGTCGCCGAGCCCGCCCTTGGGGGCATGCCCGGCCTGGATGCGCTTGTAGTGGTTGTAGACCGCGACGGCGAGTGAACGCTTGGCGGGTTCCTGGCCGATGACGTATTCCTGCAGGAAGTCGAAAATCTCCCGGGGCTTGGGCAGCTCAAAGCTGCCCAGATCCGACACTTCGGCGAGTTCCTCTTCGATGATCTCGTTGCAGAGTTCGATGCACTCGTCGCAAATGTAGACGCCGGGCCCGGCGATCAGCTTCCGCACCTGCTTCTGGCTCTTTCCACAGAAAGAACACTTCAGCAGATCCGTGCTCTCGCCAATCCGGGCCATGTGGGAATCCCTTCGTTTCTTGCGGGCGGCGCCCTTGCTGCCCTGCTCCTGCGTGAGGAGCCACAGCGGGCGCCACCATGACAACTTCCACTGTAGGACACAATGGGCTGCTTGGGTTGAAACAGGACGCCGGTGCGGTCCATATTTCCTTGGACCGCACCGGCGTGCTGGTGTTGCCTGTCTAGCGGGCGATGGCCTGCGGCTTGATCTTCCGCGAGTCGAGGACCTGGTCGATCAGGCCGTAGTCCTGGGCTTCGGCGGCGGTGAGGATCTTGTCGCGCTCGATGTCGTTGTTGACCTGCTCGGAGGTCCGGCCCGAGTGGTGGGCCAGCGTGTCTTCCAGCCAGGTCCGCATGCGCATGACCTCGGCGGCCTGGATCTCAAGGTCCGAGGCTTGGCCGCCCTGGCCGCCGGAGAGTGCCGGCTGGTGGATCAGGACGCGGGCGTTCGGCAGGGCGAGGCGCTTGCCGGGCGTGCCGGCCGCGAGCAGGACTGCTGCCGCGCTGGCCGCCTGGCCCAGGCACACTGTCTGGATCTCCGGGCGGATGTACTGCATGGTGTCGTAGATCGCGGTCATGGCCGTGAACGACCCGCCCGGGGAGTTGATGTACAGGGTGATGTCGCGGTCCGGGTCCGTGGACTCGAGGACCAGCAGCTGCGCCATGATGTCATCGGCCGAAGCGTCGTCCACCTGCACGCCGAGGAAGATGATGCGGTCCTCGAAGAGCTTGGTGTAGGGGTCCTGGCGCTTGAAACCGTAAGGGGTGCGCTCCTCGAACTGCGGGAGGACGTAGCGGCTGGACGGGAGATTACCGGCAGACCATCCGAAGTTGTAGTTCATTTCATTGCTCCTGGTGTTCAGTGGGTCGTGCTGCCGGTTACTTCTCGGAGTTGGAGGCGTTCTGGGTTCCGCCGCCGCCGGCCACGGAGCCTGCGTGGGCGGAAATCTTGTCGAAGAAGCCGTACTCGAGTGCTTCGGTGGCGGTGAACCACTTGTCGCGGTCGTTGTCCTTGAGGATGGTTTCCACGGTCTGGCCGGTCTGGTCCGCGGTCAGCTCCGCCATGACCTTCTTCATGTGGAGGATGAGCTCGGCCTGGATCTTGATGTCCGAGGCGGTGCCGCCGATGCCGCCCGAGGGCTGGTGCATCAGGATGCGGGCGTTGGGGGTGGCGTAGCGCTTGCCCTTGGTGCCCGAGGAGAGCAGGAACTGGCCCATGGAGGCCGCCAGGCCGGTGGCCACGGTAACGACGTCGTTCGGGATGAACTGCATGGTGTCGTAGATGGCCATGCCTGCGGTCACCGAACCGCCCGGGGAGTTGATGTAGAGGTAGATGTCCTTCTCCGGGTCCTCGGCGGAGAGCAGGAGGAGCTGGGAGCAGATCGCGTTGGCGTTCTCGTCACGGACCTCGGAGCCGAGCCAGATGATGCGCTCTTTCAGCAGGCGGTTGTAGATGTAGTTGTCCTGGGCTGCCGGATCGACAGTTGCCATCCGGGGAGCCTCTGCGTGCTGTGACATATGTACTTACCTCTCGCTGGTGACAGGGCCGTTGCTGAAGTTGCCATCCCTGATCTTCACTACTTGGACACTAACCGGTTTCGAAGCCGTTTTGTTCTCCGGATCTGCACTGTTCGCTGACGGCGCACGATTGCCGCGCGGGCCGGGATTCGGCGGGAAGCGGGCTTAAAAAGCACACCCCCGGATCGTCGGATCCGGGGGTGTACTGAAGCCTGATTAGAACTTCACTGCTGCGGGGTCGTCGCTGGGGACGGCCGCGGCGGCTTCCTCAGCCTCTTCGGCTGCGGGAGCTTCGGCAACCTCACCGGCGGGGCGGACGAAGTCGCTCAGGTCGACCTTGTTGCCTTCGGTGTCGACAACCTCAGCCTGGCCCAGGACGACGGCCAGTGCCTTGCGGCGGCGGACCTCGGAAACCATCATGGGAACCTGGCCGCTCTGGTCGATGATCTGGGCGAACTGGTTCGGGTCCATGCCGTACTGGCTGGCGGTGGTGACGATGTAGTCGATCAGCTCGTTCTGGCTGACGCCGACTTCTTCCTTGTCGGCGATGGCGTCGAGGATGATCTCGTTCTGGAAGGCGCGGGCGGTGTTGGCCTTGACCTCTTCGCGGTGCTCTTCGGTGTCGTGCTCACCTTCACCGTGGGAGTTCTCCGGGCTGAAGTGCTGTTCCAGCTGCTCTTCGATGACGGAGTCCGGGACGGGAACCTCGATCAGCTCAACGAGCTTGTCCAGGACCTTGTCGCGGGCTTCGACGCCCTGGCCGACAACCTTGGACTCGGCGGCCTGCTTGGCGAGGTCTTCACGCAGTTCGGCAAGGGTGTCGAACTCGGAAGCCAGCTGGGCGAAGTCATCGTTGGCTTCCGGAAGCTCGCGCTCCTTGACGGCCTTGACGACGACCTTCACCTGGGCAGCTTCGCCGGCGTGCTCGCCGCCCACCAGCGTGGTGTCGAAGATTGCCTCTTCGTCGACGGAGAGACCGGAAACAGCCTCGTCAAGGCCTTCCAGCATGGTGCCGGCGCCCACCTGGTAGGACAGGCCGGAAGCGGAGTCAACCTCGGCGTCGTCGATCAGGGCGGTGATGTCGATGGTAAGGAAGTCGTCGTTCTTCGCGGGGCGGTCAACGGACTTCAGGGTGCCGAAACGGCCACGCAGCTCGTCGAGGGCCTTGTCGACGTCGGCGTCGGAAGACTCAGCGGCGGCAACCTCGACCTTGATGCCGGAGTAGTCCGGGAGTTCGACCTCGGGACGGACGTCGATCTCGACCTGGAACTTCAGTTCACCGTCAGTGGAGGAGGGGTCCGGAACCTCGGTGATCTCAACCTCGGGACGGCTCAGCGGGCGGACGCCGGTTTCCTGCACGGCAGCCTGGTACCAGCCGTTAAGGCCGTCGTTGATGGCGGTCTCGAGGACGTAGCCGCGACCGACGCGCTGGTCGATGAGCTTGGACGGGACCTTGCCCTTGCGGAATCCGGGAACCTGGATCTGCGAAGCAACGGTCTTGTAAGCGGCATCGATGCTCGGCTTCAGTTCTTCAAAGGGAACCTCAACATTGAGCTTGACCCGCGTTGCGGTGAGGTTCTCGACAGCGCTCTTCACAGTCTAAGTACTCCTGGTTTTGTGGGATGGGTTTCTGCTGCGTTCCCGGATCGGAACAGACTCACAGAGTCGGGGTGACAGGATTTGAACCTGCGACTTCCTGCTCCCAAAGCAGGCGCTCTAGCCAAGCTGAGCTACACCCCGTGAGTGCACAGGACAGTCTACGGCCAAGAATCGCCAGTTTGCACATTTGACACTTGGCACCTGAATTGGGTTTAGTTATATCCGGCTTGAACAGCCGCCGGGAATTGCACGGATGCATCAATCCTGCACTACTCCGGGGACGTAGCTCAATGGTAGAGCCTCAGTCTTCCAAACTGATTACGCGGGTTCGATTCCCGTCGTCCCCTCCAAACAGCAAGAAGGGCCCCTCCCGAGGGGCCCTTCTTCGCGTTTCGGCTGGCCTCAGCGGATGATCAGGCCGGAAATCACCACCATCAGTGCCCCGGCTCCGAGAACCAGCCCCAGGTACTGCATGGGGACGAAGAAGAAGGTGTGCTTGTTGAAATAAGCCGGGCGGGCCTGCGCACTTTCAAGGGCAAGCTGCTCTTCGGACTGTGCAAGGGCTTCGTCATACGACTGCGGCGCCGGCAGCCCCGGGAAGCAGTACGCCCCGACGTCGACAATGCGCCTGAGTTCCTGGGCGCGGAACTCCATTGCCGCTGCAAAGGCAGCCTTCGGCGCGAGTTCATTGAGCCATCGGCCCAGGAACCAGATCCCGGCACCGGCCGCTGCCAACCCCACGCCCGTGGCGACCGTGTTCCCGTGCGACAGCACTCCCGCCGCCCCTGTTCCCACCGCCCCGAAAAGCAGCACCAGGATTCCCCAACCTCGCCAGATAATGATCATGCGCCCAGCCTAGGATCGCGCAGGCGGTGCCGCCATCGGCGACCACGCCCCTGTGGATAACCGGCCCGGCTCCCCTATCCGGCGCCTAGTTCTGGCAGCCGGGGCACCAGTAGAGCTTGCGGGCGCCGATCTCGGTCAGCGCAACCTGGGTACCGCACCGGCGGCAGTCCTGCCCGGCGCGCTGGTAGACATAGTGGGCTTCGCCGTCGAGGGGTCCTTCTCCCCCGCTCCACAGCGCTGCGGGCGTCGTGATGATCCGCCCGTCCCGGACGCCGTCGGACATCGCGGCGACGGCATCGTCCCACAGGAGTCCGGCCGACTCCGGGCTGAGCGCGTTGCCCGGCGTCCACGGATCGATACCTTGACGAAACAGCACCTCTGCCCGGTAGATGTTGCCGACGCCGGCCAGCACCGACTGGTCCATGAGCAGCAGCCCGACGGCGGTCTTGCGGCGGAGCAGCCGGGCGATGAATTCCGCACGGTCCCCCGGGACCAGGTGCAGCGGGTCCGGGCCCAGCTTCGCGCGGGCGGCCCGGGCTTCCTCCCCCGTGATGGCCGCGCAGGTGCTGGCGCCCCGCAGGTCGGCCCAGCCGTGGGCTGACACGAGGCGCACCCGCACCGCACCCACGGGTTCCGGAGGCCCGGAGTAGGTTCCGCCGTCGTCCTCGAAACCGGACTCGCGTTCGCCGATCCGGCGCGGGGCACCGATGCTGGAGGCGCCGCGGAAAGTTTCGTCGCCGCCGAAGTCCCACGCGCCGTAGAGGCCAAGGTGGACATGCAGGTACATCCCGTTGTCGAAACGCAGGAAAAGCTGCTTCCCGTGCGCCGTGGCACCGAGCATACGCTGGCCATCAAGCAGCGCCGCACCTGCGGCGAAGCGGCCCTGCGGGCTGGAAACCCGCAGGGCGCTGCCGCCGAAGACGTCCTGGAACTGGCGCGCCAGCCGGTGGACGGAATGCCCTTCAGGCACTATTCGACGATTTCGCCGCTGGTTTCATACGTGGCGATCTTGCCGATGCGGCGGACGTGGCGTTCGTCGTTGCTGAAGGGCTCCTCGAGGAAGAATTCGATCAGCTCGGTGGCTTCCTCAACGCTGTGCTGGCGGCCGCCGACGGCAATCACGTTGGCGTCGTTGTGTTCGCGGGCCAGCCGGGCGGTGGATTCGTTCCACGCCAGCGCCGCGCGCACGCCCTTGACCTTGTTTGCGGCGATCTGCTCGCCGTTCCCGGAGCCGCCCAGGACGATACCGAGGGCGTGGATGCCGGCTTCCTGGTCCGCCACGACTGCGCGGGCGGCGTTGATGCAGAAGGAGGGGTAGTCGTCCAGTGCGTCGTACACCTTGGGGCCGTGGTCAACGACCTCGTAGCCCTTGGCCGTGAGGTGGCTGACAAGGTGGGCGCTGAGCTCCATGCCGGCGTGATCCGTGGCAATGTGGACGCGGGGTGTGGTCACTGGAAGTCCGTTCGGTCTGGGGCGCGGGCCGGCAGGGGCCGGGCCGCGGCGGTGAGGGGATGCGGTACTAGGGTACTAGCTGGACTCCCGTGGACCCGCCAGCGATGCGCTTTAAGTCAGCGCTATTGGCCGTGCGCCCGGTCGGCTGCCCTGTTCAGCAGCCCGGCGAGCCGGTCTGCACTGGCCAGGCTGCCCGCGCTCAGTGCCACGCGGCGTCCGTTGAGCTGGCGCACGACGACGGCGGGCCCGCTGCTGACGAGCATGGCCGTGGCGCCGCCGTGGTGCCGCAGGCCCCAGCCGCCAAAGTCGGCCGCCTTGACTTCCGCGGGCGTAACGCCGGCGATGTCCACCGCCGGCACCTTCAACACCCGGAGCACCCCGGCGAGGAACACTTCGAGGCCGCCGCGGTCTGCCTTGACCCGGACGAAGAGGAAGCACGCCCCGAGGATGGCGACGCCGAACAGCAGGGCACCGAGCCACGGGACGGCAACGGAAATGAGCATCGCCGGAAATACCGCGGCAACGCAGATCATCACGAACACCGAACTGCGGGCATGGACCCACAGCTTCAGGGAGTCATCGGCGAGGCCGGGGTCCTCCCGGCGGATGCGCTCGGCTTCGAGGGCGGCGTCGTCCTCCGGAGTCCACCGCGGATCGGGCTTGAAGGCGAAGACCATCACGACACCCAACGACAGCGCCGCACCAGCACCGAGCGCCAGCACCGTGGCATCCACATGGGAGCCGCGGGCGTCCGCCAGTCCGGCCTGGCCAACGAGTCCGGCGGCGAGCACAGCAGTGATGAACAGGCTCACCATCAAGCCGAGCCCCATCATGAGCCGCCGCATGATGGCCGGCCGGGAAATGGGCACGGCCTGGACGAACACCAGCCACCCGGCCAGGACCATCAAGGAAGCCCCGCCCGCCACGTAGGCGCCGAAGGGCGCGAAGCTGCTGCCGCCGTCGGCGTTCCAGGTCACCGCAAGGGGATCCGGAAGCTCCGGCCGGAGCATCAAGGCGCAGACCACGAACGCTGCGGCGAGGAGGAGTGGGAACGCCACTGCAAAGCGCAGTGCCCGGAAATCGAGAGAGTCGCGCAGCTTGCCCATGGCTTAACGCTACTCCCGGGCGGCGACACTTTGTGATGTGCCTTGCCAAGCCGGGAAGAACTGAAAGAATGGCTTCACAGCGCCGGAGCCGGGTGAACCCGTCCGGCTTCTCTGCACACCACATCTTGGAGGCACCCCTTGCCAGGCCTGAACCTCACCCGCGCCGAAGCCGCGGAACGCGCGGAACTGCTCGCCGTCGAGTCCTACGACGTCGCCCTCGACCTGACGAGGGGCGGGACGGTCTTCGGGTCGACGACGGTGGTCAGGTTCACCGCCACGGCCGGATCGTCGACGTTCATCGACGCCATCACGGACAAGGTGCACAGCGTCACCCTGAACGGCAGGGACCTGGACCCTGCCGATGTGTCCGACGGCGTGCGGATCCAACTGCCGGACCTCGCCGCCGAGAACGAGCTCACGGTGGTGGCGGACGCCCCGTACATGAACACGGGCGAGGGCCTGCACCGCTTCGTGGATCCGGTGGACGGCGAGGTGTACCTCTACACGCAGTTCGAGGTGCCGGATTCGCGCCGGATGTTCGCCGTCTTCGAACAGCCGGACCTGAAGGCCAGGTTCACCTTCACCGTCATGGCTCCCTCGCACTGGGACGTCATCTCCAACTCCCCCACGCCCGAGCCCGCGGAAGCCGCCCCGGGAGACAACGGGGAGGCCCGCTCGGTCTGGACGTTCGCGGCCACCCCGCGGCTGTCCTCCTATGTCACGGCCCTGATTGCCGGCCCGTACCAGTCGGTGCGCAGCGAGGTCACCAGCGCCGACGGCCGGGTGGTCCCGCTGGGCGTCTTCGCCCGCAAGTCCCTCATGCAGTACCTCGACGCCGAGAACATCTTCGAACTGACCCGCCAGGGCTTCGAGTTCTTCGAGGCCCAGTTCGGCTTCCCCTACCCGTTCGAGAAGTACGACCAGCTGTTCGTCCCCGAATTCAATGCCGGCGCCATGGAGAACGCGGGCGCGGTGACCATCCTGGAAGGCTACGTCTTCCGCGGAAAAGTGGCCGAGGCGCAGGTGGAGCGCCGCGCCATCACGGTCCTGCACGAGCTGGCCCACATGTGGTTCGGCGACCTCGTGACGATGCGCTGGTGGAACGACCTGTGGCTCAACGAGTCCTTCGCCGAGTACATGTCCCACCTGGCCGCCGTCGAGAACACCGCCTTCGACCACGCCTGGACCACTTTCGCCTCGGTGGAGAAGTCCTGGGCGTACCGGCAGGACCAGCTGCCCACCACGCACCCGATCTTCGCCGAGATCAACGACCTGCAGGACGTGGAGGTCAACTTCGACGGCATCACCTACGCCAAGGGCGCCTCGGTGCTCCGCCAGCTGGTGGCCTGGGTGGGCCCGGAGCAGTTCATGGCCGGTGTCCGGGAGTACTTCAAGAAGCACGCGTGGAAGAACACCGAGCTGTCCGACCTCATGGTGGAGCTCGAGGCCGCCAGCGGCCGCGAGCTGGACCAGTGGGGCAAGCTCTGGCTCGAAACGGCCGGCGTCAACACCCTCTCCTCCGAGATCGACGTTGACGACGACGGCACTATCACCGGGTTCACGATCCGCCAGACCGCGATCGACGAGCAGCCCGTGCTGCGCCCGCACCGCCTCGCCGTCGGCTTCTACGAGCTGTCCGACGCCGGCAAGCTCGAGCGGGTGCACCGCGAGGAGCTCGACGTCGACGGCCCCGCCACCGAGGTCCCGGCCTTGCTCGGGAAGCAGCGCCCAGCGCTGATCCTGCTGAACGACGACGACCTCGCCTACGCCAAGGTCCGCCTCGATCCGGTGTCCCTGGCCAGCGCGAAGGCGCATCTGAAGGACTTCGCGTCCAGCCTGCCGCGGACCCTGGTGTGGGGTTCGGCATGGGATGCCGCCCGCGACGGCGAGACCCCGGCGCGCGGCTATGTTGAGCTGATCCTGGCCAACATCGCCTCCGAGACCGATTCCTCGGTGATCCTGGTGCAGCTGCGCCAGCTCGCCACGACGCTGAACTTCTACGTGGCCGCCGAACACAAGGACGCCACTGCCGAAGCCGCCGCTGACCGGCTCTGGGAGCTGGCCTCCTCGGTTGCCGCAGGCTCGGATGCGCAGCTGCAGTTCGTGAAGTCCTTCGCACTGCTGGCGCGGGGCGCGAGCCAGCTGGACATCATCCAGGCTCTGCTCGACGGCTCCCTTTCCCTGGCCGGGCTCACCCTGGACCAGGACCTGCGCTGGGAACTCCTGACCTCACTGGTGGTCGGCGGGCGGGCGGACCAGGCTCGCATCGATGCCGAACTCGAACGCGACCACACCTCCAGCGGCCAGAACGCGGCAGCCCAGGCGACGGCGGCACTGCCGACGCCGGAGGCAAAGGCCGCCGCCTGGGAGAAGATCGTGGTCGCGGGCGAGCTGTCCAACGCGCTGCAGGGTTCCGCCGTCGCCGGCTTCGCCCGGGTGCTGGACACCGCACTGCTGGAACCGTTCGCGGAGAAGTACTTCGAGGCGGTCCCCGGGATCTTCGCCAAGCGGACCCACGCCCTGGCCCAGCAGATCATCGTGGGCCTGTACCCGGCCCAGCTGACCACCCAGGACACCGTGGACCGGACCGACGCGTTCCTCGCCTCCCTGCCCGAGGAAAGTGCGGCACTGCGCCGCATGATGCTGGAAAACCGCGACGGCGTGGCCCGCGCCCTGCGCGCCCGGGCGGCCGACGTCTAAGCGGTGTTTTCGATTGCGCCTCCCGTCCCGGCCCTCGCGGCCGGCCGGGAGGCGCAGCCGTTTAGACTGGGGCCCATGAGCCTGGATGAACACCGCTACGCCCTCACTGTCCGCTGGACCGGAAACCTCGGCGAAGGCACGGCAGGGTACCGGGCCTACTCACGCGACCACGACGTCGAAGTCCCCGGGCTCCCGGTGCTCAAGGGTTCCTCGGATCCAGCCTTCCGGGGCGACCCTGCCCGCTACAACCCGGAACAGCTGCTGCTCGCGGCCCTGTCGCAGTGCCATATGCTGTCCTTCCTGCACGTGGCCGTCATGAACGGAGTGGTGGTCACGGAGTACGTGGACGACGCCGAAGGGCTGATGCGGACCAACCGGGACGGCAGCGGCCAGTTCGAAACGGTCACGCTCAAGCCGCGGGTGAGGGTGGCCAGCGCGGAGCACCTTCCGCTGATGGCCGAACTCCACCGCAAGGCGAACCAGCTCTGCTTCATCGCCCGGAGCGTGAACTTCCCCGTGCTCCACGAACCGGTCACAGAGGCCGAAGGCTAGCGAGCAGCTTCCGCCGTAGTAGGTGAACAATGACGCCACGTCCCCGGGGTCGCGGGAATTTCCGGCCAGAGCCCGGATTCGGAGCCCCTGGCGGCCGCGCCCCTAGACTGAGCCCATGGAAGGCAGCCTGCACTACTCAGCAACAGTCCGCTGGACCGGCCAATTTGGACCCGGTTACCAGGAGTACTCGGTTGACCACGATCTCGAACTGCCGCCCGAATCGAAACGGGCGCGCAGGGGTTACCGGCTAAATGGCGGGGAGATGCAAATCAACCCTGCACAATTGTTTCTCGCGTCACTGGCCCAGTCCCATATGCTCGCGTTTCTCTCCGCAGCGGCCGAACACGGTGTAATAGTCACTGGTTACGAAGACGAAGCAAGCGCTTGGGTTCTCTACGAGAGGAACGGCACCGGCTATTTTGACAGTGCTCGGTTCAATCCGCGTGTTACCGTCGCGGAACCACGGCACATCAAGTGGGGAGATTGGCTACACAGCCACGCGCGAGCGCGATCCCACCTTGAGACCAGTGTGAACTTTCCGATCGAGTACAAAGCGGTTACCCGAGCCGAAGGCTAGCGAGCAGCTTCTTTTCGGTTTCCGGCCGGAGCCCGGCCTTCCGTGGCCGCTGCAGGCCCCTCGCGCGCTCATCAGCCAGGGTATCCCGCAGCGTTTCCCGCCACGGCCGCAACCTCAGCCCGCGGGCGAGGGCGGCCGCATTGGACCGCGCCATGAAGCCCTCGTGTCCCGGCGGAAGCCACAGCGGCAGCGAATCCTCGCCCGACCACGGCTGCACCCCGTGTGCCTCCAACCAGCCGGGACCGGCGGTGACGCTTCCAGGAACAACGCTTCCAGGGGCAGCGCCCGCCAGTTCGCGGCAGGCGTCAAGGTACTCACCGAAGAGCGCCACCTCGCCGACGGCGTTGAACGCGCCGGTAACCCCGCCCTCGGCTGCCGACAGGATCCATGCGGCAAGGTCACGGACGTCGATCACCTGGACCGGATCCCCGGGGATATCCGGAACGAGCACCGTTTCTCCGCCGAGAGCGAACCTGGCCGGCCAGTAGCCGTAGCGGTCGCTGCTGTCACCCGGGCCGCCGATGAGCCCGGCCCGAACGACGTGCGCTTTCTCGCCGGCCGCCTCCAGGACGAGTTTTTCGATGGCAGACTTCGACTCGCCGTACGTCTCCGGGCTTGCCTCCTCCCCCGGCGGCAGGGACGGAAGCAGCGCCGCAGCCTCGTCGGCGCCCGGCTGGTCGTGGCGGTCGTACACCGAGCAACTGGACACGAAGGTCCAGTGCCCGGTCCTGGAGCCCAGTGCCGCGAGAGCGGCGCGGGCGTGAGCAGGATCGCGCGAGACGTCGACGACGGCGTCCCACCCGCCGTCGAGTCCGTCATAGGCCCCGGCCCCTTCGGACCGGTCCGCGCGGACCCAGCGGACGCCCGGCGGCGGCTCCGCGGCGGTGCCGCGGGCCAGGCACGTGACGTCGTGTCCGGCGTCGAGGGCTTGGCGGGCAATTTCGGCCGAAAGGAACGCGGTGCCGCCGAGGATCAGGATGCGCATGTCGCCACGCTACGGCGATAGGGTTGATGGCGGACAGAGTGTTCAGCGCCCGGCGAACAGGGTCCGGGCGCCCCCAGACCCTTGAGGAGCAGCCCTGCCGATGAACGCAAGCAACCCCGCGATCCTGGATGCAGCCGAAGAAGCCGCACGAATCGACCTGGGAGCCATACTCCTGACCCTCGGGGTCGGCGTCGTCATTTGGATAGTGCTGCGGTTCATCATCCTGCGCATCACGAGGAAGGTCGCTGAAGGAAGCAGCTTCTTCCGCAATGCCCCCTTCAAATGGGTGCAGCCGGCCTTCCGGGCCTTGGACCATGAGCGGCGGTCGCAGCGGGCCCACACCATCGGCTCACTGCTGACAAGCCTGTTGAGCGTGGTGGTCGCGGGCATCGTGATCATTTACGTGCTCAAGTTCCTGAACGTGGACATCGCCCCGCTGCTGACCAGCGTGGGAATCCTCGGTGTGGTGATCGGTTTCGGCGCCCAGCAGCTCATCCGCGACTTCCTTGCAGGGATCTTCATTACCATCGAAGACCAGTACGGGATCGGCGACGTGATCGTCACCGCCGAAGTGGTTGGTACGGTTGAATCCGTGGGGCTGAGGATCACCCGGCTCCGCGCCGAAGACGGCGCCATCTGGTACCTGCGCAACGGGGAAATCCTGCGCGTGGGCAACCGGTCCCAGGGCGACTACGTCCCGGCCGACGACAAAGAGACCGGCAGCGGCGGTTCCGCTGAGGAGAAGTCCAGTGAGTGACACGGCAAACGGGCAGCAGTCCAGCGGCATCCCGGTCAACGCGGCCCCCGCGGCCGGTGACCGGCCGCAGCTGATGCGCAACGATCCCTTCAGCCAGCCCGCCTACACGGACAGCTTCTATGACGCCGTGGGCGGCCATGAGACCTTCGTGAAGCTGATCGACGTGTTCTACGACGGCGTGGCCGGGGATCCGCTGCTGCGGCCGATGTACCCGGAAGAGGACCTCGGACCCGCGAAGCGCCGGTTCCTGATGTTCCTGGAGCAGTACTGGGGCGGCCCGACGACGTACAGCCAGGAACGCGGGCACCCGCGCCTGCGGATGCGGCACATGCCGTTCCGGGTGACACCCGAGGCGAAGGAGCGGTGGCTGTTCCACATGCGCGCGGCCGTCGATGCCCTGCAACTGTCGCCCCTGCATGAGGGCACGCTGTGGGACTACATGGAGCGGGCCGCGCTCACGATGGTGAACAGCCCCTCCCCGGCGCAGCCTTAGGAACGCGGGGAGGACGAAACGGAACGGGCCACTAAGGGATGGTGACCCGTTCGTCGGTGTACGTAGATTGGATCCCGGTTTCCGGACACTCAATGGACTTCATCGCTGCGGATCGCCCGTCGTAGCTGTACCTGACGCATGCGCTGGCTGTCCATTGCTCTCCGAAGAAGCCGCCACTGGTTGTCACATGTTCGCGAAGATATATGTCGGCCAGCGGCCGGCCATCATCGGACCACGTCAGTGAATACAGTCCTGGCATCTGCCCGTTGAGCCTGCGGCCGACCAGGTTGCGGTTGCCCCGATCGGGGCTCTGGACAATATGCGCGTAGCTTGCGAGTGCGTCGTTAACCTTCTCCCTGATGCTGTTGCGGGCGATTTCATCGATGGGCGCGCGTGCGCAGGATGGAAGCAGTAAAAGGAAAATCGCTGGCAGCATGACCCGGGAAACCTTCGGGCCCTTCATTCCAGTGACGGTAGGCAGAGGCATTGCCGCAATTTATCAAGCAATTGGATTTAATCCAAGCTGCCCGGCCATGGCCTCCCGGCACTAGCCCTAGCCGACGTTGAGACCGAGGCCGGCCCCGGCTCGGACCAGGATGTGGCCGCGGCTTCCGCTAAGCCGGTACCAGCGCCCGTTGCGGAACAGCCGGTGCACGCCTCCCCCGAGGAAACCGAGGGCGAACGCCCCGAAGGCCGCGCCCGCGGGCACTCCCTCGCGTCCGGGCATTTCGCGGCCCCACACGGACGAGCGGGCGGCGGCCACCATGTGCGCTCCGGCCTGGTCGGGGACCACCCCGGCCACCTCCGCAATGCCGGCCTCGGCGACCGACTTCAGTTCGGCGTCGGACACGTCGCCCAGCGGCTCCCAGCCGCCCCGCGGCGCACCGACTCCCGCCCAGGATTCCGAAACGGTCGACGGAGGCAGCGGCAGCTCGACGTCGTCCGCGCCCGAGCGTGCCAGCCGGTCCAGCACGGAGGCGAGCGTGACTGTCACGTCCGCTTGCGCTTCTTCGGCGAGGGCGCTGGTGCGCAGGCCGAGGATGGTGGGGGTCGCGTCGCCGAGCGCCCGCGGGCGGAGGACGCATACGTAGGCCGCGAGGACGGTGCCTGCGGCCTGGAGGCGGACGGCGCCGTCGTCGATGCTCTTGGCACGCGTCACGTAGGTGCGCAGGTCCGCCAGATCCCGTGGATCGGCGAAGCGGAGGGAACGGGTCAATACATCAGCCACAGCATCGACTCTACCGGCATGTCCGTTGTTGGGCGGCGGGTAAAGTCGAACCATGACTGACGCGCACGCCGGCCTGGTGGACCAGGCCGTCCCCGAGGATCCCACCGCCACCCTCATCGAGCTGCTTTCGCTGGCCGACTTCGACGGTGCCCGGACAGACGAGGACATTTTCCTCGGCCCCTCGCAGAAGCAGCCCCGGCACCGGGTGTTCGGCGGGCAGGTCCTGGCCCAATCCCTCATCGCCGGGATGCGGACGGTCGACGAGGACCGGGTGGTCCACTCGATGCACGGGTACTTCCTGCGCCCGGGCGACGCCAACCAGCCCATCACGTTCGGGGTGCAGCGCCTGCGGGACGGCCGTTCCTTCTCGGCGCGCCGCGTGCACGCGTACCAGAACGGGCAACCGATCCTGTCCATGATCGCCTCGTTCCAGACGGAAGCCGGCGGCGTTGAACACCAGTCGACCATGCCCGAGGGCATCCCCGACCCCGAGAGCCTGCCAAGCACCGCGGACCTGTTGCGGAAGTACGACCATCCGTTAGCCCGCCACATGTCCTTCGAACGGCCCTTCGACGTGCGGCACGTCGACTCCGCCTTGTATGTCGAGGCTCCCAAGGAACAGGTGGCCAGGAACGCCGTCTGGATGAAGACCCTGGGCCCCATGCCCGACGACCCGGACTTCCACCGGGCCGCCCTCGCCTACGCAAGCGACTACACGATCCTCGAACCCATCCTGCGGGGCAACGGGCTCAGCTGGATGACACCGGGTATGAGTGTGGCGAGCCTGGACCACGCCATGTGGTGGCACCGCCCCGTCCGCGTGGACGAGTGGCTGCTCTACGTCCAGGAGTCGCCCAGCGCCCAGGGTGCTCGCGGCCTGTCGACCGGCAAGATTTTCAGCCGCGACGGCGTGCACGTGGCCACCGTGGCTCAGGAGGGAATGCTCCGGCTTCCCGAGTAGCCACAGTGCGGTAGTCACGGCTGGCCGAGTGGTTGCGGTCAACAACGGAAGGCCGGCCCCGTGCGGGGCCGGCCTTCCGTGTGTCTGGCGCTGTTAG
>NZ_QYLP01000078.1 GCF_003614925.1 Arthrobacter celericrescens
CACCCGCAGCCCCGCCGGCCGCCCCGCCGCCCCTGCCGGGCCACCCGCCTGCGCGGCCCGGCCCGCCGCCCGTGCAACCCGGCCGGGACGGACCTGCCTGAATAGCGGACCGGTTGAATCCCGGTCGCGGCGTTCAACTAGACTGGGGGGTAATGCCCGCCGGATGATCCGGTGAGCATTGCCCTTTTGTCTTTGCCGCGCTGCGCGCCGGCGGAGAACACTTCCGACTCGTAGCTAAGAACAGTAGATGACTGACACTTTGCCGGGCGCCGCCATCCCGAACCCGCTGGATGAGGCCGCCATCACTGCCGCCGTCGAGGCCGCCGTCGCCGCCATTGCCGCCGCGTCCTCGCTCGAAGAACTCAAGGCCGTCCGCCTGGCCCACACGGGGGAGAAGTCGCCCCTGAGCCTGGCCAACCGCGAAATCGGCGGCCTGGCCAAGGAGCACAAAGCCGCCGCCGGCAAGCTCATGGGCGCCTCCCGCGGCCGCGTCAACCAGGCCCTCACCGCCCGTACCGCGGAACTCGAAGCCGAGAACGACGCCCGCATCCTGGTCGAAGAGACCGTGGATGTCACGGCCGCTCCGCGCCGCCGCCGCGCCGGTGCCCGGCACCCGCTGTCCACCCTGCAGGACCGCGTGGCGGACATCTTCGTGGGCATGGGTTGGGAAATCGCGGAAGGCCCCGAGGTCGAGTCGGAGTGGTTCAACTTCGACGCCTTGAACTTCAAGCCGGACCACCCGGCCCGCGAAATGCAGGACACCTTCTTCGTGGAACCGCCCGAAGCCCACCTGCTCATGCGTACCCACACCTCCCCGGTGCAGGTGCGTTCCATGCTCGAACGCGAAGTCCCCATCTACGTGCTGTGCCCGGGCAAGGTGTTCCGCACCGATGAACTCGACGCCACGCACACCCCGGTGTTCCACCAGTTCGAGGGCCTGGCCATCGACAAGAACCTCAGCATGGCCGACCTGCGCGGAACCCTGGAGCACTTCGCCCGGCAGATGTTCGGCGAGGAAGCCTCCATCCGCCTGCGCCCGAACTACTTCCCCTTCACCGAGCCGTCCGCGGAGCTGGATATCTGGCACCCCGGCGCCAAGGGCGGGCCCCGCTGGATCGAATGGGGCGGCTGCGGCATGGTCAACCCGAACGTGCTGCGCGCCGCCGGCATCGACCCGGAGGAGTATTCAGGTTTTGCCTTCGGCATGGGCATCGAGCGGACCCTCATGTTCCGCAACGAGGTCAGCGACATGCGCGACATGATCGAAGGCGATGTACGTTTCAGCGAGCACTTCGGGATGGAGATCTAACAGTGCGTATCCCACTTTCCTGGCTGCGCGAGTTCGCGCAGGTACCGTCCGGCGCCTCGGCCGAAGACGTCATGACGGAACTCGTCAAGGTCGGCTTTGAGGAAGAAGCCGTCCACCGTCCCACGGACACCCTGCAGGGCCCGGTCGTCGTCGGGCAGGTCCTGAGCCTGGTCAAGGAACCCCAGTCCAACGGCAAGACCATCAACTGGTGCCAGGTCCGCGTGGTCCCCGAGGGACAGGAGCAGACCCTCACCGGCAAGGGCATCGACCCCTCCGGCGTGCAGGGCATCGTCTGCGGCGCCCACAACTTCGTGGAAGGCGACAAGGTAGTGGTCACCCTGCCCGGCGCCGTGTTGCCCGGCGACTTCCACATCTCCGCGCGAAAGACCTACGGGCACCTGTCCGCGGGCATGATCGCCTCCGTCCGCGAGCTCGGCATCGGCGAGGACCACGACGGCATCCTGGTCCTGTCCCGGATCGGCCTCGACCCCGAAATCGGCACTGACGCGATGGAACTGCTCGGCCTCTACGACCAGGCAGCGGAAATCAACGTCACTCCGGACCGCGGCTACGCGTTCTCCATCCGTGGCGTGGCCCGCGAATACGCCCACGCCACCGGCACGTCCTTCACGGACCCGGCGTCGAAGGTCAATGCCCCGGTGGAACTCTCCGGCGGCTACGGCGTCAAGCTCAACGACGACGCACCCATCTACGGCAAGCCCGGCTGCGACCGCTTCGTAGCCCGCACCGTGCGCGGCGTGGACGCCACGCGCCCCACTCCGCAGTGGATGGTGTCCCGGCTCCGCCTGGCCGGCATCCGCTCCATCTCCCTGCCGGTGGACATCTCCAACTACGTCATGCTCGAGCTCGGCCAGCCGAACCACTGCTACGACCTGGACAAGCTCGCCGGCGACATCGTGGTGCGCCGTGCCGCGCCCGGCGAGAAGATCCTCACCCTGGACGGCAAGGAACGCGCGCTTGACGTCGAAGACCTGCTGATCACCGACGACTCCGGAGCGATCGGGATCGCCGGTGTCATGGGCGGGGCCAACACCGAAGTGTCCGACTCCACCACGAACATCCTGGTCGAGGCCGCCCACTTCGACGAGGTGTCCATCGGCCGGGCCCGCCGCCGCCACAAGCTGCCGTCGGAAGCGTCCAAGCGTTTCGAACGCGGCGTGGACTGGCAGCTTGCCGGGGTTGCCGCGCAGCGCGTGGTGGACCTGCTGGTGGACCTCGCGGGAGGTACCGCGGACGAGCCAGGAACCGACGTCGGAACCGCGCCCGAAACCGCCACGATCGAGCTTCCTGCCGGCTTCGCGGCCGAGCGCATCGGCATCGACTTCAGCGAAGAGCAGATCACCGGCTGCCTCGAGGACCTGGGTGCCGCTGTCGAAAAGACCGCTGACGGCTACCGGGTCAGCGCTCCGAGCTGGCGCCAGGACCTCGAGACCAAGGAAGACCTGTCCGAGGAAATCGCCCGGCTGGTGGGCTACGAGAACATCCCGGCGACCCTGCCGGTGGCCCCTCCCGGCCGCGGGTTCACCCGTGCGCAGCAGCAGAAGCGCCGCGTGGTCCAGGCCCTGGCCGACGCAGGCCTCACCGAGGTGCTGTCCTACCCCTTCGTCTCCAAGGCCGCCAATGACACCTTCGGCGTGGCCGAGGAAGGCGCCGAACGCACCGCGATCAAGCTGGCCAACCCGATCAGCGAAGAGCACGGCTACCTGCGCACCTCGGTGCTGCCCGGCCTCATCGAGGCCGCCCGCCGCAACCTGTCCCGCGGTTTCCGCGACCTCGCCCTGTACGAGGCCGGCCTGGTGTTCCTGCCGGACGGAAAGCTGGGCACGGAGTCCATTCCGCCGCTGGGTGCCAAGCCGGCCCCTGAGGTTCTGGACGGACTGTTCGACGGCGTCCCGGACCAGCCGCTGCACCTCGCCGCCCTGATGTGCGGCCATGATTCGCCCGCCGCCGCCGGCCACGCCCCGCGCCAGTGGGACTGGGCCGACGCCCTCGACGCCGCCCGCCTGGTGGGCGACGTGCTCGGCGTCGAACTCGTGGTCAGCCAGGGAAGCCACCAGGCCTTCCACCCGGGACGCGCCGCCCAGTTGGCGCTCCGCTCGGGCGAGGTAGTGGGCTACGCCGGAGAACTGCACCCGAAGCTCCTGGCCGCGCACGACATGCCCGCCCGCTCGGTGGCCATGGAACTGGACGCGGACGCCATCTTCGAGGCCGCCGCCGACGTAATCGTCGCCAAGCACATCTCCGGGTTCCCGGTCGCCACGCAGGACGTCGCCCTGGTGGTTCCGCAGGACGTGCCGGCGGACGCCGTCCTCGCCGCGCTCCGTGAAGGCGCCGGTGAACTGCTGGAGGATGTGGCACTGTTCGACGTGTACGTGGGCAAGGGCATCGAGGACGGCAAGAAGTCGCTCGCCTTCGGCCTGCGCTTCCGCGCGACGGACCGCACCCTCACCGCCGACGAGGCATCGGAAGCCCGCGAGGCCGCTGTCGCCGTCGCCGCGGATCGTTTCGGAGCCGTGCAGCGCTGACCGCGCGCAGGACTGACCCGCCTTTGAAAGGACCCTTGGACCACCCGGCCCAAGGGTCCTTTCCATTTCCAGCAACCGAAAGGGACCCATGAACAAGCAGAAAACCGGCCAGCTGCTCGCCGCCGCGGTATTCGCGGCTACCACCGGCCTCGGCGGAACCGCCGTCGCAGCAGAGACGGATCCGGCAGGGACTGCTCCATCAGAAACGGGCGGCGTCCAGCCCGTCCCGCACGCCGTGGACCCGGCCAGGACTTCCGGGCCGGCGGCGTCCCCGCTCGCGGACCACTACACGCTCCCGGCGCCGGTCAAAGGCGGCGGTGCCTCGACGGAGTCGGTGATCGGTTCCGACGGCCGGACCCAGGTCACGAACACCACCTCGGCCCCCAGCAGCTCGATCGTGCAGATCGAATTCAACGCCGGCTCCATTTGCTCCGGCGCCCTGATTTCCGACGACACCGTCCTCACCGCCGGGCACTGCGTGCACCGGGGCGGCACGGGCTCGGCCGCGGACTACTCCTGGGGAATCCGCGTGGCACCCGGCCGCAACGGTTCAAGCGATCCCTATGGCAGCTGCGGGGCCACGGAACTGTACACGGACCAGCGCTGGATCGATTCGGCCAACACCAACGCGGACTGGGGTGTCATCAAACTCAACTGCACCGTGGGCAACGCCGCCGGCTGGCTGGGCTACACGGGAACCACCAACAGCCTGTACGGATCGACGGCCACGGTGCGCGGGTACCCGGGCGACAAGCCGCGCGGCACCATGTGGACCATGACCGGTTCGGTCTCCTCTACCCAAGCGGAGAAGGTGTTCTACACGATGGACACCAACGGCGGCCAGAGCGGTGCGCCCGTCTACAACAGCTCCACCTCGATCGTGGCGGTCCACACCAACGGCGGGTCCACCAACTCCGGCACCAGGATCACCCCGGCGCTGGCCGGCTACCTCGACACTGTTAGATAGGACCCTGTTAGATAGGACCCTGTTAGATAGGACGCCTGTAAGTAGGACGCTGTCATGAGGACGGCACGAGCGAAGGGCGGTGCGGACATGGGCGGGCTGGCCCTGCGCCTGGAAGCGCTCGACGCCGTGGCGGCGCCTTCCGTCGTCATGGCTTCGGTGCTGGGCGGCGCGGCCGGGGAGCGGGCCGCCGCCTACGCGCACGAGCAGGACCGTGCCGGGTTCCTCGCCGGGCGGGCGGCCCTGCTGCTGTTCGCCGCCCGCCTCCTGGACGTGGAACCCGCCCGGCTGGCGCCGCGCTACGACTGCCCGCAATGCGGTCCGGCGGCCGGCCACGGCCGGCCGGCTTTCCTGCTCGACGGCGGCCCCGCACCGCTGCTGCTCAGCGCCTCCCGGGCGGCCGGCCGGGTGCTGCTGGCCGGCGTCGCGCACCCGGAACCTGGCCTGGCGCTGGGCGTGGACCTGGAAGACAGCGGCAGGCTCGCCGGCTTCGGCGACGACAACGCGGCTGGTTCCGGTGCAGCGGGTTTCGACGCGGTGGCGCTCGGCGGCCGCGAACAACGCTGGGTCCAGGGGCTTCCCGAACGGGACCGGAACCGGGGCCGGGCACGGCTGTGGGCACGGAAGGAAGCGTGGCTGAAACGCAGCGGCGAAGGCCTCCGGCGGGACCCGGCCACCGTGGATGTGCTGGACCTGCCCGGCCTGGCCGACCTCGCTCTGGACGGAACGGAACCCGGCCTCGGCCTGGCGGCGCCGGTGCCCGGAAACCTGGTTGCCGCCGTCGCCCTCTGCTAGCGCCTGCCTCACGGACCGGGCAGGGGACGCGTCAGGGGAGCGGCGGCAGGGCCTTGGTGTAGAGCCAGGGTTCCAGGACGGCAGCGCAGTCCAGGCCCGGCACGCAGCTGTCCGCGGTGGCGACGAACTGTTCGGTGGACACTGAGCCGTGCTTGAAGTCGGCCGTCCAGCGGCGGAGCAGGCCGAAGAATGCCTCGTCGCCGCAGGCCATGCGCACGGCGTGCAGCGCCAGGGCGCCGCGCTTGTAGACGCGGTCGTCGAACATGAGCTTGGGACCGGGGTCGCCCACCAGCAGGTCCCTGGCTTCGCCGGCGAGCTTCCGGTGTGCCGCCGCCGCCCGCTCGGCCAGGGACATCACCCGGGCCTCCTCGGACCAGATCCATTCCGCGTAGCACGCGAAGCCTTCGTGCAGCCAGATGTCCTTCCAGCTGGACACCGTCAGCGAGTTCCCGAACCACTGGTGCGACAGTTCGTGGGCGATCAGCCGCTGGGACTCCCACTCCTGCCCCATGTGGTTGCGGCCGAAGATCGAGAGCGTCTGGGCCTCCAGCGGGATCTCCAGCTCGTCCTCGGTGACCACGGCCGTGTATTCCTGGAAGGGGTAGGGACCGAAACAGTCAACGAAGGTGCGCATCATGTGCCGTTGCCGGGCCAGGCCCTCGCGGGCAATCGCCGCCATGAGCGGGGTGGCCGCGAGGTACTGCGGAACAGCGGCCGGCCTGGGCGTGTCGGAGTGGTGCAGCGCCTCCGCCTCGGGGGAGAGCGGCAGCAGTTCGTAGCGGCCGATCTGCACCGTGGCCAGGTACGTGGCCATCGGCTCGAGCTGTTCGTACACCCAGGTTTCGCGGCTGGACTTGCGGCTGCGGGAAATGAGGCGCCCGTTGCAGACCGCCCGGTAGTTGTCGTCCGTGGTGACGCTGATCAGGTAGCTGGACTTGTTCCGCGGGTGGTCGTTGCAGGGGAACCAGGACGCGGCACCGTTCGGCTGCCCGGCAACCAGCACGCCGTCGTCCAATTCCTCCCAGCCGACCTCGCCCCACAGGCCCCGCCGCGGCCGCGGGTTGCCCTCGTAGCGCACCTCCACCGTGAAGGACTGCCGTGCCTTCAGCCGGTCCTTGGTGGTGATGACCAGGTGCTCGCCCCGGGCGCCGAACTTGGGCGGCTTCTTCCCGTCCACCAGCACCTTGGCGGCCTTGAAGCCCACCAGGTCGAGCACGATCTGCTGCGCGTCCTTCAAGGCAACGCAGCGCAGCACGGCACGTCCGCTGAGCCGGTTGCTGCCGAGGGCGTAGTCCAGGTCGAGTTCGTAGCGTTCCACCCGGAAGGCCAGGCTTCCGTGCTGCAGGGTGTAGCGGTCCGCCGCGGGATCCGGGCCGGAGGCTGTCTCGTTACGGGTCATGGTGCTACGCTACCGGCCGCACGGCCGGCATCTTACGGCCCCGCCCAAGGACTCACCGGGTTGCCCATCCAGTACGTCCCCGCCGGGACCGCCTCGCCGCGCATGACCAGCGACGCCGGTCCCACGGTTCCGCCGTCGCCGATGCTGGCCTGCGGGAGGATGACGCCGTGCGGGCCCATGGTGGCACCGTCCTCGAGGACCACGGTGTCGATCGCCATGATGCGGTCGTGGAACAGGTGGGTCTGCACCACGCAGCCCCGGTTCACCGTGGAGCTCCGGCCGAGGCTCACCAGGTCGGCCTCGGGAAGCCAGTAGCTCTCGCACCACGTGCCGCGGCCGATCTTCGCGCCGAGGCCGCGCAGCCACCACACCAGCGCCGGCGTCCCGGCGGCGGCACGGGCGAACCAGGGGGCGCTGACCATTTCGATGAAGGTGTCCACCACTTCGTTGCGCCAGATGAACGGGCTCCACAGCGGATGCGCGCCGGCCTTGATCCGGCCCACCAGCAGCCACTTCGCCACTACGGAACTGAGTGCGGCCGCGGCACCGGCCAGCAGCATCACCACGCCGCCCAGCAGGGCTGCCACCCAGTAGGACGTGCCGGATGCGATCCAGTCGAGCGTCAGCATGATCCCGACGGCGACGCCCACCGTCAGCATGACCGGCAACAGGCGGCAGAGTTCCCACAGCCCGCGCCGGGTCTTCAGGGAAAGTGACGGGTTGAAGGTGAGGCTCTTGTCGGAGTCGACCACGGTGCGCCGGAGCCGCACGGGCGGGCTGCCCAGCCACGACGTTCCGGATTTCGCCTTCGCCGGGGTGGCGGACAGCACTGCCACCAGGGAGTTCTTGGGCACGCTGCGGCCAGCGGCGGTCATGCCGGAGTTGCCGAGGAAGGAACGCTTGCCGATCTTGGCCGGCGCGATCTTGATCCAGCCGCCGCCCAGTTCGTAGGAGGCCACCATGGTGTCGTCGGCCAGGAACGCGCCGTCGCCGATCGTGGTCATCTTCGGCAGGAGCAGCACCGTGGACGCCTCGACGTTCCGGCCCACCGTGGCCCCGAGCAGGCGCAGCCACACCGGGGTGAACAGGCTGGCGTAGATCGGGAACAACAGGTCCCGCGCCATGTCCAGCACGCGTTCGGTGGCCCAGACCTGCCAGCCGGCCCGGCTGTGGACCCGGCAGTAGCCCTCCTTGAGGCCCAGGCCGAGCAGGCGCGTCACGGCGAGGACCAGGAGCAGGTTGCAGAGGAACCACGCCAGCGCCGCGAAGGGCACCGAAAGGAGCACCTCGGGCAGGGCCGACTGCAGCGAGGACTTGCCGCGGACGAAGGCCAGGACCACCAACGCGCCCGCGAACGCCGAGGCGTAGGGGATCAGGGCGAGCAGCGCAGAGGCACCGGCGAAGGCTGCGAACCAGGATCGCCGGATGAAACGGGACATGGCCGGGGCTTCGGGCCATTCATTCTTCGCTTTGCCGAGCCGTTCGGCCGGGGAGCCGGCCACCAGGTGGCCGGCCTTGACCTTGCCGAGCACCGCGGATCCGGCCTCCACGCGCGCGCCGGCGCCGATGCTGGTGCCGGGCATGAGGGTGCTCCGGGCACCGACCGTGGCCCCGGGGCCCACATGGATCTCGCCGATGTGCACCGAATCGCCGTCCACCCACCAGCCGGACAGGTCCACCTCGGGTTCGATGTTGCTGCCGCTGCCCAGCGTCAGCAGGCCGGTGACCGGAGGCACCGAGTGCAGGTGCACGTTATTGCCGACCTTCGCGCCCAGGGCCCGGGCGTAGTAGGGAACCCAAGGGGCGCTCGCCAGGCTGACGGCGCCGGCCAGGTCCTGGACCTGCTCGGCCAGCCACAGGCGCAGGTGCACCTTTCCGGCGCGTGGGTAGCTGCCCGGCTTGAGCCCCCGCAGCAGGATCCGGGCTGCACCGACTGCGATCGCCATCCGTCCCAGCGGGCTGACGAACACCAGCCAGGAGGCGAGGATCCACCACCAGGACACCACAGGTGCCGCGGTGAACCCCGCAATGTCGGCCAGCAGCCGGTTCCCGGCCATCAGGTAGGTCAGCCAGCGCATGCCGGTGAGGATGTTCAGGACGATGCCCATCAGCGTCTGGAACAGCTGCGACTTCGGTGCGGTGGGACGCACGGGGCGTTCGACGGCGGCGGCCGGGGTGCCGCCGTCGGGCAGCGACTGGCGGGCCGCTTCGATGAGGGCGGCGACGCGCGGCGTCGCATAGATTTCGGTCACCGTGATGGTGGGGTAGCGGACCCGCAGGGCCGAGACGAGCTGGGCCGCGGCGAGGGAGCCGCCGCCGTAGGCGAAGAAGTCGGCGTCCAGTGAGTTCACGGGGGAGCCGAGCACGGACTCCCACTGCTCCACGATCCAGGCGGCATCGTCGGGAAGGTTCAGCGGCGCCTTGTCCGCGTCGGCGGCCGCGGCACCGGGCAGCGGCCAGGGAAGGGCATGCCGGTCCACCTTGCCGCTGGTTTTCGTGGGCAGCGAATCCACCACCGCCAGCAGCGGAACCAGGGCGGCCGGCAGGCTCTTCGCCAGCAGCGTCCGGGCATCTGCCAGGTCGGGCTCCACGTCCTCCACGGGTGCGAGGTACCCCACCAGGATCTGGTTCCCGGCCGAGGTCGTACGCACGGCGGCCGCGGCCCCCGCGATGCCCGGCAGCGCCTGCAGTGCGGCGTCGACCTCGCCGAGCTCGATCCGGCGTCCGCCCAGCTTCACCTGCTCGTCGGCGCGGCCCTGGAAGATGAGGCCCTCGCGCTCGTAGCGCACCAGGTCGCCGGAACGGTATGCACGCTCCCAGCCCAGCGACGGCATCGGCGCGTATTTTTCGGCGTCCTTGGCCGGGTCCAGGTAGCGGGCCAGCCCGACGCCGCCGATGATCAGTTCGCCGGTTTCGCCTTCCGGCACCGGGACACCGGAAGGATCGACGACGGCGAGGTCCCAGCCGTCCAGCGGCAGTCCGATCCGCACGGGGCCGGGTCCGCCCAGGGGAGCGGCGCAGGCAACCACCGTCGCTTCGGTGGGTCCGTAGGTGTTCCAGACCTCGCGTCCGTCCACCGCCAGGCGTTCGGCCAATTCCGGGGGGCACGCTTCGCCGCCGAAGATCAGCAGCCGGACGTTCTCCAGCGCTTCGGCCGGCCACAGGGCCGCCAGGGTAGGCACGGTGGACACCACGGAGATGCCGTGGTTGATCAGCCACGGGCCAAGGTCCATGCCGGAACGGACCAGGGCTCGCGGGGCCGGGACCAGGCAGGCGCCGTGCCGCCAGGCCAGCCACATCTCCTCGCAGGAAGCGTCGAAGGCCACGGACAGTCCCGCGAGCACCCGGTCCTGCGTGCCGATCGGGTCCTCCTGCAGGAACAGCCGTGCCTCGGCGTCCACGAAGGCGGCCGAAGAACGGTGCTGCACGGCAACGCCCTTGGGGGTGCCGGTGGAGCCGGAGGTGAAGATGATCCAGGAGTCGTCGTCCAGGCCGGGTTTCCGGGGTGCGGGGAAGGGCGCCGGGCGTTCGCCGAAGACCTCCACGGCCAGGCCGCCGGTGACGATGCCGGCAACCTTGGCTTCGCCGAAGACCAGCCGGGCGCGCTCGTCGGGGTCGTCCGCGTCCACCGGGACGTACGCGGCGCCCACCAGCAGGATGCCAAGGATTGCCACGTACAGTTCGTTGCGGCCCGAGGGGATCCGGACGCCGATCTTGTCGCCGGCGCCCAGGCCCCGGCCGTGCAGGGTCCGGCCGAAGGCCCGGACCGCCTTGAGTAGTTCGGCGTAGCTCAACGATTTGTTGCCGTCGTCCAGTGCCGAGGCCTCGGGGAAGCGGCGGGCGGTCTCCTCGAGGATGTCCACCAGCGAGCGCTGCGGGGGAGCCGCGGCGGCGCCGGGAAACTGCGGCAGGTAGGCGCCGCCCGTGATGCCCGAGTCGGGGGCCTCTATGTATTGCTCCTGTGTCACTTCAAGATCTTTGCCCATGAAGGTGAACAAACGGTGACACAAACCGTGTCCGCGTAACTGTGTCGTCACGTGTGCCGGCCTGCCGGGCCGTGCGTGGGCGGCTTGTCCCCGGAGCCGCCCACCGCGGGAACTCAGGGAACCAGCAGGACCTTGCCGGTGGTCTTGCGGCCTTCAAGGTCGCGGTGCGCCTGTGCTGCCTCGGGCAGCGCATAGCGGGCACCGATGCGCACCTTGAGCGTGCCCTTGGCCGCGGCGTCGAAGATCTCGGCCGAGCGCCAGTGGCGTTCCTGCGCGTTCTGCAGGAAGTGGCCCACGGTGGGACGGGTGAGGCTGAGGGAGCCGCCTGCGTGAAGCCGCATCGGGTCGACCGGCGGAACCGGGCCGGACGCGGCGCCGTACAGGACCATCGAACCGCGCACCCGCAGGCTCTCCAGCGAGTCATCGAACGTGTCCTTGCCGACGCCGTCGAACACCGCGTGCACGCCTTCGCCGTCGGTCAGTTCGCGGACTTTCCGTGCGAAACCGTCGTAGCGGAGCACGACGTCGGCCCCCGCCTCACGGGACAGTGCTTCCTTTTCGTCGGTGGACACCGTGGTGATCACCCGGGCCCCGCGGGCCTTGAGGAGCTGGGTCAGGAGGAGGCCCACGCCGCCCGCGCCGGCATGGGCGAGCACGGTCTGGCCGGGCTCCACCCGGAAGGAGGAGTTCATCAGGAAGTGCGCGGTCATGCCCTGCAGCGGGAGGGCGGCGGCCGTGAAATCGTCGACGCCGTCCGGAACGGGCAGTGCTTTGTGCTCGTCGATGAGGGTGTACCCGGCATAGCTGCGGGCGCCTTCCGCCGTGGCCACGCGGTCGCCGACGCTGAAGAGTTCGACGCCGTCGCCCACGGCTTCCACGGTTCCTGAGCATTCCGAGCCCGGGACGAAGGGGAACGCCACCTTGTAGAGGCCGCTGCGCTGGTAGGTTTCGACGAAGTTGACGCCCGTGGCGGCGACCTTGACCAGGAGCTGACCTGGCCCCGGGACCGGCATTTCCGCCTCATGGTATTCGAGTACTTCGGGTCCTCCGGGTTGCCGGGCGATGATGGCGTGCGTCATGGCTCTCCTTTGCTCCGGGCAGGTCTTTCCGCGCCCGGTCCACTGAACCCATCCTAGGGAGGCAGGCTGGGAACATGCCCGCAGGTGTCGCAGGGCGTCAGTAAGGCGTGCGGTCAGCGGCGCCCGTCCCGTGCGGTCAGCGGCGCCCGTGCACCGAAGCGACGGGGCAGTCGAAACCGCGGCCCGCGGACAGCCCTACTTCGTTGAGGTAGCGGACCACGATTCCGTAGGACTGCATGAGGGTTGTCTCGGTGTAGGGAATGGAATGGGCGGCGCAGAAGCTGCGCACGATTGCCCTGGCCCGTTGGAGCTGCGGGCGGGCCATGTCCGGGAAGAGGTGGTGTTCCACCTGGCGGTTGAGGCCACCGAGGAGGAAGTCCATGAACCGGCCGCCCGAGATGTTCCGGGAGGTCAGGACCTGCCGGTTCAGGAAATCCACCCGGCTGTCCGCGGGGAGCACAGGCATGCCTTTGTGGTTCGGGGCGAAGGAGGCGCCCATGTAGAAGCCGTACACCACGATCTGCACTCCGAGGAAGGCGAACGCCATGCCCAGGGGCAGGAAGGTGAAGGCCAGCACCGGAAGGGCCAGGAGGCGGGTCAGCAGGATGGGTGCTTCCACCCAGCGGTGCCGGACGGTGCCCCGCCCCAGGACAAAGCGCAATGAGTCAAACTGCAGGCTGATTCCCAGCAGGCCGAGCAAGGGGAAGAAGAACCAGCCCTGCTTGCGGGTCAGGAAGGCGAAGCGTCCGGTGCGGGCGGCCGCAGCTTCCGGGTAGAACACCAACGCGTTGTTCCTGATGTCGGGATCCTTGGAGATGATGTTGGGGTGGTTGTGGTGGGCGCCGTGCTTCTGTTCCCACCAGGAGTAGCTGATCCCGGCGATCCCGGTGGCCAGGAGCCTTGCGGACCAGTCGTTGGCCCGGCGGGACGCGAAGACCTGCTTGTGGCCGGCCTCGTGCGCCAGGAAGCTCAGCTGGGTGCAGAAGATGCCGACGGCGGCCGCGATGAGGAGCTGATACCAGGAATCGCCCAGCAGTGCGAAGCCCAGCCAGGTTGCCGCCATCAGCGCCATGAGGGCCGCGAACAGCCAGATGTAGAAGCCGCGGCGGCGTTCCAACAGGCCCTCGGCCCGGACGCTCTTAAGCAGTTCCGCATAACTGCGGACCATGGGGTTGGGCTGGATGGCGCGCGCTTTAGGGCGCGCAACGGTGGATGTGGGTGCCATGCTTGTTTGCCCCGAATCGCTTGCGGGCAACGCTGCAGCCGACGTTCGGCCTGCACGGTCTGGATCACCCTTTGTCCAGCATACGCGGGTATTGCCTGCGTCACGGCCGGGGGTAGGCAAGGCAATTCAGGGCATGCATAAATATCGGCAACCATGCATAGTTTTCCTGTACAGTGTTGCCATGACTATTTCTGTTGCCGTTTCCGGGGCCAGCGGTTACGCCGGCGGGGAAGTGCTGCGTATCCTCGCGGGCCACCCAAACGTCACCATCGGCGCCATCACGGCCCACAGCAACGCCGGTTCCAGACTAGGGGAGTTGCAGCCGCATCTCCATGGCCTGGCGAGCCGGATTCTCGAAGACACCTCAGTGGAAAACCTCTCGGGGCATGACGTCGTGTTCCTGGCCCTGCCGCACGGTGCCTCCGCGGAAATCGCGGCCCAGTTGCCTGAGGGCACCGTGGTGATCGACGCCGGAGCGGACCACCGGCTCGAGGACCCCGCCGCCTGGGAAAAGTTCTACGGCTCGGCCCACGCAGGCACCTGGCCCTACGGCCTCCCGGAACTGCCCGGCCAGCGCGAGAAGCTCAAGGGCGCCAAGCGCATCGCCGTCCCGGGCTGCTACCCGACCTCGTCCCTTCTGGCCCTCACGCCCGGGTTCGCCAACAAGCTCCTGCTGCCGGACGACGTCGTGATTGTTTCCGCCTCCGGCACCTCCGGCGCCGGCAAGGCAGCAAAGGTCAACCTCATCGGCTCCGAAGTGATGGGCTCCATGAGCCCCTACGGCGTGGGCGGCGGGCACCGCCACACCCCCGAAATCGAGCAGGGCCTGTCCAACGCGGCAGGGGAGCAGGTTACGGTGTCCTTCACGCCCACCCTCGCCCCGATGAGCCGGGGCATCCTCACCACCGCCACCGCCAAGGCAAAGCCCGGTATCACCGCCGCGGAACTCCGCCAGGCCTGGGCCGAAGCGTATGACGACGAGCCCTTCGTTCACCTGCTGCCCGAAGGCCAGTGGCCCAGCACCAAGTCGGTGCAGGGCTCCAACCATGCCGTCATGCAGCTGGCCTTCGACGCGCACACGGGCCGTGTGATCGTTACCTGTGCCATCGACAACCTCACCAAGGGAACCGCCGGCGGTGCCGTGCAGTCCATGAACATCGCCCTCGGCCTGGACGAAAGCGCCGGCCTGAACCTGCAAGGAGTCGCACCGTGA
The DNA here is from genome assembly GCF_003614925.1 of Arthrobacter celericrescens. GTDB lineage: Bacteria > Actinomycetota > Actinomycetes > Actinomycetales > Micrococcaceae > Arthrobacter > Arthrobacter celericrescens. The sequence continues at coordinate 14,517 of NZ_QYLP01000078.1, forward strand.
CGATCACCGCCCCCCAGGGATTCCGCGCCGCCGGCGTGAAGGCCGGCATCAAGGCCTCCGGCAACCCGGACCTCGCCCTCGTGGTCAACGACGGCCCGCTCAAGGCCGCCGCCGCCGTCTTCACCTCCAACCGCGTGGCCGCCGCGCCCGTGCACTGGTCGCGCCAGGTGGTTTCGGACGGCCGGGTCGACGCCGTGGTCCTCAATTCCGGCGGCGCCAACGCCTGCACCGGCCCGCAGGGCTTCCAAAACACCCACGCCACCGCCGAGAAGGTCGCCGAACTGCTGGGCATCTCCGCCTCCGACGTCGTGGTCTGTTCCACCGGCCTCATCGGCGAACAGCTGCCCATGGACAAGATCCTGCCCGGCGTCGAAGCCGCCGCTGCTGAACTGTCCGAAGACGGCGGATCCGCTGCCGCCACCGCCATCATGACTACGGACACGGTCGCCAAGGAAGCCGTCTTCACCGGCACCGACGCCGAAGGCCGGGAATTCACCATCGGCGGCATCGCGAAGGGCGCCGGCATGCTTGCACCGGGCCTGGCTACCATGCTCGTGGTGCTCACCACCGATGCCCAGGTCCCGGCGGAATTGCTCGACGTCGTGCTGCGGGACACCACGCGTGTCACCTTCGACCGGGCTGACTCGGACGGCTGCATGTCCACCAACGACACCGTGGTCCTGCTTGCCTCCGGTGCCTCCGATGCCGTGCCCTCCGCCGAGCAGCTTGCGGCCGGACTCACCCAGGTGAGCGCCGAACTGGCGCGCAAGCTGATCGGCGACGCCGAAGGCGCCAGCCACGACATCGCCATCCGCACCTTCAACGCCGCCAGCGAACGGGATGCCGAAATTGTCAGCCGTGCCGTGGCCCGCTCCAACCTCTTCAAGACCGCCATCTTCGGCAAGGACCCCAACTGGGGCCGCGTGCTCTCCGCGGTCGGCACCACGGACGCCGTCTTCGAAGCGGACCAGCTGAACGTGGCCATCAACGGTGTGCAGATCTGCCGCAACGGCGGCATCGGCGAGGACCGCAACCTCGTGGACCTCGAGCCCCGCGAAGTGCACGTGGAAATCGACCTGCAGGCCGGCGATTCCGAAGCCACCATCTGGACCAATGACCTCACGCACGAATATGTGCACGAGAACAGCGCCTACTCGAGCTAGGCAGGAGAACCCGTGAACGCCCACACCCGCGAGACCACCTCCATGGCCGCTGCCCAGGACAAGGCGGCGACCCTGATCGAGGCTCTGCCCTGGATCCAGCGCTTTGCCGGCACTTCCATGGTCATCAAGTACGGCGGCAACGCCATGGTCAATGAGGAGCTGCGCCGCGCCTTCGCCGAGGACATCGTGTTCCTCCACCACGTGGGCATCCACCCCGTGGTGGTGCACGGCGGCGGCCCGCAGATCAACTCGATGCTGGGCCGGCTGGGCATCGAATCCGAGTTCAAGGGCGGGCTGCGCGTCACCACGCCCGAGGCCATGGACGTGGTCCGCATGGTCCTCACCGGCCAGGTGGGCCGCGAGCTGGTGGGCCTGATCAACTCGCACGGACCCTACGCCGTGGGCATGTCCGGCGAGGACGGCGGGCTGCTGCGCGCCGTGCGCACCGGCACCGTGGTGGACGGCGAGGAAGTGGACCTCGGGCTGGTGGGCGAAGTAGTGGGTGTCGATCCCACCGGGATCAGGGACATCCTCGACGCCGGCCGCATCCCCGTGATCTCCACGGTCGCCCCGGAGATCACGTACGCCGACAATTCTTCCGGTGCCGGAACAGCTTCCGGCTGGCAGACCACCGGGCAGGTGCTGAACGTCAACGCGGACACCGCCGCGGCCGCCGTCGCCTCCGCGCTGGGCGCCTCCAAGCTGGTGATCCTGACCGACGTCGAAGGCCTCTACGCGAACTGGCCGGACAAGTCCTCGCTGATCTCCTCGCTGACCGCCTCGGAACTGCGGGAAATGCTGCCCGGCCTGGAATCCGGGATGATCCCGAAGATGGCGGCCTGCCTGAAGGCGATCGACGACGGCGTGGAGCGCGCGCACATCGTGGACGGCCGCCTGGCCCACTCCATGCTGCTGGAAACTTTCACGACCGCGGGCATCGGAACGCAGGTCGTCCCCGACGAAGAAGGACCGAACGCATGAACGAAACTGTTGGCACGGCTCCGACCGGCGATAGGGGCCCCGCCCGCTTCGCGGTGCCCGACCACACCCGGGCCCCCATCGCCGGATCGGACGCCAAAGCTTCCGTCATGACTGGAGCCGGCAGCGGCGCCGAGTGGCTGTCGCGCTACTCATCTTCGCTCATGGGCGTCTTCGGCACCCCGCAGCGCGTGCTCGTACGCGGCGCCGGCTGCCTGGTGTGGGACGCCGACGGCAAGGAGTACCTGGACCTGCTGGGCGGCATCGCCGTCAACGCCATGGGCCACGCGCACCCCTTCGTCACCTCGGTGATCGCGAGCCAGCTGGCCACCTTGGGCCACGTCTCCAACTTCTTCACCAGCCCCACGCAGATCGCGCTCGCCGAAAAGCTGCTGGCCCTGGTCAAGGCTCCCGCGGCGTCCAAGGTGTTCTTCGCCAACTCCGGCACCGAAGCCAACGAGGCCGCCTTCAAGCTGGCCCGCCGCAACGGGGACGGCAAGCGCACCAAGATCATCGCCCTCGAAGGTGCCTTCCACGGCCGCACCATGGGCGCCCTGGCCCTGACGGCCAAGGAAGCCTACCGGACTCCGTTCGAACCGCTGCCCGGCGGCGTGGTCCACATCCCGTTCGGCGACATCGAAGCCCTGCGCGCCGCCGTCGACGACACCACGGCGGCCGTGTTCCTCGAGCCCATCCAGGGCGAGGCCGGCGTGCGCCCGCTCAGTACCGAATACCTGCAGGCCGCACGCGAGGCCACCACGGCCGCCGGCGCCCTGCTGATCCTGGACGAGGTGCAGACCGGCATTGGCCGCACCGGCAAGTGGCTCGCCAGCGAGGATGCGGGAATCGTCCCGGACGCCATCACCCTGGCCAAAGGCCTGGGAGGCGGCTTCCCGGTGGGCGCCCTCATCACCTTCGGCGAGGCGACGTCGTCGCTGCTGTCCGCCGGCCAGCACGGCACCACCTTCGGCGGCAACCCGGTGGCCACCGCCGCCGCCCTCGCCACCCTGCACGCGATCGAAAGCCAGGGCGTGCTGGAGAACGTACGCACCGTGGGTGCCTTCCTGCGGAAGGGGCTTGCCGACGTCGACGGCGTCACGGAAGTCCGCGGCGTTGGCCTGCTGATCGGCTTCGACCTGGACGCCGACGTCGCACCCGCCGTCGTACAGGCCGGGCTCGACGCCGGGTTCATCGTCAACAGCCCCGGCCCCCGCACCATCCGCCTGGCCCCGCCGCTCATCCTGAGCACCGAACAAGCCGGCCGTTTCCTGGCCGCCCTGCCCGCCCTCCTGCAGACCGCGAAGGAATCCCAGTGACCACCACACGCCACTTCCTTAAGGACACCGACCTCAGCCCTACTGAACAGGCCGAGGTGCTCGAACTCGCCGCCCGCATGAAGGCCGCGCCGTACAGCGTGCAGCCCTACGCAGCCGAAGGGAACGGCCGCAAGACGGTCGCAGTCATCTTTGACAAGACGTCCACACGCACCCGTGTCTCCTTCGCCACCGGCGTGGCGGACATGGGCGGCACTGCCCTCATCATCAACCCGGGCGAGGCCCAGATCGGCCACAAGGAATCCGTCGAGGACACCGCCAAGGTCCTCGAACGTATGGTCTCCACCATCGTCTGGCGCACCGGCGCCCACGCCGGCCTCGTGGCCATGGCCGAAAACTCCAAGGTGCCGGTCATCAACGCGCTCTGCGACGACTACCACCCCTGCCAGCTGCTCGCCGACCTCCTCACGGTCAAGGAACACAAGGGCAAGCTGGCCGGGCTGACCATGGCGTACCTGGGCGACGCCGCGAACAACATGGCCAACTCCTACCTGCTGGCCGGCGTCACCGCGGGCATGCACGTGCGCATCAGCGGCCCCGAGGGCTACCTGCCCGCGGCGGACATCGTGGCGGCCGCCGAGGCCCGCGCCGCCGAAACGGGCGGCTCCGTGCTCATCACCACCGACGCCGCCGAGGCGCTCAAGGGCGCGGACGTCGTCGCCACCGACACCTGGGTGTCCATGGGCCAGGAAGCCGAAAAGGAAGCCCGGCTCCAGCTGTTCCGCGACTACTCCGTGGACGAGGCAGCCATGGCGCAGGCCGCACCGGACGCCGTCGTGCTGCACTGCCTGCCTGCCTACCGCGGCTACGAAATCTCGGCGGGCGTCATCGACGGGCCGCAGTCGATCGTCTGGGACGAGGCCGAAAACCGCCTGCACGCCCAGAAGGCACTCATGGCCTGGCTGATGCACCGCTCCGGGCTTGCTTTCGTCGACGGTCTGGCCCCCGTCGAAGGAACCGGCGAGAGCACCTTCTAGTGTCCAGCAACCAGCCGGTGCCGGGCGCGAGCCCGGCCACCAAGACCGCCCGGCAGGCGCGGATCACCGCGATCCTGCGCGGCGAAAGCGTCCGTTCGCAGGCCGAACTCGCCGCCCGGCTGGCGGACGACGGAGTGCAGGTCACCCAGGCCACCCTGTCCCGCGACCTCGTGGAAATCGGTGCCGTGCGCGTGCGCGGCAGCGAAGGCGTGCTGGTCTACGCGGTGCCTGGCGAAGGCGGGGACCGCGCGGCCACCAGCGGGGTGGGCCAGGAAATCCTGGACGCCCGGCTGGAAAAGCTCTGCGGCGAACTGCTGGTCACCGCGGAGGCCTCGGCCAACCTGGTGGTCATCAGGACCCCGCCCGGCGCGGCAAATTTCCTCGCCCTGGCCATCGACCATTCCGTGATGCCCTCGATTCTGGGCACAATTGCCGGGGACGATACCGTGCTGCTCGTGGCCAGGGATCCCGACGGCGGCGAGGCGCTGGCGGCCCGGTTCCTCGCGATGGCGGAGTCGAACCCCAACTAGCTCGCAATTAACGTCGTTTTGAGCCCCCAAAACGACCACAACTGCAAGTCAGTTGGGCCGATATGTATAAATACGCATAACGCTGTATAGTCATTCACAATCAAGATGATCTTCCCAAAGGAGCACACTCGTGACTGAGCGCATTGTTCTGGCCTACTCCGGTGGCCTCGATACGTCCGTAGCCATCGGCTGGATCGGTGAAGCCACCGGCGCCGAGGTCATCGCCGTCGCCGTCGACGTCGGACAGGGCGGCGAGTCCCTCGAGACCATCCGCCAGCGTGCCCTCGGCTGCGGCGCCGTCGAAGCCTACGTGGCCGATGCCCGCGATGAGTTCGCCAACGAATACGCCATGCCCACGCTGAAGGCGAACGCCCTCTACCAGGGCCACTACCCGCTGGTCTCGGCGATCTCCCGCCCGGTGATCGTCAAGCACCTGGTCAAGGCCGCCCGCGAATTCGGCGCCACCACCGTGGCCCACGGCTGCACCGGCAAGGGCAACGACCAGGTCCGCTTCGAGGTCGGCATCCAGACCCTCGGCCCGGACCTGAAGTGCATCGCCCCCGTCCGTGACCTCGCCCTCACCCGCGACAAGGCCATCGCCTTCGCCGAGGAAAAGGGCCTGCCGATCGAGACCACCAAGAAGAACCCTTACTCGATCGACCAGAACGTCTGGGGCCGTGCCGTCGAAACCGGCTACCTCGAGGACATCTGGAACGCTCCCACCAAGGACATCTACGACTACACCGCGACGCCGGAGTTCCCACCGGCCCCGGATGAGGTCACCATTTCCTTCGAAGCCGGCATCCCGGTGGCCATCGACGGCGTCAAGGTCACCCCGCTGCAGGCCATCCAGGAACTGAACCGCCGCGCCGGCGCCCAGGGCGTGGGCCGCATCGACGTCGTCGAGGACCGCCTCGTGGGCATCAAGTCCCGCGAAATCTACGAAGCCCCGGGTGCGATGGCGCTGATCACCGCGCACAAGCACCTCGAGGACGTCACCATCGAGCGTGAGCAGGCCCGCTTCAAGGCCACCGTCGGCCAGCGCTGGTCCGAACTGGTCTACGACGGCCAGTGGTTCTCCCCGCTCAAGCGCTCCCTGGATGCCTTCATCGACGACACCCAGAAGTACGTCTCCGGTGACATCCGCATGGTGCTGCACGGCGGCCAGGCCATCGTCAACGGACGCCGCTCGGACACCTCGCTGTACGACTTCTCGCTGGCCACCTACGACACCGGCGACACCTTCGACCAGTCCATGGCCCGCGGCTTCATCGAACTGTGGGGCATGTCCTCCAAGGTTGCCTCCAGCCGCGACCAGCGCGTCGCCGGAGCCTGAACATGACGAGCGCAACAAACGAAGGCGCCCTGTGGGGCGGCCGCTTCGCCGGCGGCCCCGCAGATGCCCTCGCCGCGCTGAGTAAGTCCACGCATTTCGACTGGCGGCTGGCCCGCTATGACATCGCCGGCTCCAAGGCGCACGCCCGCGTGCTGCACAAGGCCGGACTGCTGGACGACGCCGAACTCGAGGGCATGCTCAAGGCCCTGGATCAGCTGGACGAGGATGTCGCCTCCGGCGCCTACCTGCCGGCCGAGTCCGACGAGGACGTCCACGGTTCCCTGGAACGCGGGCTGATCGAGCGCGCCGGGACACAGCTGGGCGGCAAGCTGCGCGCCGGCCGTTCCCGCAACGACCAGGTGGCCACCCTCGGTCGCATGTTCCTGCGGGACCACGCCCGGCTGATCGCCCGCGGCGTGCTGGACACGGTGGACGCGCTCGTGGAGCAGGCCAAGGCCCACCCCGGCGTGGCCATGCCCGGCCGCACCCACCTGCAGCACGCCCAGCCGGTCCTGCTGAGCCACCACCTGCTGGCCCACGCCTGGGCGCTGCTGCGCGACGTGCAGCGGCTCCAGGACTGGGACAAGCGCGCGGGGGTTTCTCCGTACGGCTCCGGCGCCCTGGCCGGCTCCTCGCTGGGACTGGACCCGGAGGCCGTCGCCGCGGATTTGGGCTTCTACTCCGCCGTGCACAACTCGATCGACGGCACCGCCTCCCGCGATGTCTTCGCCGAGTTCGCCTGGATCTGCTCCATGATCGGTGTGGACCTGTCCCGGATCTCAGAGGAAGTCATCCTCTGGGCCACCAAGGAGTTCTCCTTCGTCACGCTGCATGATTCGTACTCCACGGGGTCCTCGATCATGCCGCAGAAGAAGAACCCGGACGTCGCCGAGCTCGCCCGCGGCAAGGCGGGGCGCCTCATCGGCAACCTTTCCGGCCTGCTGGCCACGCTCAAGGGCCTGCCGCTCGCGTACAACCGCGACCTGCAGGAGGACAAGGAACCGGTGTTCGACGCCGCCGACACCCTGGAGCTGCTGCTCCCGGCCGTGTCCGGCATGATCGCCACGCTGAAGTTCAACAGCGAGCGGATGGAGTCGCTGGCTCCGCAGGGCTTCGCGCTGGCCACGGACATTGCCGAATGGCTGGTCCGCCAGGGCGTGCCGTTCCGCGAGGCACACGAGCTCTCCGGCGCCGCCGTCAAGCAGGCCGAAAGCCGCGACGTGGAGCTCTGGGACCTCACGGACGAGGAATACGCCGCGATTTCGGAGCACCTGACGCCCGAGGTCCGCACGGTCCTGTCGACCGAAGGGTCGCTCAACAGCCGCAACTCGCAGGGCGGCACGGCCCCGGCCGCCGTCGAACGGCAGCTGCAGGCCCTCGAGGCCGAGCTCCAGGGAGCCCGCGCATACGCAGGCTGACGCACTGACGCACCCGACAGGGCGGCGTTCCAGTTCACTGGAACGCCGCCCTGTTCTGCGTTAACCGGCCTTAACTCTTCCGATAGCATGGCCGCATGACCGAGATCACGCCGCAGGCACTCCTGGCCGAGCTCCACAAAGCAGCCGCCACCGCCACGTCCGTCGTCGCCAAGCTGGACGACTCAGCCGTCGCCGCCCCGTCCGAACTGCCCGGCTGGAGCCGCGGCCATGTCCTGGCCCACCTCGCCGGCATCGCCAACGCGATGGCCCGCCAGCTGGAGTACGCCGCGCGCGGCGAGACCGTCGAGCTGTACGACGGCGGCTACGAGGGCAGGAACCGCGACATCGAGTTGGCCGCCGGGCACGACGCCGCCCAGCACTGCGAGGCGGTCGGTACCGCGATTGCCCGAGTCCTGGCGGCGTTCGACGCCCTCGGCGAAGATTCCTCAGATGAAACCGGCTGGTCCGCGCCCATCAGCTACCGCAACGGAACAGTGTTCGACGGCGGCCAGGCCCTCTGGCGCGAACTCACCATCCACACGGGCGACCTCGGCACCGGCTTCGGCCCCGAAACCTGGAGCCGGGCGTTCTGCGAGCACCTGTTCCGTTTCCTCGAGGCCCGGGTCCCGGACGGCATCAAGCTGGTGCTGCAGCCGCTCGCGCTGCCGCAGCTGACCCTCGGCTCCGGCGCCCGCTCCATCGCCGTCAACGGCATGATCACCGACATCGCGGCCTGGCTGGCCGGCCGCACGCCTACGCTGGGGAGCCTGCGGGCGACGGAAGCGGCCGACGGCGTGGAGCTGCCGGAGCTGCTCCCGTGGCCGTCGGGCGCGCCGGCGGCAAAGTAGCGGCCCGCCACAGGTGCATGGTGGCGTAGGAACGCCACGGGCTCACGTTGCCGAAATCCGCGGGCAGGCCGTCCCCGGCCGGCAGGGCCTTCAGCCCGTTCCGGACCGCGGCGTCGTTGGCCAGCAGCACGTCCGGTTCGCCGGGCACCCGCATCGCGACGTACCCCACCGTCCAGGGCCCGACGCCGGGCAGCGGCAGGAGCTTCGCGGCCAGGGTCCGGTGGTCGTCGCCGTAGCCGAAGTCCAGCTCCCCGGAAGCCATTGCCCGGGCCGCGGCGAGTACCGAGTCGATGCGGCGGCGCGGCCCGCGCAGCAGTTCTCCGCCGGCGTCCGCGATCTGCGCCGCTGTCGGGAATAGCCGGTCGAGCCCGTCCGGGTCCGAAAGCACAGCGCCGTCCGGCAACACCGTCCCCGCCGCCGCCAGGCCGGTCAGCGCCGTCCGCGCCGCCGCCACGGTGATCTGCTGGCCGATCATCGCCCGGATCAGGAGCTCCGCGGGGTCCACAGCACCCGGCAGCCGGATCCCGGGAACCGCCCGCACGGAGGCGCCGAGCCGCGGATCGCGGGCCAGCACTTCGTCCACGGCCACCGGGTCGGCGTCGAGGTCGAACAGGCGGCGCACCCGGCTCAGCAGGACCGGCAGGTCGTGCAGGTCGATGCTGCTGACCGAGAGGGTCAGCGCGCGGGAAGCCGGGCCGGAAGCCGTGCTGCCGGCGTCGAACTCCACCCGGAAACGGGCAGCCGAACGCGGCAGCCGCAGGGTGCGCGCATAGCTGAACACGCCGCCGTCGGGCGCTTCCGCGTGCTCGATTCCCGGCACGGCGCGGACGGCCAGGAAGCTGAAGATCCCCGGGTCGAACGGTTCACGGAACGGCAATTTCACGCTCAGCGCCGATGCCGCCGCGGGCTTGCCGGTGCGGCGGGCCGTGGCCCGCACGGCGCTTGGCGTCAGCGCGAAGACTTCGCTGACCGTGTCGTTGAATTGCCGCACACTGTTGAAGCCGGCGGCGAACGCGACGTCGGCGAGCAGCATGTCCGTGGAGACCAGCAGGGTCCTGGCCGTTTGCGCCCGGCTGGCCCGTGCCAGGGAGAGCGGCCCGGCGCCGAGCTCTTCGCTGAGGATCCGGTTCAGCTGCCGGGCCGAGTAGCCCAGTTGCCGGGCCAGTCCCTCGACGCCGGAGCGGGACACCACCCCGTCGTTGATCAGCCGCATGGCCCGGCCCGCCACGTCGGACCGCAGGTTCCACGCCGGCGTCCCGGGCACGGCTTCCGGCAGGCAGCGCTTGCACGCCCGGTAGCCGGCTTCATGCGCCGCGGCCGAGGTCTCGAAGAAGGTCACGTTGGCGGCCTTGGGCGTGCGCGCCGGGCACGACGGCCTGCAATAGATGCCGGTGGAACGCACGGCGGTGACGAACTGGCCATCGAAACGCGTGTCGCGCGCATCGATGGCCCGGTAGCGCTGCCAGAAGTCCATGGCTCCATGCTGCCAGCCCTGCGTCCGGCTTTCTAGCGGAAATCGGACACGGCCGCGAGGGCTCTGTTAGGGTCGGCACATGACCGGCCAGGAGGCTCCCGGCATCAGGGAGATGCTGTCCGCGGATCCACGCGAGGTGGCTCCGTGGATGCTCGGCGCGGTGCTCAGCCATCGCTCAAGCCAGGGCATGGTCTCGGTGCGCCTGACCGAGGTGGAGGCCTACCTTGGCCCGCACGACTCCCACCACCCGGATCCCGGTTCGCACACCTTCCGCGGCCGGACCCCGCGGAATGCGCCCATGTTCGGCCCGGCCGGCCACCTCTACGTCTACTTCACGTACGGCATGCACTATTGCTCCAACATCGTCTGCGGGCCCGACGGCGTGGCCTCCGCACTGTTGCTGCGCGCCGGCGAGGTGGTCGAGGGGCTGGAGCTCGCCCGCGCCCGCCGCCCTGCGTCGCGCTCGGACACGGACCTCGCCAGCGGTCCCGCCCGGCTCGCCACCGTCCTGGGGCTGACGACGGCGGACAGCGGTAACGACGCGCTGGCCGAACCGTACGGGCTGCTGCTGCCCGCGACGCCGGTCCCGCCCGAACTGCTCGCAAGCGGGCCCCGGGTGGGGGTTGCCGGTGATGGCGGAACCCACCAGTATCCTTGGCGTTTCTGGATCGCCGGGGACCCCACCGTGTCGAAGTACAAGCCGGCCGTCCGCAAGGTCCGCAAACCGGCCAGCGGCGGCCCGGGACCGGATCCGGGGCAGGAGAACCCTTAGCCGGCCAGCAGGCAGGAACCGGTGGCCGGGGCCGGCGGCTGCTGCGCCGGCTGCTCGAACGGCATCAGCCGCTCCAACAAAGCGTCGCGCAGCGGCGGCCACTCGTGGCTGAGGATCGAATACACGTCGGTGTCGCAGCGGCCGCCGTCGGGCGCGAAACGGTGCCCGCGCAAGGTGCCTTCGTAGCTGGCGCCAAGCCGCCGGATAGCCCCCGCGCTGCGCGTGTTCCGGGCATCGCAGCGGAACCCCACCCGGTGCACGCCCAGGACGTCGAAGGCGTAGGACAGCAACAGCTGCTTGGCGGCCGGGTTCACGTGGCTGCCCCAGAACGGGCGCCCGTAGAAAGTCCCGCCGATTTCCAGGCGTTGCTGGCGCGGATCGTAGTCGCAGAGCGAGGTGGTGCCCAGCATGGCACCCGTCCGTTGCTCGACCACGGCGAAGGCGATCACCGCGGGGTCGGCGATGCGGGAGGCGAAAAGCGCTTCGAGCTCCCCGGAGCTCAGCGGTTGACTGGCCGCCATGCCGGACCACATGCCGGCGTCGACGAAATCAAAGAGTGCGCGGGCGTGCGCGGGGGCGAGCGGAACCAGGCTGATTCCGTGCCGGCCAAGGGCCACATCGTGCTGCATTGCAGCATCTAAGCACCGGCGCCGGCTGCCGGGAATGCAGCAGAGGTTATCGGCGCGTGAATTTTTCGTGACACCCCGGCGGGTGGAGCGTTTCACACGCGTTGCGCAAAAGCGCTGTAGAATGGACGGTCCGTCATTTCACATAGGGGAACGTTTCGATGCACGACGCTGATTTGCTCCACGAACGCGAGTACGTGGCCGGGCTCTACGCGCGGCTGGACGAGCTGCGGGAAGAAAAACGGAGCCAGCTCGCGCAGGTCCGCCGCGCCGGCGCGGTGGGCACCATGCAGAACGTGTCCGAACGAGACGCCTTCGCGGCCCTCTACGAAGACCGCCTGGCCCAGCTCGACGCCGTCGACGAACGCCTCGTTTTCGGCCGCCTCGACCTCGACTCCGGCGAAGCGCAGTACATCGGCCGCATCGGCCTCTCGACGGCGGACCTGCAGCGGCTCATGGTCGACTGGCGGGCCCCCGAAGCCGGCCACTTCTACCAGGCCACCGCCTTCGACCGGCAGGGCGTCCGCCGCCGCCGGCACCTGATCCTGCAGGGCCGCGAGGTCAAGGCGATCGAAGACGACGTCCTGGACACCACCATGCTGGACGGCAGCGAATCCATGCAGGGGGAGGGCGCGCTGCTGGCAGCCCTGAACTCCAAGCGCACCGGGCGCATGTCGGACATCGTCGGAACCATCCAGGCCGAACAGGACCGCATCATCCGCTCGGCCATGTCCGGCGCGCTGGTGGTCCAGGGCGGCCCCGGAACCGGCAAGACCGCCGTCGCGCTGCACCGCGCCGCCTACCTGCTGTACACCCACCGGGAACGGCTGAAGTCCGCCGGCGTGCTCCTGGTGGGCCCGTCCTCGTCCTTCATGCACTACATCGAACGCGTGCTGCCGTCCCTCGGCGAGACCGGCGTCGTCATGACGAGCCTCGGCAAGCTCATGCCCGGCATCAGCGCCGTGCCGGAAGAGGATCCCGCCGTCGCCGCGCTGAAGGGCAGCCTGGACATGGCCGCCGTCGTCGCGAACGCCGTCGCGAACCGCCAGCGCACGCCCGCCGAGGACCGCCTCCTCGAGGTCGATTCCCGCAAACTCAAGCTCACGGTGAGGCAGGTCAAGCGTGCCCGCGAACGGGCCCGGGCCACCGGCAAGCCGCACAATGAAGCCCGCGTGACGTTCGTGAAGATCCTGCTCCGGGAACTCACCGAACAGCTCACGGACATGGTGGAGGCCGCAAATCTCGGCAACAACGCCGACCGCGCCTACCTGGCCGAAGACGTCCGCACCGCCCGGGACGTCCGCATCGCCCTGAACCTGTGCTGGATGCCGATGACCCCGGAGAAGCTGATCTCCGAGCTCTTCAGCAAGCCCGCCATCCTGGAGGCCTGCACCCCGGACCTCAGCCCGGAACAGCGCGCCCTGCTGCTGCGCCCGGCCGACGCCCCGTGGACAGAAGCGGACGTTCCGCTGCTCGACGAGGCCGCCGAGCTCCTGGGCGAACTGGATGCCGCGGCCGGCCGCGGACTGGCCCAGCAGGAACAGGACCGTGCCCGCGATCTCGCCAACGCCAAGCAGACCCTGGCCAACATGGAAGCCATGGGCGTCAATGTCCTCATGACCGCGGAGGAACTGGCCGAACAGAACCAGGAACGCGAAACGCGGCTCACCGCCGCCGAACGTGCCGTCAGCGACCGCACCTGGGCGTTCGGGCACATCGTGGTCGATGAAGCCCAGGAACTTTCGCCCATGCAGTGGCGCCTCCTGGTCCGCCGTTGCCCGCTGAAGTCCTTCACGATCGTCGGGGACATCGCTCAGACGAGCGCCTCGGCCGGTGCCAATTCCTGGCACGGCGCCCTCGCGCCGTCGTTCGGTGACCGCTGGCAGCTGGAAGAGCTCACGGTCAACTACCGCACGCCTTCACAGATCGCCGAGGCCGCCGTGCGGATGGCCAACCGCGCCGGCCTGGTCGTCTCGGCGCCCAAGGCCGTGCGGGAAGGCCGCTGGAATCCGCTTGTGGACCGCGTGGCGGAGGACGATCTCGTCTCCCGCCTCCTTGAGGTGCTCCCCGAAGAACTGGACGTGCTCGACGGCGGCCTGCTCGCCGTGATTGCCGACGGACCCCTGTTGCCCGCGGCAGCCACCGCCCTGCGCGGCGCCTACGGCCACCGCGTCGGAAGCGGGGCTGGCAGCTACGAACAGGACATCGTCGTGATCAGCCCGAAGGAAGCCAAGGGCCTGGAATTCGACGGCGTCGTGGTCCTGGAACCGGCTGCCATGCTCAACCACGAGCACGGAAAGGTCGGCGACCTGTACGTCGCCATGACCCGCCCCACCCAGCGCCTGAGGCTCATCACCTCGGCGCCGCTGCCGGCAGGAATCGAACGCTAAGGCGCCGGCAACGGAGCGGACACCGGAACCGGGCGCCAATCCTGCTAACTTAGAAGCCGTGTCACACGTAAACAACCTCGAGTCCCAGCACAACGACCCGGGCTTCGCCAACATCTGGCAGGAGCTCAAATGGCGCGGCCTTGTCCACGTTTCCACCGATGAGGCGGAACTGGAAAAGCTGCTCGCCGGGGACCCGATCACCTATTACTGTGGCTTCGACCCCACCGCGCCGTCCCTGCACCTGGGCAACCTCGTGCAGCTCCTGGTCATGCGCCGCCTGCAGCTCGCCGGCCACAAGCCGCTCGGCCTGGTGGGCGGCTCCACCGGCCTGATCGGCGACCCGCGCCCGACGGCGGAACGCACCTTGAACACCAAGGACACCGTGGCCGAATGGGTCGGCTACCTGCAGGCACAGGTCCGCCGCTTCCTCAGCTTCGAGGGCGACAACGCGGCCCGCATGGTCAACAACCTGGACTGGACCGCGCCGCTGAGCGCCATCGACTTCCTGCGCGAAATCGGCAAGCACTTCCGCGTGGGCACCATGTTGCGCAAGGACGCCGTCGCCTCCCGCCTGAGCTCCGAGGAAGGCATCAGCTACACCGAGTTCAGCTACCAGATCCTGCAGGGCATGGACTACCTCCAGCTCAACCGCGACTACGGCTGCGTGCTGCAGACCGGCGGCTCGGACCAGTGGGGCAACCTGACCAGTGGCACCGAACTGATCCGCAAGGTGGACGGCAAGAGCGTGCACGCCCTGGGCACGCCGCTGATCACCAACGCCGACGGCACCAAGTTCGGCAAGAGTGAAGGCAATGCCATCTGGCTGGACGCCCACATGTGCAGCCCGTACGCGTTCTACCAGTTCTGGCTGAACACGGCTGATGCCGACGTCGTCGACCGCCTCAAGGTCTTCACGTTCCTCAGCCGCGCCGAGATCGAGGCCCTGGAGACATCCGTAGCGGAACGCCCCTTCGCCCGCGAAGGCCAGCGGAAGCTCGCCTACGAAGTCACCTCCCTGGTCCACGGCGTCGACGCAACCGAGAAGGTCATCGCCGCCTCCGCCGCAGTCTTCGGCAACGGCGACCTCAGTGTCCTGGACGAAGCAACCCTTGCAGCGGCCACCGCTGAGCTGCCGTCCGCAAAGATCGACGCCGACGGCCTGGGCATCATCGACCTGCTCGTCGCTTCGGGCCTCTCCGACAGCAAGTCTGCCGCCCGCCGCACGGTGGGGGAGGGCGGCGCCTACGTGAACAACACCAAGGTGACCGACCCCGACGCCGTCATCGCCCCGGGCCAACTGCTCCACGGCCGCTACCTCCTGCTCCGCCGGGGCAAGAAGAACCTGGCCACCGTGGAAGTGAACGCCTGACCGAATATCGCGCCCGCCCTGCCGACACGTAACTGCACGCCTTTCCGCAGCTGACTTGCGCAGCCGCGGGGAGGCGTGTAGTGTTTCTTGGGTTGCCGCCACTGAGGGGCAACGGCCTCCCATTGATTGTGAAGAATCCGCCTCCGGCAAATGCCAGGAAATCGGATTATTTGCAGTCCCTTTGGAGGGAATTCGATTCATGAAAGTGAATTCGGGATAAATTCCCGGATTTGCAAAGTGAAATCGGATGAAATAAGATTGAAACATCGCAGCGAAGAAAGCCGGAATGAAAGATTCCGATGAGTATTCGAATTGCTTCTGTTGTTTGAGAACTCAATAGTGTGCCAAGTTTGTTGATACCGATTTTTTTATGGATTGGTTATTGCCGGGTTGCCCGCACCCCC
>NZ_QYLP01000076.1 GCF_003614925.1 Arthrobacter celericrescens
CCCGGTTCCGGAATGTCCGGAACCGGGCCCTCGCCTGTTGCGTGGAGTTGGCTGCTTAGCCGGCGTACGGGTCGGCGATGCCGATGTACTGGGTGGTGGTGTATTCGGCGATGCCCTCGGCGCCGCCTTCACGGCCCAGGCCGGACTGCTTCACGCCGCCGAACGGTGCGGCGGCGTTGGAGATGACGCCCGCGTTGAAGCCGACCATGCCGAATTCGATCTGCTCGGCCACGCGGAACATGCGGGCGTAGTCTCGGGTGTAGAGGTAGGACGCCAGGCCGTATTCGCTCGCGTTGGCCAGCTTGATGGCCTGCTCTTCGGTGGCGAAGGTGGTTACGGGGGCCACCGGGCCGAAGATCTCGGAGCCGAGGATGTCGGCGTCGTTCGGGACGTTCGCTAGGACCGTGGGGGCGTAGAAGTAGCCGTCGCCGTCCACGGGGCCGCCGCCGGTGGCGACCGTTGCGCCCTGGGCCACGGCAGCGGTGACCAGTGCGTGGACGTCGTCGCGGGCGCCGGAATCGATCAGCGGGCCCACCTTGGACGTGTCCTCGGTGCCGCGGCCGGTGGTGAGGGCGCCCATGGCGGCTGCGAACTTCGCGGTGAATTCGGCGGCCACGGACTCGTGGACCAGGAAGCGGTTGGCGGCGGTGCAGGCCTCGCCCATGTTGCGCATCTTGGCGGCCATGGCGCCTTCGACGGCCTTGTCCAGGTCGGCGTCCTCGAAGACGATGAACGGCGCGTTGCCGCCCAGTTCCATGGAGGTGCGCAGGACGTTGTTGGCGGCGTCGGCGATGAGGCGCTTGCCCACCGGGGTGGAGCCGGTGAAGGAGACCTTGCGCAGGCGGGAGTCCTTCATGATGGGGCCCGAGATGGAGGAGGCGCTCGAGGAGGACACCACGTTGACAACGCCGGCGGGCACGCCGGCCTCTTCCAAGGTGGCCACGAACAGCTGGGTGGTCAGCGGGGTGAACTTGGCGGGCTTGATAATCACCGTGCAGCCGGCGGCGAGGGCGGGGCCGACCTTGCGTGTGGCCATCGCCAGCGGGAAGTTCCACGGGGTGATCAGCAGGCAGGGGCCGACCGGCTTG
Source organism: Arthrobacter celericrescens (assembly GCF_003614925.1). Lineage (GTDB taxonomy): Bacteria > Actinomycetota > Actinomycetes > Actinomycetales > Micrococcaceae > Arthrobacter > Arthrobacter celericrescens. The sequence goes on from NZ_QYLP01000076.1 coordinate 1,089, forward strand.
CGCTGGACGAGGATCTTGTTCTTGCCCTCGGGGGTGGTGACGTAGCGGCCGTAGTCGCGGACGGTCTCCTCGGAGAACCAGCGGAGGAATTCGGCCCCGTAGGTGACCTCACCGCGGGACTCGGCCAGCGGCTTGCCCATTTCGAGGGTCATGAGGAGGGCGAAGTCCTCGGCACGCTCGGTGACGAGCTCGAAGGCGCGGCGCAGGATTTCGGCGCGTTCGCGCGGGGCGGTGCGGGCCCAGGACGCCTGGGCGGCGTCGGCCGCGTCGAGGGCGGCGAGGGCGTCCTCGCTGGTGGCGTCGGCGATGCTCAGGAGGACCTTGCCGGTGGCCGGGTCTTCGACATCGAAGGTCTTGCCGGTGGAGGCGTCGCGCCATTCACCGTTGATGAACAGACCGGTGGGAACCTTGGCGAGCAGTTCTGCTTCGCGTTCTGCGGTGACAGTCACAGTGACTCCTTCGTCAGGCGGTGGATTGTGGAAATGCACCAACCCTTGGTGTTACTTGGGTCGCATTGTTGCGGGGATTACTGCCACGGTACTGCCGGAATCAAAAGAGTGTCTACGCCTTCGCGCACTGCCGCCGCCGCCCGTCTCTGTGCACTTGCACAGAGGCGCCCTAACGCGCCGCGGGCACCGCCTCAGCGCGCCGCAGGTACCGTCTCAGCGCGCCGCGAGCACCGCAGAATACAGTTCACGCTTGCTGACGCGGGCCTCCTCGGCCACGGCGGCCACGGCTTCCTTGAGCCGGATTCCCTGGGCGGTGAGTTCGTTGACGGCGGCCACATGGTCCTCGGGGGCGCCGGGCGCCTTCTCGGGTGCGCCGTCCACCACCACGGCGATTTCCCCGCGGACTTCGTTGTTTTCCGCCCACTCGAGGAGTTCCTGGACGGTGCCGCGGAGGACTTCCTCGTAGGTTTTGGTCAGCTCGCGGCATACGGCGATCCTGCGTTCCGCGCCGAAGCGGTCGTGGAGGGCCCGGAGCATGGCCTCGAGGCGGTGCGGGGCTTCGAAGAACACCATGGTGCGGCGTTCGCCGTCGAGCTCTGCCAGCCGGGAGCTGCGTTCCCCCGCCTTGCGCGGCAGGAAGCCTTCGAAGCAGAAGCGGTCGGTGGGCAGGCCTGAGAGGGCGAGCGCCGTCAGCACGGCGGACGGGCCGGGCACCGCGGTGACGAACTGGCCCGCCGCGACGGCTGCCTCGACCAGCCGGAAGCCGGGGTCGGAGACGGCGGGCATGCCGGCGTCGCTCACCATCAGGATGGTCTTGCCTGCCTGGACCTGTTCGAGGAGGTCCGCGGTCTTGGTCGCCTCGTTGTGCTCGTGGTAGCTGATGACCCGGCCGGACACCTCGATGCCGAGGGCGTGCACCAGCCGGTGCAGCCGTCGGGTGTCCTCGGCGGCGATCACGTGCGCGGTCTGCAGCAATTCCACGAGGCGGGTCGAGGCGTCGCCCACGTTGCCGATCGGCGTGGCGGCAAGCACGATCCGGCCGCCGCCCGGAACCACCGGCAGGACGCTGGTGCTCAGGGCGCCGTCCGCTGCGGTTTCCTGGAGGTTCTCCGGGACGGAATCGACGACGTCGGCCTGGGGCTGTGCTTCTTCACTCACCTGATCAAGCCTAGTCCGCCGGGAAGGCACGGACGACTTCCGCGGGGAAGGCCGCCAGCAGGGCCTTGCGGAGTTCCTTGCCGTTCTTCCATTCAGTGACGTCGAGGTCCAGGCTCCGGCCGAGACGGTCCATCAGGAAGACGCAACCGCAGTTGCGGTCCCCCACTACTGAAACATCCGCCAAGGCGATTGCCTGGGTCTTGGTGCCACTCCGCTTCAGGAGGCGATCCGTGGTGAGACAGAGCGTCTCCTTGGAGCCTTTGTTTCGCCAGGCCGGGTTCCCGTTCAGGTCCCCTGGATCGCTATCCTGCCAGATGCGGAATCGATCGAAAGCGAGCCCGTGGGCCGCGGCGTGCTTCCTTCGTGGCTTCGCGAATCCGGCGACAGCGACCATGAGGCTGTCCATACTCCCTGAGAGGGATGCCGTGAGCCGGTCCACGGTCAAAGACTCCACGTGCTGAAGGGCGGCTTCCAAAGTGGGTGTGCTCCGTCCGCGCAGACCGTCCACGGCCAACTGTTCGAGATGCCAATCCGGAACGGAACGTCCATATTCCAAGCCATCGATCCGGGCTTTCCGTGCCGAGGCAAAAGCCTCCTCGGTGAATCCGTTCCGGACCACCTCGTGCAGGGTCGCAACGCCCAAGTCGAAAGCCGGGATGATGTTCGCCGACGTCGGATCGAGGATGAGGTCAAGCTGAGTTTTGTCCTCGTCCACCGTCGTCTGAAAGTCCACCGCCCAGTAGATCAATCCACGGTCGTGGCTGAGACGACCCTGTAGCTCGTAACGCAGCGCTTCGGCTAGCACAGCGGCGTCCGCAGCTGGAACGAGTAAAGACAGCCCCACGCCGTCCTTTGTGGAAACGATCAGTGTCGGCTCCGTGACGAGCGGGGCGGCCAGGGTTCGCTCCGGAATGCTCCCCGACGGCAACCGTACCTCCAAAGAACCGGGGATCCGGCCGGAGAATGTCAAGGCGGCGTTCTGCATCACGAGCCACTGTCCAGCCCATGCAAGCAGTTCGGTCTTAGTCAGACTTTGCGTCGCCGGTGCCCCGAAATGGGCGGCTCCGAGGTCGATTGTTCCGAAGCGGTTGGACATCAGACCGCTCGAGACGGCACGGAACTTGTTCGGGTCCTCGGCCTCGACGACGGCCTTCTCCAGGACGATGTCTTCCTCGGACACCCCGGAGAAGCCGGAAACCGCATCCGCGATTACGTTGAGGAAATCCGCGACGTCGGCCGGCTCTCCCCTTGCCCAGAACTCCACCGAATCCGTGTCCGTCATGGCGCCATGCAGCACCGTCATCGGCCGGGTGGCGCGAAGCAGCAGATGCTCCACAAGATGGGTGATGCCGGCGAGGACGGCGGGCTCATCACGCAGTCCGACACCGAAACGCAGCGAACCGAGGCACGGCCCTTCCGCGTCGAGCGAATACGTAGGGATGCCGTTGTGGAGGCCCGTCTGCACCTTCTGCGTCATGACGGACAGTCTCCCAGAAAGCGCAGGGCTTCCACGCAGGCGTGCGCCCGCCGCCCCAGCCCGCGACGGTAGCATGGGGCAGGTGACAGAGACCTCCGTGCGCCCCGCCTCCCCGAGTTGGCTGGTGCGGCCCGCCGGAGCATTCACTGCCGCGGCCCTCCGGGCGAGGCTGATCGGCGGGATCCAGAGCTGGCGGGACTACCCGCCGTCGTTGCGTCTGTGGTTCTGGCTGATTCCCACCATCACGGCGGTGATCGCCGGAGTCCTGCGCTTTGTCCGGCTGGATACCCCGCACAGCCTCGTGTTCGACGAAACCTATTACGTCAAGGACGCCTACTCCTACCTGCTGAGCGGCTACGAGCGGAACTGGCCGCAGAAGGCCAACGACTCCTTCAAGACGGGCGACCCCGTCCTGCCCCTGGACACTCCCGAGTACGTAGTGCATCCGCCCGTCGGCAAATGGATGATCGCCTGGGGCATGGGTATCTTCGGCCCGGAGAACCCGTTCGGCTGGCGCTTCGCCGCGGCGCTGACGGGGACACTGTCCGTCTTCCTGGTGTCGCTCATTGCGCTGAAGCTTTTCCGCTCACACGTGCTGGGCGGGGTGGCCGGGCTGCTGCTCGCCATCGACGGCCATCACCTGGTCATGTCGCGCACCGCGATCCTCGACATCTTCCTGATGTTCTGGGTCCTTGCCGCGTTCGGCGCCCTGCTGATGGACCGCGACGACGGTCGGCGCCGGCTCGCTGCACGGCTCGCCGTGGCCTACCGGGACGGTCCGCCGGCGGCAAGAGCCCTGGTAGCCGGCCCGTTCCTCGGCATGCGGTGGTGGCGGCTCGTGGCCGGTATCTGCCTCGGCCTCGCGGTGGGCGTGAAGTGGTCGGCGCTGGCCTTCGTGGCCGTGTTCGGCCTGCTGACCGTCCTCTGGGACATGAACGCGCGCAGGATCGCAGGGGTCCGCAGCTGGGCCAGCGCCGCGGTGCTCAAGGACGGCGTGCCGGCGTTCTTCACGATGATCCCGGTGGCAGCAGCCGCGTACCTTGCCACGTGGACCGGCTGGTTCCTCTCCAAGGACGCGTACTTCCGCGGCTGGGCCGGGAAGCAGCCGGCCTCGGGCTGGGACTGGATTCCCGCACCGCTCCGTTCCCTGGCCCACTACCACCTGGAAGCGTACAAGTTCCATCAGGGCCTGGGCGCGGACCATCCCTACGAGACGAGCCCGTGGAGCTGGCTGGTAATGGGCCGGCCCACGTCCTTCTTCTACGAGTCCCCCAAGCTGGGCAGCGCCGGCTGCGAGCTCCCGAGCTGCACCACGGCGATCCTCTCCGTGGGCAATCCGGTGGTCTGGTGGGGCGCGACGATCGCCCTCGCGGCACTGTTGTTCTGGTGGGCGGGGCGCCGCGACTGGCGTGCCGGCGCCATCCTCGCCGGTGTCGCCGCAGGCTACCTGCCGTGGTTCATGTACCCCGAGCGGACCATGTTCTTCTTCTACGCCCTGTCCTTCGAGCCGTTCCTCGTCCTTGCCCTGGCGTACGGGCTGGGCAGGATCCTGGGCAAGCCCGGCGACCCGCAATGGCGGCGGCTCTCCGGAATCTACCTCGTGGCGCTGGTGATGGTCCTGGCCGTCCTGGTTTCCGCCTACTTCTACCCTGTCTGGACCGCCGAGACCATCAGCTACCAGGAATGGCGGATGCGCATGTGGATGCCGTCCTGGATCTAACGTTAAACAATCGATCCTGCAGATCCGGTGACCTCAGTCGCTCTGAGGTCACCGGATCTGCAGGATCAAGGGTTGTTCGAAGGCCCGTGTGGGCGCCGGTTTCGCTACGCTTTCGCCCCGCGGGCGACGTCGCTGCCGTCCTTCGTTACGGCGTCGGCGGCCCCCTCCACGGCGTCGGTCCCGCCATCGCTGCCCTTGCGGGGCGCCAGGCCGCGACGGCGGCGGGTCGGCCAGGTGAAGATCAGGGTGAGCAGGGCTGCCAGGAAGACCAGCCCGGCAATGGCGATGCCGGCATCCATCCAGAACTGCCCGGGGAACAGGCGGATCAGGGTGTCTTCAAGGGCGAAGGTCCAGGTGCCGTTGGCGAAGAAGACCCGGTGGAACTCGGTGAAGAACTGCTGCCAGCCCAGCACGCCGAGGGCGCCCAGTGCCAGGATGACCACCAGCGTGGCAATTGACCCTGCGAAGAGTCCGCGGCGGATGCCGCCGGTGCTGCGCTTGCGCAGGTACAACATGGCGATGATCCCGATGACCACCATCAGGGCCGCTGCTCCGAACGCGGAAAGCATCACGAGCTTCACATCAGCCATGTGGGCCACTTCGCTGTCCTTGAACAGCTTGGTGCCGTCGTCGCGGACCAGGTCCCCGAGATACCGCGGGCCGGCCCAGTTGCTGAGGTAATCCACGGCGTAGGAGCCGTAGCTCATCCGGTCATCGGTGCTGAAGCCGTATCCGTCACCGGGGAATCCGGGGCGGTTGTATTCCACCCAGAGGAACAGCGGGCTGGTGACGGCCCTGATGGCCAGGACCAGCAGCACCACCGGATAGAACACGGCCAGGAGCACCTGGAAGATGCGCGGCGTCACCGGCTTGGCCTTGGCGGCCAGTTCGCGTTCGGCGTTCCGGCGTTCCACTTCCGCTTCCGGCGGCCGGACCTGCAGGGCCGACGTCGGAAGCGGCTCGGCGAAAAGGGCCGGTTCCGGCGCGGCCCCGGCAGCCTCTGCGGCCTTGCGGTCCGCACGGGTTCCGGGCTGTGCCGCGGACTTCCCACCGGCGTGGGCGGGCGCGGCGGCACCCGCCGGCCGGGCCGCCTGGGCGGTCTTTGCGGATGCGGCGGGCTGGGCAGCGGCGGCCGGCTTGGCGCCGTCGTCGGTCTTGGCAGCGTCGGCCGGCTGGGCAGCGGCGGCCGGCTTGGCGCCGTCGTCGGTCTTGGCAGCGTCGGCCGGCTGGGCAGCGGCGGCCGGCTTGGCGGATGCGGCGGGCGAAGCGGACGGCGCCGTCCCGGGCGCTGCCTTGGCGGCTGCCGGTTTCATCCACTCGAAAGCCGGCTCGCCGTCGTCGTCGATCTCCACGTCCGGCTCACTGGGGTTCGGGGTTTTGTCACTCACGTCGCTTCACTTCCGTAGGGTTCGCATGCAGGCGTAAAACAGGTCGCCGGCAATATTCTCTGTCTTCGAGCCTACCGTCAGGCCTTGTCCCGGGGCGACGAGCCACCCCGGCCGGCGCCGGAATCCGGTGCGTCCGTCAGGCGGCGATCGCCCGGTATCCGGCGTCCTTGCTGTCGAGGTCGCCGGTGGAACCGGCACGGAAAGCGCGCCCGCCCAGCACCAGCGCGTACACCCAGTACCCGGCAAGGACCAGGGCACCGATCAGGAGTTTCGCCCAGACCGGCAGCGGGCTCGGCGTCACGAAAGCTTCAACCAGCCCGGAGATGAACAGCACGGCCACCAGCCCCAGGGCCACCGTGATCAGGGAGCGGCCTTCGTCGGCCACGGCCTGGATGCGCCGCCGTGGGCCGGGCGACACCATGGCCCAGAAAATCTTCAGCCCCGCGGCGGAGGCGATGAACACCGCGGTGAGTTCCATGAATCCGTGCGGGAGGATGTAACTGAAGAACACGTCCAGCTTGCCCGTGGCGGCGAAGAGCCCGGCGGCGATGCCCACGCCCTGGGCGTTCGCCACCAGAATCATCGGCACCCAGAACCCCGTGATTCCCAGGGCGACAGCCTGCGCAGCGATCCAGGCGTTGTTGGTCCACACCGCACCGGCGAAGGAGGCAGCGGGGTTTTCGGAGTAGTAGTCGATGAATTCCTCATCCACATAGCGTTTCAACTGGGCATTGCTCCCGAGGGAGCGCAGTGCCTCCGGGGACGTCCCGATCCACAAGGCATACGCGGCCCCGACGAGGCAGAAGAAGACCCCACACCACAGGGTCATCCACCGGAGGCGGTAGAACGCGGCCGGCAACGAGACCACGAAGAACGCGGCAAGGTCCTCCATGAAGTTCGACCGGGCCCCGGTGAAACGGGTCCGGGCCTGTGCCAGCGTGGCGGACAACGACGCGGACAACGCCCCTTCCGGTGCCACCGAGCGGATCAGCGAGAGGTGCGACGACGCCGCCTGGTAGAGCTTCAGGAGTTCGTCGGCCTCGGCACCGCTGAGGCGGCCCTGATGCGCCAGTGCGTGCAGGCGCGCCCATTTGGCAGAATGCACCGCGGAAAAGGCGTCGATATCCACGGCACTACCCTAACCCCCTGCCGCTGTTGACGGGGGCCTAAACTCTGAGGACAGGCAATCACAGTTGGGGGCATCCGTGAGTTCCATCATTACCGGCGAAGCAGTGGTCCTTGAACTCAGGCCGGCGTCCTTCGCTGCCCGGGCCCTCGGCCTGATCCTCGACCTGCTGGTGTACTTCGCGCTCCTGATGTTCGTGATGCTGCTTGTCGGCAGCCTGCTTCCGGACCTGGACGAAGCGGCGGGCCAGGCGATGATCCTCTTCAACGTGGTGTTGTGCCTGGTGATCGTCCCTGTGGCGGTCGAGACCCTGAGCCGCGGCCGTTCCGTGGGCAAGCTCGCCGTCGGCCTGCGGATCGTGCGCGACGACGGCGGATCCATCCGCTTCCGGCACGCGCTGATCCGGGGGCTGATCGGATTCCTCGAAATCTTCCTGACGTTCGGCGGCCTGGCCGTGGCAGTCGCCCTGTTCAACGAGAAGTCGAAGCGGCTCGGCGACATCGTGGCGGGAACGTATGCGCTCCGCCAGCGCGTGCAGGAGGACGTGAAGGTGTTTCCGTTCGCTCCGCCGTACCTGCAGGGATGGGTGGCCATGGCGGACATCGGCCGGATCCCCGACGCGGCTGCCCGGCGGGCCAACCAGTTCGTGCAGCAGGCACCCAGGATGGCTCCGGCGTCGCGCATCAACATGGCAGTGTCCCTCGCGACGGAACTGTCCGCCCACGTGGCTCCCCCGCCGCCGCCGGGAACGCTCCCGGAAGACTACCTGTGGGCGGTGCTGGGCGAACGGCGGAACCGGGACCTGGAAAGGCTGGCGCGCGCCGAGGAACGCAGCAGGAGCATCGGCGAACGCCTGGGCCGGACGCCGTTCAGCTGATCAGCACCCCGGCCAACTCAGCGTCTTGGCCTGATCAGCGGCGGGCGTAGGAGGCCCAGGGGATGTTCCAGTCGCCGAAGCCTTCCAGCGGCTCCACTGCGGGCGCCCCGGTGTTCAGCACCTGGACCAGGTCGCCGGTCCTCATGTTGTTGAAGAACCAGGTGGCGTCCGCAGGCAGCAGGCCGACGCAGCCGTGCGACACGTTGGCCACACCCACGGCCCGGTAGGCGGACGCCAGCGCCTGATGCACGTACACGCCGGAGTTGGTCAGGCGGTTGGCACGCTCAACGGTCAGGGGCGGGTAGTAGCCCTTGTCACCGGGCTTGAGGCCGATGCTCCCGGCGTTGAACTTCGAGTAGCGCTCCTGTTCCATGATCACCGCGTAGCCGGTGGGCGAGAGCCAATCCGGGCTGCCGAGCGTGACCGGTGCCGTGTGGGCCAGTTGGCCGTCGATGTACACCTTCATGGTCTTGGTCAGGTCATCGACGACAGCGACGCGCTGCGGCCCGGTAGTGTACGACACCTTGACATTCGAGTTGCCGATCATCCCGTTGCCGAACTCTTTGCCGAAGAGCGCCAGGTCCACGGTGACCTTGGTGCCCGAGGCCCAGAACTTCTCCGGTCGGATCCGCACTTTCTGGTCGGAATACCAGCGCCATGCCACCTTCTGCTTGGACGACACCGTGATCTTGACGGATTTCTCCATCGCCGCCTTGTTAAGGACCGGCTCGCTGAAGTTGATCTCGATCGGCTGCCCCGAGCCCATGACCGATCCGTTCATCGGGTACACGGAGGCGTCGGCTTCGTTGGGCGTGGAGACCGTGGTGAAGGACTGGGCCTTCTTGGTTTCCCGGCCGGCGCCGTCCACCACGGTGAAGGAGTAGTTGTACTTCGTGTTGAACTCCAGCGGCTCCAGGGTGCTCCACGTGCTGCCGTCCGCGCTGACATTGCCCTTCACCGGCGTGCCGCCGTCCGCCGGAACCAGGACAACGTCCTTGACGGTGCCGTTGACGGCCTTCACGGTCGGCCCGACGGCGGGGTTCACTTCGCGTGCGCCGTCCAGCGGCGTGATGCCCAGTTCCACGGCCTTGACGACGGCGGCGGCGAGTCCGACTTCGCTGCGCTGCGGGGAGCCTGCTTCGGATTCCGGGGCGTGGCCGAGCCACGCGGGCGCCGTCGCGACGCCGATCCCGCCGGCCGCGACCAGAGCGCAGACCCCGGCAATCGCCAGGATCTTTCCGGTGCGGCGTTTTGCCCTGTTCCCCATGTTCCGTCTCCACATCCCCAAATGCAGCCCGGCGTCGAAACGGGCCTGTCAAAGTAACCAGCCAATTCTAGCCGCGTCCGGCGCCGCAAACAGCAAGGCGCGGGTTTCATGTCACAACCCGCGCCTTGCCATGGCGTTGCTGGGGTAAACAGCGTCCGTCAGTAGCGGTAGTGCTCCGGCTTGTATGGGCCGGCCACGTCGAGGTCCAGGTATTCGGCCTGTTCCTTGCTCAGCTCGGTCAGTTCGACGCCGAGGGCGTCCAGGTGCAGCCTGGCCACCTTCTCGTCGAGGATCTTCGGCAGCACGTAGACCTGGTTTTCGTATTCGCGTTCGCCTTCGGGTTGGTCCCGCTTGGTCCACAGCTCGATCTGGGCGATGGTCTGGTTGGCGAAGGAGTTGCTCATCACGAAGGAGGGGTGGCCGGTGGCGTTGCCCAGGTTCAGGAGGCGGCCTTCGGAGAGCACGATGATGGAGCGCTCGGTGCCGGTGCCGGCGTCGAAGACCCACTCGTGGACCTGCGGCTTGATCTCGACCTTCGTGACGCCGTCCACCTTGGCCAGGCCGGCCATGTCGATTTCGTTGTCGAAGTGGCCGATGTTGCCCACGATCGCCTTGTTCTTCATGCGCACCATGTCCTCGGCCATGATGACGTCCTTGTTGCCCGTGGTGGTGATGAAGATGTCACCCTGTTCCAGCACGGTTTCCAGGCGTGCCACCTGGTAGCCGTCCATGGCGGCCTGCAGCGCGCAGATGGGGTCGATTTCGGTGACGATCACGCGGGCGCCCTGGCCGCGGAGCGCTTCCGCAGCGCCCTTGCCGACGTCGCCATAGCCGCAGACGACGGCCACCTTGCCGCCGATCAGCACGTCGGTGGCGCGGTTGATGCCGTCCGGCAGGGAGTGGCGGATGCCGTACTTGTTGTCGAACTTGCTCTTGGTGACCGAGTCGTTGACGTTGATCGCCGGGAAGAGCAGCTTGCCCTGTTCGGCGAGCTGGTAAAGGCGGTGCACACCGGTGGTGGTCTCTTCGCTGACGCCGCGGATGCCGGCGGCGATGCGGGTCCACTTCTGCGGATCCTTGGCCAGGGAGGCGCGCAGCACACCCAGGATCAGCGCGTATTCTTCCGGGTCCTCGTCGGTGGCTTCCGGGACGGCACCGACGGCCTCGAACTCGACGCCCTTGTGCAGCAGCAGCGTGGCGTCGCCGCCGTCGTCGAGGATCATGTTGGGGCCCAACTCCGGGTTGCTGTCGGCACCGGGCCAGGTGAGGATCTGCTCGGCGGTCCACCAGTACTCGTCCAGGGTTTCGCCCTTCCAGGCGAAGACCGGCACGCCCTGCGGGTTCTCCGGGGTGCCGTTGCCGACGACGACGGCGGCGGCGGCTTCGTCCTGGGTGGAGAAGATGTTGCAGGAGGCCCAGCGGATCTCGGCGCCCAGGGCGGTCAGGGTCTCGATGAGGACGGCGGTCTGCACGGTCATGTGCAGCGATCCTGCGATCCGGGCGCCCTTGAGCGGCTGGCTCGGGCCGAATTCGGCGCGCAGGGACATCAGGCCCGGCATTTCGTGTTCGGCGAGGCGGATCTGGTGGCGGCCTGCCTCGGCCAGGGAAAGGTCGGCAACCTTGAAGTCGAAAGTCATGGATGTCCTTAGATAGAACCGGTTAACGGCGGGAGTCAGGCTTTGCGGGGAGCGTCGTGCTGGTCGGAGCCGGCGGCGTCCGCCGCGGCGAGCAGTTCCGGCGGGAGCAGCAGCGGGATGCCGTCCTGGATGCTGTAGCGGGGCTTGCTTCCCGTGGAGTCTGCCTCGGCCGCTACCAGTTCCTCGCCCTCCTGGACCAGCGTTGACCCGGTGACCGGGCAACGCAGAATGGACAACAGTTCAGGACTGACCTTTGGCATGGCTGTAGCTCCCTGGGTGGCACCGTTTCATGGTGCCGGTGGCGGACCGGATGTGCAGCTTCCAGCCTACAGCCCGGCAACTGGGCGGACGATTGACTTTACGCCTCAGGAAGGCTCGCGCAGGATGCGCAGGTGTCCGCGCCGCGTACCCTCCACGAGCGGGGGTTCGACGGCGGGCCGCGCGGTCCGCGGTTCGGACACCTCGGGAACCGCCGCGGCTTCGCGGACGGCGTTCGCGAGGGCCAGCAGGTCGTCCGGGCCGGGTTCCGGCGGGGTGGAGGGCATCGCGAGCCGCAGCACTTCCCAGCCGCGCGGCACTGTCAGGGAGCCGGCGTGCTGGGTGCAGAGGTCGTAGGAGTGGGGTTCGGCGTACATGGCCAGCGGCCCCAGCACGGCCGTGGACTCGGCGTAGACGTACGTCAACGTGGCCACCGCGGACTGGCGGCAGGCTGACCTGGAACATTGGCGAATAGCACCCACAACATCCCAGATTAGCGGGTGGAGGCCCACACGCGGCGTATTGGCCGCCGTTCGCGCATTATGTCGCGTTGGAGCAGTAAAGTCGGTATATGCAGTCACAGCAGCACAGTCCGGGTTTCAGGATCAGCCTGGGCGAGGCCGGCGGCAGTTCGTCCGGCGCCCCGGTGCGCAGCTTCAGGCAGCGCCGGCGGAACCGCCACGGCCGGGGACAGCGCGGCGAAGTCATGCTTCCCACCCTTCCGGGCTACCGCAGCAGGGCCGAACGCTTCGACGACCTGGTCCTGGATTCGGCCGAACGGCTCCAGGACATGTGGGGCCAGCAGCTCAACGGCGTCTCGTTCGCCGTGGAGGAAATCCCGCCGAACCTGGAGCAGTTGGTGGCCGAAGGCGGAGCCGCTCCCTTGGGCGCCTGCACCAGGGGCACAGCCTCGGAAGGTCCGCTCATCACGGTGTACCGCCGCGTGGTGGAGCACACCGCGGGCGGCCGGGAGGAACTGCAGGACCTCATCCATGACGTCGTGGTGGAATACACGGCCGAGTACCTGGGTGTCCCGCCGGAATCCCTCGATCCGGTGTACCGCCGCCGCTACCAGTAACAGGCCGCGGCGCCGATACTCCGGCTCAGTACCCCAGGGTTACCGCGACTTTCTCGTGGCCCAGTGGCCCCTGTTGGATGGCGACCGTCGAGATCCCGGGCGCGTCCTTCTCTCCGAGGAGCACGGCGCCGTACGCCGGGTCGCCCGAGGCGGCCACCACATAGCCGGCCACGGCCGGCCCCTTGTCCTTGGCCGGAACGCCGATCACCGTCGTCGTCCCCCCTGCAATGTCCACCGACTCGGCCTTGCCAAGCTTCCCGTCGGCCGTCACCGGGGTGTAGCTCACGGTGGCACGGCCGTCGGGGACGCCGAAACTCAGGAAGCGGACCCCGTTCCGGGGCACGGCCACGATGTGCTGGCTGCCCAGCCTGACGGCGGCCGGCGACCAGCCGAAGTCCATGGGCGCCGATTCGCGTGGGTTCCCGAGCAGGCGGGCGGCCGCGGCGAAAGGTACGTCGGAGGTTGCGCTCACCGTGTAGGTTCCCGCGGGCACCCCGGTCAGGGGAATCTCCGTGACCGCACCGGCCTTGGCGGTGACCGCTCCCCCGCCGGGCAGGGACTGCGGCCCGTTCGGCCCGTAAAGCTTGACGTCCAACACGGCGTCGGCCGCTCCGGGGACGGTGATCTCAAGGGCGGGAACGGCGTCGGCGAAACCACTCTTGCTGCTGAGCGCCTTGATGGTCTTGGGATCCTGGACCACCACGGCGGTCATGACCTGGGAGTCCGCGGGGGCCGCGCCGGGTGCGAGGTGCTCCACGCCGCCGGAAACGAGGCCCCGCAGCACGCTCTGCTGGACGGTCGCGGCCACGGGGCCGCCGCTGCTGCGCACGTGCAGGGAGAGGTTCCCTTCGTCCGCGGCGAGGCCGGCCAGGTTGATGGTGCGGCTGCTGCGCGGAGGAACGAGGAGCCCGCGGCTTCCAGGCGACTGGATCCGGCCCTTCGCGCCGAGGAGTTCCAGGTTGACCGTGGCCGGGGTCCCGGAGGCGTTGCTGAGGTTCAGCAGCGCCGTGCGGCCCAGGGTGGTGTCGGCGCCGAGGAGCCAGAAGTCGTTGGAGGGCTGCTGGCATTGGGCGGTGGCGAGGCCTCGCAGGTCGCCGTCCGACGCGGAATAGCTTCCGACGGCGGCCAGGGCGGCCTGCTGGTTGCCGCTGGGTTCGGCGTTGAGCACGGTGATCTTGCCCGCCGATTGCGCGACCGTGGCGGCTTTGAGGGCCGGCGGTCCGGGCGCGGGCGCAGGGGTTTCCTTCGGCGGTTCGGAGACGGTCCTGGCGCCGCTGCCGTCGAGGGCCGCCACCCGGCTTCCGGGCAAGGATCCCGTGGAGTCGCTCAGCACCAGGGCATCCAGGTTGTTCTTCGCGGTCCGGGAGACGGGGCTGAATTGGGCGTCGGTGCCGACGGTCCCCTCGGGCAGCACGGCCGGGCCGGGGCACACCATGGTGCTGCGGCCGGCTGGGACGTCCGACAGGCTGGCCTCCAGGGTCCGGCTGCCGGCCGGCCCGGGCAGGACCGCGGCGGCGGACACCACGCCGGCTCCCGCGGCAAGGAGGACGCCGGCCGACAGCAGGCCGGTGACGATTCCGCGGCGCTGCCGCCCCATGGCGGACTTCTCCGTGCCGGACTTCTTCTTGGCCGATGCCTTCTTCGTGGGTGCCTTCTTGGCGGGCTGCCGTGCTGCCGGGCCGGCCTGGGTGCTGTTGTCCTTAGACACTGCTTCGCTCCTTGGGGAGGGACTGCTCTTTCCGGCGCCGTTCCGGAATGGTCCGGGCGGGCTTCGGGCGCCGGGCGGGCATCGGAATGGCCAGGAGTGCGGTCAGTCCGATCACCACGACCTGCAGGACACCAAGCCAAAGCCCCCCGGGACTGACGTAGCGGACTTCGAGGTCACCGCCGCGTGCCGGCAACGTGAACGCCTGGGCCCACCCGGACGTGGTGGCGGTGAGGCGGCGCCCGTCCAGCCATGCGCTCCACCCGGTGTCGAAGCGTTCGGCGAGGACCAGCTTGCGCCCGGCAGCTCCGTCCGGAACGGTCGTGTCCACCCTGTTCCCCGACGACGGCAGCAGCGCCGTGACGGTGCCCTTTGTGTCGATGATCCGGGCCCGGTGTGCTGCCACGGCGTCCTTCGCCGCAGCATCGCTCAGCGGCGTGATCCGCCACAGCCACCCGGCGTCGGTCTGCCCGACGGCGACCAGTCCGGGAACGGCGTCGATCCTGTTCGCGGTCAGCTGCGCTGCGGCGTCGGTGGCTTTCAGGACCACGAAACCCGTGCCGAGCTGCTCCAGGGCCGGCCGCGGGTCCACCCCGGTGCCGGCAACGATGGTGGCGACGGCGGTCCGGATCGAGGCCGTGGCGGCGTCGTCCCCGCGGATCTGCTCTTTTCCGGGGGCACCGCTGATCTGCCGGGCCGCAGCGATCGTGGACAGCGAGTCGAGCGTGGTTCCGGCGCCGCGCATCAGGGCCGAGCCGTAGCCGCCCTGGTCGTCGGGCGTGATCACGAGCGTGTTGCTTTGCTCGGGGCCCTGGCCGTGGTCGACGGCGGTGGCCGGCAGCGTGCGGGCGGCCGCGGGATGCACCAAGGGCGCGGTGCCGAGTGCGTCACGGGAATACCCGGAGTCCGAATCAGGCAACGCGTTCTGCGTGGCCCACACCGTCATCCCGGCCAGCGGACCGGCCACCAGCAGCGCCGTCGTCAGGCCTGAGAACCAGGGAAGCACTGCGGCACGCGGGTTTCCCTCTGTCCGGCGGCGCGAACGGCCGGCGTAGCGGAGCAAGTTGTCCGCGCCGATCATGGCCGCGCCAAGCAGTGCGCATTCCGCGGCCGAGACGGCCGGGCCGCTGAAAGGGGTGACCAGGGTGTTGCCCGTGAGTGCCGTGGCAACGTGGGCGGAGGCCCAGGACCACGCCAGCATGAGGATCGCAGCAAGCCACAGCATGCGGGTCACCCGGGTCCGGCGGCCCGGGACGAAAAGCGCCGCGACGGCCAGGATCAGCAGCGGCGCTCCGACCAGCAAGGCGAGCAGCAGGGCCCACGGCACGCCGGAGGGACCGAACAGCGGAAGGTTCGCCAGACCGCCGTCGGGCGCGAACTCCAGTGGCTGGCCCAGCAGCTGCTGCCACAGCGGTGCTGCGTCCGACCCCAGCGGCACACCGGGGTCCGCCAGCAGGGCGCGCGGGCGGTCCAACACGGAGATGGCGAACGGCAGGAACAACATGGCGGCGGGCAGCAGCGCCCACCAGACGGTCCGTCCGCGGCGGCCCAGGAAGATCCCACAGAAGACGATCAACAGGGCAAACGGCAGGAACAAGGACGGCGCCGAGGCGGTCACGACGGCGAGCACCAGGCCCGCGGCGGCCGCGGCAGTCCAGGAGGGCGTGCCGTTGCTGCCGGGCTTCGCGGGGAGCGCCTTTACCGGCAGGGCCGAGGTGCTCTTGCCCGTTGCTGCCGCAGCCTGGCTGTGCTTGCCGGGCGCCGCAGCGCGGCCCCGGGCGGAGCCGGTGGCCCGGAGCAGGGCCAGGACCAGCAGGGGCATCATGACGTGGGCAAGGAGCGCCCCTGCGCGTCCCTGGTTCACGGCCACCTGCAGCGCCGGGGCAGCGGCCCAGAGCAGGGCTGCGATGAAGCGGAAACGGCGCAGGCCGGTCAAAGCGCCGGCGGCAAACCAGGCGCCGACCGCCGAAAGCGGCATGGCCAGCAGCAGCAGCCAGGACATTGCCGCGTTTCCGTCCCCGCCGCCGATCACGGACAGCAGCCAGAGCACGTAGTCGAAGGGATCGCCGCGGCCCGGCAGTCCGGCGCCGAGGCTGATCCACCAGCTGGAAGCAGTGCGCCAGATCGTGGCAGGATCCGCGGAGAGCGGAAGGAGTCCGCCGCCGGTGACCTTGGACGCGCCGAATACGCCCAGGAGTCCCGCCACGGATGCCGCGAGGGCGAGGAACGCGGCGGTGACGGCACCGGTGCCGATCCAGCCGCGGTCCTTGGTGGCGAGGGCGGCGAAGTCGTCGCCGGCGTCGCCGGTGGGCTCGCTGTTCATCAGGGAGGAGGACAGCCGCTCGGGCTGGAAGTCTTCGTCCTCGTCGACGCCCACGGCTTCGACCAGGGAGCGCCGGTGCGCCCAGACTTCCCGGCGGGAGGTTTGCAGGCCGCGGATCACGGAGCGGCGGACCTTGCGGGTCTGCGCGGCGGCCTGCCGGCCCCGGAACAGCGCTGCGGGCCGGGCCAGGGCGGCCACCGTGGCGCCCAGCTGGGACAGGCCACGGCCCGGCTCCTTGACCAGGATGCTCAGGACAAAACGAAGGACGCTGCCGAGCAGCGCCCCGGCCGCGTGCACCGGCACGGCCCACCCCGGGCAGTGTTTGAGCCGGAGGTGGATCTGCGCCTTCCGGGCGGCCGCCGGAGAGGCAAGGCCTTCCGGGCGCCCGTCCACGTGGAACATCCGGGCCGTGGGCACCACCACCACGCGGTTCCCGGCCAGCCAGTTGCGCCAGCAGAGGTCCACGTCGTCGCCGACGCCGGGCAGGGCAGGGTCGAAGCCCTGCAGCTGTTCCCACACGTCCCGGCGGACGAGCATTCCGGCGGAGTTCACCGCGAGGGTATCCGTGCGGCCGTCGTACTGGCCCTGGTCAAGTTCGTCGGCGTCGATGAGGGTCAGCCGCTCGGCCCAACGGCTGGTGGACAGGCCGGCGTCGATCAGGCGCCGCTCGGCGTCCCAGTCCAGTTGCTTGCAGCCGGCCACCGTGACGGATGGTGCGCGTTCGACGGCGTGCAGCAGTTCGGCGAGTGCGTTCGGTGCCGGGGCGGCGTCGTCGTGCAGGAGCCAGATCCATTCGGAGCCGGTTCCCTTCGCCGGCGCCAGGGACGCAAGGCCCTCCTTGACGGCACCGCCGAAGCCGGACTTCGGATGGCTTGAGGAGGTGACGTTGGCGTTGCCCAGTGCCTGCTCCAGCAATGTTGCCGAGTTGTCGTGCGAGCCTGTATCAACACCGATGGCGGCATCTGCCGGACGCGTCTGGTCCAACAGAGCCGCCAAGGTCCTGGGGAGATAGCTAGCACCGTTATGGGAGACCACAACGGCAGTAACGTGTACTGCTTCGAGAATCAGACTGCTCGCTTCCTCAACCGCCGGCGCTCCCGCTCGGAGAGACCGCCCCAGATGCCGAACCGTTCATCGTTGGCCAGCGCATACTCCAGGCACTGGGCGCGGACGTTGCACGCTCCGCAGACCTTCTTCGCGTCGCGGGTCGACCCGCCTTTTTCGGGGAAGAACGCCTCAGGGTCGGTCTGGGCGCAGAGCGCGTCGCCCTGCCACCCCAGTTCGCCCTCGTCGTCGAAGTCGTCGAGGCCCGGGAGTCCGATCCACACAGGCTGGGCGGGTGCGCCGGCCGGGCGGTGGAAATCCATGGGCGGGTCGTCGAGGCCGTCGGCGGAATCGTCCTCGCCGAGCAGGGCCTCGTTTTCGTGTGCTTCGTGTTCGGCCAGCAGGGCCGTTGCCTGGTCCTCGAGCGATTCCCGTGTCGCCTCGTGGTACCGTTCTGCCGCAGCAGGATCAGCAGGATCCACATACCAATCGCCCGGGACTTCCCTCGAGCGGTACTTCACCGACGCAATTTCTGCGACGGCTGCATCTTCCTGGATTCTCAACGCTTGCCCCATGGCGTCCCTCCTGATGTTGCAGCCGCTGCTTGAATGGTCAGGTACTCGGTTGTGTACGCAATAACTGCGCAGCGGCGATTGATTACTAATTACACGCGTGTAACTACCGGGGCGTCAAGCCGCGCCGGGATAATAATCACCACATGCCGCCTTGGTACGCCGCGCCACGCCCGGGAATTTTCCGCCACGATCCGCGCGACGACGGGAAAGCGGAAGCGAAATTCCACTTAGCCTGAACTTTCGCTGAATTTCCGCGGATGGCGGAATTCTCCGCACACCAATTTACTGCGGGTGCGTGGCGCAAATCACAGCACCGCGCGCCCGTCATCTTCCCGCGCGCCCCGGCCGGGCGCGTGGGAAGATTTAGCCATGAGCATCCCGGCAATGAACCTGATGACTGCGCTCCGCTCCGGCCACGCCACTTCGCCCCGCCTCACCTGGTACGGCCCCGATTCCGAACGGATCGAACTGTCCGGCCGTGTGCTGGACAACTGGGTGGCGAAGACTGCCAACCTCCTCCAGGACGAGCTCGACGCCGGTCCGGGGATTTCGCTGCGCCTGGAACTGCCGGCGCACTGGAAGTCCCTCGTGTGGGCGCTGGCTGCCTGGCAGCTGGGCATGGAACTGGTGCTCGACGGCGGCCCGGCGGACCTGCTCGCCACCTCCAGTCCCGGGGACAACGGGTCCGAAGACGCAGGCGACGGAGCCACCGCCGGTTTTGACGCCGTCGTCGCCGTCCCGCTGGCAGCGCTGGCCATGCGCTGGCCGGGGGCGCTGCCGCCCGGCGTCCTGGACTACGCGGCGGAGGTGCGCTCCCACGGCGATGTGTTCATGCCGTATTCGGAAGCGGAGCCGGGCTTGTCGGCGCTGCGCCTTCCCGGCCGCGGGTTCAGCCACGGGGAATTGCTGACAGGGTTCGCCACGGCGGGGCCGGCCGCCGGCGAAGGGGCACACGACGAAGGCTCCCGCATCCTGGTGCGCGCCGGCGACGGGCTGGATGCCGCATTGGCCGAGGCGCTGGGCTGCTGGGACCGGGGCGGCTCGATCGTGCTGGTCCACCCCGATGTCGAGGTGACCGAGCACCTCCTGCAGAACGAGCGCGTCAGCGGCGCTTGATGGATTCCGGGTCGCCGGCCTGGCCAGCTCCGGAGCTGTTGACCTCGGATTGACCGGCAATGGAAATGTCCGCTTCGCGCTGGGCCGCCAGGGCCTTGGATGCCTTGTGGTGGAGTTCGATGAGCTCGTGGTCGTGGGAGAACTCCGGCTCTTCATCGAGTTCCTGGTTGAACACCAGGAAGCGGTAGGCGAAGAAACGGACCACGGTGGCCACAAGGATGCCGAAGACGCCCGCGGCAAACAGCAGGTTCTTGTCGGTGATGTGCAGCCAATAGTTCGCAATGAAGGTGAACCCGGTGGAAATACCGATGCCGATGCCGTTGATAATGGCGAACATCACGAATTCCCGCAGCACATTGTCCTGCCGCCGGTGGCGGAAGGTCCAGAAACGGTTGGCAACCCAGGAGAAGATGGTGGCCAGGACTGCTCCGACGAAACGGGCCTTGGACGGACTGTCGGACATCGGGCCGTGCATCAGGTAGTACGTGAGCCCGTTGTCAATGACGAACGCCACACCGCCGACAGCGCCGAACTTGGCCACCTCGCGCCAAAAGAGCGAGGCAAAGCCGCGAATGCGATCTGCAAGTGTGGTGATCATGACCCTCCAAGGCCTGGTGAACTGGGGCCGACGGGCCGAACCACCATTTTAGCGCCGTTTCCTTGGCGCCGACTGCAGGGAATGCTGCCGCCCGCCGCTTTGCCGCCGCTTTCCGCGCGCTTTCCGGCCCCTTTCGCGCCCCCGAAAGGGTTCCCCGGGCGGCACGGAATCCCGCATCTGCCCTGCTGTTCGGTAGGCTGAACCCTGTGACTTTTCCTGTTATTGGCGTTGTTGGCGGCGGCCAGCTCGCACGAATGATGGCCCCGGCAGCAACTGCCCTCGGTTTCGAGCTCCGTGTTCTCGCCGAAGGCGAGGACGTCTCCGCGGCACGCGCGGTAGCCACGGCACCGGTGGGCGACTACAAGGACCTGGATGCACTCCTTGAGTTCGCCAAGGGCCTGGACGTGATGACCTTCGACCACGAGCACGTCCCCACCGACCACCTGCGGGCGCTCATCGACGCCGGCGTCAATGTCCAGCCGGGCCCGGACGCCCTGGTCCACGCCCAGGACAAGCTGGTGATGCGCGCGGCCATCGACCGCCTCGGCCTGCCCAACCCGGCCTGGGCGGCGGTGCGCACCATCGCCGAACTGGTGGACTTCGGCACGGAAACCGGCTGGCCCGTGGTCCTGAAGACCCCGCGCGGCGGGTACGACGGCAAGGGCGTGCGGATCGTGCACTCGCCCGCCGAGGCCGAGGAGACGGCCGGCTGGTTCGAGGCCATGAGCCCGCTGCTGGCCGAAGCGAAGGTCGACTTCAGCCGCGAACTGTCGGCCCTGGTGGCCAGGACCCCCGGCGGCGAATCCCGTGCCTGGCCGGTGGCCCACACCATCCAGGTGGACGGCGTCTGCGACGAGGTCATCGCGCCCGCGCAGGACATCCCCGTGGAGGTCGCCGCCGCCGCGGAGGAGGCCGCGCTGCGGATCGCCGAAGAACTCGGCGTCACCGGCGTGATGGCCGCGGAACTCTTCGAAACTCCGGGAGTCGGCGTCGGCTTCCTGATCAACGAGCTGGCCATGCGCCCGCACAACACGGGCCACTGGACCCAGGACGGATCCGTCACGAGCCAGTTCGAACAGCACCTGCGGGCCGTCCTGGACCTTCCGCTGGGCGCCACCGACGTGCTCGGTTCGGTTGCCGTGATGAAGAACTTCCTGGGCGGGGACAACGAGGACCTGTTCAGCGCCTACCCGCAGGCACTGGCCTACGAGCCTGCCGCGAAGGTGCATTGCTATGGCAAGTCCGTCCGGGCCGGGCGCAAGATCGGCCACGTCAACCTCGTGGGCGATTCCGTCTTCGAGATCGACAACCTCCGCCGCCGCGCCACCGTGGTGGCCGGCATCATCCGCGACGGCCGCGTGCCGGCAGAATTCCCCGAGGAGACCGCATGAGTGCACAGAACGCCGCCCCGATCGTAGGCCTCGTGATGGGCTCGGACTCCGACTGGCCCGTCATGGAAGCCGCCGCCGACGCCCTCGCCGAATTCGGCATCCCCTTCGAGGCCGACGTCGTCTCCGCGCACCGGATGCCCACCGAAATGATCCGCTACGGGCAGACAGCCCATGAGCGCGGCATCCGCGTCATCATCGCTGGCGCCGGCGGCGCCGCACACCTGCCGGGCATGCTCGCCTCCGTCACTCCCCTGCCGGTCATCGGCGTGCCCGTGCCGCTGAAGACCCTGGACGGCATGGACTCGCTGCTGTCCATCGTGCAGATGCCCGCCGGCGTCCCGGTGGCCACGGTCTCGATCGGCGGCGCACGCAACGCCGGCCTGCTCGCCGTGCGCATGCTGGCGTCCGGCAGCGACGACCTCGCCGCGCGCCTGCAGGGTGAGCTGCTCGAGTTCGCGCAGGAACTGAACAACGTGGCCTCGGCCAAGGGCGCCAAGCTGCGCGACAAGGTGGCAGAAGTCTTCTCCCAGGACAACGTCTCCGCCCGGAGCAGCCGCTAAGGGAGGCCGCGCCGATGACAAGGAGCCAGACGAGCAACCAGTCCAGCCCCAAGGAACACCACAACACAGCCGCACTCACCGACCCGGTCCGGTTTCCGGCCTCCGCGAGTGCGCCCGTGCGGACCAAGCGCGCCTTCGTCCTGCTCCTGATGACGCTGCTCCTGCCAGGCAGCGCGCAACTGGTGGCCGGTGACCGCAAGCTGGGGAGGATAGCCCTCCGGGTGACTTTCACGGTCTGGGCCCTGGCGCTGCTGACGCTGGCGTTGGCCCTGTTCAACCGCTCCCTGCTGCTGGTCCTGGTCACGCACCCGGTGGCGTCCCTGGTGCTGATCGTGCTCCTGCTCGCCCTCGCCGCCGGCTGGGCCCTGCTCTTCGTGAACACCTTCCGGATCATCCGGCCGGTGCTGCTGGCCCCCGGCATGCGGCCGATTGTCGCCGTCGCGCTGGTGCTCGCCCTGGTGATCGGCAGCGGATCCCTCAGCTACCTGGCGTACGTGCTGAACGTGGGCCGCAACGCCATCGGCAGCATCTTCGCCAACGGCCCGGCCTTGGAACCCGTGGACGGGCGCTACAACTTCCTCATGATGGGCGGCGATGCCGGCGACGGCCGCACCGGCCGGCGCCCGGACAGCCTCTCGGTGATGAGCGTCGACGCCGACACCGGGCAAAGCGCCATCATCTCGGTACCGCGCAACCTCCAGAACGCCCAGTTCAGCGAGGACTCCCCGATGCGCCGGATCTATCCCGACGGCTACAACTGCGGCAACGAATGCCTCATCAACGCCATCAACACCGAGGTGACCAACGAGTACACCGATCTCTACCCTGGCGTGGCCGATCCCGGTGCACAGGCCACCATGGAAGCGGTGTCCGGAAGCCTCGGCATCACCATCCAGGCCTACGTGGTGGTGGACATGGACGGCTTCTCCAAGCTGATCGACGCCATGGGCGGTATCCGGATCAAGGCCGGCGGCTGGGTACCCATCAGCGGCGGCATGCTCCCGGGCAGCGACAGCCGGCACGTCAAGCCCGACGGCTGGATCCCCGCCGGCGAACAGAAGCTCAACGGCTTCCAGGCCCAGTGGTACAGCCGCTCCCGGGAGAACGTGGACGACTTCGCCCGGATTTCCCGCCAGCAGTGCGTCCAGCAGGCCATGCTCAAGCAGCTGGATCCGGCCACGCTGCTGTCCAAGTTCGAAGCCATCGCCGACGCCGGCACCAAGGTGGTGGAATCCAACATCTCCTCCGCCCAGCTGGGCAGCTTCGTGGACCTGGCCATCAAGTCCAAGAGCCAGCCGGTCACCCGCCTGACCATCGGCCCGCCGGACTTCGATGCCGGGTTCTCCACCGTGCCGGACTTCAACGTCATCCATGAGCGCGTGCAGAAGCTGCTTGAGACAAAGCCGAGCCCCAAGGCCGGTGCGGTGCAGGAGGACTCCCTGGCCGGCGTCGGGCCGTCGGTCCCCGGGAGCGGCCCGCAGGCCGGCGGCGGCCCTGCGCAGGCGCCCGCCCAGGCGGCTTCGGCCCAGGCGGCGCCCGCCCAGGCCACCGCGGAGACAACGGACGACTTCACGCCCGTGACCACCCGCCCGGACGGCCAGCCGATCACGGCCGCCTACCTGAACTCGCTCTACGACATCCAGGACTATGCGACGCTTGAACTGCTGCTGGCGAACAACGGCCAGTGCCGCCCCCTGTAGTCTCTTCGTTTCAGCGTTAACCCCTTCAGCGACAAGGATTCCTGCCCGTGTACCAGCTTGAGAACGTGCTGCGCCCCTACGCCTGGGGGTCGACGACGGCGATCTCCGCCCTGTTGGGCACCACCGCCTCGGGCGGTCCGGAGGCGGAGTTGTGGATCGGCGCGCATCCCGGCTCGCCGTCGATCGCCAGCCGTCCCGGGGCCTCACCGCTTCCGCTGGACGCCCTGATCGCCGAGGACCCTGAGCATTTCCTGGGCGCGGCCAGCGTGGCGGAGTTCGGGCCGCGGCTGCCGTTCCTCGGCAAGCTGCTGGCCGCGGACAAGCCGCTCTCCCTGCAGGTCCATCCCAGCCTGGAGCAGTCCCGCGAGGGGTTCGCGCGCGAGAACGCAGCCGGCGTCGCCCAGGACGCGGCCGAACGCAATTACCGCGACGACAACCACAAGCCCGAGATGATCTTCGCCCTCACGCCGTTCCGGGCACTGTGCGGATTCCGTCCGGCAGCCGAGTCCCGGGCCATCTTCGAGCACCTGGCCGAACTGGTGGAGGCCACCGGTGCCGACACGTCCGTGCTCCGGAACGTGATCGCCGAGCTCTCCGGGCCGGATGAGTCCGAAGCGCTGAGGGGTGCCTTCAGCGCCCTCATCTCCGGCGGTGACGCCGTGGCCGAGGCGGTGGCCGCAGCAGGTGCCGCCGTCGATGCCGCCGACTTCGGTGCCGCCGGATCCCTGGACCCGCACGCCACCACGCTCACGGCCATGCTCGGCATCGGCAAGGAGTTCCCCGGCGACCCCGGTGTGCTGATTTCCCTGATGCTGAACCTTGTGTCGCTGGCCCCCGGCGAGGCGATGTACCTGCCGGCCGGCAACATCCACGCCTATATCAAGGGCCTGGGCGTGGAGGTCATGGCGAGCTCGGACAACGTGCTGCGCGGCGGACTCACGCCCAAGCACATCGACATTCCGGAGCTCATGAAGACGGTGGATTTCGCACCGATCGGCGTCCCGCGGGTGGAGGCAGCCACGTCCGAGTTCGGCCAGGAACTCTATGCGCCGCCGTTCCGTGAATTCCAGCTCCAGCGCATCGAGCTGGCTCCCGGCGCGGAACCGGTGCCGCTCGCGCAGTCCGGGCCCGCCGTCGTCGTGGTGGTTGCAGGTGCCATGCTGCTGGACTCCCCCAAGAGCGAACTGCGGCTGGAGCGTGGCGGCAGCGCCTTCGTGCCGGCGGCGGAGAACCCCGTCATGGTGCACGCGGTGTCCGGCGCTTCGGCGAGCAGCGTCGCGTTCGCCATCACCACGAGCCTGGAAAGCTGACCATGGAGTTTTTCCTGCAGAGCCCTGCATGGGCCGACGTCCAGCGTGCCCTCGGCCGGACCGTCCACGAAGAGTCCGGCCCGGGGTGGCGTTTCCTCGCTGTGGAGGAGAAGAACCCCGCGGGCAAGGTGCTCTACGCACCGTACGGGCCGGTGGCCGAGTCTGTTGAAGCGTTCGACGCCGCCCTGGCCGCCTTGCGCGGCATCGCCCGCCGCACCGGCGCCGTCTTCGTGCGGCTGGAGCCGGTGAGCGCGGGGTTCGGAGCGGAAGCGGCACCGGCACTGCTGCGGGCCCGCGGCATGCAGCCGGCACCGGCGAACCAGCAGCCGGAGCTGAGCTGGATTGTCGACCTCGACGGCGATTTCAAGGACGTCCTGGCCGGCATGAAGCCGACCAACCGCAACCTGTACCGGAACATCCACAAGAAGGGCGTCACATTCCGCTCTTCGCAGGATCCGGCCGAGATCTCCGTCCTGCTGGACTTCCTGCACATGACCGCCGCCCGCAACGGCTTCAAACCGCAAAGCGACGACTACCTCGGCACGGTGGCCCGGTCCCTGCTGCCGGCGGGGGCGGGAACCCTGTTCATCGCCGAACTCGAGGGCACGCCGATCGCGGCCGCATTCGCCTATGACTCGGCCGATACCCGCACCTACGCGCATGCCGCGCTGGACGATACCCACCGCAAGCTCAGCGCCGGCATTCCCCTGCTGGTCACCCTCATGGCCGATGCGAAGGAACGCGGACTGAAGCACGTGGACCTATGGGGCGTGGCACCCGAAGACGAGCCCGACCACAAATGGGCAGGGTTCACAGCGTTCAAGAAGTCCTTCGGCGGCCGTGAGGTGGCCTACCCGGGAACGTGGGACCTGCCGGTGAACAAGCTCCGCTACGGCGCCTACCAGCTGGCCCGCAAGATCCGGAACAAGCTGCGCTAATCCCGAGTCCCCGTGGCGCGAACGTACAGTTGAGGCCCGGAAAACGGCGTTTTCGGGGCCTCAACTGTACGTTCGCGCAGGCGTGTTCCCAGTGCCGCGCGGACTTTCTCCAGCAGGAACGGCCGTTCACCTTCAATGTCATCCTTGCCAACGCGGATCTCGCGCCAGCCCAAACGTTCGGTGGTTGCCTGCCGTTTGATGTCCCTGCGGTACTGTTCAGGATCACCGTGATGCTCCCCGTCATACTGAAGGGCAATCCGTTCCTCAGGGTATGCCGCGTCCGGCCACACCGCGGGCTGGCCCCACTCATTCCTGATGACGTGGTTCAAGACGGGTTCTCCGAGGCGGGACCTGGAAAGAACCAAGCGCATCCTGGTCTCCTGCGCCGAATCAGCGCCAACCCTGATTTCAGGAAGCGCCAGTCTGGCAGTCTTCATGCCCCTCATGCCGGGATGAGCTGCCACCACTCCACGCAGTTCCTCAATGGTTGCAGTAGCAACTTTTGGCCGGGGAAACTCAGCGCTGTGAGCCACAACCAAGGAGTCGCCCAGCGCTATCAGTTCGTCGACGTCCAGCAGCGCCGCAAGATCAAGCCAGGTGCGGGCCGGCGAGGTGACCCGGACGCCGTCGCGCATCACTACCTCCCCCGGAACGAAAGTCAACCGGTGACCGACTACATTGCGACGCCGGGGCTTGCCCTCGTCGCGGCCTCTTGCCACATGAATCCGCCAGTCGGTCTGCGCCCACGCCGGCAAACTGCCCTCCCAGACACGCGCAGCAGAATGGTGCGTCACCACTGACGAAGCGTCCAGGCCGGTGTAGGCACGAAGGTTGGCGGAAGGCTCGGAAGCGCCGTACAAGGGCACCCGTATTCCACGCGACGGGATGAAGACATCGGGCTGGCGGAGACGTTTCCGGCTGACTCCGAGCTCGTTCGCGAAGGTCGAAGTGAACGATCCAGTCTGCAATCCATCGGGCAGGGGCTTTCGTGGCATGCCTCAGTGTGGCCCACCAAGGAGCGCAGCAGGCGGTTATCCACAGGCCGTGGCGCCATCCCCGCGCGAACGTACAGTTGAGGCCCCGAATCCGAAGAATTCGGGGCCTCAACTGTACGTTCGCGCTCAAGGAAGAGCGGGGAGCCTTAGCTCTTGCGGGCGTAGCCTTCCCACTTGCTGGCGTGGTGCTCGGCGTCGACGAAGCGAACGGTGCCGGACTTGGAGCGCATCACGATCGACTGGGTGACCACGCGGTCCTTCTGGTAGCGGACGCCGCGGAGCAGGTCTCCGTCGGTGATGCCGGTGGCGGCGAAGTAGCAGTTGTCGCTGGTGACGAGGTCGTTGGTGGACAGCACGCGCTCGAGGTCGTGGCCGGCGTCGATGGCCTTCTGCTTCTCTTCGTCGCTGGTGGGCCACAGGCGGCCCTGGATCACACCGCCGAGGGACTTGATCGCGCACGCGGCGACGATGCCTTCCGGGGTGCCGCCGATGCCCATGAGGGCGTCGACGCCGGTTCCGGCACGGGCGGCGGCGATGGCACCGGCGACGTCGCCGTCCATGATGAACTTGGTGCGTGCGCCGGCTTCGCGGATTTCCTCGACCAGCGGACGGTGGCGGTCGCGGTCCAGGATCATGACGTTGAGCTGGTTGACCTTCACGCCCTTGGCCTTGGCGATGAGGTGCAGGTTCTGCTTGACCGGCAGGCGCAGGTCAACCATGTCGGCCGCTTCGGGGCCGGTGACCAGCTTCTCCATGTAGAACACGGCGGAGGGGTCGAACATGGAGCCGCGCTCGGCGACGGCAAGCACGGCGAGGGCGTTGTTGATGCCCAGTGCGGTCAGGCGGGTTCCGTCGATGGGGTCGACGGCGACGTCACACTCCGGACCCGTGCCGTCGCCTACGCGCTCACCGTTGAAGAGCATCGGGGCTTCGTCCTTTTCGCCTTCACCGATGACCACGACGCCGTTGAAATGGACGGAGTGAAGGAAGGAACGCATGGCGTCCACTGCGGCACCGTCAGCCTTGTTCTTGTCGCCGAAGCCCACCCAGTGGCCACCGGCGATGGCGGCGGCTTCGGTGACCCTTACGAGTTCCAGTGCGAGGTTGCGGTCCGGCTCATCGCTCCCGACGGCAAGGGCCGGGGAAATCGTGGAATACTGCTGGGACATTGCTGCTGAAGACACGTGAACCTCTTCTTCGATGACGATTCATGGACCGAACTCATGGGACGAAACTCATAGGATCCGAGCAGCCGCATTGGCGACTTCGTTGTTTCCCCTCGCATCGATCATAGTCTGGCGGCCACGGAGCGGCCATGTGGTGTCCACGCCGCGGGACGGGCATTCCCCCGCGGCCCCGGATGTGTATTCGGCGCACGGATAAGGGACTATTGAAGGGTGAGCGAAAAGCAAGACACCCCTGTTGCCGAGTCTGTATCCGACGCGAAGGCAACGGCCCCCCAGGATCCCGGCCAGCCCGCCGTCAAGCCGGTTATCGCGGCAAAAGCGGCCAAGCGGGCCAACGCCTCGGTGATCGGCATGGTGATCGCGCTCCTGGTGTGCGTCCTGGCGTTCCTGCCGATCGTGCTCATGAATCCGACGCCGAAGAGCGACGGCTACCGTCCCGACATCAACGTCGCTGCGATCGCAGCGAACGCCAAGGATGTGGCGGGATTCACACCGGTGGCCCCCGATGCGGGCGACACATTTCGTCCGAACTACGCCCGCTGGGAGTCGGGCACGGGCTCCGGCGTCCCCACCTGGGAGATCGGCTTCCTGACCCCCAAGGAGTCGTTCATCGGCCTGGTCCAGACCCGCAAAGCCAACCCCACCTGGCTCTTGCAGAAGACGGACAACGCCCCGGTGACCGGAAAACGGAACGCAGGAGGCCGGGACTGGGAACTGCGCGACGCCGGCAAGGGCAACCGCAGCATGGTGCTGGAATACCAGGGCACCACGATCATCCTGAGCGGCCCGGCAAGCATCGACGAGATGTCCACCCTGGCCGCCGCCGTCGTAAAGTCCGCCGACACAGTTTCACCCGCCCCGTCAGCCACCCCGTAAAGTAGCGGCGTGGCTACCTACCTGACTCCTGCACTTGCCTGGCGCCGTCTGCGCGAAGGAAACGAACGCTTCGTCGAAGGCGTTTCCCAGCACCCCAACCAGGACGCGTCCCGCCGTGCATCCCTGGTGGAGGACCAGCATCCCTTCGCGGTAATTTTCGGCTGCTCGGACTCCCGCCTCGCCGCTGAGATCATCTTCGACCTCGGCCTCGGCGACGCCTTCGTGGTGCGCACCGCCGGCCAGGTGATCGACGACGCCGTGCTCGGCTCGCTCGAATACAGCATCTCCCAGCTCCACGTCCCGCTCATCGTGATCCTCGGCCATGACAGCTGCGGTGCGGTGAACGCCACCAAGGCAGCCGTGGAGACCGGCGAGATGCCGGCCGGCTTCATCCGCGACCTCGTCGAACGCATCACCCCCTCGGTGCTGACCTCCATCCGCAACGAGCAGCACGACGTGAACGACATGGTGGTGGAGCACGTGAAGCAGACGGCGGCCCGCCTGGCCGACAGCTCGCGTGTGATCTCCGACGCAATCGAGGAAGGCCGCACGGCCGTCATCGGCCTCTCCTACAAGCTGGACGAGGGCCGCGCGGCGCTGGTTTCCGGAATCGGCCAGCTCTAGGAACGCCCGACGGCGGCCCGTCACGGGCCGCCGTAGCCTTCCGTTCGGGTTTCGGCTGGGGCGGCTGCCCGCAATAAGCTAGCCCCATGACTTCCACTCAAGAAACGAATGCTGAGTTCCGCATCGAGCACGACACCATGGGTGAAGTGCGCGTTCCCGTGAACGCTCTGTACCGCGCCCAGACGCAGCGCGCCGTGGAGAACTTCCCGATTTCCGGCAAGACCCTCGAGCGCACGCACATCGAGGCGCTGGCCCGCGTAAAGAAGGCTGCCGCACTGGCCAACGCCGAACTGGGGGTGCTCGACGGTGAGCTCGCCGAGGCTATCGCTGCCGCCGCCGATGAGGTTGCCGCCGGGAAGTACGACGGCGACTTCCCGATCGACGTCTTCCAGACCGGTTCGGGCACGTCCTCGAACATGAACACCAACGAAGTGATCGCGGAGCTCGCCACCCGTGCACTGGCCGCCAAGGGCAGCGACAAGGTTGTCCACCCGAACGACCACGTGAACGCCTCGCAGTCCTCCAACGACGTCTTCCCCACCTCGGTGCACGTCGCGGCCACCTCGGCATTCATCAACGACCTCAACCCGGCCCTCGAATACCTGGCCGCTTCCCTGGAGCGCAAGGCCGCGGAGTTCAAGGACATCGTCAAGTCCGGCCGCACCCACCTCATGGACGCCACCCCGGTCACCCTCGGCCAGGAATTCGGCGGCTACGCGGCACAGGTGCGCTACGGAATCGAGCGCATCAACGCCGCCCTCCCCCGCGTCGCCGAAGTCCCGCTCGGCGGCACCGCCGTCGGCACCGGCATCAACACCCCGGCTGGCTTCCCGGAGCGCGTGATCGAACTCCTTGCAGCAGACACCGGCCTGCCGCTGACCGAGGCCCGCGACCACTTCGAGGCCCAAGCCAACCGCGACGGCCTCATCGAAGGTTCCAGCCAGCTGCGCAACATCGCGATCTCCTTCATGAAGATCAACAACGACCTGCGCTGGATGGGCTCCGGCCCCAACACGGGCCTGGGCGAAATTGCCATCCCGGACCTGCAGCCGGGCTCCTCGATCATGCCGGGCAAGGTCAACCCGGTCATTTGCGAAGCGTCCATCATGGTGTGCGCCCAGGTCATCGGCAACGACACCGCCATCGCCTGGTCCGGCACCAACGGCGCCTTCGAGCTCAACGTCGGGATCCCGGTCATGGCCGCAAACCTGCTCGAGTCCATCCGCCTGCTGGCCAACACCAGTCGCGTCATGGCCGACAAGATGATCGACGGCATCACCGCCAACGTGGAGCGCGCCCGCTTCCTCGCCGAGGCTTCCCCGTCCATCGTGACCCCGCTGAACAAGTACATCGGGTACGAAAACGCCGCCAAGATCGCCAAGATCGCCGTCAAGGAGGGCCTGACCATCCGCCAGGCCACCGAGAAGCTCGGCTTCGTCGGCGAGGGCGAAGGCAAGGTCTCCGAGGCAGACCTGGACAAGGCCCTGGACGTCACCACTATGACGGCTCCGGCCCACAAGGCCTGACCTCCGCTTCAAACAGCACCAGTACGACGGCGGCCGGTACCTTCCGCACGGAAGGTACC
>NZ_QYLP01000080.1 GCF_003614925.1 Arthrobacter celericrescens
CCATGTCACCCTGGAACCCCTGCACCAGACTGGATAGTGCACGCCGCCTCACCGAATTTTCATGTCATAACGACAACAACTGCGAGTTAGTTGGGTGCCCACACCGTGAAGCGCCGGTTAGGGTGGGGGCATGAGTGACGAGCCAATTCTGTTTCAGAACACCATGCAGATCACCGAAGGACACTTGGACGGCTTCCGCCAGGCCATCCAATCCGCTATCGAATTTGTCGGGCAGCACGGCCCGCAGGACATGGTCCAGGTATTCATCGACGAAGAGCAGATGATCGCCCACAGTTTCCAGCTTTACGGGAACTCTGAAGCCATCCTGAAGCACTGGGAACTTTCCGACCCCTACATCCAGGGCGTCATGGAGCACTGCACCGTCAAGGAGTTCACCGTCTACGGGCAGCCGAGCGACGCCGTCATGGACGGGATGACCGGCGGAGACATCGAGTTCGATTTCACCATGGTGCCAAGGTTTACGGGTTTTTCGCGTCTCCCAGGTGCGAAGACCTGACTTCGGCTCTAACCCTTGGCGTTCTTCACGAAAGCCCGCACCTTCGCCAGGTCCTTCACGCCGCGGGACGACTCGACGCCGGAGGAGACGTCCACGCCCCAGGCAGCGGCGGTTTGGGCGGCGGACGCCACGTTCTCCGGGGACAGGCCGCCGGCCAGCAGCCACTTCCGCCCGGCCAGGCCCTTGTCCAGCATCAGCGCGTAGTCCCAGGCCTCGCCCGAGCCGGGAACGGCCGCATCCACCAGCAGCAGGTCCTCGCCCCAATCGGCGAACTCTTCCGGCGTGGCACCCAAGGTGACGGCGCGGATCAGCCGCAGCCCGGCGTCGTGCACTGTGCGGACATCCGCCGGCGTGCGGCTGCCATGCAGCTGGACCCATTCCAGGCCGGCCGCGCGGGCGGTGGCGACGGCGTCGGCGGCATTTTCGTGACGGAAGACGCCGACGGCGGCAATCCCCTCCGGGACGCCGGCAAGCAATGCGCGGGCCTGCTCCGGCGACACCTCACGCGGGCTCTTGGTAAGCACGAAACCCACCGCGTCCGCGCCGCTTTCGACGGCGGCCTGCACTGATTCGGGCGTGCTCAGGCCGCACACTTTGACGAACACTCCCGTGCCTCCAGCCGTTTCCCGATGAATCTCCTACCCAAGACGTTAGCAAGCCGCGCCGCGCGGTTCCGAACGGGGTCCATGGGTAATGTGGAGCGCATGGAGATCATCCGCTTTTCCGACATCCGGCCCGAACCCTGGCGCAACGGCGGCGGGGTGACCCGCGAACTCGCCAGCCATCCGAAAGCAGCCTCCGCGCAGGACGGCGCCTGGGACTGGCGGGTCAGCATCGCGGACGTCTCCAAGGCCGGCGCCTTCTCGGCTTTCCCGGGCATGGAGCGGGTCCTCACCGTGATCGACGGCGAGCTGCTGCTCCTGACGGTGGACGGCGAGGAGCACCCGGTGGAGAAGTACCGGCCCTTCCGCTTTTCCGGCGAAGCCGACACCAGTTCTGCGCTGCCCACGGGCGACATCCGGGACCTCAACATCATCGCCCGGGCCGGCGCCTTCAAGGGCTACACCTCCATCATTGAGCTGTCCAAGAAGCGTGCCCACCCGGTGTTCGAGGGCCAGCTGGCCGTCCTGCTCGAGGGCAAGGCGTCCGTGGTTCCCGGGGCCGACCCGGAGGAGGACCCCGACGTTCCTGCCGCCGAACCGGTCGAGCTGGGCCGCTATGATGCCGTGGTCGGTTCGGACCTCCGCAGCCCGGAACTGCTGGGACGCGGCTTCGTGGCCGTGGTGTCGATCGACCGCGTGACGGCGTAGCTCCCGGGCGGATCCTGCGGGCCGGGGAGCCGGTCCGGGTGTTTGCTACTCTGGAAGGCAAGGCCCTGTATCCGGGCCTCCGGACGACGGTTCAGTACCCGGCACGCGACAAGACTGGCCAAAGGAATCGTCATGTCGTGGATCGTCCTCATTCTTTCCGGTGCACTCGAAGCCGTCTGGGCCGCAGCCCTGCACCGTTCCAAGGGTTTCCGCCGCCCCGTCCCCTCCCTGGTTTTCCTTGTCTCGGTCATTGCCAGCACCGGCGGCCTGGCGTTCGCCATGCGGGACATTCCCACCGGCACGGCCTACGCCGTCTGGGTGGGCGTCGGCGTGGTCCTCACCGCCTCCTACGCGATGGTCACCAAGGTTGAACGCCCGACGGCGGCCCGGCTGGCCTTGCTGGCCGGGATCGGCGCGTGCGTCGTCGGCCTGAAGGTGGTGGCGTAACCATGTCGCAGCGGCTTTCCTGGCTCGTACTGCTGGCTTCCGCCGTCCTCGAGGCGGTGTGGGCCACGGCCCTGGGCCTGTCCGAAGGCTTCAGCCAACTGCTGCCCTCCCTCGTTTTCGCCGTGACTGCAACGCTGAGCATGGTGGGCCTGGGCGTGGCCGTGAAACGCATCCCCCTCGGCACCGCCTACGCCGTCTGGGTAGGGATCGGCGCAGCGCTGACGGTCGCGTGGGCCATGGTCACCGGTGTCGAACCCGCCAACCCGCTGAAACTACTTTTCATCGCGGGAATCGTGGGCTGCGCGGCCGGCTTGAAGGCATTGCCCTCCGGGGACAAGGCATCCGCGAACAAGAGGGCCTGACGCTATTCGGAATACTCCGGCAGTAGCCCGGGTTCTTGCCAACGAAGGCGACAATCCCGAAGGATGGAGAACCATGGCACCCGAGAACACCCCTGGCACCATTCCCGCAACCGTCCACCTCGGCGACGGCCTCACCGTCAGTCCCCTCGGCTTCGGCGGCATGGCCCTCACCACCGTGTACGGCGACGCCGACCCCGCCGAGTCCCTGCAAACCCTGCACCACGCCGTCGACGCCGGCGTCACCTTCATCGACACCGCGGACGTCTACGGTGCGGGCGGCAACGAGGAACTCGTCGCGCAGCTGCTGAAGGAACGCCGGGACGAGGTCCAGCTGGCCACGAAGTTCGGCATCCTGGGCAACGTGCGCACCGGCTACACCGAAGTCCGCGGCGACGCCGCCTACGTGAAGCAGGCCGCAGAGGACAGCCTGCGCCGCCTCGGCACGGACACGATCGACCTCTACTACCTGCACCGCCGTGACCTCCGCGTTCCGATTGTGGAAACCGTGGAGGCCATGGCGGCGCTGGTGGCAGAAGGCAAGGTCCGGCACCTTGGCCTGTCCGAGGTCACGGCCGAGGAGCTTCGGGAAGCCAGTGCCGTGCACCCGATCGCCGCCGTACAGAGCGAGTGGTCCATCTGGAGCCGGGACGTTGAGCGCAACGTGGTCCCAGCCGCGAAGGAACTCGGCACCGGCTTCGTGCCCTACTCCCCGCTGGGCCGCGGCTTCCTCACCGGCACGGTCAGTGCCAGCGACCTCGGCGACGGCGATTTCCGGCACCGCATCCCGCGCTTTGCCGAGGGTGCCTTGGACGCCAACCAGGCCGTCGTCGCCGCTGTCCGCTCGGTGGCTGCCGAGCTCGGTGCCACGCCTGCGCAGGTAGCCCTCGCCTGGCTGTTCGAGCAGGGCCGCCGCCTCGGGCTTCCGGTGGTCCCGATCCCCGGGACCCGCCGCGCACAGCGCATCGACGAGAACCTCGGCGCCCTGTCCCTCAAGCTGGGTGCCGCCCAACTGGAGGTGCTCGACGGCGCGGCCTCCGCCGTCGTCGGGTCACGTTCCGCAGATCCCAACTGGGTGTCGCAGGGCCGCGAGTAGCGTCCGTAGAGTGGGTGGATGGACTCACTCATTCACTCACTGCGCGACATCACCATCCGGCGCGTCTCGGTCAGCGCGATGGACAACAACGTGTACCTGCTCACCGCCAAGGCGAGCGGGGCGCAGTTGCTGATCGACGCCGCGGACGACCTGCCGGCGATCCAGGCGATGCTGGCGGAGTCGGCCGCGGACACCACGGCCACGCCGAAACTGGCCCTGATCGCCACCACGCACCAGCACTGGGACCACGTCCGCGCCCTGCCGGAGCTGGTGGCGGCCACGGGGGCGAAGACGTCGGCCGGGGTGGACGACGCCGCGGCGTTGCCCGTGCCGGTGGACGTGCCGCTGGAGCACGGCGATGTGGGGAACTTCGAGGGCTTCGACATCACGGCGGTGCACCTGCGCGGCCACACCCCCGGCTCGATCGCCTACGTGTACCAGGACCCGGACGGCCCGGCGCACATCTTCAGCGGCGACTCGCTGTTCCCGGGCGGCGTGGGCAACACGCAGAACGACCCGGCCCGCTTCACGTCCCTGCTGGACGATGTGACCGAGCGGCTTTTCAACGCCTACCCCGATGACACCGTGGTGCACCCGGGCCATGGCAAGCCGACCACGCTCGGCGCGGAACGGCCGCAATTGCAGGAGTGGCGCGAACGCCGCTGGTAGAAGCGGAAGGAGCCATCCTTTGCTTAGATAGCGTCGTTTTGAGGGCTCAGAACGACGTTATCTAGGCAATCGATGAGATATCAGCGCCCGCGGCGCTCGTTCGACGCCGGAGCCGACGCCCGGCGCGGACCCTTGCGGGCGGGACGGCCGGAGTTGCCGGAACCCGCACCGAACGAGCCGCCCGATGTGCCGCCGGTGTTGGAGGACCAGACGGCCTTGCTGCCGGAGTTTCCTGTACCCCGCGTGGACGTTGCCGAGGCCGAACGCGGAGCGGCAGCCTGCCGGGAACCGGCGGCGCGCTGGCCCGTGGCCGGACGTCCGCTGCGGCCTCCGCCCTGGCCCTGGGCGGCCGGGACGTCGTTGCGGTGGCCGGAGCCGTTGCCGCGGCCGCGCGAGTTGCGGGCAACGTCCTCGCTGGCTGCGGCGCGGCGGTCGGCACGGTTCAGGTCCGTGCGCACGGGCTCAGCCGAAACCTTGCCGCGTCCGCCGCGTCCGCCACGGCCACCCGCAGTCGGAGCTGCCTGGCCGGAGCGCCGGGCCCGCTTGCGCTGGGCGTTGGCGCCGGTGGAGGTGCCGCCGCCCTGCGGCTGGGCCTTGGCCGCCAGCAGGGCCGCACGAGTGCGCGGATCGACCTTGTCGGCGACCTCGCCCACCAGTTCGGCCACCAGGGGCGAGCTGGCGGTGACGCGTTCGAAAGAAACCTCCACGCCGGCGGCCTTCATCAGCTTCTTGACGTCCTGCTGCTGCTCGGGAAGCGTCAGCGTCACCACGGTGCCTTCGGAACCGGCGCGGGCGGTGCGGCCGGAGCGGTGCAGGTAGGCCTTGTGCTCGGTGGGCGGGTCAACGTGGATGACGAGTTCGACGTCGTCCACGTGCACGCCGCGGGCGGCGACGTCGGTGGCCACCAGCACGCGCACCTCCCCGCTGGAGAATTCGGCAAGGTTGCGGTCGCGGGCGTTCTGCGAAAGGTTGCCGTGCAGGTCGACGGCGGGGATGCCGACGTCGGTGAGCTGCTTGGCCAGCTTGCGGGCATGGTGCTTGGTGCGCATGAAGAGCACGCGGCGCCCGGTTCCGGAAGCCAATTCGACAACCAGCTGCTTCTTGACCGTCTGGTCATTTGCCACCAGGACGTGGTGTTCCATGGTGGTCACGGCGGCCTGCGGGTCATCCACCGAGTGGGTCAGCGGGTTGGACAGGAAACGGTGGACCAGCTTGTCCACACCGTTGTCCAGGGTTGCCGAGAAGAGCAGGCGCTGGCCCTGGGACGGGGTCATG
The DNA here is from genome assembly GCF_003614925.1 of Arthrobacter celericrescens. GTDB lineage: Bacteria > Actinomycetota > Actinomycetes > Actinomycetales > Micrococcaceae > Arthrobacter > Arthrobacter celericrescens. The sequence goes on from NZ_QYLP01000080.1 coordinate 5,674, forward strand.
TCCATGAGCTTGCGGACCACCGGGAGGAAGCCGAGGTCTGCCATGTGGTCGGCCTCGTCCAGCACGGTGACCTCGACGCCTTCGAGGGTGACGATGCGCTGGCGGATGAGGTCTTCCAGGCGGCCCGGGCAGGCGATGACGATGTCCACGCCGGCGCCGAGGGCCTTCTCCTGGCGGGCCTGGGAGATGCCGCCGTAGATCACCGTGGTGTTCAGGCCCATGGCCTTGGCCAGCGGCTCCACCGTGGCGTTGATCTGGGTGGCCAGCTCGCGGGTGGGCGCCAGGACCAGTCCCATGGGGCGTCCGGGCTTGCGGAAGTACGCGGCCTCGCGCTCGGCCAGGCGGGCCACCAGCGGGATGGCGAACGCGATGGTCTTGCCCGAACCGGTGCGGCCGCGGCCCAGCACGTCTCGGCCTGCGAGGGTGTCCGGGAGGGTCTTCACCTGGATGGGGAAAGCTTCTTCGATGCCGTTGGCCGCGAGGGATTCAGCGATGGCTTTGGGCGTGCCAAGGGCAGCAAAAGTAGTCATGTGTTTCGTGGGGTCTTTCTGGCGGCGCCCTTGCGGGCATCGGCCCCCGACGCCGGTTGGGCCAGGGGTTCGCCGAGGAAAAGTCAGTGGTCAACCGCCGGGCGGGAAGCCGGGGCCGGGACCGAACGCGTTCATCGACGCAGGATGTGCCTCTCACATGAAGAAGGCCCGCAACATGCGGGCCCTTCACTGCACATCAAGTTCCACCATTCTAACAGGAGCCGGGCGGCGGGAATTTCCACCGCGAGTCCCGAGCAAATTCCACCGCCAGCGGATTACGGGGACGGCGGCCTGCCGCCGGGGCAAGATGGGAGCAGAGCGAAAGGACACGGGCATGGACCACAGCGGAGATCTGGACGGCGGAAAGCACGACGGCGGCGCCCGCACCTTCGGGGAAGGGGCCGGGAGCGCGGAGGAGCTGTGGGACGACAGGTACCGGGAGCAATCGCGGATCTGGAGCGGCCGGCCGAACCCCCAGCTCGTGGCGGAAGCGGGCAGCCTGGTTCCGGACAGGGCACAGGACACGGCGCTGGATCTTGGCTGCGGCGAAGGCGCCGACGCGATCTGGCTCGCACAGCGCGGCTGGCGCGTCACCGCCGTCGACGTCTCCGCCGTCGCGCTGGAACGGGCGGCCGGGCACGCCGCCGACTCGGGTGTGGAGGAACGGATCACCTTCGAGCGGCGGGACCTGGCAACGTGGCGGCCCGGGGCGGGGTACGGGCTGGTGTCCTCGCAGTACCTGCATTCGCCCTTGCTGGACTGGCGGGCGTCGGCGGCGATGGCGGCCCGGGCCGTGGCACCCGGCGGCACGCTGCTGTTGGTGGGCCACTTCCCGCACGGCCAGCACTCGGCACGGGAGATGTTCTACACGCCCGAGGAACTGGCAGAAGCCCTGGACGGCGTGCTCGGCACCTGGACCGTCCATGTCCTCGAGACCCGGGAGCGGACGGTCACCGGTCCCGACGGCGAAAGCAGGACCCTCATCGACACGGTGCTGCGGGCGACGCGCCCCTGAGCCCTGGCCTGCCTCACTTGGGGGCGAGGACGGCGGGCCGGCTCCCTGCCACGGCGGCGGTGGCCCGGGGCGAGACCAGCAGCCCGACGGCGGCGATCAGCGCCGTCAGCGCGAACACCCCGGCGAAGCCGTACCCGGCCGCGAGCAGGTTGAAGATCATGCCCGCCATCGCGAGGGCCAAGGCGCTGCCGATCGAGTCGGAGATGGAAAGGGCCGAGCTGTTGAAGCCCTGGGCATCGGGCTCCGAAAGGCCGATGGTCATGGTGCTCAGCCGCGGGAACATCAGGCCCATCCCGGCTCCGCCGAAGGTCCAGCAGATGATGGCGGGCAGCGGCGGCCAGGCGAACAGCACGGCGGCAAGCTCCAGCAGCAGGACGGCGAGCACAAGCCACGTGCCCACCTTGATGGCCACCGCGTTGCTGATGCGTGCACCCCAGCGGCCCTGGATCCCGGAGGACGTGGCCCACGCCAGGGCGGAGCCGGTGATCGCGAGGCCGGCGAACGCCGGGGAGAATCCGTAGCGTTCGGTCAGCAGGTACGGCATGTAGACCTCGGCGCCGAAGAAGGCCGCCGAAACCACCCCGCGCAGCAGGATCACGCTCGGCAGCCCGCGCCCGGCAGTCAGGGTGCCGCGCGGCACCAGCGGCCGGACGGCGAACAGCGCGGCGAGCAGGGCGGCGACGGCGATCAGCCAGCCCGCCGCCGGCACCTGCCCGGAGAGATTCACGGCAAGGACCGCGACGCCGGCCAGCACCGCCCAGCCGATCCGGCCGAAGTTCCAAGGCACCGCCCTTGAAGTGCTGCCGCCCCCGGCCGGCCCGCGCATCTGCCGCAGCGCCGGGACGGTCATCGCCAGCGCCGGGACCACGAGCACCACCACGCCCAGGAAAACCCAGTGCCAGCCGACCAGCTCGGCCACCACGCCGGCGGCGAACGGCCCCACCATGGACGGAACCACCCATACCGCGGCGAAGGCGGCGAACATCTTCGCGTGCAGCCGGGCGGGATAGGCCCGGGCAATCACCACGTACAAGGCCACCGTCATGGCTCCGCCACCCAGGCCCTGCACAAAGCGGCCGGCGACAAACACGGGCATGGACAGGGCCGTGCCCGCGATCAGCAGCCCGGCCGCGAACAGCACCACCGACGCGTAGAGCGGCCCCGCCGGCCCGCGGCGATCGGCCCAGTTCCCGGCCGCCACCATCCCCACCACGCTGGTGGCCAGCGGCGCCGCGAAGGCCAGGGCGTAGAGTTCCAGGCCGTCGAGCTCGCGGCCCACGCGCGGCATGATCGTGGTGACCGCCATGGCTTCGAAGGCGACCATGAACACCAGGGCGCAGGAACCAACTGTGGCCAGGAGGTAGGGGCGGCGCAGGATCCCGGCCGAAAGATCGTCGTCGGTCATTGGCTTAGCTTAGCCGCTGAGCTGATCGATTTTGTTGCCTTCCGTGCCCAAACAAACAGCTGCGATCAGCGGCAGCTACGCCGTCGGGTTCAGTTCGGCAACGGGAACGACGACGGCGCCGCTCGCCGTCGTGTCCGGGTTCAGCATCCAGCCCACCCGCTTGGCCGAGCTGAGGACCACTACGCTTTCCACCAGCTCGATGCCGGGGATGCGCTGCTGCAGGGCAAGTTCGGCGTTCATCACATCCGACAGGGAGTGCAGCCACATGACGATCACGAAGTTGGTGCGCCCGGTGGTGGAGGCGCTGAGCCGCAGGTTCCGGAAACCGCGCAGCTCGGCGGCCGCGGCCTCGTGCTGCCCGGCCGGCACGTTGGCGAACCATTGGCACGTCACGGGATAGCCGGAGAATTTCTGCGCCACCTCGCAACGGAAGGACAGGACGCGGCTGGCCAGAAGCCGGTTGAGCTGGCGCTGCACGGTGGCGGGGCCGCGGCCCAGGGCGCGGGCCATGTCCGCCGCCGTCGCCCGGCCGTCCTGCGCCAGGAAGGGGATGAGGTCCAGGTGGCTCTGGGGCAGTTCCCCAACTGCGGGGATCCCGGCCACGCCGGCCTCTGGACCGGCGAAGGCCTTGAGGGCCGCCTGCTGCGAGCGGTCCAGGATGTTCAACCGCCACGCATGGCCGCCGGTGTGGAGGCGGGTGCAGAGGGAGGTGCGGTATTTCTGCAGCCCCTCGATCTCCTTGAACTGCGGCACTACGGCGTCGGTGAACTCGGCCAGCGTGGGGGTGATGACCGTGAGGATGAGGTCCCGGTTGCTGGCGGCTTCCTCCACCGTCACTACCTCGGGAATCGCCGCCAACGCTGCGGTGACGTCCGCCCGGAGCCGCATGTCGCAGTCGATATCCACCAGGGCCAGGCACATCTGCTTCGGATCGCCGATCAGGTGCGCGGTGGTCCAGGCCGCGCCGGCCGAGCGGAGCCGCTCCCAACGCGCCGCGAGCGTGGTGGCGTGGACGCCGAGCACCCCGGAGGCGTCGGACCAGCTGATCCGCGGCGCGATCTGCAAGGCGTTGATGAGCCCGAGGTCCTCCTCACTCAGTTCCATTGCCGCTCCCACCTCGATGCACGAATCCTGCGCAAATCATCGCACTCTTGAATTTTTCCAGCCATTTGGTCCGGTGTGAATGGCATCACTCCACAATGGCATGAAGAGGATTTACCGACCATTCGGAAAGGCAGCCCGCATTAATGACCATCGCCGCAGACGCCCGGGAACTCCAGGAAGACATTGTCCGCTTCCGCCATGAACTCCACCGCGAGCCCGAGATCGGACTCGATCTCCCGCGCACCCAGGAGAAGGTGCTCAAGGCCCTGGACGGACTGCCGTACGAGATCACCCTGGGTGACAGCACGACGTCGGTCACGGCGGTTTTGCGGGGCACCGCACCCGGCGCGGCAAGCGACTCCGCCAGGAAGCCGGCCGTGTTGCTGCGCGCGGACATGGACGCCCTGCCCGTTCAGGAGCGCAGCAACGTGGACTACACCTCCACCGTGGACGGCGCCATGCACGCCTGCGGCCACGACCTCCACACCGCCATGCTCGCCGGCGCCGCGACCCTGCTTGCCGAACGCCGGGAGCAACTGGCCGGCGACGTGGTGCTGATGTTCCAGCCCGGCGAAGAAGGGTTCGACGGCGCAGGGCACATGATCCGCGAAGGCGTCCTGGACGCCGCGGGCCGCCGCGTTGACGCCGCCTACGGCATGCATGTCTTCTCCGCGATGGAACCCTACGGCCAGTTCTGCACCAAGCCCGGGGTGATCATGAGCGCCTCGGACGGACTGTTCGTCACCGTGCTCGGCGCCGGCGGGCACGGTTCCGCGCCGTTCGCCGCCAAGGACCCGGTGACGGCGGCCGCCGAGATGGTCACGGCGCTGCAGGTGATGATCACCCGGCAGTTCAACATGTTCGATCCCGTGGTCCTGACGGTCGGGGTGCTGCAGGCCGGGACCAAGCGCAACGTCATTCCGGAAACCGCCCGCTTCGAAGCCACCATCCGGACCTTCTCCGATGCCTCCCGCGAGCGCATGATGAAGGCCGTTCCCGCCCTGCTCCAGGGCATCGCCGCCGCACACGGCCTCGATGTGGACGTGGACTACCGCGGCGAGTACCCGCTCAGCGTCACCAACGAAGACGAAACCACCACCGCCGAAAAGACCATCCAGGAGATGTTCGGCGATTCCCGCCACACCCGCTGGGCCACCCCGCTCAGCGGCTCGGAGGATTTCTCCCGCGTCATGGCCGAAGTGCCCGGAACCTTCATCGGGCTCAGCGCCGTCCCGAAGGGGGCGGACCCCCACGCCGCCGCCTACAACCACTCCCCCAACGCCACGTTCGACGACGGCGTGCTGGCCGACGGCGCAGCACTCTACGCCGAACTGGCCGTGTCCCGCATCGCCGCCCTTGCCGGCGACCGCAACTGACCCTCCCCCCATTTGGAGCCTGACATGACCACCACAGGGACCCAGACCCCCGTCCAGGAACACAAGTCGCACGTGCGCACGCTCGTCGGCACCGGCATCGGCAACGCCGTCGAATGGTACGACTGGGCCATCTACGCCACGTTCGCCCCCTTCATCGCGAGCGCCCTGTTCAGCAGCGCCGATCCCACCTCGGCCATCCTGTCCACCCTGGCGATCTTCGCCGTCGGCTTCGTGGCCCGGCCCTTCGGCGGCTTCGTGTTCGGCTGGATCGGTGACCGGATCGGCCGCAAGACCTCCATGACCTTCGCAGTTGCCCTCGGCGCTTTCGGCAGCCTGCTGATCGGCGTCGCCCCCACCTTCGAGTCGGTGGGCGTTTTCGCCTCGATCATGCTGCTTTTCGCCCGGCTCATCCAGGGCCTGGCGCACGGCGGCGAGCTGCCGTCGTCGCAGACGTACCTGTCCGAAATGGCACCCAAGGAAAAGCGCGGCTTCTGGGCAACGCTCATCTACACCTCGGGCACGGTGGGCATCCTCCTCGGAACACTGCTGGGCGCCATCCTGTCCGCGATGCTGAGCAAGACGGACATGGCCGCCTGGGGCTGGCGCATCCCGTTCATCCTGGGCGGCATCCTGGGCGTCTATGCCTTGGTGATGCGGGCCCGGATGAAGGAGACGGAGGCGTTCGAGGCCGAGACCGTCAAGGAGAAGCACGAGCCGATCTGGCCGCAGATCTTCCGGCACCGCAAGCAGGCACTGCAGGTCATCGGGCTCACCGTGGGCCTGACCGTCATCTACTACGTCTGGGGCGTTGTGGCCCCGAGCTACGCATCCACCACCCTCAAGATGGACCGCGGCGCCGCACTGTGGGCCAGCGTGGTGGGCAACGTCGTGTTCATCGCCGCACTCCCGTTCTGGGGACGGCTCTCGGACCGCATCGGCCGCAAGCCCGTCCTCATTGCGGGCGCCGCCGGGGCCGCGCTGCTGCACTTCCCGATGACCTGGCTGCTGAAGGACTCGCCGTGGCAGCTGGCCGTGGGCATGTCCGTGATGCTCTTCTTCATCGCCGCGAGCGCCGCGATCGTGCCGGCCGTCTACGCGGAGCTGTTCCCCACCAAGATCCGCACCGTGGGCGTCGGCGTCCCCTATTCCATCTGCGTCGCAGCATTCGGCGGCACCGCCCCGTACCTGCAGAGCTGGCTGGCGAGCATCGGCCAAGGCAGCCTGTTCAACGTCTACGCAGTGGTGCTGCTGGCCGTCGGCATCGCTTTCGTGTTCACCATCCCGGAGACGAAGGGCAAGGATCTGACGCACTAGCTGCTACACCCTACTCGCCGGAACCCGGAGGACATGTCTTCTGCCCGGCACGAAGGATGGACATGTTGCGCATATGTCCATCCTTCGCTGCGTCAATGGGACATGTGCTTTCGGGACGTGGCCGGAAGTGTTGGACAATGGCGTATGCCAGCCTCCGAATCCATGAATGAGCCGATCAATACTCTGGCAATTGTTGACGGCTATATGGAATGGACCGAGTCCAAGTTCCGGTGGTTCCGCCCGCGGCAGGAAGTCACACGCCAAATGCCCGTCCATGAGTTCTACGTTGACGGCGCACCGTTGTTGTCGCTGATCGATCCGGACGAAGCAGACGATCCTGATCGCAGGATGCCCTTGCTTGATCGGGATCACCCAAGAGAATCCTTGGACCAGTTGCGGCAACTCCTCGGCGGCCCGTTGCCGGCCGACAGGAATGGGCGCACGTGGCTCCTGTACTGCCAGTGTGGAGACCCAGGGTGCGTGGGCCTGAGCACCCGCATCATTTTCACCGACACGACAGTCGTCTGGACCGACTTCGCTTGGGACAACATCTTCGGCAATCCCATTGAACCGGTGGAGGTCGACAGGACGTTCGTGTTCGAGCGGGCCGGATACGAAAAACTCATGCATGACATGATCAGGAGCTTCTCCGCACGATGAGTCTGGTTAGCGCAAGTCGTACATTCGGGCGAGTCGGAAAGCCTCCGAAAAGTCGTTATTGTCGGGCCCGCCGTTCGTCGGCGACCCCGGGGCAGGCCGCAGGGCACCGCGGGTCCGGAGGTAAGTCATCCGTTCTCCGACTATCCGTTCCAACTCCAGCGCGTTGAACAGCTTCCCGCTCTTCAGTTCGATGTATTGGAGGTCGCCCTTTGGGACCACGCACTGGCCTAACGTCTTTGCCTTCACCGGCCTCGTCCTGCCACCCGGCTTCCGCCCAAATGACGGTGTCTTCCGTCCGGCGAACTTCGACACTCAGGGTGCCGTACGCCGCTTCCAGGCAACCGGGACATACCAGCAACGCCACCCGGCCGACGTCGAAATCAGGGTCCTCAAGGCCCAGGAGACGTCGTAGCTGTGCGAGAGCATGACCGGGCTGATCGGTTCTAAGTGCCGTTCCCTCCGCCGGTGGCTTTGGAAGATCCAGGTCAAAGAGGTCCGGCAACCTTCGCCCGTCGATCAAAATCTCTTGCACGGATAATGAGCGAGGCTCTACGCGCCAAAAGCGTGGAAACTGACGGACAGACCACTACCGGACCACGTTTTGCAGTCCCAACGTCGAAACCGTCCGGCCCATGGTGGACATTATGCCCCCGAGAAAGCGCCGGGCAAGAAGCTGCCCACGGCGACAACGAGCAGTACGAGGGCAACGAACTTCCGATGGGTGGAACGCAAGGGGCGCATTTGCCTTCGGAATTCTTTGTACTCCGCGGTAAAGGGCAGGACATGTTGATAGGCAAAGTAGTGCCTCAGCAGACGGGCCACCCTGTACGGATGGCCGCACGATGCCGCCTCCACCACCAGCGGCCAAAGCAGGCCCCACACGGCCAGCCCAGCCGGACCCGAGGAGAGGAGCTCTTCGCCATCCTGATAGGCGACAAATCCAATGAACAGGAAGATTGGGTGAAGAACCAACACCCACGGCGTGCCTCTCAAAGGATGGATTCGTTTGGAACCGGCGCATGAAATTTCCGGGCGCTCAGAGCGCGCATGCAACAGCAGACCCGCTACCGCGACGAACGCGCTGGCCAGACCAAGGTACGTGCTCAAATGCAAGCGGACTCCTCGCGAAGGGACGGGCTGCTGCGACCCGTTCTCCTGGATCTGTGAGAAACACAACGAGACGCTGGAAGCAGTTTTCCCTAACGCCCCGGTTGCCGTCGCCATGGAAACCGCAAGCGAAAGTAACAATGCACCTCCAGACACCAATCAGTGATGCTCGTCACGTTTTTCTTCGCGAAAGGGCAAGAGTTCCTTACGAATCGCTGGAAGATGTATCAGGAAACCGAACCCTTCCCCTACGTTTGGGCCCATGACGAACACCCCTTACGACGTTGTAATTGTTGGTGGCGGACACAACGGCCTCACGGCTGCGGCTTATTTGGCGCGGGCGGGCAAGAGCGTGCTCCTGCTCGAACGCGATGACCACCTGGGCGGCGCCGCGGTTTCCGCCGCGGCCTTCGACGGTGTGGACGCCCGCCTGTCCCGGTACTCATACCTAGTCAGCCTGATGCCGAAGCCGATCATCGAGGAGCTGGGCCTGGACATCGAGCTGGCCCGCCGCCGCTATTCCTCCTACACCCCTGTGCCCGGCAACACCGCCGCAGGCCTGCTGATCGACGGCGCCGACGCCGAGGCCACCCGGGAATCCTTCCAGCGCGTGGCAGGCAACGACGCCGACTTCGACGCCCTGCACGACTTCAGCGCCACCACCGGGCGCCTGGCGCGGGCGTTGTTCCCCACGTTCTGCGAACCGCTGCCGAGCCGCTCCGAAGCCCGCAAGCTGCTCGACGACGACGCCCTCTGGGACGAACTTATCGAACAGCCGCTGGGCCAGGCCATCGCCCGGCGCTTCACGGACGACGTCGTCCGCGGCGTGGTGGCCACGGACGCGCTGATCGGTACCTTCACCTCCCTGGACGACCCCTCGCTGGACGCCAACCGCTGCTTCCTCTACCACGTCGTCGGGAACGAGACCGGCGACTGGGACATCCCCATCGGCGGCATGGGCGCGGTCTCCCGCGAACTGGAACGGGCGGCCCGGGACGCCGGAGCGACGCTGCTCACTGGCGCTGAAGTCACCTCGGTATCGCCCGACGGCGGCGTCCGCTACCGCCTGGACGGCGCCGAACACCTCGCCGAGGGAGGGCACGTGCTGGCGAACGTTGCACCGTGGGTCTTGAAGGGATTGCTCGACGGCGGACAGTCGCCCGCCGTCGACGCTACCCGTCCCGAAAATGCCCGTCCCGAAGGCGCCCAAGTGAAGGTCAACCTGCTGCTCGCCCGACTCCCCCGGCTCAACGACGAATCCGTGGCACCGCAGGCGGCGTTCGGCGGGACCTTCCACATCAACGAAGGCTACGGACGCCTCGAACAGGCCTACCAGGAGGCACTCGAGGGCGCCATCCCGCACCCGTTGCCCTGCGAGATCTACTGCCACTCCCTGACCGACCCGAGCATCCTCTCGCCCGAACTCGTAGCGGCCGGGGCGCAGACCCTCACCGTGTTCGGCCTCCACGTTCCCGACCGCTGGATCACCGAGGAAAACAACGACGCCCGCCGCCAGGAACTCCAGGCGGCCGTGCTCGCGTCCCTGAACTCGGTGCTGGCCGAGCCGATCGAGGGGCTGATCCTCATGGACGCCAACGGCAGGCCGTGCATCGAAACCAAGACCACCCTGGACCTGGAGCACGCCCTCAACATGCCCGGCGGCAACATCTTCCACGGCCCGCTGCAATGGCCGTTCCTCGAAGACGACGCACCCCGGAACACAGCGGCCGAACGCTGGGGCGTCGGCACCGGCAACCCGCGCATCCTCCTCTGCGGCGCCGGCGCCCGGCGTGGCGGCGGGGTGAGCGGGATCGGCGGCCACAACGCGGCGATGGCGGTCCTGGAGGAGCTGGCCGGGCAGTGATACCGAAACGTTCCTGACCTTCTTTGGCACGGAAAAGCCCGCGACACGCCGTCATGCACGGTGTGTCGCGGGCTCCCGCAGTCCAAAGAAGGTCAGGAGTGACGGCCTCCCCGCCGTCCCTACGACCGGCCTTCCTGAACTGCGAGCCTTTCCTGGGCCGCCTGCGTTTCTTGAAAGGCGAGTTGGCGGGCGGCCGCGGCTGCGAGCCGGCCGCAGAACCCCGAACCTTCGCCGACGATCTCGTGCACGGCGCCGTCGTCGAACAGTTCGCGGGCGCCGATCCGCTGCTGTTCCGCCAGTTCGGCCGCGTGCGCGGTGTCCCCGTGCACGATCAGGCTGGCACCTTCGGGCGGCAGCGGGGCCAACCAGGCGTGCTCCGCCGCCACAGTGCGCCGGGCGGCGGCGAGCGCCAGTGCCCCGCCGCCGGTTCCCTCGCCCATCAAGATCGCCACATTGGGCACCGTGAGCTGCAGGAGTCCGGCGATGCAGTCGGCGATGCCCCCGGCTATCGCGGCTTCCTCGGCGCGGACCGACAACTCGGCGCCCGGGGTGTCCACCACGGTGACCAGAGGCAGCCCGAGGTCCTGCGCCAGGCGCATGCCGCGGCGGGCCTGTGCCAGACCGGCGGCGTCGAGCACCGCACCGGCGCGCTGGGCCGCCCGGTCCTGCCCGACGACGACGACCGGCCGGGTGCCCGCGCCGCCGGGCTCCCGCAGTTGAGCCGGTATGTGGAGTTCGGCCAGCACGACGGCGGTGCTCGCCGAACGCTCCCCGCGTCCCGTGCCGGACAGCCGGACGGTGCGGCCGAAGCCGGCGTCGAGCAGTTCCGCCAGGCCGGGACGGCCGGCGTCCCGGCTGCGCAGGACCGAGTCCCACACGCTGCCGGTGCGTTCCCCGGAAAGGGAAGCTCCGCCGTCGGGCTCGTGCTCCGGCGGGACGGCAGGCGAGCCGGCGAGGATCCCCAGCACCCCGGCCGCGAGGTTCCGGAAGCCCGCAACGTCGAGGACGGCGTCGACTGTTCCGTGCTTGAACAGATGTTCGCTGGACTGGACCCCGGCGGGGAAGTCTTCACCGCGGAGCCCGGCGTAGACCTTGGGTCCGAGGAAGCCAACCAGGGCGCCGGGCTCGGCAACGGTCAGGTGGCCCAGTGAACCCCAGGACGCGAAGACTCCGCCGGTGGTGGGGTGCCGCACGTACGCCAGGTACGGCAGGCCGAGCACCTTGTAGGCCGTTAGCGCCTCGGTGATCCGCACCATTTGCAGGAAGGCGAGCGTGCCCTCCTGCATGCGGGTGCCGCCGGAGGCCGGCGCGGCGATGAGGGGCAGGCCGCGGCAGCCCGCTTCCTCGATCGCCGCGACGATCCGGTCCGCAGTGGACCGACCGATCGAGCCGCCCAGGAAGGTGAACTCGCTGGCCAGCACGGCTACCGGGTGCCCGTCGATCAGGCCCTCTCCGGACAGCACGGCCTCGTCAGCGCCGCTACGTTCGCGGGCCCGGTCCAGGTCGTCAAGGTAGGCCCCGGATGCGCCAGCCGGCGCAGCAGGTGGCCGGTCCCAGCTGCGGAAGCTGCCGGCGTCGAGCAGCTGCTCCAGCAGTTCCGCGCCGCCCAGCCGGACGCGCCGGGTGCGGCCGCTTTCCAGCACGGCGGTCATCGCGTGCCCGTCCCCGCGGCGCCGGGTCCGGCAGAAGCCCCCGCCAGCGCGCCCTCGTCCAGCCAGGCCCGGATGCTGCTGTCGTGCTCGCCGAGCCGCGGCGGGGCGCCATGGCGGAGCCGGGTGGTTTCGGTGCCGTCGCCGTCGAAGAAGCGCAGCGGCGAGCCCGGGATCTCGATCCGGCCGAGCGTGGGGTGCTCGATGTCCAGGAGCAGGTGCTGGCTGCGGGTCTGCTCCCAGGCGAAGACCTCGTCCAGGGAGCGGACCCGGCCGGCCGGGATGCCCGCGGCTTCCAGCCGGGCGAGCAGTTCCTCCGAGCCGGTCTCCGCGAAGGCTTCTTCAACCGCCTCGATGAGCGCCGCCCGGTTGCTGACGCGGGACTGGTTGTCCTTCCAGCGTTCGTCCGCGGCGGGCAGGCCGAACTCGGCGGCGAAGCGCTGCCACAGCCCCTCGGAGCCGACGGCGATCTGCACGGCCCCGCCGGCGCATCGGAACAGCCCGTACGGCGCGATGGACGGATGATGGTTCCCCTGGGCCTGCGGCACCTGGCCGCCCACGGTCCAGCGGGTCCCCTGGAAGGCCAGCACGCCCACGATCGAGGAGAGCAGCGAGGTCCGCACGGTCTTTCCCCGGCCGGTCTGTTCCCGTTCGAGCAGTGCCGCGAGCACCCCGTAGGCGCCGTGGATTCCGGCCAGGACGTCGCCGATCGGTACGCCCACGCGCTGCAGCTCGTCCGGGCCGGGGCCGGTGAGGGACATGAGGCCGGCCTCGCCCTGGGCGATCTGGTCGTAGCCGGCGCGGCGGCCTTCCGGACCGTCGTGCCCGAAGCCGCTGATGGCCAGCACCACCAGGCGCGGGTTGAGCTCCTCCAGGGTGGCGGGGTCGAAGCCCAACCGGTCCAGGGTGCCGGGGCGGAAGTTCTCGATCAGTACGTCTGCCCGCCGCAGCAGTTCGCGCAGGGTTTGCTTGCCGTCCCCGGACTTCAGGTCCAGTCGCAGGGATTCCTTGTTGCGGTTGCAGGAGAGGAAGTACGTCGACTCACGGCCTTCCGGGGTGTCCACGAAGGGCGGCCCCCAGCCGCGGGTGTCGTCGCCGCCGTCGGGGTTCTCCACCTTGATGACGCGGGCGCCGAGGTCGCCGAGCATCATCCCGGCGTGCGGCCCGGCGAGCGCGCGGGAAAGGTCGACGACGAGCGTGCCGGCCAGCGGCCCGCTTGCGGTGCCGGTCATGCCTGCGCCGCTCATGCCTGGGCCGCTCATGCCTGAACCCCCACGGCCGGGCGGCCGCTGAGTGAATCGTCGTCCGCGGTGTCCTGGACCGCCAGCGGGTTGCGGCGGCGCCGGATGAACTCCCCGATGACGAGGACCAGCAGGTTCGGGGCGAGGGCGATCAGGCCCGAATCCACGCCGCCCGTGGGGATGTTCCCGAAGGTGATGACGGCGACCGTGAGCGTGCCGGTGATGATGCCCAGGTTGACCGGGACCGCGCCGACGCGCACTTTGCGGCCGATGGCGATCGCAACGGCGGGCGCCAACTGGGTGAGGCCGCCGTAGGTGAGCAGCAGCAGCGCGCCGATGTCCGACTTCGCCAGGCCGAACGCCAGGGCCAGGCCGACGGCGACGGCGACCACCACGTGGTTGAGCCGGAACCGCAGCTTGGGGTTCTTGACCGTGAGCAGGTTGTTGGAGACCAGCGAGGAGATGCCCATGGCGATGGCTCCGGCGGGGACCATGGCGGCGGCCGCGCCGCCGATCGCGATCACGGCGATGAGGGGCTCGGGCAGGGTGTGCTGAGCGACACTCAGCAGGACCTGGTTGCCCTTGGTCGCCGGGTCGAGGATGAGGGTGGCGGCGATGCCTGCGGTGATGGGGATGAGGAGCAGGAACTGGTAGATGGCAAGCCACTTGACGTTGTCCCGGAGCACGGCGCCGCTCTTGGCAGCAAGGACCGGCGGCCACAGGTGCGGGAAGGTGTTCAGGCCCGCGCCGATGCTGGTGACGATCACCGAGGTCACCCAGAAGGTGGCGTCGAAGCCGGGCCGGGTGATGGTGAGGTAGTCCGGGGCGGTGTCGATGACCTTGGCGAAGATGTCGGGGATGCCGCCGATGCCCGCGATCACACCGGCCAGGACGATCACGAGGGCCGCGAGCATGGCGAAGTCCTTGAAGATCGCCACCTTGGCCAGGCCCCGGATGCCGGCCCAGATGACGAAGACGACCACCAGGACGCTGGCCACGGCCATGCTGTACCCGCGGGCGGATTCGCTGCCCGTGGCCAGCTGGACGATCAAGCCGAGGCCGGTGATTTGCAGCTGCAGGTACGGGATGAGGAAGACGGCGCCCACCAGGGCCACGGTCTTGCCCAGGGACTTGCTCTTGAAACGGTCCCCGAAGAAGTCCGCCATGGTCAGGTAGCCGCGGTGTGCGCCGAGTTCGCGCTGCCGCGGGATTACGAAGTACTGGAGGATGCAGGTAATGGTCAGGTAGGCCACCGCGAAGAGCGCGGCGACGCCGCCGCCGAAGGCGATGCCCGCCAGGCCCAGGAAGCTGAAGGTGGTCAGGGACTCGCCGGCCTGCAGGAACCAGGTGGTCCAGCGGGGCAGGTCGCGCTTCCCGACTGTCCAGCCGGAGAGTTCGGTCTGGCGGCGGCGGCCCGCGATGCCGAGGGCACCGATGCCGATGATTCCGACGATGATGGCGACAGTAAGCATCAGTGGGCCTCCGGTCCGTTCGGTTCGAGTGCGGCCCGGCGCTGTTCGGACAGCTCAAGTTCGAGACGGTCCAGTTCGGCGCCGCCTTCACGCAGGTAGCTGCGTTCGATGATCTGCAGGGCGGCCACGGCGGCGATGATCATCAAGCCCATCCAGACGATCGCGGCGGGCAGGCCGAGCCACAAGGTGGGGGTGGAAACGAAGGGCAGGAACGGGGTGAGGATCATGCCGAGGATGGGGACGGCGGCGATGGCAAGCCGCTTGGGTGATGCGAGGACGGTACTCATAGGACTGCAGCTCCTTGGGGGTGAACGGCTGAGCAGGATGTGAGTTGTTCGAAGGCCGAGGCCAGGCGGAGCAGGCGGACATCGCTGCCGCGTGCGCCGATCATCTGGAGACCGACGGGAAGGCCCGACGGCGTGAAGCCGGCCGGGACGGACAGGGCCGGGAGTCCCAGCGGGGTGAACAGGTACGGGGCACGCATCCAGTCGAGGTAGTTTTCGAGTTGCTGCCCCTCGATGTGGGTGGGGTATTCGAGGTCCGCGTCGAACGGCGCCAGCTGGGAGGCCGGTGCGATCACGAGGTCGTAACGGGTGAAGAACTCCGCGGCCTTGCGGATAAGCCTGGTCATCCCTTCCTCGGCCCGGAACACGTCGCGCCCGCTCAGGCCGGCGCCGTCGCGGATGTTTCCGGCGAGGAAGTGGTTGAACAGGCCGGGGTCGGCGTCGAGGTCATCGCCCCAGGCGGCGTGGAAGCTGGCCGCCCGAAGGACCCGGAAGACTTCCTCCGAGCCGTCCAGGTCCGGGCAGTCAATCTCCACGTGGGCGCCGAGTTCCGCCAGCGCCTTGGCCTGGGGATCCAGCACGTCCAGGACTTCCCGGGCCACCGGAATCCGGCCGCCGAGCGTGGGGGCGTAGGCGATGCGCAGTCCGGCGAAGTCCTGCGGGGACGGCTCGCCCGCAGGGATTTCCTCTGCCGGGAAGACGGAGAAGGGGTCGTCCGGGGTGGTGCCACGCATGGCCGCGAACAGGAGGGCGGCGTCCTCTGCGGTGCGGCCCATCGGACCGGCGACGCCCAGCGGGAAGAAGACGTTGCCGCCGTCGGTGTTGGGGACCATGCCCGGCGTCGGGCGCAGGCCCACCACGTTGCAGAACGACGCCGGGTTGCGCAGGGAGCCGCCCATGTCGCTGCCGTCGGCGATCGGCTGGAAACCGGATGCCAGGGCTGCCGCCGCGCCGCCGCTGCTGCCGCCGGCCGACTTGGACGGGTCGTAGGGGTTCCGGGTGGTGCCGAAGAGCCGGTTGAAGGTGTGCGAGCCGGCCGCGTACTCCGGCACGTTGGTCTTGCCCACGCGGATGGCTCCGGCATCAAGGATGCGCTGGACGTGCAGGTCGTTCGTGTCCGGGACGAAGTCCGCGTGGCGCGGGTGCCCGAAGGTGGTGCGCATTCCGGCCGTGCGGGCGGTGTCCTTG
Source organism: Arthrobacter celericrescens (assembly GCF_003614925.1). GTDB lineage: Bacteria > Actinomycetota > Actinomycetes > Actinomycetales > Micrococcaceae > Arthrobacter > Arthrobacter celericrescens. The sequence goes on from NZ_QYLP01000080.1 coordinate 21,883, forward strand.
AAGCTGATGGGCAGCCCGTGCAGGGGTCCGGGTGCGACGCCGGCCGCGAGCTTGCGGTCTGCCTCGGCTGCGGCCGCGCGGGCACCGTCTTCGTCGATGGTGACCACGGCGTTCACGAGCGGGTTGAAGCGGTCGATCTGGTCGAGGTGGGCTTCGAGCACTTCGACGGCGGATACCTCGCGGGAGCGCAGGAGCGCTGCGAGCTCCACCGCCCCGCAGTACACCAATTCATTCGTCATGATTCATTGAGCCTTTGCTTTATTTCCTTTTGAACCGTTCATTTGGCTCTGTTGGAGTTAATGAATCACCATAGTGGTGTGTGTCACGTTTGGCTAGGGTTCGGGAGAGTTTTCTTTTGGCGCGCGGGCGCGGCGTTGCGGCGGCGACGGGCGCACTGCAGCGTCACGCGGGGCAGACTTTGGGCGCGCGGCAGCGGAGCGGGCCGCGAAAAGGCGCGGCAGGGCGCCGTCGGGGGCTCGGAAAAACTGCCGGGCGTGACGCAGCAGGGCGCGGATCAGCGCAGAATCAGGGGCGAATCAGGGTCGTTCGGGCATGCGCACGCCGCCGCGCTTGTACGCGCGGACCACGAGGGAACTGCGTACGGCGAGGGCGCGCCCGGCCCAGGGTGATTCGAGCAGGAAGGCGCGCAGCTCGTTCAGGCTCGGGAGCGTCACGTTGGCCATGATCTGGAATTCGCCGAGGGCCATGGCCGCGTACCGCACGGCCGGTTCCCTGCCGATGAGGCGGCCGACCTCCACGACGTCCGTGGGTGCCGTACGGACCCAGATGACGGCCTCGATGGGCAGACCGATGTCCGCGGGCTCGACGATGGCCCGGACCGTGAGGGTGTCCTGTTCGAACAGGGCGTTGAGGCGGCGCCGCACGGCCGGGGCGGACAGGCCCACGGCGTCGCCGAGGTCGGCCACGGGGACGCGGCCGTCCTCGACGAGCAACTGCACGAGGCGGGTGTCGACGTCGTCGAGGATGGCGCTGGCGCTCGGCCGGGACAGCGGCGAGGGGAAGTCCTGCAGGGCCGCGGTTTCCTCGGCGGTGACGGGGCCGGGGTGCCATTCGGCCACGGTGCGGAAGTACTCCATGATGGGCCAGGCGTTGACCTGCGTGACGCCGTCGAGTGCGGGAAGTTCCTCCAGCACCAGGCTGGAGAGCCGGCCGGGCCGGGCCTGGACTTCGAAGAGCAGGCGGGTGGGGCTGGTGAGGGCGTAGAGGAAGTTGGCGTCCGGGTCCTTGGCCAGCTCCTCGGCGATGCCGGTCAGCTTTGCCGGTTCGCATTGGACTTCCACCAGGTGGGTGGGGCCGAGCGTCACGAGCCCGGCAACCCGGACAGTGCCGGATTCCAGCAGGGCGATGCCGCGGCGGGTCACGGTGCTGAAAGACTCCCCCAGCACCTCCGCGATGCGCCGCCAGGAGGCACGGCCGTTGACCTGGAGGGCCCCGACGATCCGCCGGTCCAGCCCGTCCAGCTCGCGCAAGGGTGCGTTCATGACCATCCACCAGATTATGCCCCACCGGACATGTCCACCCCCGGGATTCAAGAGCGGACATGTCCACCCCGGGGATTCAAGAGCGGACATGTCCACCAACGGCAAAGGGACATGTCCACCTCCGGCCACGAAGGATGGACATGTTGCTGTTATGTCCATCCTTCGCCGCGCAGAGAGGACATGTCCCCGGGCTTGGTTCAGGATCAGGCCCCGGCGGCCACCGCACCAGCCTCCACCGCACCAGCTTCCACCGGCACCGGCACGGGTGCCAGCAGCGCCGCCATCAGGTGCGGGGCGAAGTCCTCTTCGAGTTCCAGGACCACCTGGCAGTGGGCGCCGGGCTGTTCCGGGTAGCCCAGGTGCACGCCGCGCAGGTCGCAGACCGTCTGCCCGCGGCCGGGTCCACTACCGGCGTCGACCTCCACATGGACCACCGGGGCGGTGCGCAGCGCGACGGCGTCCACGGCCACAGCGGCGGCGAGGGGATCGTGCATGGCGGAGCAGGCGCGGCCGAAGATGCCCTCGTAGAAGCGGTAGTAGTAGCCCAGCATCTCGCCCAGCGCCCGGGCCAGCGGGCTGTCCGAGGCGAGCAGTTCCAGGCGGTGCTCCTCCTCCAGGACGTTGCTCATGGTCACGTCCAGCGGCACCAGTTTGATGCTCCACGGGGCGGCGAGGACTTCGCGGGCTGCCTCGGGGTCGTTGCCGATGTTGGCTTCGGCCAGCGGGCTGATGTTGCCCGGAACCATGGCGGCGCCGCCCATGATGGTGATCTCGGCGACCAGTTCGGGCAGCCGCGGTTCCAGGCGCAGCGCCTCAGCGATGTTGGTCAGCGGGCCGATGGCCAGCACGCGCAGTTCGCCGGCGTTTTCGCGGGCGAGGCGGACCAGCATTTCGGCGGCGGTCTCGGCCAGCGGTGCGGCGCCGGACTTGGGCAGAGCCACCTCGCCGATGCCGTTGGCGCCATGCACGTGCGGCGCTCCGCCGTCGAACGCCCGGGCCTGGAAGTCGTGCGCCCCCACGGCCACCGGGATCTCCGGCCGGCCGGCCAGGCGCAGCAGGTCAAGCGTGTTCACGGCGCCGGTGGCGGCCGCGACATTGCCGCTGACGGTGCCGATGCCCAGCAGGCGGGCCTCCGGCGCGGCCAGCAGGTAGGCCAGGGCAAGGGCGTCGTCGATTCCGGTGTCGCAGTCCAGGTAGAAGGGCAGCATGTCTGGGTATCGCTTTCTGTTGGGAAGGGTGCGGGCTTAGGCGTCGGCGTCGGGCGCGGGGACCAGGAGGCTGACCAGCAGGGCCGCCGCAGTGATGCCCACCGAAATCCAGAGCGCGACGGCGTAGCCGCCCTGGGTGCCGAGCCCTGCGAAGGGTGCCACGAGGACGACGCCGAGGCTCGCCCCGGTGCCGAAGGAGGCGCCGTTGATGCCGGGCAGGGAGCCAGGGGCTTCCTTGGGCGAAAGGAGCACGGACAGGCCGTTGATCGAAGTGAGGAAGAAGCCGTTGTAGAAGATGCCGAGGGCTGCGACGGCGGCCAGCACGGCCCACTGGTTGTCGGCGAATAAGGCGGCGGCCACGGCACAGGCCAGGCTCAGGGCGGTGCCGATGCGCAGGGTCCTGATCCAGCCAACCCGGCCCGTGAGCCAGCCGGCCAGCGGGGCCGCGAAGACGCCGATCAGGGCGGCAGGGGTCAGGAAGAGCAGGGCCGAGAGCGAGGCGCCGAGGCCGAAGCCGCTCTTGCCGTCCTGGCTGAGCAGCACCACGGTGAAGTTCATGATGGCGAAGATGCCGGCGAGCGTGAGCACGGTGGTGGCGATGACGGTCCAAACCTGGCGGGAGCGCAGGTGGTGCACGGCGATCAGAGGGGAGCTGCGGCGCTTTTCCGCGGCGCAGAAGGCGATGAACGCGGCCACGGTCCCGGCCAGCAGGGCAAGCGCGGGGACGGAGGTCCAGCCGGCGGAGGATCCGGTGCTGACAAAGTAGCTCAGGCAGACCAGGAAGACCGAGAGGAAGGCCGCACCCCACCAGTCCATGCTTCCGCCGGTACCCCCAGCCCCCGCCGGCTTGCCGCCGGGGACGATGCGGATGATGCACACGGCCGCGATCGCGGCGAGGGCCAGCACCACGAGGAAGATCGACTGGAAGCCGAAGGCCTCGGTCATCAGTCCGCCGGCATAGCCGTCGAAGCCGGCCACGCCGCCGTTGACCGCGGCGATGATGCCCACCGACGTTCCGAAGGCGCGGGCGTCGAGGTTCTCGCGGAGCACGATGTAGGCGAGCGCGAAGATGGCGCTGGAGACGCCCTGGAGGAAGCGGCCGATCACCAGGAGGGTCAGGCTGGGCGCGGCCAGGCAGAGCACGGTGCCCACGGCCATGACGCCGAGGACCAGCAGGAGCGCGCGGCGGCGGCCGATGAAGTCGCTCCAGCGGCCCATGATGGGGCCGGAGATGGCACCGGCCAGGAAGAACATGGACTGCACCTGGGCCACGGCTCCGGCGTCGGCGCCGAAGTGCGCGCCGATCTGCGGCAGCGCCGGGGTCACCATGCTGGCGTTGAGCTGGAAGGACAGCACGCCCAGCAGGAGCGTGGTGATGAGGATGGCGGCCTTGGGCCGGCGCGCGCCGGGCAGTTCGACGGCGGCGTCCTGCGAGGCATCTTGCGCGGCGCCCTGCGGAGCGGGCGCGTTGGCGGGTGAGGAAATCACAACAAACTCCCTTGTTCGTCGGGTGTGGTTCGTCGGGTTGGGGATGACGGGAACCCTCGGTGGATTCGAGTTGTTATACAAGCACGTATTACGAACAAGTACAACATTTAAGTGTGAAAATGACTACACTGTCCTCCATGACTTCCTCGAACCCCCTACTGCCGCGCCACCGCGCCCTCACCGTGCTCGGCAGCATCAACCTTGACCTCATTGCCACCGCTGAGCGACTCCCGACGGCGGGCGAAACCATCGGCGGCGGCGCGCTGAGCAGGCAGCCGGGCGGCAAGGGCGCCAACCAGGCCGCCGCAGCAGCCCGTCTGGACGGCTCCGCCCGGATGATCGGCGCCGTCGGTGACGACGACGCTGGCCGCGAAATGCTCGAGGCCCTCACCGCCGCGGGCGTGGACGTGTCCGACGTCGCGCACCGCAGCACTCCCACCGGAACCGCGCTGATCGTCGTCGACAGCGCTGGCGAGAACCAGATCGTCGTGTGCCCGGGCGCGAACGGCGAGGTATCCCTGGACGGCGTCGCCTTCGCCGAGGACGAGACGCTCCTCTGCCAGCTCGAGGTGGGACTGGACGTCGTCGTCGAGGCGTCCCGCCGGCACCCGGGCTTCTTCGCCCTCAACGCCGCCCCGGCGCAGTCCCTGCCCGCGGAGCTGGTGCAGCGCTGCGACCTGGTGATCGTCAACGAAACCGAATACGAGCTCATCCCCGAACTGGCGAACGCCCGGATGGTCGCCGTGACCTACGGCAAGGACGGCTCGGCCCTGTTCCGGGACGGCAAGGAAGTGGCCCGGGCAGCGGGGCGCCGCGCCACCGTGGTGAACACGATCGGCGCCGGCGACGCCTTCTGCGCCGCTTTCGTGCTGGGCCTGCGCAACGGCCTGTCCGATGAGCAGGCACTCGCGGCCGCCAACGCGGTAGGGGCCGACGCCGTCGGGCAGCATTCCTCGCAGCCGGAGCTCGAGCGGCTGGAGTCCTATGTCGGGGTTGCGTCCGCGTGACGGTTGCGGATACAAACACCGCCCTCCGCATCAGGAAGGCGGAAGCAAGCGACTTCCCCGAGATCCGGCGCATCACTCTCGCCGCCTACCTCGACGCCGGGCACGTCACCGAGGACCACCCCTACCTGGCCATCCTCGGCGACGTGGAGCAGCGGGCGGGCCATGCCGAGCTGTGGATCGCCGAATCCGGCAGCCGCGCCGTGGGTTCGGTGATGCTCACCCACCCGGGCCGGAAATACACCGAGGTGGCGCTCGACGGCGAACTCGAGTTCCGCATGCTGGCCGTGGACCCGGCGGCGCAGGGCCTCGGCGTCGGCCGCCGGATCGTGGAGCGGATCCTGGACCACGCCCGTTCGCTCGACGGCGTGGAGGCCGTGGCCATCACCAGCGGTGCCTGGATGGCGCCGGCGCACCGGCTCTACGAATCCCTGGGATTCCGCCGGGTTCCGGAGCGGGACTGGAGTTTCGACGGCGGCGACGACAAGGACCTCTGGGTCTTCCGCCACGCACTGTAACGCAGCCTCAGCCCTCCACGTACCGGTCCCGGCCGGCGCGGTAGCCGAATACCGCCGCCAGCGCCCCGACCACGAGGAACAGCACACCGGCCGCCGCGAAACCGTCCGTTGCCTGGTGCAGCTGGCCCACCAGCAACGTGCCCGTGGACCCCAACCCGTAGCCGACGCCCTGCATCATCCCGGACAGGTGCGCGGCCGTGTGCGCCTCGCGGGTGCGCAGCATGATCATCGTCAGGGCCACGGCGGTGAGGCTGCCCTGCCCCAGGCCCAGAAGCCCGGTCCACAGCCACACGAGGTCCACCGGCCCGAAGATGCTCAGCGCAAAGCCACCGCCGGTCATCAACGCCACCAGCACATTGATCGCCCGCTGGTCCGCGAAGCGCGCGGCAATCCCCGGGGCGAACAGCGAACCAAGCATCTGCAGCGCAATCGAGACGGACACGATCAGCCCGGCCGTGCCGCCGTCGATCCCCCGCTCCCGCAGGATCGGCGCCAGCCAGGCAAACACGCTGAAGGACATCATGGCCTGCAGCACCATGAAGACCGTCACCTGCCAGGCGACGGCGGATCGCCACACGTTCACGCCTTCCACCTGCAGCTGGTGCCGGACGGCGGGCTGGCGGAGCGCCAGCGGCAGGAACAGTAACAGCACGACGGCGGCCGGCAGCGCCCAGAACCAGAGCGCCGCGGTCCAGTGGCCGGCGGCGTGGAACACCGGATAGGTGAAGCCGGCACCGAGCGCGGCGGAGGCGCAGATCGCCGTCGTGTAGAGGCCGCCCATGAGGCCGAGCCGGTGCGGGAAATCACGCTTCACCACGCCGGGCAACAGCACGTTGCACAGGGCAATCGCGGCACCGCAGGCCGCGGTGCCGGTCAGCAGGGCGGGCACGTGACCAGCGCCCGGGAGGTCCAGCGGGCGCAGCAGGAGGCCCGCCGTCAGGACCGCCATGGCGCCCAGCAGCACCCGTTCGGCGCCGAAACGGCGGGCCAGCAGGGGAGCCAGCGGCGCGAAGACGCCCAGGAGGGTGACCGGCACCGTGGTGAGCACCACCACCGCCCACCCCGGCAGGCCGGCGTCGGCGGTAATCTCCGGAAGCACCGCCGAGAAACTGGAGAACACGGTGCGCAGGTTGAGGCCGATCAGCACCAGGCAGGCGCCGAGATACACGAGCCCCCTCCTTGTGGAGACCCGCGTGGGCGCCGCGGCGGGGACCTCGTCGATCTCGGCGTCGACCAGGAATTCGGAGTTCTCGGCGTTCCGTATCACGCTCCGCAATTTACACGCCGCTCTTCCGTCGTTCACGCCGCGGCCCTACAGTATTCCCACCAGTAACGCTGTTCACACCGCTCCCCCTTTCCACAGTCACAGGCTGGAGGCCCCATGTTCCCGGACGTTTCACGCCCTGTGACCCGGCGGGCAGCCTTGGGTGTCGTGGGCGCCGTCGGGCTCGCCGCGGCCACGGCCGGCCATGCCTCGGCGGCGGCCCCGCAGCTTGCCTTTGGCGTCGCGACACCGGGCGGTCCCCTGGATGCGGCCGGGCTGAACGAGGTGACCCGGCTGGCCGGAGAGGCACCGCGGCTGATCCTGCTCTACAAGGACTTCCAGCAGCAGGCGCCGGTGGCCGAAGTGCAGGCGTGCCTCAACCGCGGCGCCCGGCCGGTGATCACCTGGGAACCCTGGGTCACGAGTGGCGGCCTCCAGCAGCCGGGCTATTCGCCGGCCAGGATCGCCGCCGGATATTTCGACAGCTACCTCCGCTCCTGGGCCACGGCCCTGGCACCTTTCGGAAACCAGGTGACCATCCGCTTCGCCCACGAAATGAACGGCGACTGGTACCCGTGGTGCCCCGGCGTCAACGGCACCACGGCCGAGGACTACATCGCGGCGTGGCGCCGCGTGCACACCGTATTCACCGTCAACGGTGCCCGTCCGCAGTGGATGTGGTCGGTGAACGATCCCTATTTCGGTTCCGTGCCCCTTTCCTCCGTCTACCCCGGCTCCGACGTGGTGGACCAGCTCGCCCTGGACTCCTACAACTTCGGTACCAGCCAGGGCTGGTCCGCCTGGAAGACTCCGTCGCAGGTCTTCGCACCCGGGCTCGACGCATTGCGGGCGCTCGGCACCGGGAAGCGGATCATCATCTCCGAAACGGCCTCGAGCGAACTCGGCGGGTCGAAGCCGAACTGGATCCGGGACGCGATCCCCTACCTCGACGCGCAGCCGGACGTGGAGGCCTTCATCTGGTTCCATCTCCTCAAGGAAACGGACTGGCGGATCAACAGCAGCAAGGCCTCGGCCGGGTCTTTCAAGAAGGCCCTCGCCGCCCGCGCCCTCCCGTGAAGCAACCCGCTCCGCTGAAACTCCGGCGGGGCCACTCCCGAGGCCGGGCGCCGGCGGCCCGCTCCCCTGGCGCCCCGCTATCCTGAAAGGGATGAGCACCCCCGAAATTCCGCAGTCCCCGCAGCCCGCCGCACAGTCCCCGATGCCGCGTCCCGTCACCCCCGGCAGCCAGGCCTCCTTCGGCACCTACGGCGGACGCCCGGTCAGCTTCGTCCGTCGCGGCACGCGCCTGCAGGGCCGCCGGCAGCAGGCCTGGGACGAGCATGCGGACCGCTGGGTGCTCGACGTGCCGCGGCATGTCGCCAACACCTCCGTGCACCCTGATTACGTGTTCGACGCCGAGGCCGAGTTCGGCCGCAAGGCCCCCCTGGTGGTTGAAATCGGCTCGGGTTTGGGCGAGGCCGTCTGCCACGCCGCGGAGGAGAACCCGGACAAGGACTTCCTCGCCGTCGAGGTCTACACCCCCGGCCTGGCGAACACCCTGATCAAGATCGCCAGCCGGGGCCTCAGCAACGTGCGCGTGGTGGAAGCCAACGCCCCCGAGGTCCTGGCCACCATGCTCCCGGCCGGTTCCGTCAGCGAGGTCTGGGTCTTCTTCCCCGACCCCTGGCACAAGTCCCGGCACCACAAGCGCCGGCTGATCCAGCCGGAGTTCGCCAAGCTCGTAGCCCGCGTCCTCGAGCCGGGCGGCCTCTGGCGGGTCGCCACCGACTGGTCCAACTACGCCGTCCACGTCCGGAACGTCGTGGCGGAGTCGCAGGACTTCGAAAACCTGCACCACGGCGAACGCTCCGGTCCCGAGAGCCCGCTCACCAAGGTCTGGGAATCCGGCGTCGAATCCGTGGTGGGCGGCGCGCCCGTCAAGGAAGGCCGCGCGCCGGTCAGCACCGAGCACACGGGCCCCAACGAAGGCGTGGACCACGTGGGCGGCTGGGCCCCGCGCTTCGACGGCCGCATCCGCACCAGCTTCGAGACCAAGGCGCACGAGGCCGGCCGGATGATCTTCGACCTCTGCTACCGCAAGGTCTGAGCCGTGCCCCAGGTGCGCGCGGAACGGTTCATCCGGCTAGACCCCGGGACGGCCTTTGCCATGTCCCAGACCACCGGCGCCTTCCGCCTGAAGTGGGATCCGTTCATTTCCGCCCAGTCCTTCGCGGACGGCGCCACGGCAGCCGGCAAGGGCGTCCGCACCCGCACGGTGTCCCGGATGGGCCTGCGCATGGTGAGCGAGTACGTCTCCTACGCGCCGCCCCGGAACGTGGGCATGACCATGGTGTCCGGGCCGTGGTTCTTCGAAAACTTCGGCGGCGGCTGGCGCTTCACGCCCGACGACGGCGGCACCCGCGCCGTGTGGAAATACACCTTTTCCTGCCGGCCGGCTTTCCTGAAGCCGCTCGCGGAGCGGATCGGCGGCTGGCTGCTCGGCCGGGAAATCGAACGCCGGATCGAGGCCTTCGCCCGGGCGTGCGAGAACCCCGAGTTGCTGGCCGAGTTCCGACGGAACGCGGGCTGAGCCGCGCCGGTCCGACGTCGAACTCGCCGGAATGCTGCAGGGTCGCCGGAACGCTTCAGCGAGCCCGCAGCGCTCCCGCGACCCCGGTGAGTGGCGGCCTGAATTGCCCACCGGACTTTGCCCACGTCCGCCACGGGCCGGTACCCTGTGAAGCGTGCCGCCCCATGGCGGCACGCGCTTATGATCTGCGGCGGGAGAGTCCTGCCGGTACATTCAGCGGGCGCCGTAGGAGCAAACCCTCCCCGGGAATCTCTCAGGCCCACGTACCGCCGCGGCAAGGCACCTCTGGAAAGCAGTCCGGCTGAACCCACAGCCCGGGCTCACCGACGGGGCAAGCGAACCCCCGCAGCTGCGGGTGGCGCGGAATCTCTCAGGTCCAATACAGAGCGGGGAGGAACCACATCAATGTGGCGTCCCCGCGCCACCTGAGTCCTGGAGCTCCCTATGAGCCTGCACCTGAGTAACCCCGCACCTGAAGGCCGTAAGTTGCTGCGTGTTGAGCAGCGCAACAAAGCGGTTCCGGTCGAACGCAAGCCCGAGTGGATCAAGGCCAAGGTCCAGATGGGGCCCGAGTTCGTAGGCCTGAAGAACCTCGTGAAGCAGGAAGGCCTGCACACCGTGTGCGAGGAAGCCGGCTGCCCGAACATCTTCGAATGCTGGGAAGAC
>NZ_QYLP01000077.1 GCF_003614925.1 Arthrobacter celericrescens
GCCCACGCCGTCACCGGCGCCTACTGGAACGCCTGGAAAGCAGCGGGCTTCCAACCCGCCATCGGCTACCCCACGTCCAGGGTGATGTGCGGCCTTTACGGCGGAGGTTGCTACCAGGCTTTCAGCAAGGGCAACGTCTATTGGACGTCGGCAACCGGAGCACACGCGGTCACCGAACCGTACCGGGACGCGTGGCGCCAGGCTGGCTGGCAGATGGGCAAGCTGGGCTATCCGAAGGCGGCAGCCGTTTCGTACCTTGGATACCGCACGGTTGCCTTCCAGGGCGGCAGCATGGTCTGGACCTCCGCTGGAGTTTCGGTGAACTATTCCTGATGCGCCCGGCCGGCGCCAGCGGCCGGGTCGCCATCCCTTTTGAGGCGGCTGTTCCTTGGGAGGCGGCGCTGGATGACCAGCGCCAGGAATCCGATCCCGACGGCGACGCCCACCCAGAGGCTGGACCCAAGCCGGTCCGACTGTTTGTAGACAGGGTGCGCGATGACGCTGAGGATCCCGTAGATGGACAGCCCTACGGCTGCCCATCCGGCCAGGGGAAGGATCCCCCGGCGCTTGGCGAGCACCATGCCCACCACCGCTGCGATAAAGACCACAAGGTAGGCGGCGTTGGCCGGCAGCGCCGCCAGGAACGACACGGCGAATTCACCTTCCAACGCGAGCAGGCGCTGCAGCGGATCGTCCACCGGGGGGAACCTGAAGTGGTCGGTGAAGGTGTCCTGGAGGCTGTGCTGGAGGCCGGGCAGGCCAAACAGAGTATTAATGAGGACGCTGGCCCCGGCGAACAGGGCAGAGACCACTGCCGCCGCCCTGAGTTGCGGCCGGCTCCGGTAGTCCTTGAACAGGAGCAGCGAGATGCACAGGCCGAGGAAGCTCACGCAAAGCAGCATCGTGGACGAGTACTTGAAGAAGAACACCATCCCCAGGCCCACCGCCATCAGCACCACACCCCGCTTCCGCACACCGTTCATCAGGTGAGCCAGGCCGATTGCCATGACGAGGGAAGACAACAGGGTGGGCGCCTCCGCGAGCAGGGCGATGCCGTGGGGCAGGCTCACCGGAAGGAGGTAGAAGGCCACCTGGGCAACCGCGGCCGGCAGCAGCGGAAGCCTGGCGAGGTAAGCAAGCCTGGCAAGCAGCAGGCCTGCGGCCGCCGTCGACAGGACGGCGACAACCCACAAACCGGTCCGGTCGCCGAACAGGTTCATCAGGGGCAAGGAGATCAGCGGATAGCCGATCCGGGGGCTGAAGATCTCCTGGTACTGCGGATTCCTGTCGATGTAGCCGATCACCGGGCCGCGCCCGGCCATGGTCGTGGTCAGGCAGTTTTCAACCGTCCCGGCATAGGGGATGGACGGGTTCTCGCAGAATTCCAGGTAGGCCGTTTCCCAGGCTTCATCCGGCGACGCGCCCTCAAGTTCGTGGGCAATCCGTATGTACTGGACGGTGTCGCCCCAGACCACTCCCGGACCCATGGCCAAAGCTGCCGCGGCAAAGATCACGGCGGCCACAACGTGGACCCAGGCGTGCCGGACCCGCGTTGGCCGGGTTCCCGCTTTCCGGCCGGCAATAGGTGACACCCGTGGTTCCTCGCTTCACTGCCCCCTCGCCACGAGACAGCCGTTTTCCGCTCGTCGGAAAGGGCCGGTGGCAATCAGTGAAGACCGGTCCGGGACGCTGCGAACACAGCCTGCGGGCGGGAATCCACCGGATCGAGTTTAGCGCAGCAACGCCGGCCCGCCGGACGCGTGTGCGGCGCAGGGACAGCGCCGGGAACAGGTCCCCGGGGGGCTTCCGCCGCTCAGGGTTTCGCGTCCTCCAGGTCGTGCTTGCGCTCCGCTGTCCCGGCCGGGGCGGACGCGACGGCGGCCGGACGCAGCAGGACGCCCTTGAGCCACTTTCCGACCTTGTGGAAGTGCCGCTCCACCATCAGGTAGAACACGTAGGCAATCACGTTGCTGGCAACGATCGAAAGGGCGATGAGTTGCCAGGCCGGCAGGACCCCATGCAGGAAGTACCAGACGTAGGAGACCACCGAGAAATGGAGGAGGTACAGGGAGTAGCTGTAGCTCGAAAGGAAGAGGCTGAACGACTTGAACCCGCGCGCGAACCGCTGCTGGAAGGCCCCGGGCACCCGCCCTGCCGCGGACCGTTTGGCGGCGATGCCGTCGATCAGGAAGTACAGATGGCAGAACGCCACGGAGGCCGGGAGGATGGTGGCCGCGGAGTGCAGGTTCTGGCGGTTGTAGTACAGTCCCACCAGGAATGCCGCCGTCCCCAGGACCACCAGCCACGCGTGGAAGGAACGCGGAAGCCTGGCAACCCGGCTGGCCGCCAGGGCGTAAAGCATACCGATGATCCAGGCGAGGGACTCGTAACTCCCCCGGGCCATGTAACCCACGGGCACGGCGATGGCGAAGATCAGCAGCAGGGCGCTGCCGAAGCCGAGTTTCGTTCTCCGCAGGGCCACGAACGCCAACAGGCCGAAAGCAACGTAGATCCACCATTCGGCCACCACCGACCACAACGGGGCACCGCTGCCCACAGGTCCCGCATTGATCCAGGGCACCCCGAGCCGGGGGCCGAACTCCTGCAGGAGCGGATGGTTGAACAGCATGGTGAAGCCGCCGGCTATCGCCTGCGGGCTCAGGTCCACGCCGTCGAAGGGAAGCCTGATGGTCCCCCGGAACACCAGGAAGTCGCAGGCGATGATCAACGCCAGCGCCGGGAAGAGCGGATAGACCACCCGTGCCACCCGGTCGAGCAGATAGGAGCCGAAGGTGAATTCCGGGCGGTCTCGCTTCTTCAGCACCGCACTGGTGATCAGGTACCCCGACAGCACGAAGAAGATGATCACGGCGAACGACTGCATGTAGAAGACGCGGTGTCCGGGAACCATGAAGATACCCGGCAGGAAGATGTTCAGCCCGTGGCCCAGCACGACGGCCTGCGCCGAAATTCCGCGGGCGAAGTCGAAGAAGACGATGGGCTGGCCCGCCTTGGCAGGGGCCTCTTCGGAAGTTTTCACAGTCTCAGTCAACGTGGGCCCTTTCTGGCTTCACACGGGCGCCGCCGGGGCGTTTCAGCCTGGCACGCCACAGCGCGGCTCCCGCGGGAACCGCGACGGCGACCGCGGCGACCGTGATGAGGCCGGTGGTGAGGTTCGTGGGCAGGAGCATGAGGAATCCCGTGTATGCGACGGCCACTATGCAGCACAACGCATACCTTCCCGGCGCCCAGCCGCCGGTGGCACGCTTCCGGGCGACCACGAAATAGGCAAGGCCAAGCAACAGGAACGACGCCGACGACACTGCGGCCACACCGACGAGGTTCCCCGTCGACGCGGGCCAGAAAACGATGGCCGCGGAAACCAGCAGGACGGACGGGGTGACTACTGACAGCCACCAGGTGGCATTGTCCGCGAAGAGCAGCGTGGAGGCGTTGAGGTACAGGACGTACCCCATCGCGGCGAGCGGCATGAGCTGGGCGACGGGGACGAGGCTCTCCTTGCCGCCTGCCATTATGTGGACGACGAGGTTTGCCCCTGCCGCGGCGACGACCACGATGGCCAGGCCGGCAAAGCTTGCCGTGCTCATCGTGGAGCGCATGCGCGCCACCCGGTCCTGGCCGCGCACGGACATCAGCGCGGGAACCCACGCGTTGTTGAGGGCACCGAGCAGGGTGACGGTCCCCAGGATGAAAACCTGGACCTTGCCATAGTCACCCGAAACACCGTTGGCCGCCACCGCCGCGAGGAGGAACGGCGCCCCCTGGGTGAGGAGCATGAGCGCGCCGGTGTGCGGCAGCACCGGGCCGCCGACGGCGATCGCCTCGCGCAGCGCCCCCTTGTGGGAGAGCGGCATGGCCGGTGGGGCAACGAGCAGCGACAGCACCGCGCTCAACAGAACAAGGACACCGTAGCCCGCCATGAAGATCACGGCTTCCGCCCCGAACAGCAGCATGGCGAGCAGTCCGCCGATGTACGCGGCCATGGACGAGCACAGGCTGAGCGCCACGAACATGACAGGGCGTCCCTGTGCGCGCAGGATTGCCTGGGCGGCCAGGACGGATGCCTGCAGTCCCATGGCCAGCAGGGCAATGGCAAAGCTGGGGGTGCCCCTGCCGCCTGTGGCCAGGGCGTAGATTCCGGCGCCCGCCAAGCCCAGCAGCAGCCCGCCGATACTGAGGAATCCGCTGATGGCCCGGGCCTTGGAGTGTCCGCCCGGTTCGAACCAGGCCTTCGTGATGGCCAGCGGCAATCCCGCGGAGGCAAGCACCACCCCGACCTGGATCACCGAAACGGACAGGAAGAGTTCCTGCCACTTGCTGTCGCTGTTGAGCAAGTGCAGGGCAAACGGCTGCACGATGAAGATGCCGAGGCCCTGCATGAGGGCCCCGGCGAGGTACAGAAGCGAGTTCCGCCCGGTGTTGCTCACGGCGCCCGAGGCGGCTGGACCGCCGTCGGGCGCTGCGTTACTCACCGCTGACGGCAAGCCACTCGAGGACACGGTCGATGACCCGCTGCTGGTCAACAGGCGTGAGGTCAGTGGAGCATGGCAGGGACAGGCCGCGTGCGAAGAGGTCTTCGCCGACGCTGCCGCCCACACGCGCTTCGTCCTTCAAGGGCGGCTGCATGTGCAGGGGCCGCCACAGCGAACGCGACTCGATGTTGGCCTCGGCGAGGAAGTCCTGGAGTTCGTCGCGTGCGCCGGCACCGCGGGATGCGGGAACCTGGACCGAGTAGAGCCAGTAGGTGGACTCCTGGCCGTCCAGGTCCGGAGGGGTCTGGATTTCGGTGTCCGCGAAGGCCTCGTTGTAGCGCTTCGCGATGGCACGCTTGGCTGCGACGAAGCCGTCGAGGCGTTCGAGCTGGGCGACGCCGAGGGCTGCCGCGATGTTCGTCAGCCGGTAGTTGAAGCCGATTTCGTCGTGCAGGTAGCCGCGGTCCGGCTGGCGCGCCTGGGTCGAGAGGTGCTTGGCGCGGCGCGCCAGGTCCTCGTCGTTGGTGGTGAACATGCCGCCGCCGCCGGTGGTCATGATCTTGTTCCCGTTGAAGGAGAACGCGCCCATGTCACCGACGGTGCCGACTTGGCGGCCCGCCAGCGGGCCGGATGTCCAGGTGGCGCCCAGTGCCTCGGCGGCGTCCTCGATGACGAGGATGCCGTATTCCTGCGCGAGCTCGACGGCGGCAGCCGCGTCCGCGGGCTGGCCGAGGATGTGCACGATCTCGATGGCCTTGGGAAGCTTCTCCCCCGCGGCCTTCCGGCGCTCAAGTTCGACGCGCAGTTTCGGCACGTCCATGCACCAGGACTCAGGATCCGAATCCACCAGCAGCAGTTCGGCGAACTGGTAGGACGCGGCATTGGAGCTGGCCATGAACGTGAAGTCGGACACTGCCACCATGTCGCCGGGCTGGATGTCGGCCAGGCGCATGGCGATGTGCAGGGCCGCCGTCCCGGAGGCGCAGGCTACGGCGTACTTGGCCCCGACGTACTCCGCGAAGCGCTTCTCGAAATCGGTGACGAAATGCCCGACCGAGGACACGAAGCCGCTGCTGATGGCTTCGTTCATCAGCGTTGCTTCGCGTTCGCCGATATTCGGGATGGCTAGGGGAACTCGCGACACGGTTTGCCTTTCTGGCGGTTCAGCGGGCGTACTTGGCTGCGGCAGCGGCGTCGACGCCACGGGCCTCGATCCATTCGGCGGTGCGGCGCAGGCCTTCTTCGAGGCCAACCTGCGGGGCCCAGCCGAGCTCAGCGAGGGCCTGCGAGGGGTCGGATAGCAGGTGCATCACTTCGCTGGCTTCGGGACGGACCCGGATGTCCTCGGTGATGATCTCCGCGTTGGAGCCCGTCACCTTGGCGGCCATCTCGACGAGTTCGCCGATGCTGACGTCGTAGCCGGTGCCGAGCTGGATGACCTGGCCCTCCAGCGGGATCTGCGCGGTGGCGGCCTTGAAGAAGCCGTCTGCGGTGTCTTCGACGAAGGTGAAGTCGCGGCGCGGTGTCAGGGAGCCGAGGTGGATCTTTTCGGCACCGGCGATCATCTGCTGGAGCACAGTGGGGATTACGGCGCGGGCAGACTGGCGCGGACCGTAGGTGTTGAACGGGCGCAGCACAACCACGGGGGTCTGGAAGGAGCTGGCCCAGGCTTCGCACAGCTTGTCGGCGGCGATCTTCGTGGCGCTGTAGGGCGACTGGCCGCGGAGCTCGTTGTCGATGGTGATCGGAACGGTCTTCGGGGTGCCGTAGACCTCGGAAGTCGAAGTGTTGACCAGGCGCGGCACGTCGTGGCGGCGCACGCCTTCGAGGACGTTCAGGGTACCGACGACGTTGGTCTCCACGTAGGAGCGGGGCGCCTGGTAGGAGTACGGGATCGCGATCAGGGCGGCGAGATGCAGGACCACGTCGGAGCCCTTGACCAGGTCCGAGACGAACTCGGCGTCGCGGATGTCGCCGAGCTGGAGGTCGACGGCGTCGCGCTCTTCGGGGCTCAGGTCATCCAGCCAGCCGTAGGAGCCATTTGAGTTATAGACGCAGAGGGCGCGTACGTTCGCGCCTTCTGCGATCAGACGCTGCGTGACATGGCTGCCGATGAAGCCATCGGCGCCCGTGACAACCACTGTCTTGCCTTTGATGTCCTCGAAATTCATGGTTATCACTGGCCTTTCGCTGTTGCTAGGTCTTTGGGGGTGCCGACGTCGATCCAGTCCGAATCAATGGGCCAGGCGGCCACGGTCTTCGACTCATCGATGCAGGCTTTGACAAGGTCGGGCATGGAGTAGGGCTCCATGTACGGCACCATCGCCAGGGCTTCGGGAGACACCGCGTAGATTCCGGTGCTGATCTCGAACTCGACCGTCGGCTTTTCGACCACCGAGTTGATGGAGCGGTCCTCGGCGATGTCCAGGACCCCGAACGGTACCTGGTGGGTGTAGGGGCGGGCTGCGACGGTGACCGCGGCGCCCTTTGCCTCGTGGAAGGACAGCAGCTCGCTTGCCGAGTAGCGGACCATGAGGTCGGCGTTGGTGACGATGACCGCTTCGTTGATCTCCTTGACCTCGCGGTAAAGCAGGCCCAGCGCGCCGGCCGTGTTGAGCGGCTTCTCGGGGTCCTCGTGGAGGTACTTGATGCTGCAGCCAAGGCGGGAGCCGTCGCCGAGGTGGTCCATGATTTTCCCGGCGAGGTAGGCCACCGAGACGTAGATGCTGGTGATGCCGGATTCCACCAGGCCAAGGATGATCCACTCGATGATGGTGCGGTCCGCGACCGTCATGAGCGGCTTGGGGGTGTCCTTGGTCAGGGCTCCGAGGCGGGTGCCCTTGCCGCCGGCCATGATGACGGCCAGGTTCGTGAGGGGCTTCCTGCCGACAATGTCGGTGAGCGTATGCAGCCCTACGAGCGTGCCGCCGTTGTCCACTACCGGAATCTCGCTGATCCGCAGGCTCCGCATCAGGTCGAGGACGGAGGCGCGCGTGGCATCCCGGCCCACTACGTGGGGGCTGGTGTTGGTGTATTCCAGGACCTTGGATTCCAGCTGCGCACCGCGCAGGAGGCCCCGCCGGATGTCGCCGTCGGTGAGGACACCGTGGAGCATTCCGTCGCTGTTGGTCACCAGGGCTATTGCGGACGCGCCACGGTCGATGGCTTCCAGAGCTTCCCGCACTGTGGCTTCGGGGCCGATGCAGACCTTGCTCAGGGGGCCCTCAATAGTCATAGATTCAGCTCTCCAGCGGTTACGTCAACAAATGTCTTGCTCAGCCCGGTCGCGGGACTTTCCACGACGACCTTTTCGATGAGCCCGGCAGCATGCGAATTCCCGTAAGGGTTGATCACATCGCGGCTCATTGCGCGGAACTCCGCGGTCAAAGCCTTTTCAATACTAGCGCGAATCTCCTGGCGGTCATCGCGGCAGTGTATGACGTTGGCGCCGTGCTCGCGCCCGCGCTGCCGGTCTCCGACGTTGACCACGGGCACTCCGAAGGTGGCGGCCTCCAGGATTCCCGACGAGGAATTCCCGACCAGGGCCTGCACCGTGGCCATCACCCGCGGGTACAACGGGCCCAGGCTCTCACGGATGACGACGCCGGGCAGGCCCTGCGACTCAAGGTCCTTCAGGACCGCGATGATGTCTTCCCGGCCGGCGTCGAAGCCCGGGTAGGTGAGGATGGCGGTGCCTGCCTGGCGGATGCTTTCTTCAAAGACCTGCCGGGCCAGTTCACCCGCATTCCCCTGCATCTCCGCGGTCGGCGGGTGGTAGGTGACCATGACGAGCGGAAGCTCAAGCGGCACCCCGAACTCCGCTTCAAAAGCAGCCGCGTCCAGCGGCACGGGGTCGGCGAAGCGGTCAAGGCCGGGAGCCCCGGTCTGGTGGATCCGGTCCGCGGACTCCCCCAGCTGCGCCACCCGGCGCGCGGCCTGGGCCGTGCTGACGCAGTGCTGGTCCGCGAGCTTGGTCACTGCGTGCCGGACGCGTTCGTCCAGGGCGCCTTCGGTCACTTCGCCGCCATGCAGGTGGACGAGGCGGATGCCGCTGATGATGAAGGGCGGAAGCACGTACAGCAGTTCCCAACGGTCACCAAGGACGACGACGGCGTCCGGCGCGAGGTTGCCGGCAAGCCCGGCCATCCGGGCCGAGAGTTCTGCACCGGTACGCGTCTGGGTTTCCGCGGTCAGTTCCTCGAGGTACAGCCCTTCTTCGTGGTGGGTGAATCCGCCGTCCGGGAGGCCGGCTTCGAGCAGCCGCGTGAATGCGGTTCCTTCCGGGAACCCGATCGCCGTCGCCACGTGGAGCTCGACAGCGTCATCCGCGGCAAGCGCGGTGAGCACCGGTCCCAGGGGAAAAAGGTCCGCTCGGGTCCCTACAAAAGCCAGGACCTTCATGCTAAAGCAGGTCCTCCCCGAGCAGGGCCGCACCGGCGGACACCGGACGGGCCGCGGTCTTGCCGATCACCAGGGCCGAGGGGGCGAGGCCGCCTTCCGGACGCAGGATCGCGACGTCGTCGGCGGTGATAATGGCGCCGGCGGCGATGTCCCGGGCAGCGTGGTAGGAACGGCGGACCAGGGAGGCGTTGGCCTCCTCGCTGGGCATCCGCCGCTTCCGGCCGTCGCCGAGGGCGGCGTGGGCTTCGCGGACGGAGCGGACGTAGTCGGCGAATTCGGCCTTCTCGAGGGATGCCGAATGGTCGGGACCGTTGCGGGTCTTGTCGGTGGTGATGTGCTTTTCCAGCAGGGTGGACCCCAATGCGGTGGCGGCAATGGCGGTGACCGCGCCGGGAGTGTGGTCGGACCAGCCGACTTCCACGCCGAACTCCTCCCGGAGGGCGGGGATGGCGCGCAGGTTGGCTTCATCCAGCGGTGCCGGGTAGGCCGAGACGCAGTGCAGCAGGACCGTGGCCGGCGCCTTGGCGGTGGCTTCGAGGGCCGCCGCGATCTCCCCACGGGTTCCCATGCCAGTGGAGACGATCATCGGGATGCCGAATTCGGCGATGGCCGAAAGGTACGGGGTGTTCGTCAGTTCGCCGGAGCCGATCTTGAGGCCCGGCACGCCCAGCTCCGCGAGCATGCGCGCGCTGTCGTAGTCGAAGGGCGTCGAGAGGAAAGTGATGCCGCGTTCGTCGCAGTGGTCGCGCAGTTCCTTCCATGCGGATTCCGGGAGGGTGAGCCGGGCGAGCATCTCGGACTGGGACTCCGCGAAGCCGGCCTTCTTCTGGTACGGGGTTGTCCCGGCGGAGCTCGTGACCAGCGCTTCCGGCTTGAAGGTCTGGAACTTGACGGCGTTCGCGCCGGTGTCCGCTGCCAGATCGATCAGTTCGTGCGCGACGGCGACATCGCCGTCGTGGTTGACGCCTGCCTCCGCGATCACGAAGATTTCTTCTGCCGGGCCGATGCTGTGGCTGCCGAAACGTACAGAAGCGGGACGCTGGTCATCCGTCAATGTGCTGGGCCTTTCGTTGGGGTGAGTCGCCGGGCGGGCACTCCCACATATGTTGCCATACCGTCCAATTGGCGGGTCGCCACCGCTCCTGCGCCAAGGACTGCGTGATCGCCGACGCCGATGCCGGGAAGGACACGGGCTCCCGATCCCAGGAACACCTCCCGGCCGACCGTTGCGGCGCCCAGGAGCACCGATCCGGGGGCCAGGTGCGCTCCGGCGCCGACCCTGCAGTCGTGTTCGACGATCGCGCCCGTGTTGACGATCACCGCCTCCCCCACCTGCGCGAGGGGACCGACGTGGGCATGCTCACAAACCTGGGCAAGGGGTCCGAGGACGGCGGTCGCGTCCACGGTGGCGCTGGCCGCGACCAGTGCGCCTGCCAGCCTGCTGAAGCGTTCGTCGGCCAACAGCCCCGCCGCGATCCTGGAGCGGACGCCGTTGGCGCCGACGGCGATGGTGACCGACAGCGACTCCGCGAGGGCGAGGTCCAAGGCCGGGGCGTCGTCGTCGAGCATCACCGGAACGCTTCCATCTGTGTTGCGGAAGGCCTCCGCGGCGGCGGTGCGCCCGGCCTCGGCGGACAGGGCGCGGTCGCCGACGGCGGCGATGCGGTCGCCACGGCCCCTGATGACGGAGGCGAGGCTCCGCCCATGTCCGGAGGCGCCGAGGATGAGCCAGGACTTCATGCGGCGGCCCCGCGGAGCCGGAATGCGCGCCCTGCTATGTTGTTCCGGGCGGCACTGCCCCGGCGGCAGGCCATCTCAGGGTTCTCCATATACCGCCGCAACACCTCAGAGCTTGGATTGGCCAGATGACTTTCACATCATACTTTGACGGTTCCAGTGCTGCCGGAAGCCTCGCGCTTCCACGGCTGGAGAGCACCGGCGGCAGGAAGACATCGGCCCTGGTGCGCGGAACCGGCTCCATCGGCGCCCGGCATCTGCGCGTGCTGGAGCAGCTGGGCGTCGACACCCTGTATGTGTGGCCCGTCCGGCCCGGCGCCTCGCTCGCGGAACGCCCGGACATCCCTGCCACGGCCGAACTGGTCGACGCTTACCCCGAGGAACCCCTGGACCTGGTGGTGATTGCGACGGACACCCGGCGGCACGTCGACGACACCTTGGAGGCGCTCGACCGCGCCCCCGGGGCGGTCCTGCTGGAGAAGCCGGTTGCGCCGGCAGCCGCCGACGCGAGGGTCCTCCTCGAGCACCCGCGGGCGGACACCATCTCGGTCAGCGCGCCGCTGCGTTTCCACCAGGGGTTCGCGGTGGCGGCCGAACTGCTCCCCCGCCTGGGCCGGATCACCAGCGCACAGGTTCTCTCGCAGTCGTGGTTGCCGTCATGGCGGCCCAACCGCGACTTCCGGGCCAGCTACTCCGCCCGCAAGGAAGACGGCGGCGTCCTGCGCGATCTGGTGCACGACATCGACTACCCCACCATGCTGCTCGGTGCCCCCACCCAACTGCGTTCGGTCCTCGGGAGCGGCATCCTGGGCATCGAGGCGGAGGAATCAGCCGACATCCTGTGGGACAGCCCCGCAGCGGTCCACCTTCGCCTGGACTACGTGACCCCGGTGAAGACCCGGAGCATCCGGGTCGCCACCGACGAGGGGGCACTGGTGTGGGACGTCGTCCGCAACCGCGTGGCCTTGGAATGGCCCGACGCCGGAAGCGGCTCCGTCGGGAGCGTCGAGGCGGTCTTCGGCGACGATGCCGACGTGGATACGGTCCTGGCCCGCCAGTCCCTGTCGATCCTGCAGCGCGCCGGGATCGACGGCGGCACGAGCATGGACCGCTTCCGTCCGGCGAGCCTCGAAGAGGGCGTGGCCAGCGTGGCCATCTGCGATGCGGCGCGCACGGCGTCGGCTTCCGGGAAGGCCGAAAAGGTAGTGTGGTGATACTGCGGCCCGGCAACACGGGCCCGCGAATCCACCACGAGGATGACGTCAACAATGAATGAGAACCCGGCCGGGCCCAAAGTGCTCGCGGTGATTCCCGCACGCGGCGGGTCCAAGGGACTCCCCGGCAAGAACATCCGCCCCCTCATGGGCAAACCGCTCCTGGCGCACTCGGTGGCGCTGGCGGAACTGCTCGGCGACAACGTGCGGTGCATTGTTTCAACGGATGATGCCGAAATCGCCGAAGTGGCAACCGCGGCCGGCGCCGAGGTCCCATTCCTGCGCCCGGCGGAGTTCGCCAGTGATACCGCGCCGATGAGCGTGGTCCTGCGGCACGCCCTGGCAGCCATGGAGGAACTGGACGGCACCAGCTACGACATGGTCCTGCTCCTGGACCCGACCAGCCCCACGCGGACCCCCGAGAGCGTCCGTGCCGCGATCGATTCCCTGGCTGCCTCCCCCGAACTCGACGGCGTCATCGCCGTCTCGGAGCCCTTCTTCAACCCCACCTGGGTCGGTGTAAAACCCGCCCCGGACGGCGCTTCCCACCTCGAGCGCTACTTCAGCGAAGGCACCGGGGTGGTCCGCCGGCAGGATGTTCCCCGGTTCATGCGGATCAACGGCAGCTTCTACGTCTGGCGTTCCGACTTCGTCCGCCGGCTCGAGAACAGCTGGTTCGACGAAGGCCGCCACGGCTACGCCGAAATCCCCGAAACCCATGCCTTCAGCATCGACGACGAACGCGAGTTCCGCCTCGTGGAAGCCGTGGTGAGCGCGGGGCTCGCGCCGCTGCCCGGCGTCGAGGTCCCGGCAGCAGGAACCGCAGCGGGCGCTGCAGCGGCTCCTGCCAGCGTCGAACAGGACGGAGGCGCGGCATGAACGAGTCCCTCTTCTCCCTGCGCGGCAGGCGCGCCCTGGTCACCGGCGGCGCCGGCCCGCTGGGCAGCGTCCTGGCCGATGCCCTCGCGGGCCAGGGCTGCGACGTCATCATCTCCGACGTCAACGCCGAGGCCTGCAACGACGCCGCGGCGGCAATCGCCGGCCGCCACGGAGTTAACGCCGTCGGGATCGCCTCCGACCTGCTCAGCAGCGAAGGAACCACCCGGCTGGTGGAGTCGATCGACGGTCCCCTGGACGTGCTGGTCAACAACGCCGCGTTCACCGGCACTTCGGGTGTTCCCGGTTACGCGGTTCCGTTCGAGGAGCAAAGCGACGAAGCATTCGAGCTGGCATCATCCCTGAACCTCCGGGCGCCGTTCTCCCTGGCCCGCCAGCTCGCCCCGAAGCTGGCGCAGAGCCCGGGCGGTTCGATCATCAACGTCTCCTCGATCTACGGGATCGTCGGACCGAACATGGGCCTTTATGAGGGAACCCGGATGGGCAACCCGGCCGCCTACGGCGCCACCAAGGGCGGAATCGTGCAGCTGACGCGCTACCTGTCCACTGTGCTCGCCCCGAAGGTCCGGGTGAATGCCTTCGCGCCGGGCGGCATCGCGAGAGGCCAGGCCGACAGCTTCACGGAACGCTACGAGAAGCTCACTCCGCTGGGCCGCATGGCCACCGAGGACGACTTCCGCGGCGTCGTGGTCTGGCTTGCGTCCGACGCATCACGCTACGTGACCGGCCAGACGATCGCCGTCGACGGCGGCTGGAGCGCCTGGTAGGCGGCCCGGAGAATGCAACGCAAGAGGCCCTGGAGCGGACGCTCCAAGGCCTCTTGCGTTCGGCGGTTATGGCCGCAGGGGTTCGACGGCGGCCATCGCCGGCAGCTTGGGCAGCGGCGAAGGCAGGTGCTTGAGCGGATGCTTGATCCAATGCCAGGGAGACAGGCCCTTCTCCGTGGCGTGGGCGCCTTCGGGAACCTTCTTCAGGCCAAGGACCGTCTGGGCCTTCGTGAGGGGACCGCTGGCCCAGTACTCCAGGAACGGCACCGCCGTGTGGGAGTCCCAGCCCAGCAACCTCTTCAATTCCTCCGGCGTCCGCATATCGGCACGGCCGAGCTCGTCTTCGGCGATCTTCCGCAGGACATCCTGCGGGGTGGATTCGTCGTAGAACTCGGGCCAGAAGTCGCGCATGACAAGCCCGGGATCAGCGTGGGCATTCGCGCCAAGCTTGAAGTCGGGACCGTAGATTCCCACGTCCGCACCGGTCACGCTCGCGTACATGAGGGCCGTGGAGAGCCGGTTGGACACCACGCGGGGGGCTTCGGACATCATCCAGAGAATCCGGCCGATGAACTGCGGGTCCCGGCGGTCGCCGGCACTGACGATGTCGTGCCCCGCGTTGCTCCACGCAGACATGATTTCGTCGTTGTGCAGGTCATCGATGTGCAGGCACACGGTGGCCGGGCCTTCACGTTCCTTGACCATTTGCGCGTACGCTTCGTGGTCGCCGTCGACTTTCAACAGCGCGGTGCCGTGCAGCGGCAGGACGAGCGTCCTTTCCTTGCGGGCCGGGACGGCACCGGCTTCGCGCGCACCGTCCAGCAGGTAGAGGTACGGGGCGCCAACGGCGTCCAGCATGGGGGTGCCGTCGTCGAAGAAGTTGCCGGGGTCGCCGGGCTTCCAGCCGCGCGAGGAACTGGTCCAGGACAGCCGACGGCGTTTGGGACCCCAGCTGGCGAAGTCACCGAACTGGGCGGTCACCGGGCTGCTGACGGTCCAGCCGTGCTGGATCAGTCCTGAGACGTGCCGCAGGCGCTTGCTCCCGCAGTACAGGGCGAAAACGGCGGAATGGCCGTAGTAATGGTTCTGGATATCCATGGGCTTTGGGGTGTCAGGGGCGGACGGCGTGGGCTGCGAGCTTCCGCAGGCCGGGCCACATGCCCTTGGAGATCACCTTCGGGGTCAGCGATGCGGCGTTGAGCCGGGAGGTCAGGTGCCACCTGGCGGCGCGGGCGGCATCCTTCCAGCCCTTGGCCGTGAAGTCCCGCACGCACTCGTCGAAGAAAGCGCGCTCTTCTGCGAAGCGGCGGCCGTCGAGGGCGCGCACGGACGAGTCCGATTCGCGGTGGCGGCGGTACTGGAAGCAAACGGTGTCCAGGACGGCCATGCGTCCGCCGTGAAGGATGATGTCGATAGCGAGGGCGAGGTCCTGGACCACGTTGTACTGCGGGCGGAAATCGTGGGTCTTGACGGCGTCGGCACGCCAGGCCACGGACGGGAAGTACAGCCAGTCGCCCACCAGGAGGCTCTCGGCGATGGCTTCGTCGGAGACGATGGCCTCGGATGCCTTGCCGACGAGGCGGTGCCGCAAGAAGCTCTTCACCTTGTCGCCCATAGGCTCGTAGACCGCGCCGTTTTCGTCGATGACCTCGACGCCGGGCTGCACGATGTTCACGGTCGGGTCCTCGAAGGCCTTCCGCACGGTGCTGATGTAGTTCGGGAGCATGATGTCGTCGGCTCCCATGATGACGACGATCTCGTGCTCGACGAGGCCGATGCACTTCTTGTAGTTTCCGTTGGCGCCGAGGTTCTGCTCGTTGCGGTAGTAGCGGACCCGCTCGTCGGAGGTGACCAGGCCGTTGAAGTACTCCGGGAGGCTCTCGTCCGGGTAGCCGTCATCCACGATCGTGAAGCGGAAGTCCTTGTCGTCCTGGGCGAGCACCGAGTCCACGGCGGCCTTCATCATGGCCACGTCGCCGTAGTACGGCAGCATTACATCAATCGTCACTTGTCTTCTTCTCTCGCTTGAAGGCTTGTCTGCGTGGTTGACCCGGTGTCCGGAACCACGGCTTGGGTGTGTGCTCCCCGCTGGAGCTGCTCCACGGAGGAACGGAGAATGGCGACCTCTTCGGCCAGGATCCGGGTTTCATCTTCCAAAATGGTCAGTTCCCGCGAAACGTGCAAACTCACGCCGACCAGCAAAAGGATCGACAGCGCGAACAGCAGGTTGGACGGGACAACGACTCCCACAAGGGCCGCCGCCCAGTTGAGGAGCCGGGGGAACAACCCCAGGATGATCGTGAGTCCGCCGATGACCAGCCACAGAATGGCGTACTTCTCGCGAAGACGTCCGTTCCGGAGCATGATCAGCACGACGATGACCATGAAGATGGAAAAAACCAGTGAAGCGGCGACAGTCATGCCTTAGACACTTCCCTCTCCGGCGATGTCGCCTGACAGTGGTGCATGCAGTTCCCCTGTGTCAGGAGTCCGGCGGCGGGCAAGTGCGAAGCACAACACCAGGCCCGACCGCGCCAGGTAAATGGAAGACTTGATGGGCCCCTGGCTCGGAGTGCCGGCCTGGCGCTCCTTCATTTCCACAGGCACCTGGGTGACCTTGCACCCCGACTTGATGGCGACCACCAGGGAATCGATGGTGTCCCCGAGGTACTCGGTGGGGAAATGGGAAATGTACTGCCGGATGGCCCGTTCGTTCGCGGCCCGGAACCCGGAGGTCACGTCCGTCAGGGGCGTGCGGGCCACAGCCGAGATGACTTTGGCCAGGAAGAACATCGCCCAGCGGCGAGGACCCTTCGCGCCGTAGCTGCCCCGGCCGGCAAAGCGGGCGCCGATGGAAATGTCCGAATGCTCCAGGCCTGCCAGGACCCGGTCGATGTCGTGCGGGTCGTGCTGCCCGTCGGCATCCACTTGGATGACTGCACGGTACTTGTGCCGCAGGGCGTATTTGAAACCGGCCCGCATGGCCCCGCCCACACCGAGGTTGAAGGGCAGCCGCAGCACCGTGGCACCCGCCTGCTCCGCGATCCTCGGAGTGTCGTCTTTGGAGCCGTCATCGACGACGAGCACATCGTGCTGGGGTACGACGTCAAGCACGTGTCGGATGGTGTTTCCGATAGCTTCTGCCTCGTTCCATGCTGGCATGACAATGAGAACGCCAGAACGCCGTGAATTACCCATGATTGTGGATTGTATCAAGGAGAGGGGTCACCCCCGGCAGTCAAACGGCGCGTTGCCGCCACCGGGAAGGAACTCCCAGCCGGGCCTAGTAGTCTTGCGTTGACGTTTAGGAGTTGATCTATGTCCTGGTGGGAAACCCTCCCCACGCTCGGAATCGCAATCGTTGTCTTCTTCGCCCCGGGCGTGGCTTTGCTGTGGACCGCCGGCGTGCGTGGCCCGAGCCTGGCCGTGCTGGCCGTCCCCGTGACAACCACCGTTGTCGCGTCGGCGGGCATCGTGTTCGGTTTCGCGCGGATTCCGTTCAATCCGATTTCCATCGCCGGGCTGACCGTGGTGCTCCTTGCGCTCGTCACCGCCGTGCGGTTCCTGCTGCGCCGGAGGGGCGCGAAGCACAGCGCGCTGGAACTTCCTGACCCGGACCGCGGCGTATACCCCAGGACGGCCGTCAACAAGGCCATCGTGGTCCTCGCCGTGCTGGTCCCGGCAGTCATCATCGCCGCGCGCTACATGTCCGGCTTCGGCAGTCCAGAGTCCTTCTCCGAGACGTTCGACAACGTCTACCACCTGAACGCGGTCCGCTACATCGCCGACACCCAGTCGGCCAACACCCTGACCCTCGGGAACCTGACCGACACTTCCAAGGGTCTGTACCCGGCCGGCATGCACGCGCTGCTCGCGCTGGTCCTGATGTCCGGCGGGCAGGCCATCACCGTGGCCGTGAACTGGGGATCCATCCTCTTCGCAGCCGTTGTCTGGCCCCTGGGTTCACTCTTCCTGGTGACCCGGATCGTCGGGTCCCGGCCGCTGACCCTGCTGGGCGCCGGCATCCTGACCGCTGGTTTCAGCAGCTTCCCGTACCTGATGGTGGCCTTCGGCATCCTCTACCCCAACCACGCGGCACTGACCATGCTGCCGGCGGTGCTGGCCCTGACCATCGAAGCCAGCGGCATCCGTTCGGGCAAGCTGAAGCTCAACGGGAACGCGATCGTCCTGCTGGCCGCCACCGTCCCCGGCCTCGCACTCACCCATCCGAGCGCCTTCGTTGCGCTGCTGCTGTTCGCGAGCCCCGCCGTCGTCGGCGTCTACCTCCGGGCTGCCGCCCGGCGGTACCGCGGGGAGATCAACGGCCGGACCTTCCTCGCGTGGACGCTCGCCGTCGCCGTCTATGCCGTTGGCAGCCTCGGCGTCTGGATCGTTGTCCGGCCGCCGCAGAGCGCGGCCAGCTGGACCCCATTCCAGACCAATGCCCAGGCCCTCGGCGAGATCCTGGGAAGCGCCCCCATGGGCACCACGGTCGCTTGGATCATCTTCCTGTTGACCATCGCCGGCCTCTATGTCATCGCCCGGCGGATCAGGAAGCACTGGTGGAGCCTGGGTATGTTCGCCATCGCCGCGGTGCTCTACCTGATCGTTTCCGCCTGGCCGGTGGGCTCGTTCCGTTTCTTCATGACCGGCGTCTGGTACTCCGACAGCAACCGCTTCGCCGCGATGCTTCCGCTGGTGACGCTCCCCGTGGCCGCGCTCGGCCTGGACTGGATCATCGCCCGGCTCGGACCCTTCATCGCCCACTGGGCGTCCGCAACGCATGTTGGCGAGGCCCGGAAGAGCCCGCTGGAACCACTGCGGGGACTTGCCGCCCGCTTGCAGGGGCCGACGGCGTCCAGCGCCGCCGCTGCCGTCGTCGTCCTCGCGGTCGGCGTCGCCGGCCAGGGCGGCACCCTGGCGATGGTGCAGGAACGGCTGTCGACGACGTTCGAGACGCGCAGCGATTCAAGCCTCGTGACCACGGACGAACTGGCGCTCATGAAGCAGCTGGCGGACATCGTCCCGGCGAGCGACATGATCGTGGGCAACCCGCGTACCGGCGCTTCCATGGCGTACGCCTTCTCCGGCCGCCACGTCGTCGCCCCGCACATCCTCGGTGCGCGCAGCGACAGCGAACGGCTCCTGATGGACCACTGGAGCGAGGCGGCCTACAACCCCAGTGTCTGCCCCGTGATCAAGGAGAAACGCGCCTACTGGGCGCTCGACTTCGCCGACCAGGAAATGACGCCGCGCGGCGAACCCCTCGAGGGCACCCGCGACCTCGCCGACGATTCCGCCCCCGGAGTGGAATTGGTCAAGGAGGTCGGCAAGGCCCGCCTGTTCAAGATGACCGCCTGCGGCTAAGCCTCCACGCGAAAAGGGCGGGACACCTGGGGTGTCCCGCCCTTTCTTCGTATTCGTCCTTCGTACGCGCCTCAGGCCTGCTTGGATTTGAAGACGGCCTTGGCCAGTTCGGGAACCACGTTGCGGGACGCCCATTCGGCACCGCGCATGGACTGACGCTGCAGGGCCACGGCCTCATCCCCCGAAACCACGTAGACGGTTCCGCGCCCGAAGTCCGGGAAGTCCTTGCTGAGCGCTTTGTTGGCCTTGTAGCTGTTGAAGTCGCTGGAGGGAACGTTCACCACCAGGACATCGGCGCTCAACTCGGCCGCACGCGTCCGCGGGAGATAGACCATGCCCTTCGGAAACCGTGCAGGGGCCTCCTTCAGGCCCTTGGCAAGCCCGCTGAGCGCGGGCGGTGCAGCGAGCCCGAGGGAAGTGAAGAATGCAGCCGGCGCCGAGCCCTGCACAGCCAGGATCAGGTCGGACCCGGAGGCCGAGGACGCCGAAACGAACAGTGCAGTGGCGCCTTTGAGCACCGGGTAGTCGGCGACGGAGTCCGTGACTTCCTGGCGGGTTTCGTCGATCAAAGGCGCGGCGGTGTCCTGCAGACCGGTGACATCGGCGACGAACCGGGCCACCGCTTCCCACGACTCGGCCGGTACGCTCTCGGGCGCGAGAATCACGGGGGCGAGGGCGGACAGCGAGTCATACTCCTCGCGGCTCAGCCGGCCGCCCACGGCGAGGAACGCCTCGGGCTCGAGCTCGATGAAGACGGACGCGGCAAGCTGCCGGCCGTCGTCGTACGTCTCCGAAGCATCGGCAGAGGGCAAAGCCCGCAGGCCGGCCCGGTACCACGCGGTGGATTCCGCCGCCGGGCGGGACAGGGGAACCACACCCAACGAAACCAGTGTCTCTGCCTCCACCGCTCCCAGGGCCACGATCCGGGACGGTGGGGTCTTCAGTGTGGTGGTCCCGAAACGATGGGTGATTGACTTGGGGAACCCCGTATCCGAAGGCTTCACCTCCACGGGGCCCTTCTTGTCGACCGAGCAGCCGGCCACGGCAAGCGGGGCCAGGCCCGCGAGGGCAAGGAAGGCGCGGCGGCTGGTGCTCGTGCGCTCCGGTCCGGACATCATTTTCTCGTTTCCCATCATGAAATCTGCATCTCTGTCGTGGCCGCAGGCCTACGCTCCCCGGGCAAGGCTGAGCAGCCTGCGTTCGAAGACCGGGGCAAGACTCTCAACATAACTCTTGCTCAGGTGATTGTTGTCGAAGAACACGAAAAGCCCGCCGGTCACCGCGTAGCAGCGGGCGTCGTCGCAGAACTGGTCCGACAGGTCCAGCACCTTGAGGTTGGCATGTCCAAGGTCCGCGACGGCCTTCGCCGTGGGGTCGGCCACGAGAGCCTTGCTCCGCTGCGACGCACACGCCAGGGCGTTGCCCTTGTTGTTGATGACGCAGCCGGGCGTGCTCTTGCCAAGGGTCAGGGGCGAGTCGCGGATGACAACCACCTTCGTGCCGTTCTGGCCCCACTTCGCGATCCGGCGTTCCACGGTGGACCGGTACTGGCTCAACTGGTCGCGGCCCGTGCCGTCGTCGATGGTTTCCTTCGCGGAGAAGGTCGAGGCTACCACCAGGTCCGGGCGCTGCTTCATGATCCTGTCGGAGACCTGGCCGCTCCAGTCCAGGCAGCGGGACTGGCTCTTCTCGTCCAGGCGCGGGGCGTCCATGAACGCGACCCTCTTCACGTCTGCCAGCGAGCAACCGCCGGCGAGGCTCAGGCGGACCTTCCACTGCTGCTTCCGGGCGAGGTCGAAGAACGCGACCTTCCAGTGCTCGGCGTGTGAGTCGCCGATGAACCAGACGGTCTTGGCGTCCTTCTTCCCTCCGGAGTAGTCGCAGTCCTGGAGATAGGGCACCCCTTGGACCCTGATCTGGTCAGTCGCCGAACGGCACCCGGACACGGCGAAGTAGGGCGACTGCGCCCGTCCGATGTTCAGAGCGTGCGGCGGACCGTACTTCTCCGGGCAGGAAGCCCCCTCGTTCAGGCTGGCCGCGCCGTAGCAGGGCGACTTTGAGAGGAGGGCCAGCTGTTCCTGCTGGACCTGCTCGGCGTGCCCGGCGGAGAACACCATGCCGAAGGCGAGGGCGCCCGCGAGCACCATCGCGCCGAAGCCGGCGAGGATGCTGACCCGTGCCTTCCGGTTCCGGAACAGCCGCGAACGGCCCGGATCCTCCACGAAGCGCTTGGTCAGCACCGCCAACACGATCGACGCGGCGCCAATGACGAGTTTGTCCCGGGTGCGCAGCTCGTGGCCGAGCAGCGGCACCGCCAGGACGATCAGGGGCCAGTGCCACAGGTAGAGGGAATAGGAGATGTCGCCGAGCCCCTGGACAGGCCGGAAACCGACGGCGGGCAGTGCGCTCCGTCCCAGGACCGAGCCTGCGAGGACGATCGCCCCCGTGCCGAGGACCGGGATGAGCGCCATGGCGCCGGGGAACTGCGTCTGTTCGCCGAAGAGGGCGAGCGACACAACGAGGGCGACTGCACCGGCGCCGGCGAGCAGTCCCATCGGCCGCTGCAAAGCGGTCGGCTGCAGGATACCCTTGCCCTGCGCAGCGCGCCCCGCGAGTGCGAAGGTGGCCAGGGCGATCAGGCCCCCGGCCGCGAACTCCCAAGCCCGGGTGGTGGTGACGAAGTACGCCTCGTTCTTGCTGTCGATCGTGAAGTACACGCTGTAGGCCAGCGAAAGCACGAAGACCGTCCCCATGGCGGCGGACAGCAGGCGCAGCGGGGCCTTCCGCAGGCGGAGCGCCAGCAGGAACGCCCCGGCCAGCATCAGCGGCCACACCAGGTAAAACTGTTCCTCCACAGAGAGGGACCAGTAGTGCTGGACCGGCGTGGCCATTTCGTGGTCGGCCGAATAGTCGATGGCTTTGGCGGCCAGAAGCCAGTTCTCGCCGTAGAAGACCGCCGCGAGGGTTTCCCAGGCGACGTCAAGCCAGCGGGAGTACGGCTGGGTCAGCCACGAAGCGGCAGCGCTGACCACGGCGACCAGCAGTGCGGCAGGCAGGAGCCGCCGCATGCGCCGGCCGTAGAAGGTGGCCAGGCGGACCTTTCCGGTCGCCCGGAGCTCGTCCACGAGGTGCCTCGTGATCAGGAAGCCGGAGATGACGAAGAAGATGTCCACGCCTACGTAGCCGCCCGGCAGGAGCCGGGGCCAGAGGTGGTTGACGACGACGGCGGTCACCGCGAGGGCCCGGAGCGCCTGGATGTCGGTGCGGAATTTTCCTGCCGGCTTCGGCGTCGCCGGGCTGGAGACAGCTAGGGTGGGGGTCTGCTGGCTCACCGCGGTGACTCCCGGCGTGTGTCAGCGGCGGGAGGCTGGGTCATGAAGCTCATCCCTTGGTGCGCGAACGCAGGAACTCGACGACGTCGTGGCTTGGCCCGTCCTTGAGCACACGGCCGTGTTCCAGGAGGACGCCCCGCGAACAGATCCGCTGCACAAGGTCGAGGTCGTGGCTCACGACGACGAGGGTCTGGCCGGCGTCCACGAGTTCCTGGATCTTGTCCAGGCACTTCTTCTGAAAGGGTTCGTCACCGACGGCGAGGATCTCATCCACGAGGAAGACCTCGGGGTCGGAGTGGACGGCCACGGAGAAAGCCAGGCGCAGGTACATGCCGGACGAGTAGAAGCGCACTTCGGTGTCGATGAATTCGCCGATCTCGGCGAATTCGACGATCGAATCGAAGCGTTCCTTGATCTGGGTTTCGGACATGCCCAGGATGGCGGCATTGAGGTACACGTTGTCGCGCCCGGACAGGTCGGGGTGGAAGCCTGCGCCTACCTCGATCAGGCCGGCGACGCGTCCGCGGGTGCGCACGGTCCCCTCGTCCGGCGTCATGACGCCGGAAATGTGCTTGAGGAGGGTGGACTTGCCCGAGCCGTTGAATCCGAGCAGGGCAACCGTCTCGCCCTGGCGGATGTCCAGGCTCACGTCCCGGAGCGCGTGGAACTTGGCCGAAAGGTCACCCTTGCGTCCCTTGAGGAACCAGATGAGGGCTTCCTTGATGGACCGGGTGTGGCGCAGCACGAACTGCTTGCTGATGCCCTTGATCTCTACGGTGATGGGGGAAAGCTCGGACACTACAGCTCCTGCGCAAACTTGACTTCGAGCTTGCGGAAGGTGAATTGGCCGAGGGCAAGCACCGCAGCCGAGACGACGAGGGCAACCGGGAGCCAAAGCTCAAAGAGCTGAGGCGGAGCGGCCAGCGCCGCGTCGCCGCCCGACGTCGTCGACCAGAACGCGTAATGGAACAGTTCCACGCCCACCGTCACGGGATTCGACTGGTAGACGGCGAACCAGAAGTCTCCGAGGCGCTCGTGCACCATCGTCCACTGGTACATGACCGGTGACACCCAGGTGGCCACCATCAGCATCATCTCCACGAAGTTCTCGGAGTCCCTGAAGTAGACGTTGACCGAGCTGAAGAAGAGGCCAAGCCCCACCGACAGCATGGCCAGCACCAGGAATCCCGCGAAGCCGGCGAAGATGCCGAGCGGGGTGGGCTGCCAGCCGGTCAGGAGGCAGCCGATGAGCAGCACCACTAGCTGCGGGAAGAAGTGGGCCGCCGACACGAAGACCGACGCCACCGGGAACAGCTCCCGCGGCAGGAAGATCTTCTTGATCAGGCCGCTGTTGTACACGATCGACTTCGCGGCGTTGTTGAGCGCCTCGGTGAAGAAGTTGATCAGCACAATGCCCGAGAAGAGGTACACGGCGTAGTTGCCGACATTCTTGTTCAGGCCCAGGAACACGCCCATCGCGATGTAGAACACGACGAACTGGATGGCCGGCTTGACGTAGGACCAGATGACGCCGAGCACGGAACCCCGGTAGCGGAGTTTGATCTCCTTCCGGACCAGCAGCTTGAGCAGGTACCTGCGTCGGAAGACGTCCTTGAGGCCCTGCCCGATCCCGGGCCGGACCAGGGGCGTGTCCAGGAGCGAGGTCATCCGCGCTCCCCCAGCGCATGGGCGTTCCGGTCACGGCTATCGGCGATGGTGTGCTCGGCGAAGGTCTTCGACCAGCTCTCCATGGAGGTCAACGCCGGCATCTTGGCCTTGTACTCGGCGGAGAGTCCGTCCCAGCGGCGGACCAGCTGGAACATCGACGCCGCGGCCGAGGTCAGGAGGGACTTGGCCAGCTGCGGATTCCGGACGTACCAGGACGCACCGGTTCCTTCGGCGTTCGTGACGATCGCGGAATCGAACTGGGACACGGTCCACCACTTGTTGTCCTGGTGGGAAATCCGGGCCTGGGGCCGGGCAGCATCCTCGGCGGAAACGTCCGTGAAAAGCTGCTTGCGCAGTGTCTTCATCCCCCAGGGAAGGAGGGTCTTCAGGGACGGACGGCCGGCCACGGCCGCGCTTCCGCCCAGGGTCGTTTCCTTCTGGGCCGCCGGGAAATCATCCGGGTCGCTGAGGTAGACGGTGTCGCTGTGTTCGGCCAGCATCGCACGGATCCGCGGCAGGGTGGTGTCCAGCATCCCATGAAGGGCGTCGGGGCCCTTGAGGAGATCCTCCATCGCCCAGACCCGGCCCTTCGCCGTCGCGTATTGCATGGACAGCGTGTGCTTGAGGTCCGCGAAAAGCGCGCCCAGCAGCGCGCGGCCGCCCTTGGCGAAGGGGCTGTACATCAACGCGACCATGAGCCGGTTCCGGTTGTGGAAGTAGGCCTGCCAGCCCACCAGGTCGTCCTTGTCGCCCCAGGAGATATGCCAGACGGCGGCACCTGGCAAACTGACGGTCTGGTGCCCGTGGGCCTTGGCGCGGAGCCCGAACTCCACGTCGTCCCACTTGATGAAGACCGGCATCGAAAGCCCGATCTCGCGGATGATCGACGTAGGGATCAGGCACATCCACCAGCCGTTGTAGTCGACGTCCACTCGCCGGTGCATCCACGGCGTCTGGCGCAGGTTGGAAATCAGGAAGTCGTGCCCCAGTTCCATTTCCGCGTAGGGCTGGTCCGGCTGGATCCGCTGCGGGTTCACGATCTCGCCCAGGGTGTGCAGGGCAGTCCTGTGGTGCAGGTCGAACATGTGTCCGCCGACGATCGTGGGTTTCCGGCAGTACCGGGCGAACGTCAGGAGGCGGGTGATGCTCTCGGGTTCGATCACGATGTCGTCGTCCATGAGCAGGGCGTAATCGCTGCCGTTGCCGCAGGCTTCGAACATGCCCCGCGAGAAACCGCCGGAACCGCCGAGGTTGGACTGCTCGATGATCCGCAGTTTCCCGTCCAGGTCCTTGGCCACTTCCTCGAAACCGGGCGCGGCCGAGACTTTGTCGGTGCCCTGGTCCACGATGATGACTTCGCTGACGTGGTCGAGGCACTCGGGGTGCGCCGCGAGCAGGCGGAGGTTGCTCAGGCAGAAGGAGGTCTTGTTGAGGGTGGTGATCTCCAGGGTCACCGACGCCGCGGCAGGTGCCGGGCCGGGTGCCTGCCACTCGGCGGTATCCATCAGCAGTTCTCCGCGGCCCGCGACCAGGTCGAACCAGTACCAGCCGCCGTCGCCGAACGGGAGCAGGTCCAGTTCCACGACGGAAGTCTGCTCCCCCGAAACGGGAATGCTCTTCTGCTGCAGCAGGGCGCCCTTCGCGTTGGAGCGGAAGACGACGATCGTGCCCTCGCCGCGGGTCGTGACGCTGAGGCGGACACGGCTGAGCGTGGTCCACTTCCGCCAGTAACCAGCCGCGAACGCGTTGAAGTAGCTACCAAAGGAGACCCGCTCACCGGGCCGCACGCGCGTGGAGCAGCGGCCAATGAAATCCTCGGCGTGGGCTTCCCGGGCCTGCGAGCTCAGGCGGACAGGGCGCCGGCCCTGCTTCCTGGCTTCCTGCTCGGTCGGGGCCGGCGTACCGGCCGCGGTGCCCATGTCAACGTAGAGCGGCGCGGTGTCCATCTCCGAATGCTCCGGGAAAATGACCCTCTGGAGGGTGACCCATTCGGGGCCGCCGTCGACGCCGGGCTGGCCGAGATGGGTTTCCGCGCTCACGCGTCCACTCCTCCGCTTTCGATGTCCGTGCCGCTTTCAAAGTGCGGCCGGATCTTGTTGTCGAACATGGACAGCGCCGAGCCGATGGCCATGTGCATGTCGAGGTACTTGTAGGTGCCGAGCCGGCCGCCGAAGAGGACATCCTTCTCCGCCGCGGCGAGGTCGCGGTACTTGAGCAGCTTCTCGCGGTCCTCCGGGGT
Organism: Arthrobacter celericrescens; assembly: GCF_003614925.1. Classification (GTDB taxonomy): domain Bacteria; phylum Actinomycetota; class Actinomycetes; order Actinomycetales; family Micrococcaceae; genus Arthrobacter; species Arthrobacter celericrescens. The sequence goes on from NZ_QYLP01000077.1 coordinate 26,116, forward strand.
GTTGATCGGGTAGTAGGGCTCGTCGCCCTTCTCCGCGAATCGGGAGAACTCGCGCATGATGACGGTCTTGTCCGTCTGGTAGTTGCGCTCGGGGTGGAAATGGCGCGGCTCGATGATGCGCGTGTACGCGACGTCGGCGTCGTTGTAGTTCACCACGGAGGTGCCCTGGAAGTCGCCTTCGTCCAGCACTTCTTCCTCGAAATCAATCGTGCGCCAGGACAGGTCGCCCTCGACGTAGTCGAAGTAGCGGTCCACCGGACCGGTGTACACCACGGGGATCTTCCCGACGACCTTGGACTTCGAGTACTCGTGGGAGTCGTCGAAGAAGTCCGTGTTCAGGCGCACCTCGATGTTGGGGTGCTCCGCCATCTTCTCGATCCAGGCCGTGTAGCCGTTCGTCGGCAGGCCCTCATACGTGTCGTTGAAGTAGCGGTTGTCGTAGTTGTAGCGCACGGGGAGGCGGGAGATGATGCCCGCGGGCAGGTCCTTCGGGTCGGTCTGCCACTGCTTGCCCGTGTAGTGCTTGATGAAGGCCTCATACAGCGGGCGGCCGATGAGCTGGATTCCCTTGTCATTAAGGTTCTGGGGGTCCGTGCCGGCGAGCTCGCCGGCCTGCTCCTGGATGAGCGCCTGCGCCTGGCCCGGCGTCATGTTCGCCCGGAAGAATTGATTGATCGTGGCCAGGTTGATCGGCAGGGAGAAGACTTCGCCCTTGTGAACGCCGTAGACCTTGTGGACGTAGTTGGTGAAGGTCGTGAAGCGGTTGACGTACTCCCAGACCCGCTCGTTCGAGGTGTGGAACAGGTGGGCGCCGTAGCGGTGCACCTCGATCCCGGTCTGTTCTTCAGTTTCGCTGTAGGCATTGCCGCCGATGTGGTGCCGGCGGTCAAGGACCACGACCTTCAAGCCCAGCTCAGTGGCGGCCTGTTCTGCGATTGTCAGGCCAAAGAAGCCCGACCCGACGATAACGAGATCAGCGGTCACAAATTCTCCTGGTTCGAATGCGGGCAGCCCAATAGGGTGCATTGGGCTGCAAACCAAGCCTACCCGAGATGCTCCACCCGAATTCCGGTGCCCTGTTTCCGCGGTTGTCCACATAGGGGCATTCCTCCCTCGAAGGGCGACGCGGGCGGACCTACGTTGGGAACGGGCGCACGACCGGGAGGAAGAAGGAAAACGTCAATGCCATTCCATTGCACTCTGGTCCGCGGCCCGCTCTCCCCGGTGCGGCAGGGACCTGTCGAACTGACGGTCGAGATCGACGACGGCGGCCCGGGCTCGGCGGTCCAGGCCGCCGTCGCCGGTCGTTTCCACACCGGTGAGCTGTCCGTGTGCGGGCAGCCGCTTTCCTCCTTGACGGTCGGCCGGCCGCCGCTCGTGGCGGGTGCGGTCCTGGTGGACAGGGCGGCGGATGGTCCGGGTCCCGGACCCCGCGCCAGGGGCCCGGCGGTGCTGCATCTTCTCGTGCACACAGGACCGGGCGCCGGCCTCGTGGTGCCGCTCGAGCGCGGCAGCCATTCGATCGGCCGGGGCGAATGCACCATCACGGTTCCTGATCCGGAGATCTCCCGGGTCCATGCGGTCCTCACGGTTTCGGATACATCGGTGACGCTGCGCGACAACGGCAGCTCAAACGGGACAAGGGTGGACGGTAACAGGGTGCGCGCCGCCGTCATCTCCACGGACTCGCTCATCCAATGCGGCACGTCGCTGATGACAGTTGTCTTTGACTGCAGCACCCGCGCCTCCGCATTGGAGACTGCCGGGTCCCGGACTGATGAACCGCTGAAGATTCCACGCCGCGCCGAAGCGACGGGGCGTCTCAACCTCCTTCTCATGGCAGGCCTTCCCCTGCTCCTGGGGGCCGCCCTGGCGCTCGCCACCGGTACCTGGACGTTCCTGGCGTTCACTGGTATCTCGGCGATCGCTGTACTGGTCCCGCTTGCCGCGGGCGGTAAGGAACGCCGGGCCTTCAACGCCGCGTTGCGCGCTGCGGAATCCATGGACCGGGAGCGACGGGAAGGGGCAGCACCTTCGGCGGCAGACATCGTCTTTTCGGTCAGAACTGCCTCGTCCGGCGCAGCGGGGCCGGATGGGCAGCAGGGCCGCATCTCCCCCTCGCCATCCACGGACCCCGTGCACCCGGAGAAACAGGCCGAAACGGGTACCTCCGGCGGGACGGCCCTACGCATCGGAACCGGAGAGCGGGAGGCACGCATCGTCCTCGACCCGCCGGACCCGCTCTTCAAGGCGCCGGTCCTGCGCAACTCTCCGGTCACCCTGGACCCCACGATCCGCGATATTCCGGTTACCGGTCCCGCGGCCAGTGTCACCGGCCTGTTCAACTTCCTTCTCATGCAACTCGCGGTGTTTCCAGGTGCCCTCACCGCCCCCATCCTCATCCACGGCGCGGCCGGGCTGCTCCCGCTGAGTGCCCGGTTCCTGCCACGCACCACACTATGCACCAACCCTGACGCCGCCCTGGAGGCAATCTCCACCTCCACGGCGAAGGGGTTCCTCTTCCTGCAGGGCCCGCAGGCAGCACCGGACGTGCCACTGCTCGAGGCGGCCGACGCCGCCGGGTGGACGGTATTCCGCCGGAGCGACGGCACCGGCCCCGAGCCTGTCATCGATCTCGGCCACGGCCCCGCGCCCGTCATCGACTTGGGCCACCCCCGTGCCGAACTCCGCGGTGCGGCGGGCGGCCTGCCCTTCAATCCCGACCTCGTGGCCCCCGAAATCTTCGATTCCTTCTGCAGGCTCCTCGGGAAGGAGTCCCGGGAGACGGCAGGCAACCGCACCGGGCTCCCGGCGACCTGCCGTCTTGGCGACCTCATTCCCGTGGACGTGACCTCAATCCGCCGACGCTGGGAGGAAGCAGCGGAATGTCCCGGGCTCCCCGCGGTCATTGGCCGTGGTGGACCCGGAGTGCGGACCCTCGACTTGGTCGCCGACGGCCCGCATCTGCTGATCGCCGGAACCACCGGCGCGGGAAAGTCCGAACTCCTTCGCACCATCGTCGCTGCCCTTTCCCTCACCCATAGTCCCGAGCGGGTCAACTTCCTGTTCCTGGACTTCAAAGGAGGGTCGGGGCTTGGCCCGCTCGCAACGCTCCCCCATTGCGTCGGGCTCCTTACAGACCTCAAGCGCCGGGGCATGGACCGGACCCTCGTCTCCTTGCGCGCAGAGGTCCGCCGGCGCGAACACCTCCTGGCTAGGGCCGGCGTCGAAGATCTCGGGTCCTATCAACTCAAGGCCCGTCAGGGAGCACCCCCTGGCCGCCGCTCCGGGGTCCGGCCGCTGCCGCGCCTGGTCATTGTTGTCGACGAGTTCCGCATGCTCATTGAAGACTCCCCGTCGGCCCTCGCCGAACTCATGAGGGTTGCCACAGTCGGCAGGTCGCTCGGGATTCACCTGATCATGGCGACGCAGCGGCCCCAAGGCGCCATTAGTTCGGACATTCGTGCCAATGTCACCACGAGCATTGCTCTTCGGGTCCAATCCGATATGGAATCCCGGGACGTCATCAATTCCCCGCTGGCTGCCGGCATCCCCATATCGCTGCCCGGCAGGGCCTACCTGAGCAGGGGGACCGAAGGTTGCGAGTTGTTCCAGGCCGCCTCCATGTCGGGACCGGCGGCGAGTACCAAAGGCCGCGCCGCCATAGCCCGTGAGGCGGTCGAGGCGCTCAAGCTCCGCAAGTCGGGCCCGGAAGGCGGCGATGCCGACTCCCGGCAAAGAGTTCGGCGTCCCTTGGACGCCGGCCGATCGGTGGTTGACGCGGTCTGTGATGCATGGTCCGGGGCGGGGAAAGAGCAGCCACTCAGACCGGTCGCGGCGGAACTTCCTGAATCCCTCCGCTTGGACGTCCCACTGGACAAGGCCGGCGGCGGTTCCTCGATTGGCCGCCACGCACGCTGTCTCCCTCCCGCAGGATTCCTGGGAGTCGTCGATCTGCCGGACAAGCAATGCACCGGACCACTGTCCTGGCAACCCGGGGTGCACGGTCATCTGGCGCTTCTTGGGCCTCCCGGCAGCGGCGCCGAAAGCGCTTGTCTGTCGATTGTGTCTCAGCTGCTGTCGGCTCACGACGAGGTCCATTGCTATGTCCTCGACGGCGACGCCTCGTTTCCGGTGGAGCCGCTGCCGGGGAGGGTGGGTGCCTTGGTGACGACCCAGGAGCCGCTGCGGGCCGGCCGGGTCGCCGAACGCATCGCGGAAGAGATCGCGGCACGGCAAGGCAAGGGGGCCGAGGGCCGCGTGCCGTTGCTGTTCGTCATCACCGGATGGGGATCCTGGCTTGCCCTCCTCCGGGCAGGTCCCCTCGCGTGGGTCGAAGACGTCATCCATGGCATCGGCCGGGACGGGGCCACCGCTGGGGTCCATCTCCTGGTGACGGGAGACAGGGAACTGACGACTTCGAGGCTCTACGGTTCGCTCCCCAACCGCGCCTTCTTCCCCCTCGGAAGCACCGAAGAGAGCCGTGCCGCGTGGCCGCGCTTCGCTCCGCTCGAGCCGTACCCGGCCCGTGCCGTGGCCTGCGGACCGCTCCTCGGCGAAGGCCTGGCAGAGGCCCAGTTCGCCGTACCAGCCGAGGGACGGCTGTGGCCGTACGGAACGGTGCCCGAGCCGGCGCGTCCCGTGTTCCGTGTTCTCCCCCTGCCGCGGATGCTTGCCGCGGACAACGTCGTCGCCCTGTCGTCTCAACGTGCATCCGCAGATCGGTTCGGCGCCCACAGCCAGGCTCTTCTCTTGGGCTTGGGAGGAGATGAACTCGAACCGGTCACCCTCCGGCTCGCGCCCGGCGGGGTCGCGCTGGTCCTGGGACACCCCGGCACCGGCAAATCGGGCCTGCTGGACGTGTTGCCTGCCCTGAACCCGGGCATCCGCTGGCTGCGCACCGCGCCTGGCTCCGATCCCGGGGCCTTTTGCGCCCGGTTGCACGCACAGGCGAGGGCGGGTTCCGTCGATCCGCGGGCGGTCGCGCTGATCGACGACGCCGACCGTCTGGGAAGCGAGGCCGCCGGACTTGCGGCAGCCCTGCCGTCCCTCGGGGTCAGGGTGATCGCAACGGCCGCCTACAGCCACAGTCTCCTCCAGCGCGTTCCGCTGGCCACCCACGCGCTGAACGAGGGCCGGGGAATCCTGCTTTCACCCCGGCAGCCGTCGGATGGAGATCTCTTCGGGATCCGTTTGGCGGCCGGACGGAAAACTCCGGGGCGGGCCGTGCTCGTTCAGGACGGGGAATCACTTACCTTCCAGATCCCTGTCGCAGGGCCTCCGGAGGCCTTGGCAGCATGAGCACATCACAATGCGGCCGAAGATCCCCCGGCCCGGGACGCGAAGGCCAGGACCTTCTTTTCGAACAGGAAGCCGATGGTGGCCAGGGCGGGCACGATCATGGCCAGCCCGGCGAGCGGCAAGCCACCGGTCAGGGTCGGAACCCCGATCGTCAATACGAACAGCTGGGCCACGAGGGCGGCGGCCCGGGTCCAGCGGTATCCGCGGAACAGGAAATGCCCCACAGCGAAGAGCCAGGCCGAGAAGGCAAGGAGCAGACCAAGGGTGAAGACAGCACCCCAGAAGGAAGCGACGGGCGCGCCGCTGACAAGCTGGATCGCGTAGAGACCGGCCGCCGTCAGGAGCGCCAACGCTTCAACGACCACGACAAGCGAAATGACGATGATCCCCACGGGCCGGGGTCCGGCGCCCGCGACCCCGGGGGAACCGCCGTTCCGCGGCGCTGCCGCGTCCTCGTGGAATGGGTCGTTGGCAGGGTTCTCAGGGGGTATTGACACATTGGCACCCTACCCGACATAGTCGAATACCGGCGCCCGGACTGCCAGCTGATGTGATGCATCGCTCATGCTTTAGGGGCATTTCCGAGGCTTGAACCCCTTGTTTACACGGCGTTAACATGACACGCTTGATTCAGACGACCAAGGGGGCCCATTGGGTCCCCTTTTCCTATGAAGCCTCTCGTGAATATTTTCACAAAGGGCTCGACTAGTTCTGACGAATGGAGTGACTGATCAGCATGGATTGGCGTAACCGCGCAGCCTGCCTCGACAAGGACCCCGAGCTTTTCTTCCCCGTGGGAAACACTGGACCGGCCCTTCTCCAGATCGAAGAAGCAAAGAGCGTGTGCCGCCGCTGTCCAGTCGTGGACACCTGCCTCCAGTGGGCGCTTGAGTCCGGCCAGGACGCCGGCGTCTGGGGCGGCATGAGCGAAGACGAACGGCGCGCCCTCAAGCGCCGTGCGGCCCGCGCCCGCCGCGCTTCCTAAGCCAGGAGGCTCCCCTGCCGGAATTCCTGGCCGGGCATCCGGCTACCCCGGCGGGTTAACAGGCCAGGGGTGCACACAAACGAAAAACGTGGGGCGGCCCGGACCATTTGGTCCG
>NZ_QYLP01000081.1 GCF_003614925.1 Arthrobacter celericrescens
CCCAGCGCGACGGCGGCTCCACCCCGGAAGGAGTGGAGCCGCCGTCGCGCTTTTCGCAACTCAGACGAGCACGTCGCCGTCCCTGGCGACGACCCGGCCTCCGGAGAGCGCGAGCCTCCGCTGCGGGCAGCGGACAAGCACGTCCGGCACGTTCTCGGCGTCGAGGAGCACGATGTCGGCGCGTGCACCGGCGACGAGGTCGTGCTGCTCCCGTCCGACGAACGGGGCGCCGTGCTTCGTCGCGTACTCGACGGCAGTGGCGAGCTTGTCGTCGTGGCGGAACCCGTGCAGGCGCGCGAAGGCAAAGGCGACGCGCAGCAGGTCCCCGTCGCCGAACGGCGACCACAGGTCGCGGATGCCGTCGGTGCCCAGGCCCAGCGGAACGCCGCGTTCCCGCATCCGCTGCCAGGGCAGCGGCGCGGTGCCGCCCATCGCGACTGTGGTCCAGGAGATACCCGCCTCGGCGAGGCCCTCGACGATCTCCTCCTGCACAGCCGGCTGCAGCGTGCCCATAGCAAAACCGTGCGAGATGTTCACCCGGCCCTGCAGGCCGGCGTCGATCGTCCGGCGGATCACCTGGCGGTACTCGTAGGCGCCGAGCGAGCCGAAGTCGTGCAGGTGCAGGTCGAGGCCGACGCCGCGCTCGACGGCGATCTGGAACAGGCCGTCGAGCTGGCCCTCGACGTCGCCGTCGATCGTTCCCGGGTCGAGCCCGCCGATGCTGTCGGCCCCGGCCTGGGCTGCCTCGTCGAGCAGCTGCATCACGCCCGGCCGGCGCAGCACGCCGTCCTGCGGGAACGCCACCGTCTGGACCTCGATCGCCCCGTCGAGTTCGGCGACGGCGGCCTGCACCGTTTCGAGGCCCTTGAGTCCGATGCCGAGGTCGACGTCGATGTGCGTGCGGGTGGCGGTGGTGCCGTGACGAAGGAACTCGCGGAGCACCGCGGCGGCCGAGTTCGCGTTCGGGATGTCGTAGTTCCCGCGCTGGGCGCGCTCGTTCGCGATCCAGCCCTCCACGGTCGGGTGGTCGGAATAGGTGTAGGGCACCCACGGCTTGCCCCACCAGCTCTTGTCGACGTGGGCGTGGGTGTTGATGAAACCGGGGATGGCCAGCAGCCCGCCGCCGTCGAGGTCACCGGATTCAAATGCACCCGAGGCGGGTGCGAGCCCCGTGATGACGCCGCCGCTGATGGTGACGTCCGCGGCCTCGGCGCCCCAGGGGCGGACGTTCCTCAGGGTGAACTTCTTGTCAGTCATTCTGGTCTTCTTTCTTCTGGGTCTCAGTGCACGTGCAGGTCTCAGTGCACGCGGCGGAGGAAGGCCGCCGTGCGCTCGTGCTGCGGGTTGTCGAGCACCTCGCGCGCGGGGCCGTCCTCGAGCACGCGGCCCTGGTCCATGAAGACCACCCGATCGGCGACTTCGCGGGCGAAGCCGACCTCGTGCGTGACGACGATCATCGTCATGCCTTCCTCGGCCACCTGCCGCATGGTCTGCAGCACCTCGCCCACCAGTTCGGGGTCCAGGGCGCTTGTCGGCTCGTCGAACATCATGAGCCGCGGCTCCATGGCCAGCGCCCTGGCGATCGCCACGCGCTGCTGCTGCCCGCCCGACAGCTGGCTCGGGTACGAGGATTCCTTCTCGGCCAGGCCCACCTTGGCCAGCAGTTGGCGGGCGTGCGCAACGGCCTCTTTGCGCGGGCGGCCCAGGATCCTGGTGGGGCCGTAGGTGACGTTGTCGAGGGCGGTCATGTGCCCGAACAGGTTGAAGTGCTGGAACACCATGCCGATGTGCTGGCGGGCCTTGGCCACGCGGCGTTCGCCCTGTTCGTAGAGCTGGCCGCCGTGCACCTCATGGCCGATCCGTTCGCCGTTGACCTCGATGACGCCACCGTCGACCGGGTCGAGGTGGTTGATGCACCGCAGCAGCGTGCTCTTGCCCGAGCCCGACGGGCCGAGGATGCAGACGATCTCGCCGGTGCGTACCTGGATGTCGACGCCGCGGAGCACGTGGAGGTGCCCGAGCCACTTGTGTACGCCGTCGATGCGCAGCATCGTGTCCGTTGCAATTCCTGCGGGGGCTGTTTGCGTCATGGCGCACCTCCGGTGGTCGTGGTGGTTGCCGCCGCACCGGCCGGCGAGTGCTTGCGCGGCTTGCGGGAGCCGGGCTGCGAGGCGTTGAAGCGGCGCTCGAGGAAGTGCTGGCCGACGCCGGCGATGGTCACCAGGATCAGGTACCAGAGCACTGCGACGATGAGCAGGGGCAGGATCTTGAAGTTCTGCCCATAGATGAGCTGCACCCTGGTCAGCAGGTCGCTGCCGCCGATGACCGAGACGAGCGAGGTGGCCTTCAGCATGCCGATGAACTGGTTGCCGGTGGGCGGGATGATGACCCGGATCGACTGCGGCAGCACGATGCGCGCCAGCGCCTGGTTGCGGGTGAGGCCGATGCTCACGCCCGCGTCCGTCTGGCCGGCGGGCACCGAGATGATGCCGCCCCGGATGATCTCGGCCATGTAGCCCGATTCGGCGAGGGAGAGGGCGATGAGGCCGGCGGTGAAGCCCGAGATGAGGCTGTTCGTGTCCTGCCCAAGGATCTTGGGGAAGAGCACCGCCAGGTTGAACCAGAGCAGCACTTGCACGAGCATCGGAACGCCCCGGAAGAACCAGACGTAGCCGCGGCCGATGATGCTCGCCACCTTGTTGTTGCTCTGGATCATCAGGGCAATGACGAAGGCCAGCACAATCGAGATCAGCATGGCGAAGATCGCCAGCTGGATCGTGACGCCGACGCCCTCCAGGACCACCGGGTTGAACATGTACTCCCAGGTGACGCCCCACTCCATGTTGGGATTCTGCGCCTGGGACTGGATGAAGAGCGCGAGCAGGGCGATCGCGACGAACCCGGTGACGATCTGGCCGTACTGGGGGCGCCGCTTCGCACGGATGGGCGCCCCCTGCACGGCAGGCTCGTCGCCGGGCTGGCGCACGTAATGCGCCCGCGCGGTCAAGGCCGGCGAGGACGAGTGGTTCAGCTCCGACATGATCACTTCTGCGCCAGGTTGATGCCAGGGGTGTCGAGATCGATGACTTCGACGTCCCACTTCTTCAGGACCTCGTCGTAGGTGCCGTCCTCGTGGATCGCCTTGAGGGCGGTAAGGAAGGCGTCGCGGAGCCCGGTCTGCTTCTTGTTGAAGGTCATGCCGAGGTAGACCTTCTCCTCGAAATCGACGGGAAGCGACTCGAGCTTGTCGCCGGTCTCGCGCTTGATGACCGAGACCGCCATGTCGGGCCAGAAGATGGCATCGATACGGCCCGAGGTGAGCGCGAGGTTCTTGTCGCTCGAGTTCGGGAAGGAGATGAGCTGGGTGGCGGGCTTGCCCTTCGCGATGCATGCCGCGGCCATCTGCTCGACGAGGCGGTGGGCGTCGGAGCCCTTCACGTCGCCGATCTTGACGCCGCAGCCGCCGTCGACGGCGCTGGTGATGCCCTTGGGGTTGCCTTTCTGGACCATGAAGACGGTGCCGGCCCACTGGTAGTCGATGAAGTCGACCTGTTCCTGCCGCTTCTTGCGGTCGGTCATGCCGGCGATCGCGGCGTCGAATTTGCCGCTCTGCATGCCGATCAGGATCTGGTCGAAGGGCACCTTCTCCCACTTGACCGGGATGCCGAGCTGCTTCGCCATCGATTCCATCAAGTCGACGTTGTAGCCCTGGATGCCGGTGGCGCCGGCGGGAGTGAAGTTGGCTGGCTCGAAGTCGGGCTGGGTGGCAACCGTGAGCACCCCCTTGTCCTTGACCTTCTGCGGCAGCAGCTTGAAGAGGGGCGCCTTCTCGTCGACGGCGGCAGGCTTGGCCGATCCCCCGGCGGCCGTGGCCGTGGAGCCGGAGACTCCGCAGCCGGTGAAGGCGAGCACGGCGAGGCTGCCGGCTGCGAGGGTGGCCGCAGCGCGGCGTGCAAAGGTGGTGCGGTAGAACGACATTGTTCTTGCCTTTCGGGCGAGGTTCCGCGGGATGCGGAACGGGTTGGGGAAGAGGCGAGCGGGGTACCGCTCGCCGGGGCCAGGGTCAGCTTGCGCGCACAGGGCTCCCGTGGCGCGCGACGACCTTGCCGCGTTTCAGCACAAGCCGCCGCGGCGGCCTGGCTGCAACCGCCTCACCGATGCTCGCGGCATCGATGAGGAAGAGATCTGCGGGCGCACCTGCTTCGATCCGGGCAGGTTCCCGCCCGAGGGCGATCGCTCCGCCCCTGACGGTAACGTCGAATGCCGAGGCGATCTGCTCGTCGGTCCGGAAACCGTTGCGGTAGGCGAGGTGAAAGGTGCGGTCGAGCATGTCGCCGTTTCCATACGGGCCCCAGAGGTCCCGCACGCCGTCGTTGCCCGCGCCGACATTGACGCCGCGCCCCCGCAGCTCGGTGACCGGCAGCACCGGGGTGTTGTAGACCGTCGCCGTCAACAGGGAGATCTTCGCTTCGGCGAGGCCCTGGGAGATCCGCTCGGACTGGGCACGGTCGACGTCGACGATGGCCACGCCGTGCGAGATCGCCACCCGGCCCTCCAGCCCGTGGCGCAGCACCCGCTCGATGATGAGCTCCATCGTGTGCGCACCGAGGGTGCCGCGCTCGTGCAGGTGGATGTCGAGCCTGGTGCCGTAGCTCTCGGCGAGCCCGAAGACCAGGTCGAGGTGGCGCACCGAGTCGCGCTCCAGCGCAGCGGGGTCGATGCCGCCGAGGCATCCGACCAGCCCCTGCTGCAGGGCCGACTCGAGCAGTTCGGCCGTCCCGGGGTTGGTCAGGAGCCCGCCCTGCGGGAAGGCGACCTGTTCGACGTCGATCATGTCGGCCAGCTCGTCGGCGGCCTCCGCGACGAGCTCGAGTCCGCGCAGCCCGATGTCGGGATCGACGTCGGTGTGCGTGCGGGCGAGGGTTGTCCCGGCGGCGGCCATCTGCCCAAGCAGCGCCCGCACGCCGTCGCGGCTTGGCAGGCCGAGTTCCGCACGGCCCCGCTCGCCGTTCGCGATGCGGTCCTCGAGGACCGGCCCCGCGGAATGCGGCACCCAGCCGCGGCCCCACAGCGTCTTGTCGACATGGCAATGGGCGTCGACCATTCCCGGCAGCGCGAGCGCACCGGTGCCGTCCTCGCGCACTGCAGCACCTGCGTCGATGACGCCGGCCGGCTCGATCCGCGCGATCCGGGCCTCCTGGATGAGCAGGTCGACCGGCGGAGCTTCATGCGCCAGCCGCACGCGCTCGATGAGCATGTCCCGCATCCCAAACCTCCCGTTGTTGTGACGATCGTCACCTCAAGTCGATACAGTCACAGTAAGGGATTCTGGTATTCCAAAGCAATACCCAATCTTGTGAAGATTGATAATTTCCGGCGGATTACGACCAAACACACGACGGGAGGGGTGTGCAAGATGAGAATTGGAATACCAGATGCGGATTCAGGGAACGCGGAAGCGCTGACGTGGGCCCCTCATAGCGGGGCCTCGATCACCGGCGCAGGGTCTCGGAGGGCAGTTCGCCGAAGGCTTCCAGGTACATGGCGGAAAAGCGTCCCTGGTGCGAGAAGCCGCAGCGCTCCGCAATCGAAACGATGCTCTCCTGCCCGGGCTCCCCTTCAAGGAGCATCTCACGGGCCCGATCCAGCCTGACCCGCCGAAGCAGCTCCAAAGGGGTTGCCCCGACTTCGGCGCGCAGGGCCAACTGGAGGGTGCGGACGGAGACACCAAGGTTCTCTGCCATGTCCGGCACCGCGAGGTCCTCGGATGCGTGCCGGTCCAGAAGCTCGCGGAACCGCCGGATCAGTTTGCTCTCGGCACCCGGGTTCCGGACGTCGCCGTCGGCAGGTTTGTTCTCCATGGCCATCAGCAGCCGCGACAGCATGGTGTCCGCAAGGAGGTTTTGGACAAAGGCGGGAGCCCCGCGGCCCGGCTCGCTGATCATGTCGTCGTGGAGTTCGACGACGGACCTGAGGAACGCGCGCCCAAGGGAACCGTTGAGGTCCATCGCGTAGCCGAGGTTGACGCCGCCCTGCGGGCTCTCCCCATAGAGCCGCTCCGCCACGGAGGCCAGTGCCAGGCGCCGCACGTAGACAATCAAGTGAGGTGTTCCGGCATCCCAGGTCATCGAGAACGGTCGGTCGACCGGCGGAACCGTGGCCAGCTTCGGGCTCGACTCGACGACGTCCTTGCCTACCTGCATGAGGGCGTGGCCGGAAAGTGGAATCTGGACCAGATGGAAATCCTCCAGGCCCTCCGGATTGATGCGCACCTCGGCGCCGTAGTCGAGGTACTCGATCCCGACGTCGCCGCGGTGCAGCGACCGCAGTTTCATGTCAACCGACGTCCCCCGGGCTTGCGGCACGAGATCATGCCGGCAGAACAGCTCGGCAATCTTCTGGTGTGCATCCTCGACGTCCGAGGTGGTCACCGTCGGGCGCCCTCGGAGGACGTCACGAGGAAGGATCCTCACCATCGCGCACCTGACTTCCAGGGGTTTCGCTTTTTGGATGAGCCCTGCGCCATGTGGATATACCGGGCTTCGGGGTGTGAATAGAGTCACTTTTAGATCAAGTATGACGCACGTCATAGAAATGCAATAACGACGACAGAGGGAGGTGGGCAGCGATGAAGAACATCAGGCTGGTACACGAACGCCGGCTCGAATGGGAACGAACCCATCCGAAGCCCGCGCCGAGGCCCGCGGCCAAGTAGCACCTCCCGCATGACAGAAAGTCGTCCACCACAAGCGTTGATCCAATTCACCACGAAAGGTTTGGCCATGTCAGGACTCTCAGGCAGGACAGCGATCGTCACAGGCGGCGTAACGAAGATCGGCCGCGGTGTTGTCACGGCGCTCAGCGAGGCAGGCGCCACGGTTGTCGTAGCGGATATTGATGCCAATGGCGGCGCCCAGATCGACGCCCCGGGAAACGGCGTCAGCTTTTTGCACATCGACATCACGGACGACGCGGCCGTTTCCCGGCTGGTCAGGGACACCGCAACCCTGCACGGCGGAATCGATATCCTGGTCAACCTTGCCTGCACCTACAAAGACGACGGCGCAGGATCCACCCGCAGCGACTGGCTTGAAGCATTGAACGTCAACCTGGTCAGCGCGGTCATGGTGAGCGCGGCCGCACGCCCCTATTTGAAGGCCTCGCAGCACGGCGCCATCATCAACTTCACCTCGATCTCCAGCTCTGTTGCCCAGACCGGGCGCTGGCTGTACCCCGCCAGCAAGGCGGCACTCGTCCAGCTGACCCGAAGCATGGCCGTGGATTTCGCCGACGACGGCATTCGGGTCAACTCTGTAAGCCCGGGCTGGGTGTGGAGCAACATCATGGACTCCCTCACCAACGGAAGCCTCGAGAAAACGGATGCGGTGGCAGCACCCTTCCACGTCCTGAAGAGGGTCGGCCGGCCCGAAGAAATCGGTGACGTCGTCGCATTCCTCGCCAGCGACAGGGCAAGCTTCGTGACAGGCGCAGATTGGGCCGTGGACGGAGGCTATTCCGCCCTGGGTCCCGAGCGCGCCGAAGAAACCATTCCATTGCTCGCTGCCGAAACGAGGTGAGCGCAGGTGAACGACGTCAGGATTGCCCATCTGGCCCTCGCACACATGGGCCTCCTTGGTTGCGGGCGAATCCATCCCAAACCAGCCCCCAGGCCGAACCAAGTAAGTGCCTCCCAACCCGTCCACGGATGCAAGGACAGCAAGAAGACAAGGACAACAACATGACGCAGCGCCATATCACCATCGTCGGAGCCGGCCAGTCAGGCCTGCAGCTGGGAATCGGGCTCCTGGACGCGGGATACCACGTGACCACGGTCTCCAACCGCACCGGCGACGAAATCTACGAAGGCAAAGTCTCGTCCAGCCAATGCATCTTCCATGACGCGCTGGAAAACGAAAGGAAACTCGGGCTCGATTTCTGGCCGGAAGCACCGACCGTCGACGGGATCTCGTTCACCATCCCGCATCCCGACGTCCCCGGAGAGAAGGCCATCAACTGGGCATCCGGGCTGGCCAACCCGGCGAAATCCATCGACCAGCGGGTCAAATTCCCCAGGTTCATGGAGGAATTTGTGGCCCGCGGAGGCGAGCTCATCTTCGAAGACGCCGGCGTGGAAGACCTCGAACGGTACACCCTGAACTCCGAGCTGGTGATCGTGGCCGCGGGCAAGGGCGAGATTGCCCAGCTTTTCACCCGCGACGCAGCCCGTAGCTTCTACGATGCTCCGCAGCGCGCCCTGGCCCTGACCTACGTCAACGGGCTGGATCCCAGGCCCGAATTCTCCGCCGTCTCCTTCAACCTCATCCCGGGGGTCGGCGAGTATTTCGCTTTCCCGGCCCTGACCAAGACCGGTCCCTGCGAAATCATGGTTTTTGAAGGGATCCCCGGTGGACCCATGGACTGCTGGAAAGGCCTGTCCGCCGAGGAACACCTGGAAACCTCCAAAAGCATCCTCAAGACGTTCCTTCCTTGGGAAGCTGCGCGCGCCGTGGACGTCGAACTGACTGACCCCAATGGTTTCCTGCAGGGCCGGTTCGCTCCCACCGTCCGCCACCCCATTGCCACGCTGCCCAGCGGCCGCAAGGTCCTTGGCCTGGCAGACGTCGTCGTCCTGAACGATCCCATCACCGGACAGGGTTCCAACAACGCCAGCAAGTGTGCTGCCTCGTACCTGCAGAGCATCAAGGAACACGGGGACGGAACCTTCGACTCGGAATTCATGCAGGCGACCTTCGAAAAGTACTGGAACTACGCCCAGCACGTTGCGCAGTGGACGAACGCCCTCCTTGCTCCCCCGCCGCCGCATGTACTCCAGCTCCTTGGTGCAGCCGGGCAGTCCCCCGAAATCGCCAGCCGATTCGCCAACGGCTTCAACAATCCGCCGGACTTCCAGGAGTGGTTCATGTATCCGGACAAGGCTGCGGCCTACCTGGAGAGCGTGAACTCTGTCGCAACGCCCTGACGCTCCGTCTTCATCGTTCCCATCCCGCACGAAGGAAATTCCAAAATGCGAAAGATCGCAATAATCGGCGCCGGTGAATCCGGTGCGCAGCTGGCCTTGGGCCTGCAGCGTGAGGGTTACGCAATCACCCTGGTCTCCGACCGCTCGGCAGCCCAAATCCGCACGGGCAAGGTCATGTCCAGCCAATGCATGTTTTCGACCGCCCTCGCTGCGGAGGCGCAGTTGGGTCCGGCGCTGGCGGGCCTCTATGACGGTGGAACCGTCCCCGGGATCAACGCCCTGAGGCTGCATGTTGAGGGGGCTTCGGCCGACGATGCGATCGACTGGGAAGCTCCCCTGGCGGGTACGGCCCACTCAATCGACCAGCGGATCAAGAGCGCTGCCTGGATCGAAGCTTTCGTTGCCGCCGGCGGTGACTTCAGGATAGAGAAGGCCACCCCGCGAATGCTGGAGGATCTCTCACGCGACTATGAGCTCGTGATCGTCAGCACCGGAAAGGGGGAGATCGGCCAGATCTTCCCGAAGGACAAGTCGAAGTCTCCCTTCGACCGGCCGCAGAGGGTCCTTGCGCTCAATTACGTCTCGACCGCCGTCGAACAGCCCGGGCAGCGCGGTGACAGTATCCGCATGTCCGTAGTGCCCGGCGTCGGCGAATTCTTCACCTTCCCCGGGCTGACCGTGTCCGGACCATGCCAGATGATGGTCTTTGAAGGCGTTGTGGGCGGACCGATGGACCGCTGGGCCGACGTGGGCACGCCGGAAGAGCAGCTGAAGCGCTCACTGGAGATCCTGGACGAGTTCTTCCCCCACGAGTCGAAGAACTTCTCGGAAGCAAGCCTGACGGATGATGGCGCGACCCTACTGGGCCGGATCACTCCTACGGTCCGCTCCGCGGTCGGCGAGCTCGGGAACGGAAAGCCTGTCTTCGGGCTGGGAGACGCCGTCCTCCTCAACGACCCGCTCACCGGCCAAGGATCGAACAACGCAACCCTGGCCGCCCGCTACTACCTTGACTCCATCCTTCGCCGGGGCCAGCAGCCGTTCGACAGGGATTGGATGGAACGGACCTTCGATGAATTCTGGCGCGGCTGGGGGCAGTGGGCAGTCGCCTGGACCAACGACATGCTCAAGCAGCGGCGGGACCACCAGACACTGGCGCTGGGCGAGGCCGCGGCCCACCCCGGACTCGCTGCAGGCATTGCCGAGGGCTTCGATGATCCCCGGACCTTCTACCCTTGGTGGTTCGATCCCGCGGCGGCAGCCGAGTTCGTGCAGGCGCAGAAGGAAGAAGATTCGTCGGCCTTCGACCTCAAGGACTTCAGGAGTGCCCTCGGGCAGTTCGCCACCGGCGTCACCGTGGTTACTACCGTTGGGGCTGACGGCCGGAAGGTCGGCATGACGGCCAACTCCTTCACCTCCGTTTCGATGGAACCCCCCTTGGTCCTGTGGTGCCCCAGCAGGAAGACGCCAAGCCTTGCGGATTTCGAGGAATCCACCCACTTCGCCATCAACATCCTCGCCAGCGACCAACACGTCCTGTCACGGCAGTTCGCCACGCCGTCAATCGACAAGTTCGCAGGGGCGGAAACCTCGGAGGGAATTGCCGGGATCCCGCTGCTGGATGGCGCAGTGGCCACGTTCCAGTGCAGGACCGTGTCCCGCCATGACGCCGGCGACCACGTCATCTACGTCGGCGAGGTGGAGAAGTATGACAACGCCGGGGGCGCTCCCCTGGTGTTCCACAGCGGCAAGTACCACGCCACTGCCAGCCACCCGGACTTCTAAGGGAGAGGAACGCTCCATGGATGCTTCGGCTGAGATCGCAATTATTGGTTCGGGGATCAACTCCCTGGTGGCTGCCGCGGAGTTGGCCCTCGCCGGGAAGGACGTCTGCCTCATCGAACGCCAGGACAGGCTCGGCGGCTTCATCGATTCGGCGGAGCGGACCCTTCCCGGGTTTGTCCACGACACCTTCTCGTCATGGCATCCCCTGTTCGTCTCGGGAGGAGCCTACGAAGTGTTGGGGCAGGAGCTCCATGCCCGGGGCCTGGAGTACTGCAACACCGAGGGTGCGGTGACGGCCAGTGTGGCCCCCGGCCCCGGGACGGGAACGTCCCGGGTGACCATTGCGCACCGCGATCCCGCGCTCACGGCCTCTGCGCTGCAAACCCCGGGCGATGAGGCGGCGTACCTGGCCATGCTGGCCGATCTCGGCACGAACGCGGGCACCATCTTCGGGGCCTTCGGTGCCGAACTCCGGTCCTTCAGGGAGGTCCTGCGGATCGCCTTCGGCGCCATGCGGCGCGGAAAACTCAAAGGCACCGAAGCCTTTGTGCGGGACTCCGTCATGAGTGGCCGCAACTACCTCAGAAGCCGCTTCGACGGCTGGGAGACCGACCAACTCTGGGCGCCGTGGCTGCTTCATGCTGGCCTCGGACCCGACCAGTCCACGGGAGGTGTCATGCTGCCGGTCATGGCCTTGAGCATGCATACCTACGGGCTTCCAGTGGTGAAGGGCGGCGCATCCAATTTTGTCCGGGCCTTTGAGTCTCTCTTGCTGGACAAAGGCGTTCGGATTCTGTTGGACACCGAGGCCGAAGAAATACTGGTCGACGCCAAGGGAGTCTCGGGCGTGAAGACCTCCCGCGGCGTGGTGCAGACGCGGACGGTGCTGGCCAATGTGTCTCCCCAGGCCCTCTACGCAGGGTTGCTCCGGGAGCCACCGGCCGGAGCGGCCGAAGCAGCGGCGCGCTACCAGAACGGCCGGGGGGCGATGCAGATCCACCTTGCGCTGGGCAAGCCTGTGGCCTGGCTGGATCCGCGCTTGGATGCCGTTCCCCTGGTGCATCTGAGCAACGGCTCGGACAGTACGGGGATCGCCTGTGCGCAGGCCGAGGCAGGCCTGCTGCCCGCGGAACCCACCGTCGTCGTCGGTCAGCAGTGCGTCCTCGATGCGTCACGGGCGCCCGCCGGGCAGGCGACCCTCTGGCTGCAGTTGCAGGAAGTGCCCTTTGATCCGACCGGGGATGCCGGAGGGCAGTTCAACGTCGACGGCGGCTGGACCCAGGTGCTCAAGGAACAGTACATGGAGCGTGTCCTGGCCAGGCTCGAACAGTTCGCCCCCGGCACGCGGAACTCCGTCCTGGCCTGGGACATTCTTTCCCCCTCGGATCTCGCGGCGGAGAACCCGAATGCCGTAAAGGGCGATCCCTACGGCGGATCCGCGGAGCTCTTCCAGAACCTCCTCTGGCGCCCGTTCCCCCAGGCCGCCAACCACAGGACTCCCATCAAGGGGCTCTGGCACATTGGTGCGTCCACCCACCCCGGACCCGGACTGTCCGGCGGATCGGGCCATCTGGTGGCCCAAAAGCTGAAGTAGACCCACAATCAAACCCGACAGGAGAACTATGTCTGTTCTGCAGGGGCTCGTTGCAGCCCTATCAGATGGCTCCGTGCAGGTCATCGACCTCACCACGCCCCTCAGTGGTGATACGCCGATCCTGAACCTGCCCCAACCGCTCGCAAATACCGTTGGACTCTCGCTTACCCCGGTGAGCAATTTCGACGACGCCGGACCCGCCTGGGCCTGGAACGATGTCACCGTGGGTGAACACGCCGGGACGCATCTTGACGCTCCCGTTCATTGGATCACCGGGCGGGACGGAAAATCCGTGGACGAGATCGAACCTTCGCGCCTGGTCGGCCCGATCGTCGTCCTCGACAAGAGCGCCGAGGCCGCCCGGGACCCCGACTTCCTGCTGGAGCCCGAACACTTCGAAGAGTGGCAAAGGGACCACGGGCAACTGCCCGAAAACTGCTGGGTGATTTTCAGGACCGGCTGGTCCGCCCGGGGCGGCAACGCTGCCGAATTCGTCAATGCCGACGAGGACGGACCGCATACGCCGGGTGTTTCAGTCGCCTGCGCCAAGTGGATGGCCGGCAACGATCGCATCAGCGGGTTCGGCGTCGAAACGGTAGGCGTCGACGCCGGCCAGGCCGCGGCCATGGACCCGATGTTTCCGGTGCACTCGTTCCTCCTCGGTGCGGACAAGTACGGGCTCACCTCGCTCCGCAACGTGGAGCGGCTCCCTGTCACGGGCGCCACGCTTGTGGTCGCGCCCTTGCCGATTGTTGGCGGCACCGGCAGCCCCGCCCGCGTCTATGCGTTGGTGGAGGGGGCATGAGCATGGAAGTACGCGTAGCAGATCTTGTCGGCAGGACGCTGGCCAGGCTCGGCGTCGGTCACGTCTTCGGGGTTGTCGGGAGCGGAAACTTCGACGTCACCAACGCCCTCATCCACGAAGGGATTCCCTACACTGCCGCGAGGCATGAAGGGGGCGCCGCGACCATGGCCGACGCCTATTCCAGGATGTCGGGCAAGGTTGGTGTGGCGACGACTCATCAGGGCTGCGGGCTGAGCAATGCCATTACGGGCATCGGCGAAGCAGCCAAGAGCCGCACACCCCTCATCGTCCTGACCGCCGACACCCAGGGCGCGGCGGTCAGGTCCAACTTCAAGATCGACCAGGATGCCCTCGTCCGCAGTGTTGGTGCTGTTCCCGAACGGATCCATTCTGCGGAGACCGCGATCGCCGATACGGTCAGGGCATTCCGCACCGCGGTCAACGAGCGCCGGACCGTGGTCCTCAGCCTGCCCCTGGACGTGCAGGGCGCAACAGCGGCGGACCTGGTCCACACTGTCGAGGTGCGGGAAGCTGCCCGGATCCGCCCTGATTCAGCGTCCGTGGAGAAGCTTGCGGCCCTCATCTCGAAGGCCCGGCGTCCGGTATTCGTCGCAGGACGGGGAGGACGGGGCGCCCGCGAAAACATCCTGGCACTGGCCCGGCACGCCGGAGCGCTCGTTGCGACATCGGCGGTGGCCAGCGGGCTGTTTAACGGCGACACGCACAATCTCGGGATTTCCGGAGGTTTCTCCTCGCCGCTGACCGCGGAACTTATCACGGACGCTGATCTCATCGTCGGCTGGGGGTGCACGCTGAACATGTGGACCATGCGTCACGGCAGGCTGATTTCCCCCGGCACCACGGTGGTGCAGGTCGACGTCGAGGACGCGTCGTTGGGTGCCAACAGACCAATCGCCCTCGGCGTGCTGGGCGACTCCGCCCTCACCGCTGACGATGCCCTGGACGCCCTGCGCAGGATCCAACCCGCCCCGGCGGAAAAGTACCGCACGGAACAAACCGCCCTCGACATCAAGCAGCGCGCGCGATGGCGCGACGTGGAAACGCCGGACCTGTCCACCGCGGCGTCGATTGACCCGCGCGTGCTCAGCCGGGAACTCGATTCGATCCTCCCCGCCAACAGAATCGTCGCCGTCGATTCCGGAAACTTCATGGGCTACCCCAGCCAGTATCTGGCGGTTCCGGATGAGTTCGGATTCTGTTTCACGCAGGCTTTCCAGGCCATCGGCCTTGGACTGTACACCGCAATCGGCGCAGCCATTGCGCAACCAGGCAGGCTGCCTGTCCTCGGCGCCGGCGACGGCGGATTCCTTATGGGCATCAGTGAGCTGGAGACCGCCGTCCGGCTCAAGCTGCCGCTGGTCTGCGTCGTCTACAACGACGCCGCGTATGGCGCTGAGGTCCACCATTTTGCCGAAAACCACGGCCCGGGGGACCTGGCAAGCGTGTCGTTCCCCGAGACCGACGTCGCGGCGATTGCCCGCGGGTACGGTGCGGACGGGGTTACTGTCCGGACCCTTGAAGACCTGCAGCCGGTGCGGGATTGGGTTTCGGTCCTGCATGAGGGAAAGCAAGAGCGGCCCCTGGTGATCGACGCAAAGATCGCTTCGGACGGCGGAGCATGGTGGCTGGCAGAGGCCTTCCAAGGCCACTGACGCAGCCTCTTGGGAATGCAGCCCCCTGGGAACGCGGAAGGGTCCGGGACTCGCGGAAGCGAGTACCGGACCCTTTGCTTTGAGCTTTAGTTTGCTCCCACGACGGACATTGCATAGCGCCGCGCCTTGGGGCCCAGGAGCGCATGCATCTTTGCGAAGAGCTCCTGTGCCGCAAGGCCATGCCAGTTTGCCGGGAGGTACTCCTCCGGAAGGCCGGGATCCATGTAGGGGAGTCTCCGCCATTGGGTAACCATGGGAACGTAGTCCGCGAAGGCTTGCCGCAGGAGGTCAGTGGATTCGGGTTCGTCGGCTTCGAGCCGCTCCCACCGTTGCAGGATGGGTTGATGCCGTTCCACGAACTCCTGGTACAACGCTTCCAGCGACGGCAGGTCCCACCATTGGCCCACCTTTTCGCGGATGTGGCTTTCAGTGAGGTGTGTTGCCTTGAACAGGTCCACGTAGTCCATGAGTCCGGCGCGATCGAACTGCTGTTCCACTTCGTGTGCCAGGTTTCCGGGAGCGATCCACAACCCGGGCGAGACCTGGCCGCAGCCGGCGCGGGTCAGGATGGTGCGCAGCTTGTGCCTGAGGTGCCGCTGGGACTCGGGCACCGAGAAGGAGGCCAAGAGCCAGGCGTCGCCTTTCTTGGCCCGGCGGGGAGCGAAGATCCGTTCATCACCGGCCGTGAAGATATCCTCAAGGTCCGGCGACAGCTTATAGGCAGCCAGGCCATCCCGCTTCAAACTGACCAGGACGCCACGCTTTTTCAGCCGCGACACCGAGGAACGCACGCCGGCGGATTCAACGCCCAGGTCGCCGAGCAGCTGGATCAGGTCGGCGACGGCAAAGGTGCCGTCTTGGTTGCGGGCGTACAGGCCGTAGACGGTGACAATCAGGTGCTGATGGCGGGGCATCGGGGTAGCGTCGGGGACGACATCGGCTGTGGCCATTCAGCACTACCTCAGACTGTGGTGGTTCGGGTTTCCATGACAGTCCTAGGCTACATCGCGGACTGCTCGAGGCCTCCGCGGCAATGCCCGGCGGGCCGCTGGTCAGATGTAGATCAGGCCTGCCCACGGCACGGTGACCGGTTTGGTGCCACCGAACACCGCTTTGAATTCTTCCTCGAGCAAGGCGCGCATGGACACTTCCTGGGTGTCTTCCTGGGTTTCATCCGAGTATGAAGCGGACATCTTTGACTCCTCAGCGGTCCTGGATGACGGCGATGCCCTGGATCTCGATCATGGCTTCCTTCTGCCACAGGCGGCTGATGCCGATTCCAGCCATCGCGGGATACTCCGATCCGGCCATTTCACGCCAGATCCGGCCAATCTCCTTGCCGTTCGCCATGTAGTCATCCACGTCCGTCAGGTAAATGGTGACGCTCACGAGGTCTTCCGGCCGGCCTCCCGCTTCCGCGAGGGTAACCAGGACGTTCGAAAAGGCCTGACGGAACTGGTTCACAATGCCACCCGGCACGATCTGCATGTCCGCATCCAGTGCAGTCTGGCCTCCCAGGTACACGACATTCCCGGCAAGGATGCCGTGTGCGTAGCCAGAGGGCTTGGGCAGCGATGAAGGGTTGACGGTCTTCTTGGTCATGATGTTCCTCCTTGAAAGCGGTATCCGGCGGCCTTGGCAAAAAGACCCTTGTTGGGCCGTTCCCACCGTGCTACCTTGAGGATATGTGACGACCGTAAAAAAGTCGACATATCAAAGCTTGGGAAGGGAAACCCGACTCGGTTCCTGCGGGACGGACAGCCCTGATCCCCGAAATCGCAGGCCGCGGACGATCCGCGCAATCCCGTCGCTCCGCGACCATCAAGGAGTAAAGACCATGACTGAATTGACTGAATCCACCACGTACCGCACCGAGGGTGACAACTCGATCTACGCCGGCGCTGACGGCAAAGTGGTCCCTGTTGTCACCCGGGCCGGGCAGGAAGACACCAACACCGCCCAGTCAGGCGACTGCATCCGGGTGTCCGGCGTGTCCATCCAGCACACGCCCGCCACGAAGATCTGGTTCGGCCAGGTCTCAAACGTTCCCGGCTACCGCTCGCTGCCGCACCACCACGGCGAAGCCGAAACCGGCGGCTACGTCCTCCGCGGGCACGGCCGCATCTACTACGGCGAAAACTACTCCGAGTACAAGGACATGGAAGCCGGAGACTGGGTCTTCGTGCCGCCCTTCATGCCCCACGTGGAGGCCAACATGTCCGTCACCGAAGAACTCGTCTGGTTGACCGCCCGCACGCCGGAGAACATCGTCGTCAACCTCGCCGACGTTCCGGACGAGACCCTCGCAGGCTACCGGCGGGCATAGCTCATGACTTCACAAGCGAGAACAGAGGAAGGAGTGGCCATGAGCACCTCTGCCCATGTGGACACCTTTACCCGTGACCACCTGCCGCCGGCCGCGAGCTGGCCGGCCCTTGAGTTCACCCTCCCCGAACTTCAATACCCCGAACACCTGAACGCAGCATGCGTACTGATCGACGACGCCGTTGCCACCCACGGTGCCGACAGGCCGGCCCTGCGCACCCCCGACGGCGAGGTCTGGACTTACGGTGAACTGCAACTCCGGTCAAACCAGGCAGCCCAGGTGCTCACCGAGGACTTCGGTGTGGTTCCGGGCAACCGGGTGCTGCTGCGCGGGCCGAACAACCCGTGGCTCGTTGCAGCCTGGCTGGGCGTGCTCAAGGCAGGAGCCGTCGTCGTGACCACCATGCCGATGCTGCGGGCCACCGAAATCGCCACCCTGATCGAGCTCACCAAGCCGATCGTCGCAATCTCCGACCACCGGTTCGTGGACGAGCTGATTGCCGCGGCCGGCACCGGACTGGAGGTCCTCGCCTACGGGGGATCCGGCATCGGTGACTTCGCCGCCCGCTGTGCCGCCAAGAGCGGCGAGTTCACCGCGGTGGAAACCGCCGCCGACGACGTCGCGCTGCTGGGCCCGACGTCGGGCACCACCGGGGTGCCCAAGGTGACCATGCACTTCCACCGGGACATCCTCGCCATCGCCGACACCTTCGGCCGCCACATCCTGCAGCCCACGGAAGATGACGTCTTCGCCGGTTCACCCCCGCTGGCGTTCACCTTCGGGCTCGGCGGGCTGGTCATCTTCCCACTGCGGTTCGGCGCCTCGGCGCTGCTGACCGAGCGCGCCACCCCCGTCGAACTGGCGGAAGGCGCCGCGGCTGCCGGCGCCACGATCCTCTTCACCGCCCCCACCGCGTACCGGGCCATCCTCAAGGCCGAACGCGGGGAGCTGCTCAGCCGCTTGCGGATCGCCGTCTCGGCCGGCGAGCACCTGCCGAAGGAAACCTGGCAGGCTGTCTACGAGGCCACCGGCGTCCGGCTCGTGAACGGAATCGGGGCAACCGAAATGCTCCATGTGTTCATCTCCGCCGTCAGCGAAGACAGCCGGCCCGGCGCAACCGGAAAAGTCGTCCCGGGGTTCCGCGCCACCATTTTGGACGACGCCGGCGCTGAGCTGGGTGCCAACCAAGCCGGACGGCTCGCCGTCATCGGCCCCACCGGCTGCCGGTACATGGACGACGACCGCCAAAGCAAGTACGTCTCCCAAGGCTGGAACCTCACCGGCGATACGTTCATCCGGGACGAGGACGGCTATTTCATCTACCAGTCGCGCTCGGACGACATGATCGTCTCCTCCGGCTACAACATCGGCGCCCCTGAAGTGGAGGCCGCGATCAACCAACACCCCGACGTGATGGAGAACGCGGTGGTGGGCAAGCCCGATCCCGAGCGTGGCAGCGTGGTCTGCGCCTTCATCGTCCTGCGGGAAGACGTCGAGGCCGGCGCGGCGAAGCAGAAGGAAATCCAGGACTTCGTCAAGCAGACGATCGCCCCCTACAAGTACCCGCGCGAGATCCGCTTCGTCGCTGAACTCCCCCGCAATCCCAGCGGCAAGCTGCAGCACTTCAAGCTGCGGCAAAGCCTCGAAAACTCCAACGACCAGCTGGCCCACGCGGCAGCACTCCAAGCCTAGAAGGGATCCTTCCATGAAGATCGCAATCGTCGGAGGCGGCCCGGGCGGGCTGTACTTCGCAGCACTGATGAAGCAGCTCGACCCGTCCCACGACATCACCCTCTGGGAACGCAACGCCGCCACGGACACCTTCGGCTTCGGCGTCGTGTTCTCGGATGAAACCCTGGGCGGCATCGGCAATGCCGATCCCGTCGTCGCGGAGTACATGGGCCGCCGTTTCGCCCGCTGGTCAGACATCGACATCCACTTCCGCGGCGAAATGATCACCGTGGGCGGCCAGGGCTTCGCCGCGATGAGCCGCAAGGAACTGCTGGAACTGCTCCAGCGCCGCTGCATCGAACTGGACGTCGACGTACGGTTCAGCACCATGGCACCGCCCATCGAAGAACTCGAAGCCGGCTACGACCTGGTGCTCGCCGCCGACGGCGTCAACTCGCAGATCCGCGCCAAGTACGCCGACTCCTTCGGCCCGGACCTGGACCCGCGCACCAACAAGTACATGTGGCTCGGAACGGACCAGGTGTTCGAGGCCTTCAAGTTCTTCGTGAAGGAAACCGAGTGGGGCGTCATGCAGATCCACGGCTACCCGTACTCGGACGAGGGCTCCACCTTCATCGTCGAAATGCACCAGGACGTCTGGCACGCGGCAGGCTTCGACGAGACCGCGAACCAGGTTTTCCCTCCCGGCGTCTCGGATGAGAAGGCCATCGCCAAGATCCGTGAGATCTTCGCCGAGGAACTGGATGGCTACGAGGTCCTGTCCAACAACTCCAAGTGGCTGAACTTCAACACCGTCCGCAACCAAAGCTGGCGCCACGGCAACGTGGTCCTGCTGGGCGACGCCGCCCACACCGCCCACTTCTCCATCGGCTCGGGCACCAAGCTCGCCATGGAAGACTCCCTGGCCCTGGCCGCCTGCCTGCACGAACACCCGGACGTCGAGTCCGCGCTGGCTGCCTACGAGGCCGAACGCCGTCCCGTGGTCGCTTCCACCCAGCGTGCCGCACAGGCCTCCCTGGAATGGTTCGAGCGGATCGGCCAGTACAAGGACCAGCACCCCACCCAGTTCGCCTTCAACCTGCTCACCCGCAGCCGCCGCATCACCCAGGAGAACCTGCGCCTGCGCGACCCCGAATTCGCCGACGCCGTGGACCGCCACTTCGCCGAATCCCAGGGCCTCACCGAGGTAGCGCCGGCGATGTTCCAGCCTTTCCGCGTCGGCGGGCTGGAACTGAAGAACCGAATCATCGTTTCGCCCATGGACATGTACTCCGCCGTCGACGGCGTCCCCGGCGACTTCCACAAGGTGCACCTGGGTTCCAAAGCCCTCGGCGGCGCCGGCCTGGTCATGACCGAAATGGTCTGCGTCTCCGAAACCGGCCGCATCACCCCCGGCTGCACCGGCCTCTACACCGACGAACAACGCGACAGCTGGAAGGAAATCGTGGATTTTGTCCACGCCCGTTCCACCGCCAAGATCGGCGCGCAGCTGGGCCACTCGGGCCGCAAGGGCTCCACCAAGCTCATGTGGGAAGGCATCGACCAGCCCCTCGAATCGGGCAACTGGGCCACTGTCGGCCCGTCGGCCCTGCCGTATGGTCCGGACAACCAGACCCCGGCGGAGCTGGACCGCGCCGGCATGGACGCCATCCGGGATGAGTTCGTTGCAGCCGCCCGCCGTGCGGAGCAGGCCGGTTTCGACCTCCTCGAAATCCACGCCGCGCACGGCTACCTGCTGTCCTCCTTCCTCTCGCCGGTCTCCAACCAGCGGACCGACGAATACGGTGGCAGCCTGGAGAACCGGCTGCGGTTCCCCCTGGAAGTGTTCGACGCCGTTCGCGCGGCCTGGCCCGCCGGCAAGCCCGTGACGGTGCGCATCTCCGCGACCGACTGGATCGAGGGTGGAAACACCTCCGACGATTCCGTTGAAATCGCCCGGGCGTTCGTGGCCCACGGCGCTGCCGGGCTGGATGTGTCCACCGGCCAGGTGGCCAAGGAAGAGAAGCCCGCCTTCGGCCGCAGCTACCAGACGCCGTTCGCAGACCGCATCCGCCAGGAGGTCGCCGAACCGGCAGGCGTGGCCGTGATCGCCGTCGGCGCCATCTCCAGCTACGACGATGTGAACTCGATCCTGCTCGCCGGACGCGCGGACCTGATCGCCTTGGGCCGCACACACCTCTACGATCCGCAGTGGACCCTGCACGCTGCAGCAGAGCAGGAGTACCACGGCCCCGGTGCACAGTGGATCCCGCAGTTCCGCGCCGGCCGCCGCAAGCCGCCGAGCTCACGCACCGATGCCGTCCGCCCGCGCCTGTCCCTCCTCAAGGAACCCGACACCGAAACCACCAACAACCACCTGCGCTGGACGCCGGCCTCCAACACCATGGAGCTTGAGATCGCATGAGACTTGCCACTTTACGCACGGACAGCCAGCGCACGGGCGGGAACGGCACGACGGCGGCACTCGCCTTGGGCGGCGACCGCTACCTGCCGCTGCCGGCCGCCGACGCCGGAGCCCTGCTCGCCGTCGACGGCTGGCAGACTCTAGCGGAGGAAGCCCTGGCGGCCGACACCGCGGCGCCGGAGTCCGCCGTCGTCACAGTACCCGCGAGCGGCCTGGCAGCGCTGCTGCCCAGTGCCGGAAAGGTGATCTGCTGCGGCCTGAACTACGGCGACCACATCCAGGAGATGGGCCGCGAGCTGCCCGCCTACCCCACACTGTTCGCGAAATACGCTGACACGCTCACCGGACCATCGGACACCATCCAGGTCCACGGCAGCGAGCGGGTCGACTGGGAAGCCGAGCTCGCCGTCGTGGTCGGTGCGGAACTGTTCCGCGCGGACGAGGACGAAGCGCGGCGGGGCATTGCCGGTTTCACGGTTGCCAACGACGTCTCGATGCGGGACTGGCAGAACCGGACCCTGCAGTGGTTCCAGGGCAAGGCCTTCGACGCGACCACCCCGCTCGGGCCCGTGCTGCTCACGGCGGATGAAGCAGAGGGCGATTTCGAGGTCCGCGGCTACGTCAACGGGGAACTCGTGCAGCACGGCAACACCGCCACCCTGGTGTTCGGCCCGGCACGGCTGCTCTCCTACATCTCGCAGTTCACCGTGCTGCGTCCCGGCGACCTCGTGCTCACCGGCACTCCGGGCGGGGTCGGCATGGGCATGGTCCCGCCGCGCTTCCTGCAGGACGGCGACGTCATCACCACCGAAATCGACGGCATCGGCCGGCTCGAAAACCTCATTCGAATCAACACCAAGGAGTAGGACCATGAGCGAAACCATCACCGACTACCGCCTCGAAGGCGACAACTCGATCTACGCCCAGCCCGACGGCAAGGTGATCCCGGTCGTGACCCGCGCCGGCGAGGAGGACACCAACACCGCCCAGTCCGGCGACTGCGTCCGGGTCTCCGGCGTCAGCATCCAGCACACCCCGGCCACGAAGATCTGGTTCGGCCAGGTCTCCAACGTCCCGGGCTACCGCTCCCTGCCCCACCACCATGGCGAAGCCGAAACCGGCGGCTACGTCCTCCGCGGGCACGGCCGCATCTACTTCGGCGAAAACTACTCCGAATTCCTGGACATGAAGGCCGGGGACTGGGTCTTCGTCCCGCCGTTCATGCCCCACGTGGAGGCCAACATGTCCGTCACCGAAGAGCTCGTCTGGCTGACCGCGCGCACGCCGGAGAACCTGGTGGTCAACCTTCCTGACGTCGCCGACGGCACCCTCGCCGGTTTCCGGAGGGCCTGAGCAGATGGCCACCGGAACCCTGACCTCCGAAACCTTCCTCAACGCCATCGAGCTCACTGAGGTCCCCGCGCAGGTCCACGACGAAGCCTACGAGGCCACCACCCAGTACGTCCCCTGGCCCAAGGCCTACGGCGGCGACATGGTGGCACAGGCCGCGGCGGCCATGATGCGCTCGGTGGATGCCGACCGCTCCCTGCATTCCATGCACAGCTACTTCATGCGCCCGGTCGACATCGGCTCCGCCGTCCGCTACGAAGTGGAACGGCTGCGCGACGGCCGCGGCTACTCCACCCGCAGCGTCCGCGGCTACCAGAACGGCAAGGCCGTGTACACCGCCATGGGATCCTTCCAGGTTCCCGAGGACGGCCCGGACTTCCAGCCGGAGGCACCGGCCGCCGTCGGGCACGACTCCGCCGTCGACCCCGAATCGCTGCGGAGCGCCGCAGAGGTGCTGCAGGGAACCGAAGGCCCGGCCGCCGGGTATTGGTCCTCGGGCCGCAGCTTCGACATGCGCCATATTCCCGGGCCGGTGTACGTGGAACTGGAAGGCGGAGCCGTTCCGCAGCAGGCCATCTGGGTGAAGGCCTTCGACCGGCTTCCGGAGCTGGCCGAAGAGCACGCCACGGCAGACCTGCACCGCGCGGCGCTGGCCTACGTCTGCGACTACACCATCCTGGAGCCCCTGCTCCGCGTCAACGGACTGCACTGGTCCAGCCCCGGCCTCACCACCGCGAGCCTGGACCATTCCATGTGGTTCCACCGCGCCGGCCGCGCGGACGACTGGGTGCTGTACGCCCAGGAAGCCGTGTCCGGCCAGAGCAACCGGGGCCTGGCCATGGGCCGTTTCTTCGACAGGCAAGGACGCCTGCTGGCAACGGTTGCCCAGGAGGGCATGATCCGCGCCTGATCCGCCCATACTTAATACTGAAAGGAACGGCCATGACAATGACGACATCGGCCCACGTGGACAGTTTCACCCGCGACCACCTGCCGCCCGCCGGCAGCTGGCCCACACTTGAATTCACCCTGCCCAAACTCCAGTACCCGGCGAGGCTGAACGCCGCCGCGGCCCTGATCGACGACGCCGTCGCCACCCACGGCGCCGGCCGCCCGGCCCTGCGCACGCCCGACGGCGAGGTCTGGACATACGGCGAGCTGCAGCTGCGCTCGAACCAGGTCGCCCAGGTGCTCACCGAGGACTTCGGAGTGGTTCCGGGCAACCGGGTCCTGCTGCGCGGGCCGAACAATCCCTGGCTCGCCGCGGCCTGGCTGGGCGTCCTTAAGGCCGGCGCCGTCGTCGTGACCACCATGCCCATGCTGCGCTCCGGCGAAATCGCCACACTGATCGGGCTGACGAAACCCGTCCTCACGGTCTCCGACCACCGTTTCCTGGGCGAGCTGGCCGATGCGGCAGGCGGCGACGTCGCGGTCCTGGCCTACGGATCGGACGACGACGGCGACCTCGCCGCCCGCTGCGTCGGCAAGAGCGGCGAGTTCACCGCGGTGGAAACCGCCGCCGACGACGTCGCGCTGCTGGGTCCGACGTCGGGCACCACCGGGGTGCCCAAGGTGACCATGCATTTCCACCGGGACATCCTCGCCATCGCGGACACCTTCGGCCGCCACATCCTGCAGCCCACGGCGGCGGACGTGTTCGCCGGGTCCCCGCCGCTGGCGTTCACCTTCGGGCTGGGCGGGTTGCTGGTCTTCCCGCTCCGGTTCGGTGCCTCGGCGCTGCTGACCGAACGCGCCACTCCGGCGGACCTGGCCGAAGCCTCCGCCGCGGCAGGGGCCACGGTGCTCTTCACGGCTCCGACCGCCTACCGGGCCATCCTCAAGGAAGGCAAGGGCGCCCTCCTCCAGGGGCTGCGCCTCGCGGTCTCGGCCGGTGAACACCTGTCCAAGGAAACCTGGGAAGCGGTCCGGGAAGCCACCGGACTCCGGCTGGTCAACGGCATCGGCGCAACGGAGATGCTGCACGTCTTCATTTCCGCCGCCGGCGACGACATCCGGCCGGGCACCACAGGCAAGGCCGTCCCCGGCTACCGGGCAACCATCCTCGACTACGACGGTAACGAACTGGGTCCGAACCAGCCGGGCAGGCTCGCCGTCGCCGGCCCCACCGGCTGCCGCTACCTCGACGATGCCCGCCAAGCGAACTACGTCGTCAACGGCTGGAACGTCACGGGCGATATCTTCATCAAGGACGACGACGGCTACTTCACCTATCAGGCCCGCACTGACAGCATGATCGTCTCCTCCGGCTACAACATCGGCGCCCCGGAAGTGGAAGCCGCGATCGACCAGCACCCGGACGTCATCGAAAACGCGGTCATCGGCGTCCCGGACGAGACCCGTGGCGCGGTGGTCTGCGCTTTCATCGTCCTGCGCCCCGGCGTCCCCGCCGACCACGCGAAAGTCCGGGAAATCCAGGACTTCGTGAAGCGGACGATCGCCCCCTACAAGTACCCGCGCGAAATCCGCTTCGTCGATGAACTCCCCCGCAACCCAAGCGGCAAGCTGCAGCACTTCAAACTGCGGGACCGCTTCGATAACGACGATCCCCGCAAACTTGCAGGCGCTGGCCTCGGCCAGCCCTGAGAGCAACACGAAGACTCCCCGCCGCGGTTCGAACACGGCGGGGATTCTTTGTCTTCAACGTCCTCTGACTGAGTCCTCTTGACGGCGCCTACCACTCTCCCAATATCCTATAGGAAAGATGTTTGGCTCTCGACGATGAGGAAACCTGATGACCCGGCTCTGGAACGACCCCGCTTCATTCGCTGACGACGTGGTGGGCGGCTTCGTGCGTGCCAACGGACGCTGGGTCCGCCGTGTCCCGGGCGGGGTTTCCCGCTCCACGCGTTCCACCGAGCCCGAGGTGGCGGTCGTCATCGGCGGCGGCTCCGGCCATTACCCTGCATTCGGCGGGCTCGTCGGGCCGGGACTGGCGCACGGCTCCGCGATGGGCCAGCTCTTCGCCTCGCCCTCCGCGCAGCAGGTGGAATCGGTGGTGCGCGCCAGCGAGCAGGGCCGCGGCGTCCTCCTCACCTTCGGCAACTACGCCGGCGACGTCCTCCATTTCGGTGCCGCCCAGGAAGCGGTCCGGAAGGACGGCATCGACTGCCGCACGGTCCTGGTCACCGACGACATCTTCAGCGCCCCGCCCGCCGAGCAGCACAGGCGCCGCGGGATCGCCGGCGACCTCACCGTCTTCAAGACCGCCGGCGCCGCCGCCGCGGCAGGCTACGGAATCGACGACGTCGAACGGGTCGCCCGGGCTGCCAACGCCCGCACCCGCACCATGGGGGTCGCCTTCTCCGGCTGCACCCTGCCCGGCGCCGAGGCCCCGCTGTTCACCGTCCCCGAGGGCCGGATGGCCATCGGCCTCGGGATCCACGGCGAGCCGGGCATCGAACTGACGGACATCCCCAGCGCCGATGGCCTCGCCGAACTGTTCATCCGGCACCTCCTCGGCGGCGCGGAACTCCCGGAGGGAATCACGGCCCGCGGCGCCCGCGTGGTTCCGGTGCTCAACGGGCTCGGCTCGGTCAAGAGCGAGGAACTGTTCGTGGTCTTCGCCCGCGTGGCCGAACTCCTGGAGGAGGCCGGCGTGGAGATCGTGGACCCGCAGGTGGGCGAATTCTGCACCAGCTTCGACATGGCCGGGGTGTCGCTCACCCTCTTTTGGCTCGACGAGGAACTGGAACGGCTCTGGCTCGCGCCCGCGGATACGCCCGCCTTCCGGACCGGCGCCGTCGACCCCGCTTCCCTCCAGCAAGTGGCAGACGACGACGGTGCGCGGCCGGCCGAGGAGGACACCCTCCCCGAATCCGGCGAAGACTCCCGGCGTGCAGCCGCCCGCATCGCGGCCTCCCTCGAGGCGATGCGCATGGCCATCGACGAGGCGGCCGACGAGCTCGGCCGGATCGATGCGATCGCCGGCGACGGCGACCACGGCATCGGCATGCAGCGCGGCACCGCCGCAGCGTCCGCCGTCGCGTCTTCCCTGGCCGCCCGCGGCGCCGGCGCCCGAACCCTGCTCGAACGGGCCGGCAACGAATGGTCCAACCGCGCCGGAGGCACCTCGGGCGCCATCTGGGGGCTCATCCTGCGGACGGTGGGCGAGCACCTCGGCGACGCCGAACAGGCCACGGCCGGGCGGATCGCCGGTGGAATCTCCGCCGCGAAGGACGCCGTGATGGCCTACGGCAAGGCGTCCGTGGGAGACAAGACCCTCGTGGATTCGCTGGTGCCGTTCGCCGACACCCTCGCTGCCCGCGTCAGCGCCGGAGACAGCCTCTCGGAAGCCTGGCTTGCCGCCGCGGACGCCGCGACGGCCGCCGCCGAGGCAACCGCGGACCTTCTTCCCGGCATGGGCCGCGCCCGCACCCACGGGGAGAAGTCGCTCGGCGTCCCGGATCCGGGCGCCGTCTCCCTTGCCCTCATCGCCCGCCGCGTCCACGCGGTCCTCGAGTCCGCGGCCGCCTCGGCCTGACCACCGCCTGATACAGCCATCACCCAAGGAGAGACATGACCCCCTGGCGCATCGTCGTCGGCTCGGACGACGCCGGATTCGACTACAAGGAAATCATCAAGCGCGACCTCGAAGGCAACGCCGCCGTCACCTCGGTGGCCGACGTCGGCGTGGCTGCGGACGGCCACACCAATTACCCGGCGGTCGCCACAGCAGCTGCGGAGATGGTCGCCCGCGGCGACGCCGACCGGGCCATCCTGATCTGCGGCACCGGTCTCGGCGTCGCGATCGCCGCGAACAAGGTCAAGGGCATCCGGGCGGTCACCGCCCACGACAGCTTCTCGGTGGAACGCAGCATCCTCTCCAACGACGCCCAGATCCTGTGCATGGGCCAGCGGGTGGTCGGCATCGAGCAGGCCCGCCGCAACGTGCGCGAATGGCTCGGCTACGTCTTCGACCCCGCCAGCGCCTCCAACGACAAGGTCCGCGAGATCTGCAGCTACGAAGGCGTCTGAGCGTGGCCGGTTTTCCGCGCTTCCTGATCGGCGCAAGCACCAAGATGTACTTCAGCCATGCCCGCACCTTGGAGTGGTGCCGGGCCGTGGCTGAGATCGCCAGGACCCACCCGGCCGTCCGCGGCGGGGACGCCGCCCTCTTCGTGGTGCCCGGCTTCCTCTCCGTGCCCGGAGCGTTGGACGTGTTCGGTGCCCTGGACGGGCCCGACGGCGCCGCGATGGTGGGCGTGCAGGACCTCGCCGCCGAGGATTCGGGGGCGTTCACCGGTGAAGTCAGCGGTCCCCAGGCCGCCGAGCTGGGCTGTGAACTGGCCGAGATCGGCCATGCCGAGCGGCGACGCCTTTTCGGTGAGGACGATGCCGCGGTCCGCGCCAAAACCGCGGCGGCCCTGCGCGCGGGGCTGGTTCCCTTGCTTTGCC
This sequence comes from Arthrobacter celericrescens, assembly GCF_003614925.1. Lineage (GTDB taxonomy): Bacteria > Actinomycetota > Actinomycetes > Actinomycetales > Micrococcaceae > Arthrobacter > Arthrobacter celericrescens. Next base: position 28,025 of record NZ_QYLP01000081.1, read on the forward strand.
TGGGCGAAGCCGAACTCGGTGAACCCCCCGCCGCCGCCGCGGAATGCATCCGGCAGCTTGACCACGCCCTGGCCTCGGCCGGGGCGTCCGGCTTGTCCGGCCGGATCGTTGTCGCCTACGAACCGCACTGGGCGATCGGCGCCCCGGAACCCGCGGCCCCGGAGCACATCACCGCAGTCTGCACGGCCCTGCGGGCGCACCTCCGCGGCTTGCCCGCCCACGCCGGCTCCGCCGTCATCTACGGCGGCAGCGCGGGGCCGGGGCTGCTCAGCCGGATCGGACATGCGGTGGACGGACTGTTCCTGGGCCGCTTCGCCCACGACCCGGCCGCCGTTGCCGCCATCCTCGACGAGGTGAGCAACATCGCCGGTCACAAGCCGTCCCGCGCCGGGAGCGGCACCATCCCCGCTGATAGCATCGGTGCAGGAGGAACCGATGTCTGAGACCGTATATCCCCTTGCGGGACACACCCCGCAGCGCAAGGGATTGCGCGACAGCGTCTATGAGCTCATCCTCAACATGCTCATGACCTCGGACATCGCCCCGGGCACCCGGCTGTCGATCGACGTCATCGCCCGCGACCTCAAGGTCTCCCCCACTCCCGTCCGCGAAGCCCTCGTACAGCTCGAACGCACCGGCCTTGTGACCCGTGAAGCACTCAAGGGCTACCGTGTGGCCCCGCCGATCCACAGCGGCCAGCTGGAGGCCCTGTTCGACGCCCGGCTCGTGCTCGAATGCGGGGCCACGGAGCTGGCCGCCGGCCACGCCGCCGACGTCGTGCCCGAACTGGACGCCACCCTCGAGAAGCAGCGCGAACTCGGCGAAAAGGTGCGCAGGGCCTTCGCAGCCGGCGGACCGGCGCCGGTTGACCTGCTGCGCGAATACTTCGCCGTCGACTGGCAGTTCCACCACCTCATCTTCGAAGGCACCCGGAACCCCTTCCTGCTGGACATGTCCGAGGACATCTCGATCCGGGTGCACCGCATGCGCCAGACGGTCAACGCCGGCGTCACCGACGCCCCGGATGCCGTGATCGAGCACGGACTGATCCTTGATGCGCTGCGCAACGGCGACGGCGACGCCGCGGCCGCCGCGATGCGCGACCACATCGAGAAGGTCCGCGAGCGTGCCCGGCACGACACCGCCGCGCGCTGACACGATTCCATTAGTACACGCACAACGGCCGGCCACCCTTTCGGGTGACCGGCCGCCGTCGTAATCCCTTACGCGGTGGGGATCAGTGGCCGACAGTCGAGTTGTCGAGCAGCTGGTCCGACTTGGCGCCCTTGAAGAACTTCGTGGAGAACAGCATGGCCGCTGCGAGGAAGGCGAACACGCCGAGGGAGACAACGCCCCAGGCCCCGCTCGGGGTGGGCACCGATGCATTGATGCTGGTGCGCATGATCGGGGCCACGAAGCCGCCGAGGTTGCCCAGGGAGTTGATCAGGCCGATGCCCGCGGCCGCCGCGGAACCGGTGAGGAACGCCGTCGGGTAGGCCCAGGTGATCGGGCCGACCGTGAGGAAGCTGGCCACGGCGAAGGTGATGCAGGCGATGCCGAGGATCGGCTGGCCGTTGGCGCCGGCCCAGGCGGAGCCGAGGATGAAGACGCCGGTCGACAGGTAGCAGAGGGTGCCCCAGTTGCGGCGGCGCAGCACGGTGTTGGCGGCCCGGCCGGCGAAGTAGCAGACGAACAGTCCCACGAGCCACGGGATCGCGGAGACCACGCCCACCTCCCAGCCGACCTTCTTGCCCAGCAGCGAGGCGACCTGCTGCGGGAGGTAGAAGGTGGTGCCGTACACGGCGATCTGGAGGCAGAAGTAGATGACCGTGAAGTACCAGACCTTCCAGTTGGCCATCGCGGCCCAGATCCCGTTGGGGCCGTCCTCGGTGCGGACGGCGTCCTCGGCGGCCATGGTGGTTTCGAGGGCTTCCTTCTCCTCGGCGTTGAGGAACTTCGCGTCCTGCGGCGAGTTGATCAGGAAGTAGAGGGCGGCGACACCGGCGACGACGGCAAGCATGCCTTCGACGAAGAACATCACTTGCCAGCCGTGCCAGGCAGTGGCCCCGCCAAGAGCGATCAGCCCTCCGGAGAGCGGGGCGCCCAGCATCTGCGAGAACGGTTGGGCCAGGTAGAACAGGGCGAACATCTGCACGCGCACCTTGTTCGGGAACCAGGCGGCCAGGTACATGATGACGCCCGGGAAGAGGCCGGCCTCGGTCACGCCGAGCAGGAAGCGCAGGATGATGAACATCGTCTCGTCAGTGACGAATGCGAAGGCCGACGCGGTGATGCCCCAGGTGACGGCGATGCGGGCCAGCCAGAACTTGGCGCCGAACTTCTTCAGGAGCAGGTTCGAGGGGATTTCAAAGATTGCGTAGCCGATGAAGAAGATGCCGGCGCCGAGCGCGAAGGCACCGTCGGAGACGCCGCGGTCGACCTTGAGCGCAGCCTCGGCGAAGCCGACGTTGGTGCGGTCGAGGAACGCCACGAAGTACAGGATGATGAGCATCGGCATGAGATGCTTCGCGGCCTTCTTGATGGCCGTCTTGAGCACGGGACTGGTACTGAGTACGTCGATGACCTGCGTGGATGAGGACATGTCCGCTCTCCTTTGAGTGGATGCGTTGGGTTGGGTGGGTACGTGCGATGGTTGGGTGCTGCGGAACTCGTGCGACAGGGTTGCGTGGACTGGGTGCTACGGGGACAGGGCTACTGGATGAGGGCCGGGGCGATCTGGGCGACGCCGAAGACCACCAGGGCCAGGCCGACGAGGAGGAAGACGATCCTCCCGGCCGACCAGCGGCGGGCGCTCATCCGTGCATGTAGAGGCCGCCGTCAACGTTCAGGGTCTGGCCCGTCACGAATCCGGCGTCCTCGCCGATGAGGTAGTGGATGGCCGCGGCGATGTCCCGCGGGGTGCCGATGCGCGGCAGCACGCCGTCGGCCGCCATCTTCGCCTTGCGCTCGTCGGTGAGGGTGCCGCCCATGATGTCGGTGTCGATCGGGCCGGGCGAGACGGCGTTGACGGTGACGCCGTGGTGTCCGAGTTCGCGGGCCAGGCTGCGCGTCAGGCCGAGGACACCGGCTTTGGCAGCCGAGTAGGCGGTCTTGCTGAAGGTGCCGCCGCCGCGCTGCGCTGAGACGGAGGAAAGGTTCACCACGCGCCCGACGCCGTTGCGCACCATGGTCTCGACCGCGCGCTTGGTGGAGTGATGGACGCCGTGGAGGTTGATGTCGATGACCCGGTGCCACTCCTCGGCGGACACCTCAAGGTACGGGACCGGGGAGGAGACGCCGGCCAGGTTCACGACGGCCACGAGCTGCGGCAGCTCGGCTTCGAGTTCGTCAAAGGCGGCCCGGACCTGTGCTTCGTCGGCAACGTTCGCGCCGGCGCCGGCTGCTACGACGCCGTGCTTCTCGGCAATGTCTTTGGCCACGGCCTTGGCAGCCTCGGCGTCCAGGTCCAGGATGCCGACGTTCCAGCCGCGCTCGGCGAGGTAGTGCGCGGCGTAGCGGCCGATGCCGCGCGGCGACGCGGCACCGGTGAGGATGACGCTGCGCTCGGCAGGGAAGGCGGGGCTTGGTGCGAAATCGATCATGGTGTCCTTCGGTTGAGGTGGCGGTGTCAGTTGGCGGCGGAAGCTGCGGGAGCCGGGTGGACCGGGGCGGGGCCGAGTTCGTCGATCAGGCGCTGCATGGCCACGTAGGCCTTGTTGCGGTAGGCGACCAGTTCGGGGGTGCGCTCGGCGGGAACGTCCAGGTAGCCGGCTCCGGTCTTGGTGCCGAACTTCCCGGCGTCCACCAGTTCCTTGAGGGACTCTGGAGTCGCGAAGCGTTCGGGCCAGCGGGTCTGCAGCGAGGAGTAGCAGAAGGAGTAGACGTCCAGGCCTGCCATGTCAGCGATGGCGAAAGGGCCGAAGAACGGCAGCCGGAACCCGAAGGTGGTGCGCACGATCGTGTCGATGTCCTCGGGGCTGGCAATGCCTTCCTCCACGATCTGCGTGGCCTCGTGGAAGAGGGCGTACTGCAGCCGGTTGAGCACAAACCCCGTGGCATCCTTGACCCTTGCGGATTCCTTGCCGGTGGCGGCGACTATCCGTTCCACGAGCGGCAGCACCGCCTCGTCCGTGCCCGGATGCGGGATGAGTTCCACGCCCGGGATAAACGGGGCCGGGTTGGAGAAGTGGACGCCAAGGAAGCGTTCCGGGCGTTCCACCGCTTCGGCCAGCGACGCGATCAGGATGGTCGAGGTGTTGGACCCGATGACGGCGTCCGGCCGGGCCGCGGCGCTTATCCGGCGCAGCGTCGCGTGCTTGATCTCGAGCTTCTCGGGCACGGCCTCTTCGATGAAGTCGGCGTCCGCTACGGCTTCCTCGATAGAAGCGGAGGGCGAGAGGTTCGCCTCGAGGCGGGCGACGGCGTCGTCGGGGAAAAGCCCGTCGGCGACAAACTGCCGGGCTTCCTCGAGCAGGCGCTCGTAGTTCTTCCGCGCCACCTCCTCGGAGACGTCGGCGATCCGGACGGTCGCGCCGGACAGGGCGAGCACCTGGGCGATGCCTCCGCCCATGTATCCGGAACCGACGACGGCGATGGTCAGCTCACTCATGATGCCTCCTAGGCTTTGGGGAGCAGTGTGCGGATGTATTTCTGGTTGGTGGCGCAGACGCCGAGGCTGTCTCCGCCGTAGTGTTCGGCGAGGATGATGCCGTTGAAGCCGGCGGCCACCGCGTCGCGGAAGACCTGGCGGTAGTTGATCAGCCCCATTTCCATGGTCGACGGCACCGAGGTGGCCCAGCTGCCGTCCGCGGCTTCGTCCCGGGTGTAGTTCTTGACGTGCCAGTAGTTGGCGTACGGAAGCGTCTTGTCGTACAGCTCCCGCCAGTCCTCCACCGGGCGGTGCAGGCGGATGAGGTTGGCGACGTCCGGGTTGAGGCCGACGTTCTCCAGCCCGACGTCTTCAATGAAGCGAACGGCGCTGTCCGCGGTGCCGAGGTAGGTGTCTTCGTACACTTCCAGGGACATGATGAGCCCGAGCTCGGCGGCGTGCTTGCCGAGTTCGCGGATGCGGCGGACAGCGGTGTCCCACATTTCGCGGTCGTCCGGATCCTTCGGCCCCTCGGCCGTCCAGAACCACAGGGCCTCGCGCTGTGCCCGGCTGAAGGGCTGGTGCAGGCCGGTGGAGAAGACTTCCATGCCCCATTCGGCGGCGGCGTCGATGGTGCGGTGGGCGTAGTCGAGGTTGCGTTCCTCGTGGCCCGGCATGATCACGCTCTGCCGCTGCAGGTGCACGGAGGGGATGCCGACGCCGTGGGACTGCGCGACGGCGAGGAATTCGTCGCGCCGGGAAGCTTCAAGGTCGGCGGGGCGGACGTGGCTGTCGGCCAGCTCCGCGAGGGTGAATCCGACGTCGGCCACTTGGGCGAACATGTCATCCCAGACCTCAGCCGGGGCGTCGTGCATGGCGGTGCCGTCGCGGCCGACGGTACGGAAGCCGTGCAGGCACGTGGCGATGGGCCAGGTCTCGGCCGTGTAAGGGGGCTGCTCGATTGGCATAGTGCTCCGTTGCGCTTGTGGATCAGTGGGCCCTGTGATGCTGCCCACAAAATATCCTATAGGAAATAGTGATTGCGTCAACCGGCACTTTCTCGGCGGTGGTTTCCGGAAGCGGCCCCGCCCTTAACGAAAAATCCCCGCCTCGTCCAAAGACGGGGCGGGGAACTTTCCGAGTGCGGCTACAAGGCCATGGATCAGGCTCCGCTGCAGAGTTCGCTGAACCTGGCACCGGCCTTCTGGTACTCCTCGGTGAGCTCGCCGAGCTTCGCCTCGTCCGGGTTCTGCTTGGCGGATTCGTCGGCGTATTCCAGGAGCGCCTTGAGCGACGGCTGGAGTTCCTCGGACGCCACGGCCTCAAGGGGGCGCAGGGCGTTGGCGATGCGGTTCATCGCAGCCTTGCCCGTTCCGGGGTTCGACACAACAAGGTTGAGGCGCTCGCAGGTTTCCTTCGTGGACAGCTCCGGCGCGGTGCAGGCGGAGGCCGAGACAAGGAGCCCGGCGGCGAGCAGAACAGTGGTGAGTTTTTTCATGGTCCCTCAAGTTGTCGGTTTGAGTCGATTGTACGCAGGGATGCCTGAGGGAAAGCGAACTGCGTGCGCCGCCCGGACGGCAACTCAGTCCCGCGGGCGCCAGACCACCACGGCTTGGGACCGCGGGCGGGGACGCTGGCCGCGGGCCAGGCTGACGACGTCGCCAGCCGCTCCTGCGGCGAAAATCCGCGCATCGAGGGGATCCCGGCGTCGGGCAAGCTCTTCTGTCAGCTCCGCCACACGGTGCTGCAGCGCGGCAACCTGGTTCTCCAGCTGCATGATGCGCTTTATGCCCTCCAGCGAAACGCCTTCATGGGACAGCCGCTGCACCTCACGCAGGCGGTCGACGTCGCGCTGGGAGTAGCGCCGCGATTTTCCGGGGGCGCGGCTGGGCGAAACGATGCCCAGGCGGTCGTACTGGCGCAACGTCTGCGGGTGCATGTCAGCCAGCTCCGCCGCCACGGAAATGACGAAAATCGGCTGGTTGACGTCGATACCCATGGCGGGCTCCTACAGCCTGGCCTTGGCGGCCAGGTCTTGGCGCGGGTTGGCGTCCGCAGTCGCCTCGGCGAAGGCCTTCACGGCCTCCTCGGCGTCCTTCGGCAGGTTCTGGGGAACGACGACGTCGACCGTCACAAGCAGGTCGCCCTCCCCCTTGGAGGTGTGGACGCCGCGGCCCTTGACCCGGAGCGTCCGGCCGGAATTGGTGCCGGCAGGGACGCGGAGCTTCACGTGGCTGCCGTCGAGCGTAGGCACCTCGATCTCGCCGCCGAGCGCGGCTTCCGGGAAGGTGACCGGGACGTGGACACGGATGTTGTCGCCGTCTCGGATGAAGAAATCATGGGGCTTAACGCTGACCGTGATGATCAGGTCACCATTGCCCGCCGCGCCGGGGTTGCCCTTGCCGCGCTGGCGGACCTTCTGGCCGTCCTTGATGCCGGCAGGGATCTTGACGTCGATGACGTTGCCGTTGTTTTCGCGCAGGCTCACCGTGGTGCCCTGGATGGAGCCCTTGAAGGAAATGCTGGTGGTGGCGGTGCGGTCCGAGCCCTTCTGCGGGGTGCGCTGGAAGCCGGTCTGGCCGCCGCCGAAACCGCCACCGAACAGGTCCGCGAATTCGGGCGGGATGTTGCCGGCACCGGCAGGCTGGCGGGCACCGCCGAACAGGCCGCCGAAGAGGTCCTCGAAGCCGCCGTTCGCGGGGCCGCCACGACCTCCCGCACCGGGAGCGAAGCGGGCGCCGCCCATGGCCCGGATGGCATCGTACTGCTGGCGGTCTTCCGCGACGGACAGCACCGAGTACGCCTCGGAGATGTCCTTGAACTTCTTCTCCGCGGCAGCATCCCCGGCGTTGGTGTCCGGGTGGTACTGGCGCGCCAGCTTGCGGTACGCCTTCTTGATATCGGCGTCGGAGGCGTCCTTGGCCACACCAAGGATCGCGTAGAAATCCTTCTCAACCCAGTCCTGGCTTGCCAAGTGTGTGTCCTTTCATTGCTGCTTACTGTTGCGCTACGCAGAGCATAGGCCCCCGCCCCTTCGCGTGGGCGGCTCGGTCCTTGCGGACCCGAGCCGCCCACGCTTCGGCAGGCCCGATGCCACTCCCGGGGCCTATGC
>NZ_QYLP01000083.1 GCF_003614925.1 Arthrobacter celericrescens
GACCACTGGGCATCAGTCAAAACAGAATCACGAGACACCCATCAAGCATCCCGGACCCTGGCTGACAGCTTTAGGAGACACGCCCTAAGTCGGCGTCCCGGATGGCGGACCAGGCCGCGGAGAGCAGGTAGACCTGGCTGACGAGGTTGAACCAGATCAGCAGGCCGATAATGATGGCGAACGGCGCAAGGATCGGATTCTGGCCGGCGCGGGCCAGCAGTTCAGTGCTGAAGACCTGCAGCACCGTGGTCCCGGCGGCAGCGATGGCCGTCCCTTCCAGGAAGGCGCGCCTGGGCAGGCGCAGGCCGCCGGCCAGCCGGAACATGACCACCGCCGTGGCCCAGTTCAGCAGCAGCGGCACTACGAGCTTCACGGCGCCCGCCACCGGGCCGGCAACCCGCGGGTCCAGGTTCAGCAGGCCGATGAGCCAGTCTGCCGCTGTGCCGAAGACGAGCGAGACGCCCGAACTGGCAATCAGTGCCACGCCCAGCAGCAGCAGGGTGCCGGCGTCGGACAGTTTCAGCAGCACGGGGTTCCGCTTCAGCGGCGGCAGGTCCACCACGCCGCGGAGGCCGTCGCGCATGCTCGCGATCCAACCGAGCGAGGTGAACACGGTGACGGCGGCGGCGATGACCGCGGTGAGGCCCAGGCCGCCGGGATTGAGTAGCTTGTCCGGGTCGACGAGTCCCTGGCCGCCGTCGACCGTGAGCAGGCCCGGGGCGCTCTTGGCGACACTCGCGACCACTGCGTCCACGAGGGCCGGCTGCCCGGTGAGCACCAGGCCCGCGATCGAGAAACCGGTGGCCAGGAGGCCGGTGATCGAGAAGAACATGTTGAAGCCGATTCCCGCGCTCATCAGCGGGCCGTGGGCAAGGCTGTAGTGCTGCCAGACGCGCATGGGACGGAATGCATTGAGCCGGGCCAGCAGGAGCTGCAGGAGCGCGAGCTGCCGGGCACCGATTCCCTGCCCGGAGCGCCGGGCCTTACCCCATTCAAGCCTGCGCTGGATCAAGGCCAGTTTGAGCTTGGCAAGTTCCGTGGGCAGGGGCTGAGCCTCAGCCCCGTGCGTGGCCCTGTTCTGGAGGCCCTTCGTGTGATGCGGCAGGGGTTTGGACGCTCGCCCTTTGGTCAGTCGCCGCTTGGTCAGTTTCTGCTTCGTCAGTATCGCCGCCAAAGTCGAATTCTTCCCGTAGCTGCCAGATGCCGTTGCTGTCGTGCTCGTAGAGTCCCATGCTAGCCACAGGGAAGGTGGCGCTGTAGTCCTTCAGCACGGATTCGGCTTCGTCGAGGTTCTCGGGGGCGACGTCGTGGGCGACGGTGACGTGCGGGTGGTACGGGAAGGGAAGGTCGCGTTCCAGCGGGCCGCTTTGCAGTTGTTCGTGCAGGCTGACGCACTCGCCGAAGCCGTCCTCGACCTTCAGGAAGACCACCGGGGACACCGGCCGGAAGGACCCCGTTCCGGAGATGGTGACCGTGAAAGGGGCCTGGCGCCCGGCGATGCTGCGGACGTGGCGCGTGGTGGCGTCCCAGTCGTGCGCCGGTGTGGTGGTGACCAGGGTGATGTGCGCGGGGATGACCCCGGCCATGGGGTCGCCGAAGGATGCCCGCCACTGCTGGAGCTCTGCGGCGATATCCGCCGGGAAGCCCAGGATGACGCCGACGCTCGGCTTGCCGCCGTCGATATCGCCCTCCGTAGCTTCTTTCGTTGCCAGGGCGCCCTCGGCCGGGCCGGTTCCCGTGGTGCGGGAACCAGCCTCGGCCGTGAGCTTGCTGGCAAGGCGCATCGGCCTAGCGGGCTCCGCCGTAGGGCAGGAACCCGACCTTCGCGTACACGTCGGCGAGGGTGGCCGCAGCGATCCCGCGGGCCTTGTCCGCGCCGTGGGCCAGGAGGCGGTCCAGTTCGGCGGGGTCGGCCAGGAGTTCGTGGGCCCGTTCGCGGATCGGTGCGAGGTGGTTGGTGACCAGTTCGGCCAGGTCCACCTTCAGGTGGCCGTACATCTTGCCTTCGTAGTCCGCCACGATCTTCTCCACAGGCTGTCCGCTGATGGTGGAGTAGATGGTGAGCAGGTTGGAGATCCCGGGCTTGGCCTCGCGGTCGAAACGGATTTCCGTCTCGGTGTCCGTCACGGCGGACTTGATGCGCTTGGCGGTGGTCTTCGGATCGTCCAGCAGGTTGATCAGGCCCGCGGGAGACTCCGCGGACTTGGACATCTTGGCCGTGGGGTTCTGCAGGTCGTAGATCTTGGCCGATTCCTTCTGGATGAAGGCCTCCGGCACCTGGAAGGTCTCACCGAAACGGGAGTTGAACCGGTTGGCGAGATCCCGGCTGAGCTCCACGTGCTGGCGCTGGTCCTCGCCCACGGGAACCCCGTGCGGCTGGTAGAGCAGGATGTCCGCGGCCTGCAGGATGGGGTAGGTGAACAGCCCCACGCTGGCCTGGTCCGTGCCCTGCTTCTGGGCCTTGTCCTTGAACTGGGTCATCCGGGAGGCCTCGCCGAAGCCGGTGATGCAGTTCAGCACCCACGCCAACTGGGCGTGTTCGGGCACCTGGGACTGGACGAACAGGGTGCACTTGTCCACGTCCACGCCGCCGGCGATGTACTGCGCCGCGGTCACCCGGGTGCGCTGGGCCAGCTCGGCCGGGTCCTGGGGCACCGTGATGGCGTGCAGGTCGGGGATGAAGAAGATGGCGTCGTACTCATCCTGCATCCGGACCCAGTTGACCAGGGCGCCGATGTAGTTGCCCAGGTGCAGGGAATCGGCGGAGGGCTGCATGCCGGAGAGCACGCGGTGCTTCTGGCCGGCGGCAAGTTTGGTGGACGTTGCGGGCACGGCAACGGTTTCAGTCGTGGAGCTTGTCATGGAAAAACTTTCGGGAGCTTAGAGCCGGTAGTCCACTACCAGCGGGGCATGGTCGGAGAAGCGGGTGTCATAGGACGCAGCCCGGTCCACGACCGCCACGACGGCGGCGTCGGCGAGTCCGGGGGTGGCCATGTGGTAATCGATGCGCCAGCCTGTGTCGGTGTCGAAGGCCTTGCCTCGCTGGGACCACCACGTGTAGGGGCCGTCAATGGCTCCCGCCAGGCCCCTGTGGACATCCCTCCAACCGATTTCCTCGCCGAAGAAGCGGTCGAAGTAGGCACGTTCCTCGAGGAGGAAGCCCGCCCGCTTCGTGTTGCCCTTCCAGTTCTTGATATCGAACTCGGTGTGGCCCACATTGAGGTCACCTACCACCAAGGCATGGTCGCTGTGCTTGGCCAGTTCCGGCAGGCGGTTGACCATGACGTCGAGGAAACGGTACTTGTCCACCTGCTTGGGGGTGTCCACTTCGCCGGAGTGTACATACGCGCTGACCACGGTGAGGGTGGTGTCCTCGCCGGCGGCAGTCTTGACGGCGAAGTCCGCTTCGACCCAGCGTCCGGCCATGGCGAAGTAGTCGTCGCCAATGCCCACGCGGGTGGCGACGGGTTCCTGCCGGGAGGCGATGGCCACGCCGGCGCGCCCCTTCGCATCGGCCTCGGCGTGCAGGATGTGCCAGCCTTCGCCGATCAGCTGACGGACGACCTCGTCAGGCGCCCGGACTTCCTGCATGCACAGGATGTCCACCTCGCGGGGTTCCAGCCATTCGGCCATGCCCTTGCGGTAGGCGGCGCGGAGGCCGTTGACGTTGACCGTTGCGATGCGAAGGAAATCCTTGTTCAATGCCGAGCTCACCCGCCTACTCTAATCGATGATGGTGCCGGTCACGGGCTCCCCGGAATCGCCGGGGGTCTTGATCATGTCCCGTGCGTTGGCGGACGTGATGGCGATGGTCTCCAGGGCCCGGTTGATGGTGTCCTGGTTGGCGGCCTCGCCCTTGGCACGCTCATCCTCGATCACGCGCACCTGGACCTGGACGATCTTGAAGGAGTGGTCCAGCTTGAGGTCGCGGATGTCGTCGGCTTCGCTGCGTTCGGACACCACCCGGGTGCCTCCGTGGTCCGCGCTCGACGACGACGGCGCCCGCCCGGCGGCCGCGTTGAAGGCGTTCTGTGCTTCCGTGAACTTCTGGCTGGCCTTGCGCGCGGCCTTCTGGATGCTGAACACCACGAACGCGGCCAGGAGCAGCCAGCCGAGGGAGATGACGGCGACAATCCAGCCCACCACGTCGTTCTGGTTGGCGGCGAAGATCACGGCCACCAGGAACGCGATGAGCACCACGGTCATGCCGAGCCCGCCGATGCGGAAGCCCTTGAACAGGCCCTGCGCCGGGGACTGGGACGGAACGGAAGACGGAGAGTCGCCAAGAGATTGCATTCCCCTATTGTCGCAAACTCCGCGGGCCCGCCGGGCCGCTTCCACCTCCGGCGAACACGGCACGCAGGCCGGCTATCGCCGGGTCCCGCCCAGCGCCCCGTCGAAGAGTTCCGATGCCTGCCCGAGCGCCGCTTCGAGCCGGGCTGGGTCCGGACCGAGGCGGGCGATGATCCAGTCCAGCTCCCGCAGCCCGGCACGCTCCAGCAGTCGCTTTTCGTTGGTGACCCATTCGCCCCGGGCCGCGAGCACGGCATGGCCCGCCATGGCCCCGGCCACGGCGAGCGCCCCGGCCATTTCGGCCAGCCGCCCGGCGCCGGCGAAGGCGGCTCCGGCGTAGCCCAGGGTCAGGTGTGCCCGCTCCATCCACACCCCTGGAGCCGATGCGCGCAACAGCTCCGGATAGTCCGGGCGCGGCAGCGTGCCGCGCAGGACCCGGTTGACGGCGAGTTCGGCGGCCAGCAGGTAGCTGGGGATCCCGGCCAGGTGGAACAGCAGCGGTTCGATGTGGAAACGGCCCTCCCGGGCCTCGGCGAGTTCGTGCCCGACGACGTCCAGGTCCCGGTAATGGACGTCCGTCTTGCGGCCGTCGATCTCCAGCCAGGCGCCGCCGTTGAAGATCCCGCCGCCCCAGCCTCCGACGTCGGACACGCTGCCCTGCCAGCCGAGCGCCCGGAGCGCGTCGGGGTCGAAACTGCCGCGGTAGTACAGGGCGAAGTCCCAGTCGCTGGCGGCGGTGTGCGTTCCCGACGCGCGGGATCCACCGAGCACGACGGCCTCCACCCCGGGGAGGCCGGCAAGGCGGTCCGCCACATGGTCAAGGAATGCGGAATCGTCCACGGGCACCTATTTCAGGAACAACTTGCGCAGCCGCCCCGTGGTCAGCGCGACGCCGAGCACGATCATCACCAGGTAGTAGCCGATGTGGACCGCGGTGGCCGGGCTGAAGGCACCCACGCTGATCTGCCGCAACAGTTCCACCCCGTGCCAGAGCGGCATGGCCTGGATGAGCCACTGGATGCCTTCCGGGTAGACGCTCAGCGGGTAGAACGTGGCGCTGAACAGGAACATCGGCAGCATGAAGAAGTTGATCCAGTCCATCTGCTGGAAGGTCTTCATGAAGCTGGTGATGCCCATGCCCAGGCTCGCGAAGCCGAAGGCGATCAGCAGCGAGGCCGGGATCATCAAGACCGCCCAGAACGTGGTGAGCAGTCCCATCACGCCCATCACCGCGGTGAACCCGGTGGCGTACAGGAGCCCGCGCAGCAGCGCCAGGAAGATCTCGCCCATGGCCACGTCCAGCGGGCCCAGCGAGGTGTAGAGCATGCCCTGGTACAGCTTGGCGAAGTTCATCTTGAAGAAGACGTTCCAGGTGGAGTCGTAAACGGCGCCGTTCATCGCGGAAACCGCCAGCAGTGCCGGCGCGATGTATGCGGCGTAGCTGGTCAGCTGCCCGCCGGGGCCTTCCACGTCGCCCACGATCGTGCCGAGACCCACACCCATGGCGACCAGGTAGAGCACCGGCTCGAAGAAGCCGGAGACCAGGATGAGCCAGGTGCTGCTCTTGGCGGCCATGAGGCCGCGCGCGACGACGGCCTGGACGTTGCGTGAATAGAGCGCCCCGAACTTCCGCTGCCGGGCCGCCTCGGTGACGCTGTGCGGGCCGCCCGGCCCTGCTGCGACCGCGCTCATTGGCCCATCCTTTTCACGAACTGCCGGCGGGTGAGGATCCAGCCTGCTGCGGCCGCGGCCACCAGGTAGGCCACATGGATCACGGTGAGCACAGGGTTTTCCTCCATGCCGTAGGTGAAGACCCTGCCCAACTCGGTGCCGTGCCACACCGGGGAGATCCAGCCGACCCAGCGAACGGCCACGGGCAGGGAGTCCAGCGGGAAGAACGTTCCGGAGAACAGGAACAGCGGGACCACGATGAAGCGCTGCACGAGTGCGAACTGGCCGCTGTCCTTGGTGATGCTGGAGGCGTAGGCCATGAGCGGAAGCCCGAAGGAGAGCCCGGCCAGGGTGGCCACCAGGGCCGACATCCAGCCCCAGGCGCCGGGCGAGCCGCCGAACAGGGCGACGATCACGAAATAGGCCACGGACTGGACCAGGAACTTCAGGGTCACGGCGAGCACATGGCCTGCGGCGATCTGCTGCGGCACCAGCGGCGAGGCGTGCGGGCCGTAGAAGACGCGGCGCCATTTGAAGCCGTCCATGATCGGGTAGGAGAACTCCCCCGACGCGGTCATCACTGCTGCCGAGACGATCAGCGCGGGCGCGATGAACTGCAGGTAGCTCACGCCGCCGAACGCCGCCGCCCCGTTGGCGTCCACGAGCGTGGCCAGTCCCACGCCCATCGCGAAGAGGTATGCCGCCGGCTGGGCGATGCTGTACATGATGAAGGACCAGGAGTAGCCGCGCATCACGCGCAGCACCTGTTCGGCGTAGAAGAAGGAGCCCCAGCGCCGGGCCCGGGCGGCCGATACGGCAGGAGGGTGCGCACGCAAGGCGGACGCCGCCGTCGGGAACTGCTTGTCCGTTCCGCTAGTCAACGGTTCGTCAGTCAACGAGGCTCCGTCCGGTCAGCCGGAGGAACACGTCCTCCAGCGAGGAGCGGCGCACCAGCGAGGTCAGCGGGTGCAGGCCGCGTGCGGAGACCTGCTCGAGGGCGGTTTCGCCGTCCTCGGCGTAGATCAGTACGCGGTCCGGCAGGGTTTCCAGCCGTTCGCCGACACCTTGGAGTTCGGCGCCGATGGTGGCGTTGCGTTCGGAGCCGAAGCGCAACTCCAGGACCTCGCGGGTGGAGTGTTCCCGGATCAGGGAGGCCGGCGAGCCCTCGGCCATGATCCGGCCCTTGTCCACGACGATGAGCCGGTCGCACAGTTGCTCGGCCTCGTCCATGTAATGGGTGGTGAGGATCAGGGTGACGCCCTGTTCCTTGAGCCGGAACAGCCGGTCCCAGAGGATGTGCCGGGCCTGCGGGTCGAGGCCCGTGGTGGGCTCGTCCAGGAGCAGGATCTTGGGCTCGTTGATCAGCGAACGCGCGATGGTGAGCCGCCGCTTCATGCCACCGGAGAGTGCGTCCACCCGGGATTTGGCCTTGTCCGTCAGCTGCGCGAACTCCAGCAGCTCGTCCGCCTTGGGGCGCAGGTAGCTCAGCGGCAGGCCGAAGTAGCGGCCGTAGACGATCAGGTTTTCGCGGACCTTGAGCTCTTCGTCCAGGTTGTCCTGCTGTGGCACCACGCCCAGGTGCGCCCGGACTTCCGGGCCGTTCACGTCCGGGTCCAGGCCCATGATGCTCAGCTTCCCTGAGGTGCGCTGCGAGACGCCGCCGATCATCTTCATGGTGGTGGACTTCCCTGCGCCGTTCGGGCCGAGGAGACCGAACGACTCCCCCGGCGGCACCTCGAAGGAAATGCCGTCGACGGCGGCGACGTCGCCGTAGTTCTTGCGCAGCTGCTCGGCGCGGATCACTGCATCGGGGTTCATCTGGGCACTAGCTGGAGTGGTTGCGGAGCGGATTGCTTCATTGTGCACCCTCAGCACCCTAGTTGAGCCGGGAAAAACGTGAAATAGCTATTGCACAACTTTCTGGAAAAATTCTCCCGGTTCCCTGGCCTTGCTTCGTCGCGGCCAGGGAACCCCTGCGGTGTGGGCGCGCGCTACTTCGGGTTCGCGCGCAGTACTTCCAGGCGCTGGCGGTATTCGGTTTCGTCGATCTCGCCGCGGGCGTAGCGTTCGCGCAGCACGCCTTCGGCTCCCTGGGCGGCGGCCCAGTGGTGGTTGTGCCGCCAGCTGCGGCGGGCGAAGAAGATGAAGAAGCCGATCACCAGGATCCAGAAGAGCGGGATCAGCAGGAACAGCGGCCAGAAGCCTCCTCCTCTGTCCCACGGCCCGTGGGCGGCGACGGCGGCAGGCACGTTGGCTGCCAGTGCGCCGGCAGTGGTGCTCAGTGATGTGAACATGTCAGGGTCCAAACTCTTGGCGGTCGGGCCCGGTGCGTCCGGGCCGTCCGAGCCTCTTGCGGCTCTGCATCCAGTCTGTTTTTCCGGGCGCCGGGATACGTCTGCCCCAGGGAGGCAATCCGGATCCGCCGCCTACTCCCCCGGGAGGCCCCCGGCAGGCCTCAGCTGCTCCAGCCGGGCCTTACCAGGCCGGACTCGTAGGCCAGCACCACCAGCTGGGCCCGGTCCCGCACCATGAGCTTGCTCATGATCCGCGAAACGTGGGTCTTCGCGGTGAGCGGCGTGATGAAGAGCCGCCCGGCGATCTCGGCGTTGTTCAGCCCCTCACCCACCAGGGCCAGCACCTCCCGCTCCCGCCCGGTGATCTGGTCCAGCGCCGGCGGTTCCACGGCCGTCCGGCTGTGCACGGCGAGCTGGGCCATGATCCGGCGGGTCACCGACGGCGAAAGGAGGGCGTCGCCGTCGTGCACCACGCGCACGGCGCGGATCAGCTCGGCCGGTTCGGTGTCCTTGAGCAGGAAGCCCGCGGCGCCGGCGCGGACGGCTTCGGCGATGTATTCGTCCAGCTCGAAGGTGGTGAGGATGATGATCCGGGTCCCGGCCAGGCGCGGCTCCGCCGTGATCCGGCGGGTGGCGTCGAGGCCGTCGCCGTCGGGCATGCGGATGTCCATCAGCACCACGTCCGGCGCCTCGCGCACGGCCAGCCCGACGGCGTCGCGTCCGGTTCCGGCCTCGCCCACCACCTGCATGTCCGGCTGGGCGTCCAGCAGCGCGCGGAATCCGGCGCGGATGAGGGTCTGGTCGTCGGCGAGCAGGATGCGGATCATGGCCGGGCCTCTTCTGTTGTCAGCGGGATCCTGGCCTCGACGCGCAGGCCTCTGTTCGGCGGAAGACCATCCGGCGCCAGCAGAGCGAGGCTGCCGCCCAGGCCTTCGACCCGTTCGCGCATCCCGGTGAGTCCGTTACCGGGTTCCGAATCACCCAGCCCCGCGCCGTCGTCGTCGACGGTGACCACCAGCGTGGTTCCGTCAACCGCAAGGCGCACGACGGCGGCCGAGGCGCCGGAGTGCCGGCGGACGTTGCTCAGCGCTTCCTGGACCACCCGGTAGGCCGCTTCCTGCTGCGGCTCCCCCACCCCGGGCAGCTCTGGCGGGCCCTCCAGTTCGACCCGCAGGCCGGCCTGGCGGGCGTGCTCCACCAGTTCCGGGATCCGGGCCAGCCCGGGGCGCGCTCCGGGGTGCAGCGGTGCATCTTCGCGGAGCACGCCGAGGAGCTGCCGGACCTCCGCAAGGGATTCCTTGCTGGCTGCCTTGATGGCCTCGAGGGCCGGGCGGAGCCTTTCGGGCTCGTCTGCGCCCAAGTGCAACGCCACGGAGGCCTGGACGTTGATCATGGACAGCGAATGGGCCACTACGTCGTGTATGTCCCGGGCCAGGGTGAGACGGTATTCATCCCGCTCGGCCTGCTCTGCTGCTGCACGCTGGCGGCGGTACTCGGCGATCTGCTCCCTGCGCCGCCGGATCCCCTCACCCAACAGCACCAGGATGGCCGCCCAGGCCGCGGCGGCGGCCGAACGCAGCGGCCAGGCTTCGTCGCCGCTGAGGAGCGACCAGAGCAACACCGTGGCGGCGGCGGCCCCGGCGCCAAGCCAGGCAAGCAGAATCAGGCCCGCGGCGGCACTCAGCAGCAGCGACACGGCGAACGACACCACCACGGGGCCCCACGGGTAGCCGGCCAGCAGGTAAGCGAGGGCCGCGGCGAAGGTCAGGGGCAGCATGAGCACCGGCATCCGGCGGCGCAGCAGGAGCGCGGCCGGGCCGGCGAGGAGCAGCGCGAAGGCGAGCACGTCCAAAGGCCGGGCGCCGTCCTGGCGGCTGGCGGCGAAGACCGTCCCGACCACCTGGATCAGGGCCACGGTGATGGCGATGAAGGACGTGGGCGGCCCCTTGCGCCTGCCGAATCCCGGACCCCGGTGGAAACCGTGCCCGCCGCTGAAACCGCCCTGCATGCTCCGAGCCTAGCCCCCGGTGCCCGCGGCGTCGTCCGGTTCAGGGAGCAAACGGCCTACTCCCCCGGGAGTAGGCGCCGGGCCGGCCGCACTCTCTGTTTTTGCTCCGCCCCCGGGCGTACCGTGGTCAACGTTGGGGGACTTCCGGTAAGCAACAGCGCTTGTCTGCAAGGAGGACCAGAAAATGCCCGCAATCCGCACATTCAAACCACTCGTCGTGCTGGGCGCCGTCGCCGCCCTGGTGGCCGGGGGTGCCGGTGCCGCTACGGCCAATCCGGGAGGGGTTCCGGCGATCCCGCTGAACACCGAACAGGAAGTCACGGGCTCCAATACCGGTGCCAGCGGCTTCTTCAGCTACACGGTCGACGGCGGGGAGCTCTGCTACACGCTGACGGCGCGCAACCTGTCCGTTGCCGCGGTCGCAGCGCACATCCACCTGGCTCCGCGCGGCGTCGCCGGCCCCGTGGTAGTGCCCCTTGCCGTGGGCAGCGGAACCACGTGGACGCTCGATGCCTGCACCACCGCCGATCCCGCACTCCTCGCGGAGATTGCGGCCAGCCCCCGCAGCTACTACGTCAACGTGCACACCCCGACCTTCCCGGGTGGTGAGATCCGCGGTCAGCTGAAGTAGGGCGGACACAAGCCCGCTTAACAGGCGACGGCGGCAGCCAGGCTGGCTGCCGCCGTCGTCGTGGCGGGTGGACGCACAGCCGTGCGTCCGGTTGCTTTGGTGCTTAGCCGGAAGGTCAGGCCTTGGCGGCGGCTGCCCGTTCCGCGGCCTCGACCACGTTGGTCATGAGCAGCGCGACGGTCATCGGTCCGACGCCGCCCGGGTTCGGGGAAATGTAGCCCGCGACCTCGGCCGCGGCCGGCTCGATGTCGCCGTAGATCTTGCTCTTCCCGGTCTCCGGATCCGTCTCACGCGTCACACCCACGTCCAGCACGGCGGCACCGGGCTTGACGTCCGCGGCCTTGACGATGTGCTTCGCCCCCGCGGCGCCCACGATCACATCAGCCTGCTTCAGGAGTTCGGACATGTTGGGGGTACCCGTGTGGACAACCGTCACGGTCGCGTTGACCTCGCGGCGCGTGAGCAGAAGCGGCATCGGCCGACCGATGGTCACACCGCGGCCGACTACGACGACGTGCTTGCCCTTGAGGTCGTAGCCGTTGCGCAGGAGCAGCTCGATCACGCCACGGGGCGTGCACGGCAGCGGTGTGTCGATCTGCCCGTTGACGTTGAGCACGAGCTTGCCGAGGTTGGTCGGGTGCAGGCCGTCGGCGTCCTTGGCGGGGTCGATGCGCTCGAGGATGGCGTCCGTGTCCAGGTGCTTCGGCAACGGCAGCTGCACGATGTACCCGTGGCAGGCCGGGTCCGCGTTGAGCTCGTCGATGAGGGCCTCGACCTGCTGCTGGGTCGCGTCCGCCGGCAGCTCCTTCTGGATCGAGTTCATCCCGATCGCCTTGGACTGCTTGTGCTTCATGCCGACGTACAGCTGCGAGGCCGGGTCGGCACCGACCAGCACTGTGGCGATACCCGGGGTAACGCCCCGGGCCTTGAGCGCGGCGACGCGTTCGGTCAGTTCGGCCTTGATGGAGGCAGAGGCTGCCTTGCCGTCGAGGATCTTGGCGGTCTGTGCCATCGATGCGTTCACCACTGTTCGTGCTCGGGGTAGAGGGGGAAGTCGGCGGCCAGCTTGTCGACGCGGGCCTGCAGGGCCTCGACGTCGGTGGCGGAGCCGGCCTTGAGGGCGGTGGCGATGATGTCGGCGACCTCGGTGAACTCGGCCGCACCGAAGCCGCGGGTGGCCAGGGCCGGGGTACCGATGCGCAGGCCGGAGGTGACCATCGGCGGGCGCGGGTCGAACGGCACCGCATTGCGGTTGACCGTGATGCCCACGGAGTGCAGGAGGTCTTCGGCCTGCTGGCCGTCCAGCTGGGAGTTGCGCAGGTCCACCAGGACCAGGTGCACGTCGGTGCCGCCAGTGAGGACCGAGACGCCGGCCTCGGCGACGTCGGACTGGGTAAGGCGTTCGGCGATGATCTTGGCGCCCTCGAGGACGCGCTCCTGGCGCTCCTTGAATTCCTCGCTGCCGGCGATCTTGAAGGCTACGGCCTTGGCGGCGATGACGTGCATGAGCGGGCCGCCCTGCTGGCCGGGGAAGACGTTGGAGTTGATCTTCTTGCCGAATTCTTCCTTGGCGAGGATCACGCCGGAACGCGGGCCGGCGAGGGTCTTGTGCACGGTGGAGGTGACGACGTCGGAGTACGGCACCGGGCTCGGGTGCAGGCCGGCGGCGACCAGGCCGGCGAAGTGGGCCATGTCGGTCCACAGGTAGGCGCCGACCTCGTCCGCAATGGAGCGGAAGGCGGCGAAGTCGAGGTGGCGCGGGTAGGCGGACCAGCCGGCGATGATGACCTGCGGCTTTTCGGCCAGGGCCTGCTCGCGCAGCTTGTCCATGTCCACGCGGAAGGTGTCTTCTTCCACCTGGTAGGCGGCAACCTGGTACAGCTTGCCGGAGAAGTTCAGCTTCATGCCGTGCGTCAGGTGGCCGCCGTGGGCCAGGGACAGGCCGAGGATCTTGTCACCCGGGTTGATCAGGGCGGAGAGGGCAGCAGCGTTGGCCTGCGCGCCGGAGTGCGGCTGGACGTTGGCGAACTCGGCACCGAAGAGGTCCTTGACGCGGCTGATGGCGAGGTTCTCTGCGACATCGACATATTCGCAGCCGCCGTAGTAGCGCTTGCCCGGGTAACCCTCGGCGTACTTGTTGGTCAGAACGGAGCCCTGTGCTTCCATGACGGCGCGGGGGGCGAAGTTTTCGGAGGCGATCATTTCCAGGGTGCCGCGCTGGCGGCCGAGTTCCTGTTCCAGGACGGCTGCGATCTCGGGATCGAGTTCGGCTAGCGGCTGGTTGCTAATGGTCGCGGAGGTGAGGTTGGTCGACACAAAGATCTCCTGGCTAGGCAACGTGGTACTGCTCAAAGGTCAGGCTACCGTCTGGCATATCCCGAACGCCTCATAATTACGGGAAAAATAGCTAATGAGGCATGGCGGGGCCGAAGGTAATACGTGACCCTCGGCCCAGGCGTACGATCCGTGGTCTTCATCCGTGCCGCTCCCTGGTGGTTCACCACCCAACGCCAGTCGCGACGGCTTTAACAGTACAGCAGCCGCGCAGTTCACCGGCCACGCAGTGCTGCGGCCACGCGACGGTAGGCTTGTCTGGTGATTGACTCCGCCCTTCCCGCGTCTTTTGTTGTAACCCTGTCCTGCCCGGACCGCCCCGGAATCGTGCACGCCGTGGCCGGCGCCCTGCTTGAAGCGGGCTGCAACATCGCCGATTCCCAGCAGTACGGCAGCCCCACCACCGGGAACTTCTTCATGCGGGTGGAGGCCACCACGTCGTCCCCCCAGGAAGGACTGGCGGCGGCCCTGGAACCGGTGGCGGCCGAGTTCGGCATGAAGTGGGAAATCAACCCCGTGGGCCGGAAGCTGCGCACGCTGATCATGGGTTCCAAGGACGCCCACTGCCTCAACGACCTCCTCTTCCAGCAGCGCAGCGGAACCCTGCCCATCGAGGTGCCCGCCATCGTCTCGAACCACCGGGACCTCGAGGGCCTGGCCGAGTTCTACGGGATCCCGTTCCACCACATCCCCGTCACCGCGGACACCAAGCAGCAGGCCGAGGCGCAGCTGCTGGAACTGCTCAAGGAGCACGACGTCGAACTGACCGTACTGGCCCGCTACATGCAGGTGCTGTCCAATGAGCTGTGCACCGAACTCAACGGCAAGGCCATCAACATCCACCACTCCTTCCTGCCGTCCTTCAAGGGCGCCAAGCCCTACCACCAGGCGCACGCCCGCGGCGTGAAGCTGATCGGCGCCACCGCGCATTACGTGACGGCGGACCTGGACGAAGGCCCGATCATCGAACAGGAAGTCATCCGCGTGGACCACGCCCGCACGGCCGCCCAGTTCGTGCAGATGGGACGGGACGTCGAAGGCCGGACCCTCGTGCAGGCCGTGCAGTGGCACGCCGAGCACCGGGTCCTCCTGGACGGCACCCGAACGGTCGTTTTCAACTAGCCCCGCCGCCCAAGTAACTCGCAGTTAAGGCAGCCAGTTGCGGGGTCTACCCTTGAACCATGGAGGGGGATCCACAGCGCGGTGTTAACTACGAAACGGACCTGGCGACTTACTACAACCGCGAGGCCGCAGCCCGGGACGCGAGGCCGCTGACCTCCCGGCGGGTGGCCTGCCGGGAGTGGTTCATCCGGCAGCTCAAGTCCGAGCACCGGCACGCCCTGCTGGAACTCGGCTGCGGCTCCGGCGTCGACGGCCTCGGCTTCGTGCAGGCGGGACTGCACTACGCCGGCGTCGACCTCTCGGAGGAAAGCGTCCGGCTGGCCCGCGCCAAGGGCCTGGACACCTCGGTGGCCAGCGGCCGCTCCCTGCCGTTCGCCGACGCCGCGTTCCCGGCGGCCTGGACGATGAGTACCCTTCTGCATGTGCCCAACAGCGCCATCGACGACGTCGTCAGTGAACTCGTGCGGGTCACCGCACCGGGTGCGCCGATCGCCGTCGGGCTCTGGTCGGGGGACGACGAAGAGGTCCTGAACCCGGAGGACGACATCGAGCCGCGGCGCTTCTTCAGCCGCCGGAGCGATGGCGCTGTGCGGGAGATCTTCGGCCGGCACGGCACGGTGGAGCATTTCGAAACGTGGCCGGAAGGGCAGGGCGCCGAATCCGGGCCGGGCGCCGGGCAGTGGGTGCAGCACTACCAGTTCCTGGTGCTGCGGACTCCCGGCCAACCCAACTAGCTCGCAGTAGTTGTCGTTTTGGGCGCCCATAACGACAACAAATGCGACCCAGTTGGGTGGGCCCGCTCGGCTAGGCTTGCCTGCATGGCTCCCATTTACACCTTCGCCGGGGACACCCCGGAGATCCATGAAACGGCCTTCGTGGCCCCGAGCGCCTCGATCATCGGCAAGGCCAGCCTGGCCGAAGACGCGAGCGCCTTCTACGGCGTCTCGGTGCGCGCAGACACCGCCGCGATCAGCGTGGGCGCGGGCTCGAACCTGCAGGACAATGTGGTGCTGCACGCCGATCCCGGCTTCCCCTGCACCGTGGGCGAGCGGGTCAGTGTGGGCCACTCCGCCGTCGTGCACGGCTGCACTGTGGAGGACGACTGCCTCATCGGCATGAGCGCCACCATCCTGAACGGCGCGGTGATCGGCACCGGCTCACTCGTGGCCGCCGGAGCCGTGGTGCTGGAAGGAACCATCGTCCCGCCCCGTTCCCTGGTGGCTGGTGTCCCGGCGAAGGTCCGCCGGGAGCTCAGCGACGAGGAGTTCGAAGGCGTCAAGCACAACGCCGCCCACTACGTGGAGCTCGCGGCGGCGCACCGGAAAATGCACGCCTAGTGGAGCCGGGTTAGTCCAGGCTCACCGGGCCGTACTCGGCCAGGAGTTCGCCCGGGCCGGGGTTGCCCGGCGCGGACGAACCGCCCAGGTGGTTCACTACGCCCCACACGGCGTTCAGGCCCGTGGTCACGGCACCTTCGGCCCAGCCCGCGGTCCAGGACACGTCGTCGCCGGCCAGGAAGATGCCGCGGTGCGCGTCGTCCAGCGAAGACTGCTCGAAGTGGGTGTAGAGCCGCTGCTGGTAGCGGTAGTGGCCCGGCAGGTTGGCCTTGAAGGCGCCCATGAAGTTGGGATCGGATTCCCAAGACACCGTGATCGGCTGGCCCACAATGTGGCCGCGGATGTCCAGGCCCGGGTAGATCTGCTCCAGCGAGTGGATCATGAGGTCGGCGCGCTGTTCGGCGTCGAGGCTCAGCCACTTCAGGGCGTCGTCGTTCCAGGTGTAGGAGAGCAGGATGACGGCGGGCTGGTCCGGACCGTTGTCCAGCAGGTAGGTGCCGCGGGTGAGCCGGTCGGTGAGGGTCATGGACATGACTTCCTGGCCGGTCTGCGGGTCGCGGTCTTTCCAGAACGGGCGGTCCACCATCACGAAGGTCTTGGAGGACTGCATGTAGTGCGAGCGCTCGATCGCGGTCCACAGCTCGGCCGGGAAGAGCGCTTCCTCGGTCTTGATCCGGGTGGAGAGCAGCCAGGACTGGCAGGTGGTCACCACCGCGGCGTACTCGCTCGTGCGGCCCCAGCGTTCGGTGACGGCGAGCCGGGACGTGGGGACGCCGTCGTCGTCCTTCACGCGGGCGATCCCCGCCACGGCGCCGCGCGGAGAACCGGAGTGCAGGGACGCCAGGGAGGTGCCGTCCGGCCAGTGGGCCATGCCCGACGGCGCGTGGTTCCAGAGTGCCTCCGGCAGCCGCTGCGCTCCCCCGGCGATGCCGCGGTGGTGGTCGTCGGCGTCGGTGTAGACCACGCGGAGGATTTCCAGGATGGAGTTGGGGAAGTCGGTGTCCCAGCCGCCGGTGCCGAAACCCACCTGGCCGAAGGCTTCACGGTGCGCGAAGCCGGCTTCCTTGAAGGCGCGGCTCTTGGCGACGAATCCGGAGAAGGTCTCCTCGTCGAAGTCCTCCAACAGCCCATTCCACAGTTCCTTGATGCGGGCGGTGTCGCGGGCCTTGATGGCCTCCTGCATGTCCTCGAAGCGGGCGTCCTCGCGCAGGGCTGCGCGCCACGCTTCGGCCACCTCGTGGAAGAACTCCGGCAGGTCCGCGGCCGTTTCGGCGTAGAACTTCTCGCCCTTGAGCTCGATCACGGTGCTGGAGGTGGGCGGTGCCAGCGGGTTGGGGAAGTCCTGGGTTTCCAGGCCGAGCTTGTCGATGTAGTGGTACAGGGCCTTGCTGGAGACCGGGAAGCGCATGCCGCCCAGGTCCGCCACCACGCCGGGGGCCGCCGGGAAGGAGGCGGTGCGCAGGCGCCCGCCGATCTGGTCGGCCTCGTAGACCACGGGCTTGAGGCCGAGCTTCATCAGTTCGTACGCGGTGACGAGCCCGGAAACCCCGGCCCCGACGACGGCCACCTCGGTTCCGTACAAAGACTCCGGGACGCTGCCCAGCCCTGCGGGGTGCTGCAGGTAGTGGTCGTAGCTGAAAGGGAAGTCCGGGTTCAGCATGGTGATCGGCGCAGTGCCGTCCTGCTCCGGGGCGGTGGGGATGCCTGCGGGAACGGCTGCGGGCAATTCGGTGGCGGTGGTCATCAGAGTTCTGCCTTCGCGGTTGCGGGGTCGGTGTCCAAATCGGTGGCCCCGGCGGATAGTTCACGGTAGTCCTGCTCGCTGAGGGCGGCTACCTTCGAGTGGCGGCGCCCATAGCCGAAGTAGATGGCGGCCCCCACCAGCATCCACGCACCGAATGTCAGCCACGTGTCGGCGCCGAGGTTGGCCATCAGGTAGGCGCACATCAGGGTGCCGAGGATCGGGGTGGCGGGGTACAGCGGCACGCGGAAGTTGCGCTTGAGGTCCGGGCGGTTGCGGCGCAAGTAGATCACGGCCACGTTCACCAGGGCGAAGGCGAAGAGGGTACCGATGCTGGTGGCGTCCGCGAGCGCGCCCAGCGGCACGAACCCGGCAGTGAGCGCGACGGCGGTCCCCACGATCAGCGTGCCGGCCACCGGGGTGCCGGTGCGGCGGGAGACCCGGCCGAAGATGCCCGGGACCATGCCGTCACGGGACATGGAGAGCAGGATGCGGGTCTGGCCGTAGAGGACGGTAAGTACGATCGAGGCGATGGCCAGGACGGCACCCACGGCGAACACCAGGGCGATCCACGGCTGGTGGGTGGTCTCTTCGAGGATCTGCACCAGGGCGGCTTCCGTGCCGTCGAACCAGCCCCACGGACGGGCACCGACGGCGGCCACTGCCACCAGGACGTAGATGCTGGTGACGATCAGCATGGACAGCATGATGGCGCGGGGAAGGTCCTTTTTGGGATTCCTGGCTTCTTCGCCCGCGGTGGAAGCGGCGTCGAAGCCGATGTAGGAGAAGAACACGGTGGACGCGGCAGCCGAGACGCCGGCGGCGCCCATCGGCAGGAGGGGCTCGAAGTTGCCGGCGTTGAAGGCGGTGAAGGCCACGGCGCAGAAGAAGACCAGGATGCCAACCTTCACGGCAACGATCGCCGTGTTGATCCAGGCGCTTTCACGGGCACCGCGGACCAGCAGCAGCATCGCCAGGACCACGATCACCACCGCGGAGAGGTTCACTGCGCCGCCTTCGGACGGCGCCAGGGCGAAGGCATCAGGAAGGGCCAGGCCGAAGATGTTGAGCGTTTCGTTGACGTACTGGCCCGCGCCCACCGCGACGGCGGCGACCGAAACGGCGTATTCGAGGACGAGGCACCAGCCGCAGATCCAGGCCATCCCTTCGCCCATGGTGGCGTAGGAGTAGGAGTAGCTGGACCCGGCCACCGGGACGAGTCCGGCCATTTCGGCGTAGGACACGGCCGAGAGCAGGGCCGCGAATCCGGCGATCACGAAGGAGATCCAGATCGCGGGTCCGGCCAGCGGCACGGATTCCCCCAGGATCACCAGGATGCCGGTGCCAAGGGTGGCGCCGACGCTGATCATGGTCAGCTGGAAGACGCCGAAGCTGCGGCGCAGCGGGGCGCCGCCTTCGCCGTTGCCGGCCTCTTCGACCATCTGGTTGATCGGTTTGCGGCGCAGCAACTGGGCACCGAGGCCGGGCCGGCCGGCGGGGGCCTTTGTTGCGGGGTTGGCGGACATAGTCACCGTTGACGTCCCTTCGAAGTCGTTGCGCTTTCCTCGGTCAACGGTATCTTGTGAGCCAGCTCTCAAGATGGTGCAAAGTGACCTATAGTCAACGTACATGAGACGTAATGCACCTGAAGACCACCCCGCTGGCGGCGCATCCGCCGGGGCTGCCGGCACAGCGTCCGGCACCCCGTCGCCGACGCCGCCGGGCGGCCCCTTGGGCGCCGTCACGCTGGAGCAGCTCCTCGCGCAGTTGCCCGAGGGCATGCGGATCCTGCACGCCGGCGGCAGGGACGGCGGCAAAAGCGGCGGCGCGGCCGAGCCGCTGCGCTGGGTGGAACCCAGCGAGCTCGAAGACCCCACCCCGTACGTCCCCGAAGGCGAGTTCCTGCTCACCGCCGGGCTGCCCTTCCGGGGCGACGGCGGCACCCCGGAACGCATCGACGCCTACGTCCGGCGCCTGGTGAAGGCGAAAGTGCGCGCCTTGGGATTCGGCGTCCGGCCCTATTTCGACGAGGTGCCCGGGAGCCTGCTTGAGGCCTGCCGCAGCCATGGCCTCACCCTGATCGAAATTCCCGAGTCCGTTCCCTTCGCCGCGATCGGCCTGGAATTTTCGCAGCTGCTGGAATCGGACAACGCCCGCGTGTTCCGCCAGCTCGCGGAGATCAACCGGCAGCTGATGCGGGCGGTCCTCTCCCCCCGGCCCGAACACGAACTCCTGGCCGCCCTGGTGCAGCGGGTGCCGGTGTGGGCGCTGCTGTTCGGCGCCGACGGGCGGGTCCGGGCGCGGGCGCACAGCGCGGGCGGAACAAGCGGCGGCGGAACCGACAAAGCAGGCGGAACGAGCGGCGGAAGCCGCGGCAGCACCGGCGTCGAGCTTTCACTCCTGGAACCGATGCTGGAACGCCTCCTCTCCGGCAGCGGTCCGCGCGTGGAAATGGACGGCTTCGATCAACCCGGCTCGGCGATGGTGTTCGGCCATCCGCTGCGCAGCACCAAGGACGCCAACCTCGGGGCGCTGATCCTCGGCTCCGACGACGCCCTCACCCCCGCGCAGAACAACGTGGTGCAGTCCGTGGTGGGCCTGCTGGAACTGCTGGTCCGGCAGCGCACCAGCGGTTCGCTCGCGCCCAGCCAGCTCGCGACGGCGCTGCTGCTGCACCCGGACAGCCTGGCCTCGGGCGGCACCCGGCACGTCAATGGCCTCAAGGACCTGCTGGCGCAGAGCCTGTCCTCCAGCCGCTCCGCCGCCGTCCGGGTGGTCCAGGGCATCAAGGCCGACTCCCCCGAGTGGCCCTCGGGGGACAGCCCGGTGCGGGAGCTCCTGCAATGGCGGCGGCTGTTCGACACCAAGCTCGTCGAAATCACGGACTACGGCTTCGCTGCGGTCACCCGGCTGAAGGTGGACGATGCGCTGGTGGCAGAGGTCGAGAAGCTGGGTTGGCGCCTGGTGATCGGCGACGCCGCGGAACTCGGCGGCCTGCCCGCCGCATACCAGCGGGCGTCCTCGCTGCGGACGAAGGTCCAGTCCAGCGGGCGCAGCGCCCGGGTGGACGAGGCCAGCTGGAGCGTCACGGGACTGCTCGGCCGGGAGGCCGGCACCATGCTCGCCTCCCGCCTGCTGGAGCCGTTGTTGGCGCTCGACGCCGGGAAGCGGGATCCGCTGCTGGCTGTCCTGCGCGGGTGGCTGGCGGAGAACGGCAGCTGGGACGGCTCCGCGAAGCGCCTGGGACTGCACCGCAACAGCATCCGCCGGCAGATCGGCCAGGTGGGCGAGCTCCTGGGCGTGGACCTCAACGAGGCCCACGTCCGCGCCGAACTCTGGATCGCGCTGCAGTACGTGGACGAAGTGGCGGGCTAGGAGGCGGCCTGCCCCCGGGCGCCGTCCCACCATTCCAGCACGCGTGTGCCATAAAAAGTCAGCCACTTGGAGGCCTCGCCGGCCGGCACGTCGACTTCAAACCACACGTCGCCGGGATGGCGGCGCTCCTGGATCCAGCGCCCGTCCGGACCGCGGGCGTCGCGGACGACGCCGATCGCGTCGGCAAGGCGCGGATCCGGCATCGTGCGGTCAGGTTCAGCGCGGTCAAACAGCGCGGCCGAGCGGAAGTAGTCGGTCGCGTTCAGCACGCTGTAGAACCAGCGGAACGGATACACGAAGCGGCTCGCCCAATGCGCCACCTGCTCCCCCGTCGACTTCCGGTACAGCAGGCGCCGTTCGAGCAGGTATTCCTCGCCTGCGCGGCGGGCCGCCACCAGATCCGCGTCGGCGAGGCCCGCCTGCTCGTAGTACAGCAGGCCCTTCAGGGAGTTGATGGTCGAATGGAAGGACGATCGCGAGGAACCCTCCACCCAGTCGCAGTTCCAGCCGCCGTCGGGCAGCCGGTGCTCCACGAACCAGCGGGCCAGGCCGGACACATCCGCCCCCAGCCACGCCCCGTTGGCCAGGGTGTAGGCGTTGATGCAACAGTCCACCTCGCCGCCCCAGTACGGCAGGTTGTCGTATTCCCAGCGGCTGTTGGCGTCGAGCAACTCGGCAGTGCCGGCCAGGATCCCGGCGTCCAGGCCCCACTCGCGCAGCGCATTGAGCGACCAGGTGGTGGCGGTCCAGGGCTGGCCCTGTTCATCCGTCGCAAACTGGTATCCGGCCGGGAAGTACGCACCGCCCGCCCATTGCCCGTCAGGATCCTGAAGCGCGAGCAGCCGGGCGCCGAAGCCCTCCTTGGCTACCCGGCCGCGGCTCTCCTGCCACGCCTCGGGCGGCGCACCGGCTAGGTCGCGCTCCACCTGCCAGCGCAAGGCAGGGTCCGAATCCAGCAGCCAGTCAAGCAGGGCGGGGTCAACGGCCATGGCCCGGAGGCTACCAGCAGCTCCAGCGGGGGTCCATGGGCGTACAGTTCACGGGCTGGTCAGGGCGCGCCGGTTTCGCCGGTTTCCCACTCGCGGTACAGCTCCGGACGCCGTTCCCTCAGGTACGGCACTTTCTCCCGGGCGGCACGGGCGTCGTCTGCGGACACCTCGGCGAACAGCAGCGCCGGCCCGTCGCCTGAGGAGGCCAGCAGCGCGCCGTCGGGCCCGGCCACCACGCTGCCGCCCGCGAAATCGCAGCCGTCCTCGTGTCCGCTGTGGTTGGCGTAGGCCACGGTGAGCTGGCTCTCCAGCGCCCGGGCCCGCAGCAGCACCTGCGGGACGGCGTCGAATCCGGCAGACAGGGCCGTGGGCACCAGGAGCAGTTCGGCTCCGCGGACGGCGGCCGCGCGCACGGCCTCCGGGAATTCGACGTCGTAGCAGATCAGCAGGGAGGCCTGCAGTCCCTCGAAACCGACGACGGCGGGAGCATCCGACGCCGGACTGAACGCCTTGCGCTCGTCCTCGCCGAAGAGGTGGACCTTGCCGTAGTCAAGGAGGGTGTTGCCGGTCCGGTCCAGGAGGGTGGCGGTGATCCGGTGTCCGCCGTGGCCGTCAGGGGCGGGGAGACTGTAGACGAGGCCGACGCCGTGCCGGCGCGCCGTTCCGGCGAGGCGCTCCCGCAGCTCCGGCAGCATTGCGTAGTCGAACTCCGCGTCGATGCGCAGCGGCGCATAGCCCACGGGAAACAGCTCGGGAGTCAGCAGCAGCGAAGCACCGGCCGCGGCAGCACGGCGGGCCGCATCGTCGATGGCCGCCAGGTTCGCGTCGACGTCCAGGACAGCAGCGTTCGCCTGCAGCACGGCCAGCAGCATCATTACCCCTTCAATGGCTCTCGGTTGTGCTCCCACGATACGCAGCGCCGGGTCCGGAGCGGTAGGACGATTGGACCCGCTTCCACTGCTTTGAGGGCGGAACGCACCACGGACGGACCCTGCCTTCGAGCGCGCCCGGGCCCCGCCTGGAGCTGCACCCGGGCCCCGCCTGGAGCTGCGCCCGGGCCGATTCCTCCCGGTCGCAACCCGTCCGCTTGTGTTAACTTCTTGACTACAAATGTGCCTTTGGTGCACGCTTCTTAGATGCCCGCAACGACGCGCTCGGCAACGAGCCCCCGCAAGAACCCCGGCTCGCAATCCGCCCCCGGGTCACAGTCAGCACTGCGCCATCTCAACCAGCAGCGCCTCATCGAGTGCCTGCTCAGCGGACCGGCCACCCAAGCCGAACTTTCACGGCAGACCGGCCTCTCCACCGCCACGGTGTCCAACATCGTGAAAATCATGCAGGGGGCCGGCCTCGTTTCCACGGAACCGGTGACAAGCTCGGGCCGCCGGGCACTGAGCGTGCGGCTCAACAGCAAGGGCGCGGTCGCCGTCGGGATCGACTTCGGCCGCCGGCACCTGCGGGTGGTCCTCGCTTCCCTGGGCTACCAGGTACTTGCCGAGGAAACCGTTACCCTCCCCCTGGGCCACCATGCGGAGGAAGGCATCGCGGCCGCCGTCGAACTCCTCGAAAAGCTGCTCACGGAAAACGGCGTGGAACGCCGGGCGGTGGTGGGTGCCGGGGCCGGCATCGCCGGGCCGATCGACCGGCGCACCGGGACCGTGGCACAGGGCGCCATCCTGCCCGAATGGGTCGGATTCCACATCCTCGAACGCCTCGAACGCGCCCTGGAAATGCCCGTGTACGTTGACAACGACGCCAATCTCGGCGCCCTGTCCGAGGTCACCTGGGGGCCACACACCGGGGTAGGCGACCTGATGTTCCTGAAGATCGGTTCGGGCATCGGCGCGGGGCTGATCGTCAACGGCGCGCCCTACTACGGGGCCGTGGGAATCACCGGGGAAATCGGCCACGCCACCATCCACGAATACGGCGCCATCTGCCGCTGCGGCAACCGCGGCTGCCTGGAAACGGTCGCCTCCACCAGCACCATGATCGAGCTCCTCGGCAAAAGCACGGGAACGAGCCTGGAGCCGGAGGACCTTGTGCGCAATGCCCTCGCGAAGGACCAGGCAACCCTGCGCGTGATCGACGACGCCGGGCTTGCGGTCGGGCGCGCGCTGGGCAACGTGGCCAACCTGATCGGCCCCGAAGTGATCGTGGTGGGTGGCCCCCTGGCAGGGCTCGGCGAGACCCTCCTGGACCCGATCCGGCGCGGCCTGATCCGCCACGCGGTGCCGGTGGTCGGCGAGACAACCACCCTCACCATGTCCTCCCTGGGCGCCCGGGCGGAGGCCCTCGGGGCTGCCGCGCTGGTGTTCCAGCACGCCGGCATCAGCACCGGCTGACGGCCCGGCGGGGCACACTCTGCGCACTGCCCGCGGCCAGCCCCGGGAGCAGCCGGACCGGCCCGCAGGCCGGTCGCGGAAAAGCAGCAATTGGGCAACGATCGCGAAAGTCTTGCGTTCAACTCTTGACTACAAGACCTGTGATCCAGTTTACTTTTTCATCAGACAGCCCGGAGTTCTTCCGGGAGACAACGACGTCAGGCATTGGAGGCGTAGGGCCTATGACGATCCCCACCACGCAAGAGGAACCCGTAATCCTCGAGATGCGGTCCATCACCAAGGAATTCCCCGGGGTGAAAGCCCTGTCGAACGTGAGCCTCCGGGTCAAGGCAGGCGAAATCCACGCCATCTGTGGCGAAAACGGCGCCGGCAAGTCCACGCTCATGAAGGTCCTCTCGGGCGTCTACCCGTACGGCAGCTACGAGGGCGACATCGTCTACCAGGCCGAGGTGCAGCAGTTCAAGGACATCCGGGCCAGCGAGCACGCGGGCATCGTGATCATCCACCAGGAACTGGCGCTGATCCCGGAACTGTCCATCACGGAGAACATCTTCCTGGGCAACGAGCCCACCAAGTGGGGCGTGATCGACTGGGCCGAGGCCCGGAAGCGCTCCGTTGAGCTGCTCGCCCGGGTGGGCCTGCGCGAAGACCCGGACACCCCCATCAAGGAAATCGGCGTCGGCAAGCAGCAGCTCGTGGAAATCGCCAAGGCCCTGAACAAGTCGGTCAAGCTGCTGATCCTGGATGAGCCCACGGCGGCCCTGAACGAATCGGACTCCCAGCACCTGCTGGACCTGATCCTCGGCCTCAAGGGCAAGGGCATCACGTCGATCATCATTTCCCACAAGCTCAACGAGATCGAACAGATCGCCGACGAGATCACCATCATCCGCGACGGCAAGTCGATCGAGACGCTCAACGTCAAGCGCGACGGCGTGGACGAGGACCGGATCATCAAGGGGATGGTGGGCAGGACACTCGAGTCCCGCTTCCCGGACCACGTGCCGAAGATCGGTGAGGTCTTCTTCGAGGTCAGGAACTGGACTGTCGGCCACCCGCAGATCCAGGACCGGCTGGTCTGCAAAGGCTCAAACTTCTTCGTGCGGCGGGGCGAGATCGTCGGGTTCGCCGGGCTCATGGGTGCCGGCCGCACCGAACTGGTCCGCTCCCTCTTCGGCCACTCCTACGGCCGCTTCATCTCCGGCGAGGTGTACAAGGACGGCAAGCCGGTCCACATGCGCACCGTCCGGGCGGCCATCGACGCCGGACTGGGCTACGTGACCGAAGACCGCAAGACCCTGGGCCTGAACCTCCTGGACGACATCAAGACCACCACGGTTGCGGCGAACCTGCGCAAGATCAGCAACTACTCGGTGGTGGACACCCGCCAGGAATTCCAAGTGGCCGAGGAATACCGGAAATCCCTGCGGACCAAGACCCCGTCGGTGGAGGAAGGCGTGGCGAAGCTCTCCGGCGGCAACCAGCAGAAGGTAGTGCTGGCCAAGTGGATGTTCACCGACCCGGACCTGCTGATCCTGGACGAACCCACCCGCGGCATCGACGTCGGCGCCAAGTACGAGATCTACGGCATCATCCAGCGGCTGGCCAACCAGGGCAAGGGAGTGATCGTCATTTCCTCCGAGCTTCCCGAACTCCTTGGCCTGTCCGACCGCATCTACACCATTTTTGAGGGCGCCATCACAGGTGTCCTGGACAAGGACGAAGCAAGCCAGGAAAGCCTCATGAAACTGATGACTTCCGCCCGCAAGTCCGCCTGACCCATGGCCCAGCCCGCCCCTTTCCTGACACAAGGACCAAAACAATGAACGCGCTCAAGAAGCTATTTGGTGGCAATACCCGCCAGTTCGGCATGATTTTCGCCCTGGTGGCACTTATCGTTTTCTTCCAGATCTTCACCGAGGGCCGCACACTGACCCCGGGCAACGTGATCAACCTGTTCAACGGCAACTCCTACATCCTGATCCTGGCCATCGGCATGGTGCTGGTCATCATCGCCGGCCACATCGATCTTTCGGTCGGTTCGGTGGCGGCGTTCGTCGGCGTTTCCGTAGCCCTTGCCATCCGGGACTGGGGCATCCCCTGGTACCTTGGCGTGCTCTTCGGGCTGGTGCTGGGAGCCGTGATCGGCGCCTGGCAAGGCTTCTGGACGGCGTATGTGGGGATCCCGGCGTTCATCGTGACGCTGGCCGGCATGCTCCTGTTCCGCGGTTTCAACCAGTTCGTGGGCAAGTCCAACACCATTCCGGTGCCCAATGATTTCCAGTACCTCGGCTCCGGCTACCTTCCCGAGGTTGGCCCGAACACGGGCTTCAACAACCTGACCCTGCTCATGGGCATCCTGGCCGCCGCGTTCGTCGTCGTCATGTCCCTGCGTGCCCGCGCCACCAACAAGGCCCTTGGCGCCGACGTCCCCGAACTCTGGGTCGAAGTCACCAAGCTGGTCCTGATCTGCGGTGCCATCCTGTACGCCACGTACCTCTTCGCCACCGGCCGCCCGGGAACCTCGTTCCCCATCCCGGGCCTGATCCTGGCCGTCCTGGTCCTGTTCTACGGCTTCATTGCCGACAAGACGGTCCTGGGCCGCCATGTCTACGCCGTCGGTGGCAACCGCCACGCAGCGGAACTGTCCGGCGTGCAGTCCAAGAAGGTCAACTTCATGGTCATGCTGAACATGTCCGTCCTGGCGGGCCTGGCAGGCATGATCTTCGTCGGCCGCTCCACCGCTTCCGGCCCGTTCGACGGCGTCGGCTGGGAACTGGACGCCATCGCAGCCGTATTCATCGGTGGCGCGGCGGTGACCGGCGGTGTCGGCACCGTCATCGGCTCGATCGTTGGTGGCCTCGTGATGGCCGTCCTGAACAACGGCCTGCAGTTGCTGGGCGTCGGCGCCGACCTCACCCAGATCATCAAGGGCCTGGTGCTCCTCGCAGCCGTCGCCTTCGATGTCTACAACAAGACCCAGGGCAAGCGGTCCATCACGGGCATGCTGCTGAAGAACTTCGGCCGCAACAACAACATCCAGCCCGACGAGACCACCTCCACCAAGGAAGTCATTTCCAAGGAAGCCTGACCGGACCCACAAGTCGCTCCACCCCACCCACACAGAAAGTGAACCAAGATATGCGAATGTTTGGTAAAGCAGGAAAGGCAGCAGCCGTCGCTGCCATCGCGGCACTGGCGCTGACGGCCTGCGGCCGCTCGGACAGCGGCTCCAGCACCAACACAGGCGGCGGGGAAGCGTTCCCCAAGGACTCGCTGATCGGCGTCGCACTTCCGCAGAAGACCAGTGAGAACTGGGTCCTTGCGGAGAAGCTGTTCAACGACGGCCTCAAAGGCGCCGGCTTCAAGGCCGACGTCCAGTTCGCCAACGGCGGCGTCTCCGAGCAGCAGAACCAGATCAGCGCCATGGTCACCAAGGGTGCCAAGGTCATCATCGTGGGAGCCATCGACGGCGCCCAGCTGGGTACGCAGCTCAAGCAGGCCAAGGACTCCGGCGCCACTGTCATCGCCTACGACCGTCTGCTCCTCAACACCGAGAACGTGGACTACTACGTGGCCTACGACAACTTCAAGGTCGGCGAACTCCAGGGCCAGGCCCTGCTGGACGGGCTGAAGGCCAAGAAGCCTTCCGGCCCGTACAACATCGAGCTCTTCGCCGGTTCTCCGGATGACGCCAACGCCAAGGTCTTCTTCGACGGCGCCATGAGCATCCTGAAGCCGAAGATCGACGACGGAACCCTCAAGGTCCTCTCGGGCCAGACCGCCTTCGAGCAGGCAGTCACCCAGGGCTGGAAGGCTGAAAACGCCCAGCGCCGCGCCGACACGCTGCTCACCGGCAGCTACGGCACCGCCTCCCTGGACGGCGTCCTGTCCCCGAACGACACCCTGGCCCGTGCAGTCCTGACCTCGGTCAAGGCAGCCGGCAAGCCGCTCCCCGTGGTGACCGGCCAGGACTCGGAAGTTGAGTCCGTGAAGTCGATCATGGCCGGCGAGCAGTACTCCACCATCAACAAGGACACCCGCAAGCTGGTGGAGCACGCCATCACGATGGCGAAGGAGCTGCAGGCCGGCAAGGAACTGGAGATCAACGACAAGGACTCCTACAAGAACGGCGTCAAGACCGTCCCGGCATACCTGCTACCGCCGCAGATCGTGACCAAGGAGAACGTCAAGACGGCCTACGTGGACGATCCGGTCCTCGGCCCGATCACCAAGTAAGCGTCAACTGACACGGGTGATGCCCGGTCCCCACAGGGGCCGGGCATCGGCCGTTTAAGCCTTCACAGCGCAAACATAGCTTTGTTCTGATTCCCGCACAGGCACTGACGCGAGTGTTGGATCCGAAGCCGGCTGTTCCTGCCGGCACCTGATCCCGAGGAGAACCGTGAGCGTCCTTGCCCGCAGCGTCGGCAACGCCTTCCGCAACAAAATCAGAACGGCAGCCGTGGTGGCGGTACTGGCCGTGGCCATCGGGCTGGCCCTGTCCATGCTCGTCGCCAACCAGGCCGTGGGGGCCAAAGTCCAGGAACTGAACGCCTCCGTGGGCACCACCCTCACGGTCAACCCGGCCGGCGGCCAGGGCTTCGAAGGCGGTGGGGAACCCCTGACTGCCGCCGAAGCCGCCACCGCGGCCGCCGTCCCCAACATCACCTCCGTGGTGGGAACCAAGGCCCTGCGGCTCCGCACTGAAACCACCACGACGGACACCGCCGACGCCGCGGCCGGCGCCGCCCAGCCGGACGCGGGAGGTCCCGGCGGGCAGGCGGCAAGCGTCACCACCAGCCTGACCGCCGCCGTCGACGCCGGAACCCTCGGCAACCGGAACAACACCGGCAGCGGCACGGGCACCGGTACAACAAATGGCACCGAACCGGCGCGCACCTTCACCCTGCCGATCACCGCCACCGGCACCGCCGCGGAGGTGGACAGCTCGGGGAAGGCACTGGACATCACCAGCGGCACCGGCCTGGGTGACTACTCCGCGGCCAGCACCAAGGCCCTGGTGGGGACCACCCTCGCGGAGAAGAACAACCTCAAGGTCGGCTCCACCTTCACCATTGCCGGCAAGACCTACACCGTTGCCGGCATTTTCGACGCCGGCACCACCTTCGGCAACAACGCCGTCTACCTGACCCTGGCCGAGGCGCAGGCCCTCGCCGAAACCCCCGGTGAACTGTCCAGCATGGTGGTCACGGTCAACAGCATGGAGAACGTGGACAGCACCAAGACCGCGCTCCAGGCGGCGCTGGGCGCCAGCAAGGCCGACGTCACCCAGGGCCAGCGCAACCTTGAAACCGCCGTCAGCTCCCTCAACAGCGTCAAAGGCATCTCCCTGGTGGCCTACATCGCGGCGCTGGCTACGGCGGGGCTCATCATCCTGCTCATCATGGTCATGCTGGTCCGCGAGCGCCGCCGCGAGATCGGCGTCCTGAAAGCCATCGGGGCGCGCAACCGCACCATCGGGCTGCAGTTCGTCCTCGAAGCTCTCGTCCTCGTGGCGCTCGGCAGCGTCGTGGGCGCGGCGATCGCCTCGTTCGCCAGCGGCGGCATCGCCTCGGCCCTGGTCAGTTCCAACAGCTCAACCGCTGCCGGCGCAACAGGCCAGCGCGGTCCCGGAGGCGGGCCCGGCGGCCCCTTCGGCGGCGCAACGCAGCTGCTGACTTCCGTCACCGCGAGCGCCTCCCCAGGCGTGATCGCCGCAGGCATCGCCGCCGTGTTCGCGGTGGCCATCATCGGCGCCCTGGTCCCGGCCCTGCTCACGGCCCGCATCCGCCCCATCGAAGTCCTCCGAGGAGAATAGCCATGATTGAAGTCAAGGACCTGGTCCGCCAGTTCAAGTCCGGTGACCGCACCATCAAGCCCGTCAACGGCGTCAGTTTCGAACTCGGGAAAGGCCAGCTCGCGTCCATCGTGGGCAAAAGCGGCAGCGGCAAAAGCACGCTGTTGTCCCTCCTGGGCGCGCTGGACAAACCCACCAGCGGGGACGTCGTCGTCGATGGCGTCAGCCTGGCGGGCCTCCCGGACGGCAAGCTGACCGAGTACCGCCGCCGGGACATCGGTTTCGTGTTCCAGCAGTTCAACCTGATCCCCAACCTCAGCGCCGTGGACAACGTGATGCTGCCGATGGAGTTCGCGGACGTCCGCAAGTCGGCGCGGGCCCAGCGCGCCAAGGAACTGCTGGAGCAGGTGCAGTTGGATCCGGAGAAGCACTCGCGCCGCACCAACCGCCTCTCCGGCGGTGAGCAGCAGCGCGTGGCGATCGCCCGTGCGCTGGCCAACGAACCGAAGCTGATCCTCGCCGACGAGCCCACCGGAAACCTCGACGAGCAGACCGGCGAACACATCATCGAACTGCTGAGCTCGCTCAGCCGCGACCACGACACCACCATCCTGGTGGTCACGCACGACCGCGGACTGGCCCGGAAGGCGGACCGCCGGTTCCGGCTGCACCAGGGCCAGCTGAACGAAGATGTGACCGCCGGGAGGTGACCACGGCCCGTTCTGAGGCAACCGCCGGCACCGGCGGTTGCCTCAGAACCGGATTGCGTCGATCACCTTGATTCGCACCGCCACCAGCGCGGGGATCGCCCCCGCCAGGGCCCCGACGAGCACGGCGGCCCCGAAGCCAAGCATGGCCGCTTCCACCGGGAACGGCGGATACTCGCTGAGGGCCGGTGCCACTTTCTCCTGGATCCACGGATTCTTCACCACGGCGATCGCCACCATGACCCCGGCGATTCCGGCCACGGAGGTCGCCACAAGGGATTCCATCATCACGCCCACGAAGATCCGGCCCGAGGTGGCTCCGAAACTGCGCCGGATGCCGATTTCCCGGACCCGGTACCGGATGGTGACCATCGAGATGTTCAGCATGCCCACCGCCCCCAGGAGCAGCACGAGCCCGGCGATCGCGCCCACCGCGAGCTGCGCGATCGCGATCGGGTCGCCGTAGGCCGCGTAGTCCATGCGGCTGGCGTCGATGTACAGGTCCGGGAACTGCGCCTGCAGGTCCGCCTGCATGGCGGGCATCAGCACCGCGGCCTGCCCGTCCTGCACCCACACCTTGAACTGGCCGTAGCCCTCGGCGATCCCCGCGGTTTGTGCCGCCCCGTTAAGCATGAACGCCGACGGCGGCGCCTGGGGGAAGAGATCGGGTACGACGCCGATGATCACCGCCGTCGTCTCCTGGTCCCCCGCGAGCTTCGCCAGCGGTTTCCGGACGAGGTCCGGCCTGCCGGCTGCGTTGTAGAACGCCTCGGAAACGACGACGGCGGGCGCCAGCCGCTGTTCGTCGTCGGCTGCAAACCAGGAGCCCTGCGTGACGTCCGTGCGGTGGATGAACCCGTAGCCGGGATCCACCAGCGTCATTTGCACATCCTGGACACCGCCCGGGAATTGGAAGCGCGCCTGGGCCTGCGCTGTGTGCGTCCAATAGCTGATCCCGTAGCGTTCCACGATCCCCTGATAGGCCTTCTCGAGCCGCACGGGATCCGGCGTTGTGGGTCCGTTGACGCTCAATGCGACAGTGGCAGTGCGGCCTTGGCTGCGTTCGGCCTGCACCTTATAACCCTCCCGGGCGAGGTCGCCCAACCCCACCACTGAGGCCAGCGCGGCCACGGACAAGGCGACGCCGAAAAGCGCGAGCAGGATGCGCACCTTGTTGATGCGCAGTTCCTGCCACGCCTCCACAAGCGCCCCGACAACGCCGCTCATGCCGGCACCCCTTCCAGCGCCTGGAGGACACCGGCGTCCAGACGGTAACGGGACCGGGCCAAGGCGGCCACGTTGTGGTCGTGGGTGATGGTCACCAAAGCCGCGGCGGACTCGGTGGCGATCGAATCGAGCAGCGCCATCACGGTCTGCCCGGTTTCGACGTCGAGCGCCCCGGTGGGCTCGTCCGCAAGGATCAGCCGGGGGCGCCGCACCAGCGCCCGCGCAATGGCAATCCGCTGCTGCTCGCCGCCGGACATCATGTTTGGTTTGGCGTCCGCGCGGGCTGCAAGTCCCACCCGGTCCAGCATTTCCATCGCCAGCTCGCGCCGCCGCCAGAAATCCCTGCCACTGGCGTACAGCAAGGGGGTCATCACGTTGTCCAGCGCGCTGCGGCCCTGCAGCAGGTTGAACTGCTGGAAAACGAAGCCCACGGTGGAACCGCGCAGCCGGGCGCGTTGGTTGCTGCTGATCTTCTGCACCGGGGTGCCAAGGAAGTCCAGCTCCCCGCTGCTGGGAACATCCAGCAGTCCCAGGAGGTTCAGGAGCGTGGACTTCCCGCAGCCGGAGCGGCCCACGATTGCGGTATGGTCGCCGCTGGCGATCTCGAGGTCCACGCCCCGCAGGATGTGCAGTTCCTGGTCGTCGGGCAGCACCACCGTCCGGGTGACACCGCGCAAGCTCAGCAAAGTCTCCATGCCTAGCCGCCCGCCGGACCGTAGACCATCTGGCCCGGGCCGGGCATAACCGGAGGCGCAGCCGCCCCCGGTACGAACTCCAACACCCGTTCGCCTTCGGCCAGGCCCGAGGTGACCTCGACCCTCGAACCATCGTTGAGGCCCAGCTTCACGCGGCGCTGCTCCGGTTCCCGGACTTCCCGGGCGGAGGCTCCGGGCGCGGCACCCGGCACGGCTCCGGCGGCCGGCGCGACGGCGGCATCGCTTGCCAGCCAAACGATTCCTTCCTTGACGCTGCCCTTCACCGAGCTCAGCGGAACGGTGACCACGTTCTTCGACTCGCCCGCCGTAACGGTCATGGTGGCTCCAAGGCCTGCGAAGACCTCCGTTCCGGAGGGGATGGCGCAGCTGAGGGTTCCGGTGGCCGGG
The DNA here is from genome assembly GCF_003614925.1 of Arthrobacter celericrescens. Taxonomy (GTDB): domain Bacteria; phylum Actinomycetota; class Actinomycetes; order Actinomycetales; family Micrococcaceae; genus Arthrobacter; species Arthrobacter celericrescens. The sequence continues at coordinate 32,978 of NZ_QYLP01000083.1, forward strand.
CCGCCGTCCTGCGGTGCTTCGCCGCCCCCGCCCGGGATCGCGACGGCGGCAGGCAGCAATCCTGCCCGGGGAACCGCCAGGCCGGCCGCCCCGGTACCGCCGCCGCTTCCGCTTCCGGCGGATCCGGCGTCGGAAGCGTTGTTCTTCACGACGACAGCGGGGCAGGTGAAGGGTGCCGGGCCGCCGGTAAGGGCGATCTTCGCAGACGCCGGCCTGCCGAGCAGCCGGAACTGCTGGGCCGCGGTGATGGAACCGGAGACGGTGTAGCTGCCCGGGTCCACCTTGCCCACGGTTTCCCCGACGCTCACCTGCTGGTCGATCAGCACGCCAAGTTCGCCTATCTTGCCGCCGACTGGAGCGGGCACGTCCGTGTACACGTAGACCGGCTCGGGGCTCGACGCGGGCCGCTCCCCCGCCCCCGGCCCTGCAACCGGTGCTTGCTCAGCCGCCGCTGCTTCGCGCGGCTGTTCCGACCGCACCTGGATCACCGCTTCGCCCTTGGCTACGGTGGTCCCGGCGTCGCGGTAGATGTGCACCACGGTTCCGGCCGCGGTGCTCCGCACGGCCTGCGCCGGGTCGCTTTGCACCGTCGCCTTGACCTGCACGGTGTTGGTGACCGTGGCACGGGACGCTGCCACCACCGGGGCCTCCATTTGGGCCATCGGTGCGGGACCGGACTGCTGCGGCTCCAGGCCGTCAATGAAGGCTATTTTTACCAAGGCCAACGCTATGACCGCGAAAACCAGCAGCCATGCCACGGGCAAAATGACACGTCGAAAGACACTCATCCCTGCTCCATTCGGTAACTCCCCACAGAAACACTCTGCGAGGGATGATTCCCCCCAGCCTAAACGAACCGGCCGGCAAGTATGTTTAGTCCGAAAGCGGAGTTCCCCGGCCGATCGGAGGAAAGTGTCGGGTACTTGTCGGGTCGTCGGTGTGGCATGGGGCTTCAGCCTGTGGCAGGCTACAGCCCCATGATCGAAGAATTGGTGAAAGAGAACCTTCACGGGAGACTGCGGCAGGACCGCAAGGCGCTGCTCTGGAAACTCGACGGCCTGACAGAATACGACGCCCGGCGACCTTTGACAGCCACCGGGACCAACCTCCTCGGCCTGGTCAAACACGTTGCCAGCGTCGAGGCCAGGTACTTTGGTGAGGTCTTCGACCGCCCTTCCCCGGAAGCGCTGCCCCGGTGGCGGGACTCCGACGGCAGCGATCTGTGGGCAACCGAGCACGAGACCCTCGATCAGATCATCGGGTTCTACCGGCGCACGTGGGAACACTCGGACGCGACGATCAATGAACTTCCCCTCGATGCCCCCGGCCACGTCCCGTGGTGGCCGGAGCCCTACTCGAACACGAACCTGTTCGTCGTCATGGTCCATGTCCTCGGCGAGTCCATCCGGCATGCCGGGCACGCCGATATCCTGCGCGAGGGCCTCGACGGCCGGACCGGGTTGCGCGCCGAACACGAGAAGCAAATCGACGAGGAAGCCCGGGCAGCCTACTGTGCGAAGATCGAGCGCGCCGCCAGGATTCAAGGGTTTACGCGGGGGTGAGAGGATGATCACCATGAGCAAGCACATCGCCAGGCCATGGCTGTTCAGCCAGGAAAACCAGGACCCGAGGGCCGCCACCGGAAAGACCCTGCGCTGGGGGGTCGTCGCCACCGGCGGGATTGCCAGGACCGTCACCGGTGACCTGCTCCAGCTCGAAGACGCCGAGCTTTACGCCGTCAGTTCCCGGCACCAGGAGTCGGCGGATGCGTTCGCCGCGATGCACGGCGCCAGGAAGGCGTACGGGGACGACGGCGGCTTGCACGGCTATCAGCGGCTGCTCGCCGACGACGCGGTGGACGTCGTCTATGTCGCCACCCCGCACGCCCAGCATTTCGAAGTGGCCAAGGCCGCGCTCAAGGCCGGCAAGCACGTGCTCTGCGAAAAGGCCTTCACCATCAACGCCCGCGAGGCCGCCGAACTGGTGGCCCTGGCACGCGAACGCAAGCTCTTCCTCATGGAGGCGGTGTGGAGCCGCTTCCTGCCCAGCATGCAGCGGGCCTTCACGATCGCGGCCTCGGGCGAACTGGGCGAGATCAAGTGGGTCAGCGCGGACCTGGGCTTCCCCGCGCCGTACGACCCCGCGGCACGTATCTGGTCCCCGGCGGACGGCGGCGGCGCGCTGCTGGACCTCACCGTCTATCCGCTCCTCTGGGCGTGGGGCACCCTGGGTGCGCCGCAGACCGTCAGCGCCGTGGGCACCCTGAACAGCGACGGCGTCGACTCCCAGAACGCGCTGACCCTCGGCTACGACAGCGGCGCCATCGCGCAGCTGACCTCCTCGTTGCTGGCGCACGGCCCCCGCTCGGCGTCCGTGGCCGGAACCGGCGGGTTCCTGCAGACCCACGGCTCCATCAACAATCCGCGCGAACTGCACATCCGCACGGGGTGGGATGAGCCGCGGGTGGAGCGTTTCGACGTCGTGGGCGTTGGCTACTGCTACGAGCTGCGCGAGGTGACCCGGTGCATCCAGCAGGGCCTCACCGAGAGCCCGGTGATGCCGTGGGACGATTCGGTGGACACCATGCGCCTGTTCGACGGCGTCCGGTCGCAGCTGGGGATCCGCTACGCCAACGACCAGCCCAGGGGCGTGTGACAGAAGCGTCACATGGGGTTGGAAGATTCCGTACCGGCGCCCTGTTCCCGTCATTTACAGGGCACGCCATGACACTTGGCGTCGATATTTCCGCTTCTTCTGGACCGGCTATTTTCCTGGTCCTACGATGTACGCAACCGTTGAATCTGAGTCAGAGGCTGGGGGCGTCAGATCAAAGCTGCGCAAGCCGCATAGCTGCTTCGGAAACCACGGCTACTAATCCGGCGGGTGGCGTCCCGTCCGGAGATCAGGTGGTGGCTCCGATAGCGGTCCCTGTCAATATCGGAGCCACCATGCTGACGATACGTGCGGTGAGCTTGGCCCGCTAGCGCCTGCCGCTTTTCCGGCCGGACCCACGCGCCCCAATTCCCTGCGCCCCGAATCCCCGTGTCCCGGACATCTTCCGGTCCAGCGAGGCTGCGCCCGAGCCCAGGAAGACAAAGGCCAGGGACACCACAACGTAGAGGATGAGCAGTTCCCCGGCGAGCCCGCCCGTCCCGGCCAGCAGGGGCTTGCCGGATTCGGTGACGAACCAGATGGCTGCGAACATGACCGCTGCCAGCAAACCGGCCAGCCGGGTGAAGAGTCCCAGCAGGAACATCACGCCGAGGCCTGTTTCTCCGAGGATGACCAGCCAGGACAGCATCTCCGCTTTCTGCACTCCCATCCCGGCGATGGACGCCTCGAAGGCTTCCTGCCCGGCCAGGATCTTCAGGACCCCGTGCAGCGCCATGAGGGCGCCGAGGCCGATCCGGAGCAGCGCGGTTCCGTACGACGTGGATGCGGCGGAAGGATTGAGGAAATTCACGCACCCAATCTATGCCGCCCGCACAACTGACTCGCAGTTGTTGTCCCTTCTATAGTTCGTCAAGCCTGGCTGCGGGTGTGGTTTGTCGCGTTGAGGGTTCGATAGATCCGTCGGGCGAGGTAGCGTTTCAC
>NZ_QYLP01000082.1 GCF_003614925.1 Arthrobacter celericrescens
CCGGGCCACCGCGGACGCGACCGCGGCACCTGCCCCGATCAGCAGGGCCAGGCCGACGGCGATGCCCACCTTCAGGCCGCGCCCGGCCCTGGGCTTGTTGCTCTCACCGGCAACGATGCGGGTAGTCGAGGTGTTCTCATGGGGTGATGACACGGGGAAATCCTTTGGGAGAGGGCAGGCCCATATGACGCTCTGGGCCATGGAACGGAGATGGTTGGGAAAGCCGGGGGAGGAGGTCTTTGCCCGGCTGGCTGCCTTGGCTGGATTGAGATTACGGTCACCGTTTCATGGCCACAACGGGAGATGACACCTGCTGTCACTGGGAGACGCCGACGTTAATCCGTAGACGCGCTGAGTCATGGGAGGACCAAAATCTTCATGCAGGAGCGCGTCCCGCTGGCGGGAAATCCGCCGGCTCCGCGGCGACCGCCAACTGGCAACCCAATGGAAAAGCCAGCAGACTAGACAGGGGGTAATCAGGGGAGCGGGCGAAACCTGCTCCCGCCGGATGGAAAGGCCCCGTCATTCCAACACCACATCGGCGATTCAATCCGTTAATCCGCAAATATCTCAGACCCGGCCGTCCCGACTCTTCAGAGTCCGGGAATCCCGGCGATCTCAGGCCGGTGGAACCGGCGGCCTGGCGTGAGGGCGTACCGCTGATCGGCGACGACCAGGTCTACGTGATGAAGCGCGGGACCGTGTACCACGGCAGCTGGTGCCAGGCGGTGGCCGACAGATGGGCCAGCGCACCGAGGGGGCTGCTCGTGGCGATGCTTGCCGAGGTCGGGGCGCGCACCCCATGCCGGGAATGCGCTCAGCTCGTCAAGGCAGCCAGGGCGACCGCGCGTGATCGCCACACCCGGTCCGGGCTGGCGCAGCAACCCACTCCCGCTGATTGGGTGGTTCCGTTAAGGGTCGTCGGGCTGGCCCATGGAGTCCTGTTCCTGGCAGCAGGAGCGGAGCATCGGGGGCGTCTTAGGGAAACCGCTGTGGAGCCTGCCACCCCGCTGTATGTCGGCGGCCAACGTGACGGCATGCTTGTACGGCTGGACGCCGGCCGCGCTGAACCCCTCCTCGTCGTACAGATGGACCCGCGTGCCACGTTCCGGGACGGGCCGTACCAGGCGCGGCTGCGTCAGCCGCTGCAGCGGTCGGCGAGCAAGCCCTTTGCGGTTGCCCACATTGAACGGGCGCAGGAGGCGTAGCAACGGGTGGCGCTGCCGCGCAAAGCCGGCCTGCCGCCGTCGTACGTAGCGGGAGTCAGCCCACCATGTCGGGGAAGAGCGCCCCGTCGTAGTCGGGCATCGGGACCCTGGACGTGGCCGGTTCCTTGCCGCTGCGCAAGTACAGCGCCGGTTCCGCGGTGTTGTGGCGATTTGTGTTGATCCTGTCGCGACGTGTCATCGCAATCATCTCCATAAATGAACGTGACGTTCACTGAATGAACTAACTTCAGTGTGATCCGAATCACGGCTGAATCAATAGTTTTGAACGTCGCGTTCGCATTCTGAATGGCCGGATCCGCTGGCCGCCCACGGTCGCATTGAAAAGTCCACCTACATCCCCGCCCCATGCCCTAGTCAGCCGGGCTCTTTGCCCCTTAGGTTGGTTTCCAACACCGTGTGGCGGGTATTACTCGAAGCCGGACAAGGACGTCCGAACCGAGCCGCTGCGTACTGGACCCTAGCGGGCGTTCTGTGGCCCGCCCTTCAGGAGGATACGTATGAGCGGAATGTTTGAAGTTTTCATCGACGAGGACGAGAGCTTCAAATTCAGGCTCAAGGCACCGGACGGGACCGTGGTGGCCGTTTCGATGTCCTTTCCCGACAAGCCTGCTGTGGTGTGCGGCATCCGCGATGTACGCGAGTATGCCGGTATGGGCCACATCACCGATCTCTGCCCGGAAGTCCCTGTCCATGGGTCATCACAGGATGTCCTTTCCGTGCAGCGGCCCCCTGCCGCCGCCCCGCAGCCGCCAGCCCCATCAGTGCCGGCCCCGCAGCTTCCCATGCCGCAGCGCCCCCATGGACCGCTCCTGCAAAAAGAGCGGGCCGTTCGGCCCTGGCATACCGGAAACACGGTTGAATGCGCAGGTCTGGTGGAGGCGTAGGCACACAACAGCGGTTGCAGGGCCGGCAGCGGTGCACCGCGAAAAGACGCCGCGCTAGCTTTCGTGGTTGATGGCGATGTCGTGTGACCCCGCCCATTCGCCCACGTCCCGGCGTTCTATCGCGGCAGCCATCAGTTCCGGGAACAGGTCTGGGGTGCAGGCGAAGGCGGGAACTCCGATGCCGGCCAGGCCCGCGGCGTGCTGTGAATCGAACGTCGGATGGCCGCTGTCGCTCAAGGCCAGCAGCGCAATCATGGTTGCCCCGGAACCGACAATCGCCGCGGCGCGGCGGAGCATCTCTTCCGCGATGCCGCCCTCGTAGAGATCGCTGATAAGGATCAGGATTGTCTCGCCCGGCTGGGTGATCTGCTCCTGGCAGTACGCCAGGGCCCGGTTGATGTCGGTGCCTCCGCCGAGCTGCACGCCGAACAATACATCGACGGGATCGTCCAGTTCGTCCGTAAGGTCCACCACTTCCGTGTCGAAGACCACCAGCCGGGTTCGCACCGACTTGAGGGACGCCAGCACCGAGCCGAACACGCTGGAATACACCACGGATTCGGCCATCGAGCCCGACTGGTCGATGCACAGGATGATCTCCCGCTGGACCTCGGTGCTGCGCCGGGCGTAGCCGACCAGCCGCTCGGGCACCACTGTGCGGTAATCCGGCTGATAGTGCTCGAGGTTGGCGGCGATTGTCCTGTTCCAGTCGATGTCCCGGTGCCGCGGCCGGCGGGTCCGGGCGGCACGGTCCAGGGCCCCGGAAACGGCTTGGATCGTCTTGGCACGCAGGCGGTCTTCGAGTTCCTTGGTTACGTGGCGGATGACCGCCCTGGCACTTTCGCGTGACTGCTGCGGGATCACCCTGCCAAGCCCGACGAGGGTGCTCACGAGGCCGATATCCGGTTGCACGGTGCGCAGCATCTCGGGTTCGAGCAGCAACTGCCGCAAACCGAGCCGGTCCATGGCGTCCGCCTGCATCACCTGGACCACCGAGGACGGAAAGTACCCCCGGATATCGCCAAGCCACCGGGCCACCCGAGGACTGGACGCACCGAGGCCGCCACGCCCCGTCCCCGGCGCATCGTACAGGGCCTCCAACGCCTTGTCCCGGCGGACGTCGGCGGCAGAGAGTTCCACACTGCCGCCGTCGGCCGTCCTGACTCCGTCGGCTTCGTTCCCGCCGAGGACGAGCCGCCAGCGGCCCAGCCGGTCGCGGGCCTCCGGGTCGGTCATGCGATCTCCTCCCAGCCGAGATACCGTGCCATTGTTCGAAGCGCCGGTCCCGCGGCGGCCAGATCCAACGCCGGACCGGGGGCCCGGGGAACGTCGCCCGCGTGGCTCACTTGTTCGCCGATTTCCCGCCGTTCCGCCCGGCTGAACGCCGAAAACGTCCTGCGCAAGAGCGGCAGGACGTCGTCGAACGCGTCGTCCTGGACGCCAGCGAGCCAGCGGTCGACGATCAGCAGGAGGCGGGGATCATGGATCAGCAGCACCGCGTCACCGGACAGGAGCCCGTCCAGCCAGGCGGCGGCCTGCGGGGCAGGTGTGGCCGTCGAGAGGCGACGGCTGAGCCTGTCCGCAACCTCGTCCCGCTCCACCTGCCCGGCGTCAAGCAGGAGCCTCGTGGCGCGGCCGGCGACGGAACCGTGCAGCCGGTCCGACTCGGCAACGGCGGCCAAGGCCCGGTGCCAGTCGTCCAAGGGCAGGTCCGGCAACAGGGAAAGGCCGTGCTGGGCGGAGTCGATGGACCGCCGCATGGCCAACGCCGCCTCATCATCCAGTCCGGCGCAGGCGGTCGCGAGGCCCACGCATGCCCTGACGACGGTGGCGTCAAGGATTTTCCGCACCTCGCTGACGTCCACCCCGCGGACGTTTCCGTACCGGCAGGTCCGGGCCAGCGGCGCCACCGTATCCAGCAGATCCGGAATGTCCTGCTGGAGCGCCGTGCGTTCGGCAAGAACGGCCATCACACCGGCGATGCCTTCGGGCAGGTCGGCGAGAAGACAGCTCGCGAGCAGGCCGCTCAGCTCGGCCAGGTCCGTGGCCTGCCCTGCGCGCTCGGAGACGCAGCTCGCGGCCGCCGAGGCGACTGTGGTGCCGTATCGGCTGGCTTCGACGATGGCCACGGCGAGTTCCGGCCGCCACCTCAGTGTCCACGCCTCCTTGAAGGTTCCCGTCGTGCGGCCGGTGTCGCCCGGGGTGCCCCAGTCCACCCCGAGCAGGGCCAGTCGGTGCAGCAGGACCGAGCGGGCCAGCTGGTTCGGCTTGCGGAGGTCCACGGCCACGACCTCTTCCATGGCGCTGGCCTTCAGGCGCAGCTTGCGCTGCTGGGCGGCGATGTCCTCGGCAAGCGGAACGGTCGGGGCTGAGTCCGGCACGTTTCCCAGTTCGCGTCCGACCGTGAGTTCGCTGTGCACCAGTTCCAGCGGCAAGGGCGAACCGTCGCACAGGACCGACTGCGCGGCGTCGTCCAGTTCCGCCAGTCCGGGACTGGGGCGGCCGCGGACCGCGGCCAAGGCGTTCGCCATCCGGCTCGCCTCCACCACGGAGGCGGTGGAGGCATCGAGGTCCTCCTTCCGCAGCGCGCGGGCAACCCGGACCAGCCAGGTGGTGGCGACGTCGAAAGCCGGGTCCTGCTCTGACCAGTGGGCGAAGAGGTGCTGATACCAGCCGGGAGCGGCGACGCCGGCCCCGTAGCCGCTGCGCAGGCTCAGCCGGTCCGATGTCCACGGCACCCAAGTGACCGCGACCTTGGCCTTGGGCAAGGCGGCAAGCACCTTGTTGTCGGCGGACGCCGGGGGAAACGCCGCGGGCACGAGCGCAGGGGCGTGATACGCACCGCACACCACCACGATTCGTTCGTGTCCTTCCTTGACGACGGCGCGGATGATCCGGCGCATTGCCGCTTCCCGGCGGGTGTTCTCGACGACGTCCGGGTGGTCGTCGGGCCGTTCGTCGACGGCGCGGATCTCGGCGATGGCATCGGCGATGGCGGCGAAGCGGCCGACCGGCCCGGCGTTCCGGTGTTCGATGGCGTCCTCCCACCAGCGCTCGGCATCGCTGTACCCGGCAGCGTTCGCCAGCATCGCGATCGCGTCGGGGCGGTACGGTTCGGCCGGTGCTTCGACGGCTTCGGCGACGGGATCGCCGTCGTCCTCGGGGGAGCCCTCGCCGGCAGGGGAGGCGGCACGGTCCGCCGCCATCCGGAGCCCGAAGGTGTGCGTCGCGGGCAGGTCGATCGACCGCACCAGCGCGCCGACCGAGAGCGCCCAGCGGATCGCAATCCACTCCGGGGAGAAAGCGGCCACGGGGTAGAAGGCAGCAAGGCGGGGCTGATCCACGGCGTAGATCAGGCCGGCCACCGGCGGCAGCATCTCCGGATCGCCGAGCAGCGGAACCACCTCGTCGAGTTCGGGCGGACCTTCCACCAGCACCGCATCCGGCCGGATGGCCGCCAGGGCTTCGGCAACCGACCGCGCGGACCCGGGACCGTGGTGCCGGATGCCCAGCACATGGACTTCGGCCATCGCTCAGTCCGGCACGTCGAGGTCGCGGCAGGCCCGGTAAAGGTCCTTCCACTCCGGCCGGTTCCGGACCACTGTTTCCAGGTATTCCTGCCAGATGACCCGGTCCTGCACGGGGTCCTTGACCACCGCGCCCACCAGGCTTGCCGCCACGTCCCTGGCCCGCACCGTCCCGTCGCCGAAGTGGGCAGCGAGGGACAGTCCGTTCGTCATCACGGAGATGGCCTCCGCTGTGGAAAGCGTGGCCGACGGCGACTTGAGGGTGGCGCGCCTGTCTTCCGTCATGCCGGACCGCAGTTCCCTCATGACCGTCACCACGCGCTGGATCTCCGAGAGCGCCGCCAGGTCTGCGGGCAGTTCCAAGGCCGCACCGAGGCTGCGGACCCGGGTGGTGACGATCTCCACCTCCTGGTGGAGGCTGTCCGGCAGCGGCAACACCACGGTGTTGAAACGGCGCCGCAGCGCGGAAGACAGGTCGTTGACACCTTTGTCGCGGTTGTTGGCCGTGGCGATGACGTTGAATCCCTTGCGGGCCTGGACTTCGGCGTTCAACTCGGGGATGGGCAGTGTCTTCTCGCTGAGGATCGTGATGAGCGAATCCTGCACATCCGAAGGGATCCGGGTGAGCTCCTCGACCCGGACCAGGCTTCCGGCCTCCATTGCCCGCATCACAGGGCCCGCGACGAGGGCTGCCCGGGACGGGCCCTCGGCGAGCAGGCGGGCATAGTTCCAGCCGTAGCGCAGGGCTTCCTCGGGCGTGCCGGCCGTGCCCTGCACCACGAGCGTGGACGAGCCGGAAACGGCCGCCGCCAGGTGTTCGCTCAGCCAGGTCTTGGCCGTGCCCGGGACGCCGAGCAGGAGCAGTGCGCGGTCGGTGGCCAGTGTCGCCACCGCGATCTCGACGAGCCGCTCCGAGCCAAGGTATTTCGGACTGATCTGCGTTCCGTCCGGGAGGGTCCCGCCGAGGATGTAGGTGGTGACGGCCCAGGGCGACAGCCGCCAGCTGGGTGGCCGGGGCCGGTCGTCGACGGCGGCCAGGGCGCTGAGTTCCCCGGCGTACGCGTCCTCGGCATGGGCGCGGAGAACGTCCGCGGTTCCTTGGGCGTCGGTCATCGGAAAGCCTCCGTGAGGGATTGTCGGAATGACTGGTATTGAACAATGTCGCGCAGCAGCCGGCGGCGCACGGCGTCGTCGTCGGATCGCCCGTGGCGGAGGTACCGGTCCACCGCCCCGTGCGGCAAGCACATGGGCAGGAAGGCCGCGAGGCCGGCGGCCAACTGGCCGCCCTCCTTGGCGAAGGCGTGTTCCAGCGCGGCATCGGCCAGCGCCGATCCCCACGGCCGTGGGAGCCCGCGGAGCAGGGGAATGAGCTGCAGGGACTGTGCCGGGAGGGACTGTGCCGGGCCGGCCCGAAGATGCTGCACCAGGAACCGTTCGCGTTCATCCGCGGGCAGGGAACCCAGGAGCTGCAGATCGGTGCGGACCTCGAGCAGCGCGCGGATCCATTCGAGGTCGCTGCGGAGGGCGGCCGTGGCGGCGATCGTGTTGATCACCCGGGCTTCCCTGCCGAGCAGGGCCAGGGTTGCTTGCGGGCCGCGGCCGGACGCCGTCGTCCAGACATCCAGGGGCGCGCCGCGGATGATCGAGTCGAGGCGGGCGAGCCGGTCGGGCTCTCCGTTGCGCGGATCCGGGGCGATCCCGTCCCGGAGCGCGGCGGCGTCCGGCGGTGGCGGCAGCTCGACGTCGAGTTGCTTGCGCAGCACCCCTCTTGAATGGAGCAGCAGCCGCAGGCGGGCGGCCATCCGGCCTGCCCTGGCGCTGGCCGGGAGCCGGTCGAGGAGGGTGGCGGCAACCTCACGGACGCTCTTGGCCGGGTCGTCCAGGGCGCGTTCGAGGAGGCCTTCGTCGTCGGGGTGGATGGTGGCGGCCAGCGCACCGAGGCGGGCTGCCCGTTCGCGGGCGCCGAGGTCTTCCCAGTCCAGGTCGAGCTGCCCGCGCGCCTCCGTGGGGTGGCTGGGCCGGAGCCGTTCGATGCCGGTCAGTGCGGGGCCGTTTGGACCAACGGGGCGGCTGCGCGGGGCTGCGGCGGAGTGGCTGTGCCTGAGCTCCTGGAGCCACTGGCCGCGGGTCCCGATGGCAGGTTGCAGGTGCTCCGCAATGCCCGGTTTCGAGTCGGCCAGGGACAGTAGGGTGGGGAGCAGCCGGTGCGGGACCCGCCGTCGGGATGCCTCGGCGGACCGCAGCCAGTCCGCCACGAGCTGGTCCCGGAGTTCCGCCCCGACGGGAGGCTGGTTGAGCAGGAGGTCCAGCAGCCGGGCAGCCGACTCGGAGCTTGCCTCGGTGGTGTCCGGCGGCGCCGCGTCCGGGACGGCGGTGTCCAGGCCACCGGGCTGCCTGGCCGCGCGGGTGGCCACATCGGCCAGCGCCGCCTGATCCAGCAGCGACTCCTCGCGCGTGAGGCCTTCGGGCGGGCGGACGCCGAGGTCCCCGGGCGGCGGCGGTGCCTCGTGCCGGGCGGTGCCGACCAGCGCCGACGTCCGGAGTTCGGCCAGCCAGCTCACGGTGTCACCACGGCGTTGTCGACGACGACGGACAGGGGCCGCACGCAGCCCTCCTCCAGTTCCCCGAAGAGTTCCACCGGATGGCCTCCGGTGAGCGCGAGCAGCGAGTCCATGGGCGCGTCGAGCAAGGGGAGGGCGCTCCCTTTTCCATCCACCAACCAGCCGGTGCCGCCTGTCCCACCGATCCCGCCGGGACAGATGCGGACGCCGTCGAGCAGTACTGGGTGGCGCTCGCGCCAGGGTGAGACGGCGACGGCGGCCGACTCCAGGCCCAGCGCTTCGGACACGCTGCAGCCCCCGCCGAAAGCGGCGGCCATTCCCCGCGGGCTGAGGGGAGAGGTGAACATGGCGCGGCGCGGAGCCGAGCCGGGGTAGCGTGCGACGGTCGTGTCCAGGACCGCACCGGCCAGTTGCGGCGTGGCGAGCCCCTCGCCTTGGGCGGCGAAATCGAGGACGACGACGACCGTCCCGTCCGGTCCGCGGAGCCAGGTTCGTTGCTGCTGGATCCGTCCGTCGTCGCTCCGGTGGGCGCCGAGCACGAGCCAGGGGCCGGGCAATGACTCGGTGCCCTGGACATCGGCTGACGGCACGGCCCAGCCGAGGGCCACGCGGAGGTCGGCCAGTTCGGCGGGAGCCAGCGTCTCCCGGATTCCCCAGGCTTTGGTGAGGGACCACCAGCGGCCCGTGCGGAAGAGCAGGTGGTCCGCCCAGTCGGCGCGGGCGTGGACGTCCGAACCCATCGCCCGGACCTGCTCCGCCAGCCCGGGAAGCTGGGCGTCCACCAGGCGTGCCGCCACGCCGTCCCACCAGGAATAGGGGTGGTTCCGGGCGGCGGCGAGCCCGGTCCTCGCCAGGTCCGTCAGCCAGCGGGAGAAATCGGCAATTCCGGCGTCCATGAGTTCGAGGCGGTCGGCGAGGCGCTTTGCCTGGGCCGCAGGGTCCACGGGCTGGCCGGACGGGCGGTTCCCGCGCGCGGTGACCCGCTCAGCCCGCTGTTCGGCCCATTCCCGGGCGAAGTCCGCGGTGTCCGGGCCGTCGTCGGCTGCTTCTCCGCGCGCCCACATCAGCAGGAGCGCCAGCGCGTGCTTGCAGGGGAATTTCCGGCTGGGGCAGGAGCACCGGTAGGCGGGCGCGGCCGTGTCCACGCTTACCTGGTACGGCGTCTTGCCGCTGCCCTGGCACTTGCCCCACACGAGGACGTCGTTGCTGCCCGTTTCGGACCAGGGGCCCGGGCGGGCCAGCTTCCGGGCTGCGGCGATGGAGGCGTCGTCCGGCGCGGCGGCGACCACCCTCTCCTCGCTCCAACGCCCCATGGTGGACATTCTGCCCGACGCTCCGTCCGTGAAACAGGCAACGATGCCGGGCGGCGTGGCGGACGCCGGGAGGGCGACGCCGTTCCCAGCCGGGGCCGGGGCCGTCACCAGCCGCCGCGCGTGGGGGTGTGCCCCTTCCGGGCGTCGTCGGGCATGGCCATTTCGGCCCGCAGGCCGAGGAGCCGGATCGGGCGGCCCGCTTCGATGACGGCTGCGAGGTCCAGGACCCGCTCGAGGATTTCGTTCCGGTCGAAGGTTTCCGGGATCTTCTTCGCGTGGGTCGTGGTGAGGAACGGCGCGTACCGGATTTTCAGGGTCAGCCCGATCACCGGCCGCCCCTCCGCCACAACATCCTCAAGGACCTGCGCCGTCAGCCCGCGGACGGCGTCCTCCACCTCCGCCGGATCGCTCAGGTCGCGCTGGAAGGTGGTCTCCCGGCTGTGCCCGCGGGCAACCCACGGGGTGTCATCCACCACGCTGGCGCCGTCCCCGCGCCCGAGCTGCGCGTACCAGGGCCCCATCCTGGGGCCGAACTCCGGGACCAGGGACCGGGGGTCGCACGCCGCGAGTTCGGCGACTGTGGTGATGCCGAGCTTGGCCAGCCGGGCCGACACCCTGGATCCGACGCCCCACAGCTCCTTGGTGGGGCGGCCACCCATGACGTCGAGCCAGTTCGCGGCGGTCAGGCGGAAGATGCCGGCCGGTTTGCCGAAGCCGGTGGCGACCTTCGCGCGGACCAGGGTGTCGCCGATGCCGACGCTGCAATGCAACTGCGTGCGCTCCAGGACGGCGGCCTGCACCTGCCGGGCGTACGTTTCCGGGTCCTCGGATTCGATCCCCACAAAGGCCTCGTCCCAGCCGAGGACCTGCACGGTGGCGCCGGGCTGCGCGCGCAGGGTGGCCATCACCGTTTCGGAGGCGGCCAGGTAGGCCTCGAAGTCGACCGGCAGGATCACGGCGTCCGGCACCTTGCGGGCCGCAACCCGCAACGGCATTCCGGACCCCACGCCGAACGCCCTGGCCTCGTAGGATGCGGTGGACACCACGGCCCGTTCCGTGGGGTCGCCGCGGCCGCCCACGATGATCGGCTTGCCCGCAAGTTCCGGCCGCCTCAGCACTTCGACCGCCGCGATGAACTGGTCGAGGTCGACGTGCAGCACCCATGGGATTCCGCTCACGGCACCAGTGTGCCCTAAACACCGCCGCCGGGCACACTGGGTCCGGCCGGGCTTCCCGCGTATCCGAAGACGGCAGCTAGCTGACGTCGATGACGCCCATCATCCCGAGATCCTCATGGTCGAGGATGTGGCAGTGGTAGACGGACTTTCCCGTGAAGTCCGTGAAAGCCACCCGGACCCTCACCTGGCCACCGGCCGGCACGTTCACGACCTCCCGGTAAAGAACGGCGTCCGGGACCAGGCCGCCTTCTTCCACGAGCTGCATCGGCCATACGTGCAGGTGGAACGGGTGATCCATGGGACTGGCATTGGACAGCGTCCACTCCTCGACGCTGCCTGCCGCTGCCGTGGTGTCGGTCCTTGTTGCGTCGAACCGCCTGCCGTTGATGGTGAAATCCATCATGCCCATCATGCCGCCGCCGCCAAACGCCAGGTGTCGCCGCGCGTCTACCGGAAGCGACCTGAGGTCCGCGGGCTCCGGGCGTCCGCCAAGGGGTTTCAAAGCGGGACCGGCAACACCAGCCACCCGCAAGGTGGCCAGGGTGGTGCCGGCGGCTGGAATTGACCCGTCCGGTGAGCCCGGCCCCATCCTGCTCCGTTCGTAAGGCCTCGCCAGCAGGATGGATTCGCCGGGTACCGCGGTGACTGCCAGATCCGCACGGTTGCCGGGCGCAAGCAGGACTTCGGTTGCGTCATCCGCCGGGTCCGGAGCGCCCGAGTCGATCCCCAGGAGCTGCCAGGGTTGACCTTCGAGGCTGAGCCGGATGTACCGTGACACGCACGCATTGATGACCCGCCACCTTTCCCGCTCTCCCGGGCGGGCGTCAAAGCCGGGGTTGAGCTGGCCGTTGACCAGCAGCAGCCGGCCTTCGCGGCCGGCCATCCGTTCCACCGCCGACGGCGGCCGGATGTTCCATGACGCGTCCAGGGTGGTGTCGGAAACGACCAGGACGCGTTCCCTGCTCACCTCGAGCGGCACAGGATCCTCGACGATGATTGCCCCGAAAAGGCCTGCGAAAAGCTGATCGGCTGCGTTTCCGTGATGGTGGGGGTGGTACCAGTACACCCCCGGCGGGTGGTCCTCCGGGATCCGGTGCTCGTACCGGAAGGTGCTGCCGGGCTCCACCGAGATGAAGGCGTTGTCGCCGTTGCCCTGCGGCGAGACGTGCAGGCCGTGAAGGTGCAGGTTTGTCGGCTCCCGAAGCTTGTTCACGAGACTAATCGCCAGCGAGTCACCGGGGCGCACCCGCAGTGTCGGGCCCGGCACCGCACCGTTGTATGAGAAGCACGACGCCGGCCGGCCGGCGAGCGGTACGGTCGCCTGTGTTGCTTCAAGCCGGACGTCAAGGCGTCCGGCCGAACTCTGAAAGAGAGGCGGCTGCGTCAAGGCATCTCCCGTCGTCGGGGACGGCCTTGCGGAAAGTGTCATAAGGATCCCTGTGGCGCCGGTGGCCGTCGCGGCCAGTCCGAGGCCGCCCAGAAGGAGCGCCGTCCGACGACTGATCGGGGACACTAGTGACCCTCGCCGAGTACCCTCAGCCGCTCCTGGTACTCGTCCGCGGTCAGCTCGCCCCTGGCGAAGCGTTCATCCAGGATCTGCCGTGCTCCGCTGCGTGGCCCCGCTCCGGCCTCGGGCCCCTGGCGCTTAGCCGCCCCGTAACCGCGGTCGCTGAACAGCCGGACCATGACGAACACCAGAAGCGGGATTCCGACGACCGTGATTGCCCCCCAGAGCCACATCCACGCCATATCCATCCCGTAGCCCCACATCATGGCCGGCACCTTCCACCCCGCAACGTATGGTGCTTTGAGCCTCGCCTGCGGATGGCCGGGCCGCCAGAGTCAAAGGGCCCGGGTCGGGTCCAATGGCCAGGAGACGGCGGGCCGGTGACACGATCAACCGCGGCCGCTGCTCAGGTGTCATTGGCCGGGCCGGGTGGGAGTCCTCGGACCAGCGGGGCCTTGCCCAGCGGGGTGCGCGGGACTTCCTCGACCAGTTTCAGCCGGACGGGCGTACGTCCGGCCCCGGCCGCCCCCAGGGCGTCCTCGAGCCCGCGGCCAAGGGGCGCCGGATCGGTGCCTGGTGTCAGGCCCGCGAGCAGGATGGTAAGACCGTCAGGTTCTTGCCTCACCTGCCAGCCGGTCGTTCCAGCGTTGTCCAGAATCCGGTGGAAAACGTTCGGGTGTACCTCCGCCTTGCCGCCCGGGCCGGGCAGGTAGAGGACGTCTTCAAGCCGTCCCTCGACCCCGCTCACTTGGATGAACCGGCGCCCGCACGGGCACTCCCGCCCGCCCATGGAGAGCTGGTCGGTCATCTCGTAGCGGATCAGCGGTATGGTCCGGGAGAACAGGACTGTGACAAGGAGCTTTGACGCGAGGGCGCCGGGCATGACGGGGGAGCCGGAGGCGTCAACTGGCTCGACGATGAGCAGGTCTTCGTAGAGGTGGCGGTTGCGGTAGCGGCACGGTGAAGCCACACCTGCCGTCTCGGTGGCTGCGTAGACGTCGAATGGCGCCGATCCCCACGCTTCTTCGATCTCCTTTGCCGCCACCGGGGAGAGGACCTCCGATGCTGACACGACGCTCTGCGGATGGATGGCGAGCCGACCGGCCCGTTGCTCGGCGGCCAGCGGGCGCAGCGCGGAGGCGTATCCCACGAGGAGGCGCGGCTGGAAACGGTTCAGGGCCGATACCGTATCGGCACGTGCAGCGGTGGCGTCGAGCCTGAGCGTCGGAACCAGCGGGGAAGCCAGGGCCGCTCCGACGACGGCGGACTGGTGCGTCGGCAGGAGGGAGCTGACGACGGCGACCCTCAACGGCCGGGTCAGGCCGGCCGGCACTTCGGCCCAGTCGTTCGCCCGGGCGTAGGAGGCGAGGATGGTGGACCACTCCTGCCTGTTCCAGATAAAGAGGCCGCGCCGCCCGGTGGTGCCTGCCGTCTGCGCGGCCCACCACCGTCCCCGCCACGGCATTCCCGGATCGCCACCGGTCCGGACGAGTTCGCCCAGATGGGCTTCAAGATCTGCCAGACGCAGCCGGGAATCCGTGACCGCGTCGTCGAAACCTTCCAAGAGTTGGGCCTTGGTGACGGGCGGCAGGTCACCCAGCGGTGCCTCCTGCAGCTTTGCGTGATGGCCCCGGTAGAACGCCGACCGGGCGTAGGCATGGCGGCGCAACGCGGCCAGGGCCCGGTCCTGGTGGTCCAGGATCCGCGTTTCATCCCAATGGTCACGCCGCTTCCACATGGCGCGCCTGGCCAGCAGCGACGCGAGAATCTGCAGGTCCATTGGTGCTTCTCAAGGGTGTCCTTTGCCGCTTGCGGCCGGCGTGTCAGGCGCCGCCGTCGCTGCGGTGGGAGGGCGCGTCCGGGGTGATGGGGGGCCACCACCGCACCGGGTCGCTGATCACGAAACGCCGTCCGCTGAGCCCGGTCGGGACAATGCGGATGAGTTGGTCCTTTGTCCCCGCTTCCCACGGCGAGAGGGATGTTGCGGCGGCTTCCCGCAATTCCCCGGGATCTTCGACCAGTTCGGCTGTCCCCTTCACCACCACGCTCCATGCGATGGTGCCGTAGGGATTGAGGCCGTCGGCTTCGAAGGCGACCGGCTTCCCGCCCTGCAGGGCCTCCAGTTTGGTGCCGGGCCCGGTCCGGAAGATCAGCGTGCCGAAGTCCGGCACATAGTTCACGGGGAAGATTTCGGGGTCTCCGCCGCGAACCAGAGCCACCCGGCCGACCGAGGAAGTCTCAAGGTACTTCCAGCAGTCGTGCACGGTGAGGGAGACGGTTTCGGAAACGGGCGCCGGGTTATCCATGCGCCGAGCATAGGTTCCCGGTTGCACGGCCCGGTAGGGCAGAAAGTCCCGCCGTATCGGAGAGCCGCCGACGCCGGTACCTGGGGTCCGGCGTCGTGACTTTCGGCCCTGTTTCGGCCGGCTGCTCCCGGGAAGACTGGGCCTACGACAGCGGTGCCTCCTGGCGGGGCACCGCCGAACAGCCAGGAGGAACACCATGGAAACTGACGAACGGCCCGGAACGGTCCTGGACGAACAGCAGTCGTGGAGCGTGTTGAACCGGTGCGGTCACGGCCGGCTCGCTGTTTCGGTGCTCGGCAAGCCCGATATCTATCCGATCAACTATGTGGCGGACGAAGGCGTCCTGCTGATGCGGACGAACCCCGGCACGAAACTGGCCGAACTCACCGTCAATGCGAACGTCGCCTTCGAGGTGGACGAAGTCAGCGACGCCGAAGCCTGGAGCGTGGTGGTGACCGGAACCGCCCGGGTGGTCGAGTCGCAGGCGGAAATCGACAGGCTGGACAAGCTCCCGCTCAAGCCGTGGATCCCCACACGCAAGTACACCTATGTGGAGATCACGCCGGAACGCATCCACGGCCGCCACTTCGAGCTCGGCGAGGAACCCGAGAGGTACTAGCGCCCGGAATCCACAGCCGAAGGGCGCGGGACTTCCCGCGCCCTTCGGCTTTCCGCGCCCTTCGGCTTATTCCAGGCTGGCCCTTGTCGCGTCGTCCAGCGGACTCCACCAGGTCAGCGGCGGGGTGACCTTGAAGCGGCGGCCGGTGACCGACGTCGGGACGATCCTTACGAACGCGTCCTTCCGGCCCGCCTGCCACGGAAACAGCAGGAGCCCCACGGTGTCCAGGAGCTCCTGGGTCAGCGTCACGCCGGCGGCTCCGCCCTTCACCACCACGCTCCAGGCGATACCGGAATCCGCGTCGACGCCGTCGGCTTCCAACGCCACCGGGCCGCCCTCGAGTGCCGCATGGAGCTTGGTGCCCTCTGCGGTGCGGAAGACCAGCGTCCCGTGGTCCACCTTGTAGTTGACGGGGAAGATATCCGGGTGGTCGTCCACCCAGACGGCCAGTCGACCCACGGACACCCCGCGGAGAAGGTCCCAGCATTGCTCAGGGGAAAGGACTTCGACACCGGAAACCGGCGGTTGTTTGCTCGTCATGGGCCGACCGTACGCCCCGGTCCACGGGGGCAACAGGGCACAAAGGCCCAAGCCCGTCCGGGAACTGGAAGCGCTGGCAGGGGCCGGGTACGCTGGCAACGGAGCGCATGGAGGGGGCCGATTGAACACGTCTAAACCGGACCCGGAACGGGCCGAACACTCCCCGGCAGCGGGGATCCGGATCGAGGAACTGCTCACGGAATTCCTGGCCAAGGCCGGCGAACTGCTCCACGCGCAGGAGCACATGCGCGGACTGCTGGAAGCGGTGGTGGCGGTTGCCGAGGACCTCAGCCTGGAAGCAGTGCTGGACCGGGTTGTGACCTCCGCCTGCCGTCTCGTGAAAGCCCGTTACGGCGCCCTGGGAGTCATCGGCGAGGGCAACGCCTTGAGCCACTTCGTCACTGTCGGCATCGACGACGAGCTTGCCCGCAGGATCGGCCCGCGCCCCACCGGACACGGCGTGCTGGGCCTGTTGATCAACGAACCGGCCCCGTTGCGGCTGCACGATTTGCGGGAGCACCCGAAGTCGTACGGTTTCCCGGCTAACCATCCGCCGATGAAGTCCTTCCTCGGCGTCCCGGTCCGTGTCCGCGACGTCGTCTTCGGCAACCTCTACCTCACGGAAAAGGAGGACGGCCAGGACTTCACCCCGGAAGATGAGGACCTCGCCGTCGCGCTCGCGGCCGCGGCGGGCGTCGCGATCGAGAACGCCCGGCTCTACGAGGACGCCCGGCGCCGGGCCTCCTGGCTGGAAGCCTGCATGGACGTGACCGGGCGGATGCTCGGCGGCGAGACCGCTTTGGAACGCGGGCAAGCCCTGGAACGGGTGCAGCCCTTGGGGCGCGGCCGGTCCCTCGAGGAGGGCGACTGGGGCCTGGACCTGATAGCCGACCGTGCCCTGCGCGAATCCGGCGCCCTTCTCTCCCTGATCCTGATCCCCGTCGAGGGGACCGGCTCCTACAAGGTCATGGGGGCCTCAGGGGAGCAGTCCGGGCACTTCTCCGGAAAACTGCTGGCCCTGGACTGCGACGCCGTCAAGGAGGTGGCGGCCGGCGGCCCGCCCGCGGTTGTAGACGAGGCACATACCGTGCTGGGCGAGGCGGCCGACGCCTTGGACCTGGGCAAGCTCCTGGCCATCGACCTCAGCGCCCATGGCGCCCACCACGGGCTCCTGGTCCTGGTGAGGGAGCGGGGCACGGGGCAGTTCCCGGCGACGGACGTGGAGATGGGCGCCGTCTTCGGTTCGCATGTTGTCCTGGCGCTTGAACTGGACCGGGTCCATCGCCTGAGGGAGCAGCTCGTCCTCTTCACGGACAGGGACCGGATTGCTCGGGACCTGCACGACGTGGTCATCCAGCGGCTGTTCGCAGCGGGGCTGAGCATCCAGAGCCTCCGCCGGTTCACCGCTGACGGAGCTGCACTGTCGAGGATCGATGCCGTGACCGCCGAACTCGATGAAACGATCAGGGATCTGCGCGACACCATCTACTCGCTGCGCGCCGGCTCGGGGGAACGCGAGCTCCTGAGCAGCCGCATCCTGCAGGCCGTCCGCGCCGCGACGGGTTCCCTCCCGTTTGCGCCCCGCCTCGCCCTGACGGGCGCCGTGGATGCAGTGCTCGACGACGACACCGTGGTGAACCTGATGGCCGTCATTTCCGAGGCGCTGAGCAACGCCGTGCGCCACTCCGGGGCCGGGTCGATCAGCGTCTCCGTCGCCGCCGACAACGGCCGGCTGCGCCTGGCCGTGCAGGACGACGGATGCGGTTTCAGCGATCCCGTTCGGGGAAACGGGCTCGCCAACATGGAGCGGCGGGCGCGCGAACTCCACGGGACCTTCACGGTGAGCAGCACGCCGGAGTCGGGAACCCTGATCGAATGGACCGTCCCCGCTCCGTGAACCGAAGCCCTAGCGACTCCGGGCCGAACCGCCCGCGGTTCCGTGGGCGATGAACACCGCGGCCTGGGTGCGCCGCTCGAAGCCCAGCTTGGCAAGCATCGACGACACATAGTTCTTGACAGTCTTTTCGGCCAGGACCATCTGCTCCCCGATCTGCCGGTTGGTGAGGCCCTGCCCCACCAGTTCCAGTACCCTGCGCTCCTGCGGGGTCAGGGTGGCCACCAGCGGATCCACGCGCTGGGGTTCCGTGAGGCCTTCGACGATCCTGGCCTTCACCGCGGCGTCGAACAATGACTCGCCACGGGCCGCCCGGCGGAGCGCGCCCAGCAGGTCCGTGCCGCCGATCTCCTTCAGGACATAGCCGGCCGCCCCGGCCAGGACGGCACCCCGGAGGGCCTGTTCGTCGTCGTAGCTAGTCAGGATGAGGCACACCAGGGAAGGATCCACCGACCGCACATCCCGGCACACCTCGATGCCGGTGCCGTCGGGCAGCCTCGCGTCGAGGACCGAAACGTCGGGGCGCAGCGCCGGGATGCGGCGGGCCGCTTCCTCGGCGGAGCCGGACATCCCGACCACCACGAATCCCTCACCCTCAAGGAGTTCCTGGAGGCCCCTGCGGACCAGTTCGTGGTCGTCGAGGATGAACACACGGATCGGTTCGCCGGGCTCCCGCATCGTACTTGGCTGACTGTCCATGGTTCTCCTGTCCCGGCGCAGCAACTGCTGCCTTGAGCCGGCTTATCCTCTCCGGCCTTGCCATTCTTTCCCGCCCGGGAGAGTCCTAACAAGGGCCGAAGGACCTACCCTGCACCCGTGACCTTTGGCACTGTTCCGGCGCGCTTTTTCTGCCCACGCTTGGAGTAGAGGAGTAGGCCCATGCCCATCGCCCTGCCTCATTGCCCCGTCCTTGTGGTCCCTGGGGAGAACCGGCAAGGAACGCCGACCCCGCCAAGGGAGGACCCGGCGGGAACCCCAACAGAGAACACAGAAGGAGTCTGAATCAAATGAAGAAATGGACACGCTGGCAGGACTGGACAGTCGTTGCTGCCGGCGCCTACGCGGCGCTGTCCCCGTTGTGGACCACGCAGTCCGGAGCGTCGATGGCGTTCCTGGTCATCCTGGGTGCGCTGCTGGTCATCGCCGGCGCCACCAACCTCGCTTGGCCCGGGCTGCCGGCTGCCGAGTGGGCGCAGGCCGTGATCGCCATCGTGCTGCTGTTTGCCCCATGGTTGGGAGGCTTCGCCTCCGCAGCCGGAGTTGCGTGGAGTGCCTGGATTCCCGGCGCCGTCGCCCTGATCGTCACCGCACTGGCGATCAGGCCGAGCACCGAAGAATACCGTCACCACCACATGACAACAGCCCACTAAAGTACGCGGGGTGTCCCGCCGCCGCGGGACACCCCGGGCCACGACCGGGAGGCCGGCATGCCTGACAGAAACCACGCCACGTTGCGCTTCCTCGGAGCAACAGACACGGTCACCGGCTCCAGGTACCTCGTTTGAATCCGGTGGCCGTCCCACGGAATCCTTTGATGAAGAACGGGAAACACCATGAAGAATCCGATTGTCGTAGGCGTCAACGATACCGAAGCCAGCCTGGCAGCCGTTGCCTGGGCGATGCGCAGGGCGGCGGCGTTGAAGCTGCCGGTAGTTCTGGTCCATGCGCTGGATGACCGCTGGTCCTACGAGAGCTATTCGTTCATCGACGAGATCAAGAAGGCCGGGACAGAGCTGCTGGAGAAGGCGAAGGCGCGGGCCATTGAGGCGGATCCGTCCGTGGACCTCAGCGTCAAACAGGTGTCCGGAAGCACCGGCTACGTGCTGCGGAAGCAGTCGCGGAAGGCGTCGATGGTGGTTGTCGGCTCCGGGGAGTCCTGGTTCGGCGGAGCGGTCACGGACCGCGCCCTGCAGATTGCCGCCGTCGCGCTCTGCCCGGTGGCGGTCATCGGAGCGAAGGCCGACGACGGCGGGCGGCAGGGCATCCTGGTCGGTGCGGACGGCTCCGAAGAAGCGACCCAGGCCGTCGCGTTCGCCGCAGCGGAAGCGGACCGCGAAGGACAGGAACTGACCATCCTGCACGCCTTCGGAAGCCCGATGTTCCGCGTTCCCAACGGGAAGCCCGGAAGCGACCTCGCAGACCGTGCCGCGGAAGAAGAGCGGGTCATTTTGGCGGAGACCGCGGCCGGCCTCGCCGAAAGCTACCCCGACCTCACCGTCCGCCAGATTCTCGTGGTCGATACCAACCCGGCGAAGGCGCTTGTCCAGGCCGCCCGTGACGCCAGCCTGCTGGTCCTGGGCAGCCGGGGCAAGGGAGCATTCAAGCGGCTGCTGATGGGGTCGACCGCGCATGCGGTGCTCGCCCAGCTGCCGTGTCCTACGATCATCACCCGGGTCAGCCGGGTGAAGCCTGGGCAGTAACGGGCCGGACAACCAACACAGGACAGGAAGCGTGGTGGAGCACGGCGTGCGCGGTTGAGCCGATGCTGCCCTTGACGACACCGCGGCCGTGGGTCCCCACGACGATCGCGGCGGCGTCGCGGGACGCCTCCAGCAGCGTGCCGGCAGCCGAGTTCCCCGTGAGCATTTGGCTCCGGACCTCGAGCGCCGGGAACCAGCGGCGGGCGGTGCGTTCGACGTCGTCGAGCACTTCCTCCGGCCGTTGGGGACCCGCCGCTGCCGGGCCGTGCCGGCCGCTGTGCCTGGACTGCACGGACACGATGCGCAGCGGCGCTTCGGTGAGCGTCGCGAGGATCCCGGCCTGGCGGACTGCGTCCTCCCATTGCCAGGCGTCGGCCTGCGCGGTCCCGGCGTGCCCGGCGTCGACCCCGACGACGACGGGCCCGGCAGTGCGCGCCTCCTGGCGGATGACCGCAACGGGGCAGTCCGCGGTAGCGGCCAGCTCAAGGCTCACCGAACCGATGAGGAGGCCCATGAATCCGCCGATTCCGCGGCTGCCGACAACCAGCAGGGCGGCGCCGTCGGAGGCCTCCCGCAACAGCCCGGCAGACCAGCCGTACTTCACGACAGTGCTGACGGCGACGCCGGGGGATTCGTCCCGGGCGACGGCGGCCCCTTCCGCCGCGACGGCTTCGGCGGCGTGCCGCAGTCCGCTGTCCGCGATTCCCGGCACCGGGCCGAGGTCGTGGGTGAACGCCGGCCACATGGAACAGTGCACCACGGTGAGCCCGGTGTTCCGCAGGGCGGCCTGGCGCGCGGCCCAGCGGACCGCGGCGGCTGCCGCCGTGGAGCCGTCGAAACCGACAACGATATGGCTCACGGGACTCAGTCCCCTTCCGGGGCGTGGACCACGAGCACGGGGCAGTGGGCATGGGCCACCAGGGCCGAACTGACGGACCCGAGGAGGAGACCGCCGAAACCCCCGTGGCCACGCCTGCCCACGACGATCATGTCCGCGTCCTTGCTGGCCTCGATGAGCATGTTCCTCGGATGGCCGCGGACCAGCCGGGGCACGACGTTGTCCGGCCGCTGGGGCCCGAACGCCTTGGCGATGGATTCGCCGAGGATGTTGTCCGCGGCCTCCTCGAACCGCCCGATGCCCACCGCTTCATAGCTGGCGGGCACATGGGGAGGGTCCCAGAAGGCGGAAGCCTCGACCGTGGCGCCGAGCGCCGATGCCAGTTTCCGGGCTTGGCGGAGCGCTTCGATGGAGGCGTCCGAGCCGTCCACGCCTACCACGATCCGGCTGCCGGATGGGTTCTCCATTGTTCCTCCAGGTGTCTTGGCCGGTGATTGCTTCGGGCGCCCTACTCGGGTGGCTCCCGCCGGGGCGGGGGAGCTGCGGCGCGGGGCAGCCGGAGCGCCAGGCGGGTATGGGCGAAGAGGAGGTAGGCCCCGGTGGCCATGATGGCGAATCCCAAGGTGCCCAGCGCCGTCAATTGCGTGGCGATGCCCGCTATGAGGACAAAGCACCCGACAAGCAGGGTGAAGGCGCCTGCCACCCTGCGGGCGGGACGCGCGGCGTCGACCGCCGGGGCGCAGAGCCTGGCGGCCAGCCGGGGGTCTTCCTGCGAGAGCTGCTCTGCGAGCAGTTCCAACTGGTGCCTTTCGTATTCCGTGAGGGCCATTGCTTCCTCCTCGTCGGGCAAGGTGGCCGGACGCGGCCGGTTACTCGAAGGACGTCCGGCGCGCGTCGTTGAGCCGGGTGGCCCACACGTCCGGGGCGCTGACTTTGAACTTTCGTCCCGTCAGCACCGTCGGAGAGAGCCGCACATAATGGGTTTTCGGCCCGGGCTGCCACGGTTCCAGGCCAAGGGTGTCTGCGGCCGCTTGTTCATCCGGGTCATCGATCATGGACGTGCCGCCGCGCACCATGACGCTCCAGGCTTCCTCGGTGGCGGGGTCGTAGCCATCGATCTCGAAGGCGGCGGGCAGTTCCTTCCGGGACTCCCACAGCTTCTTCCCGGTTGCGGTGCGGAACACGATGCTCCTGCGCTCGAGCACGTAGTTCACCGGGAAGATTTCGGGGTGGCCGTCCACGATGACCGCGAGCCTGCCGACCACTCCTGTGCCGAGCAGGTCATAGCATTCCTCGAAATCGATCTTGCCGACTTTCGTCATGTCGCCCATGGGCTCAGGTCCTAACGTTCGCGAAGCTGGTCTGAAGGTTGTCCGGGTCCTATTCCATTCCTGCGCGGGTCGCGTCATCCATGCCGACCCGCCACCGCATCCCCGGAGTGACGGTGAACCGGCGGCCGGTCACGAAATCGGGCACGATGCGGAACAGTTGCTCCTGGCCGGCCCCCTGCCACGGAAACAGCGACTTGCTCAGGGAACCGAGAGACTGCTTGGTTGAATCGGTGCGCTCGGCTTTGCCTTTGACGACGACGCTCCATGCCATGCCGAATTCGGCACTGACGGCGTCGGCTTCCAGGACGACGGCACCGTCGTCGTCAAGTGCCCGGGTCTTGGTCCCCGTTCCGGTGAGGAACACCAGGGTGGTGTCTTCCACCTTGTAGTTCACCGGGAAGACGTCGGGCCGGCCATCGACAATGACCCCCAGCCGCCCAACCCCGGTTTCCCGAAGTAGCCTCCAGCATTCTTCGGTATCGAGTTCTTCCGCTTCCGGCACTACGTTCTTGTCAACCATGAGGCGATCCTAGGATGGCTCCAGTGCGTCCGGACAGGGCACAAAGTCCCAAGACGGGGACCGCCGTCGAGCTGTGTGCCCCCCACGGGGTGCCTGTTGCCGGGCGGGGCACAGGCGTAGCGTCTATCCAACAGGGCTCTCGTGCACACAGGCGTTCAGGCGCCGCGAAGGAGGCTGGGATGGCTGGATGGAATGCGGACACGGCAGCGGGCCCGGTGGGTCCGGGGACCGTGACGTTGGTGGAGGGTTCGTCCTTCTGCATCTCCCAGGCGAACGGGGACATCCAGCCGGAGCATCCGCACGGCGTCTTCCATGACGACACCCGCATCCTGTCGCGCTGGAACCTGCTGGTCAACGGCCAGGCCCTGGAATCCCTGACCGCCTCGACCACCGAACCCTACCGGGCCCTGTTCATTGGCCGCGTGCCGCGTTCGGACGGGTACGCGGACAGTCCCCTGATCGTGGAGCGTGTCCGCGAAGTCGGCGCCGGGATCCTCGAGGAGGTCACCATCCGGAACTACTCCACGGAGGAAGCCGAATGCGAGATCACCCTCAACGTCGAAGCGGACTTCGCGGACCTCTTCGAGGTCAAGGAAGCCCGGGTCCAGCGGCGCTGGGAGGAATCCCGGGAGGCCGACGGCGACTCGCTGGCCATCAGGGGCGCCTGGGAGGACGTCCGGAAGGGCGTCGTCGTCAGGGCCAGCGGTGCCGACGTCACGGCGGAGGCCCTGCACTACCGGGTGGCCGTCCCGCCGCGCGGTCGCTGGAGCACCCGGCTGAGCGTGGTGCCCGCCTCCGGCGGCACCGCACCGGCGTCGTTCGTACGGCAGGCCGGCGGCGAGGCATCCCCGAGCGACCGCCGCCGGCAGGAATGGGTGGCGAAGATTCCGAAACTGCACATGGGCAACCGGTCCATTGAACGCACGCTCCGGCGCAGCTATGACGACCTGGGCGCGCTCCGCATCGAGGACCCCGCCCACCCGGAACGGGTGGTCGTGGCCGCGGGCGCTCCATGGTTCATGACCCTCTTCGGCAGGGACTCGCTCTGGGCATCGGAAATGGCACTGCCGGTGGACCCGTCCCTGGCCTTGGGCACCCTGCAGACCCTGGCGGACCGGCAAGGAAGAGTGGTGGATCCCATGAGCGAGGAAGAGCCCGGAAAGATCCTGCATGAGGTCAGGCTCGGTGTCTCCAGCGGGCTCTCGCTCGGCGGCAAGTCCGTCTACTACGGAAGCGTCGACGCCACCCCGCAGTTCGTGATGACCCTCGGTTCAGTCAGCCGGTGGGGTTTTGCGAAGGACACCATCACCGCGCTGCTGCCACACGCCGACCGCGCCCTGGATTGGGTTCGGAACCATGGGGACAAGGACGGCGACGGCTTCGTCGAGTACGAGCGACTCAACGACCAGGGCCTCATCAACCAGGGATGGAAGGATTCCTGGGACGGGATCAATTTCGCGGACGGCCGCTTGGCAGAACCGCCGATCGCGCTCTGTGAGGTCCAGGCACTGGTGTACTCGGCGCTTTTGTCCCGCGCATGGATGGCGTACGACGGCGGAGACGCGCCTTTGGCGGCGCAACTCACCGCCGAAGCGGCAGAGTTGAAGAAGCGGTTCAATGAAGCGTTCTGGATGCCTGACCGCGGGTATTACGCGATCGCTTTGGACGGCAAGAAGCGGCAGGTGGACGCTTGCGCGTCCAACATGGGCCAGTGCCTGTGGCACGGCATCGTCGACGAAGACAAGATTCCGTCAGTGGCTGAACGCCTGATGTCCCCGGAAATGTTCTCCGGCTGGGGCGTGCGGACCCTGGCGAGCGACATGGGTGCCTACAACCCCGCCAGTTACCACAACGGATCGGTCTGGCCCCATGACAACGCGGTCATCGCCGTCGGCCTGCTGCGCTACGGCTTCGTGAAGGAGGCACAGCGCATCGCCACGGCCCTCTTCGAGGCTGCCGAATACACCGACGGCCGGCTTCCGGAACTTTTCTGCGGATTCAGCCGGGACGAGGTAGCCGAGCCCGTGCCGTATCCGACGGCGTGCTCCCCGCAGGCCTGGGCGGCCACCACGCCGATCATGCTGATTACCAGCCTGATGAGGTACGACGCCCACATTTCCCGCGGCGGCTTCTGGATGGACCCGGCGCTGCCTGAGTCGTACGGGGACCTGCACATCACCAACGCGCCCATGGGAAGCGGCCGGATCACGATCGACATCACGGCTTCGGAACCTACCGTGCAAGGGCTGCCCGAGGGAATCGCCTTTCACCGGGAGCACCGGCCGTGGCTGACGGAACTGATGGACCAGGCCGGGCTCGGGGACCGGGGTTAGCCCGGGGCGCCCGGCTGGAACAGTTCGATGAGGTTTCCGGCGGGGTCGGCGAGCAGGATCTGGCGCCCGCCAGGGCCGGCAACCACGTCACTTCGGAAGGCCAGTCCCGCGCCGCGGAGCCGGCCGATCTCGGCGTCGAGGTCGTCGACGATCAGGTGGATGCGGTTGTGCCCGGGCGCTGCGGCATCGCCTTGCGTGGCGCGGGCGCCGGAGCTGGCCGGGCCGGACAGCAGGAGCCGCAGCGGGCCGCGGACGACATCGGCGAAGGCGGGAGCGGCGTTGGTGTTGAGGGTGAAGCCGAGGTGCGTGGTGTAGAAGTCGATGGCCGCCTGGACGTCGTCGACGAGGTACCGGACGCTGGCGTACTGAGCGGGGTCTGTCATGGCCGGATTCCTTTCAAGGGGTGGCGGAGCGTCCAGCTAGTGCGAGAACCCGGACGCCGCTTCGGTGAGGCTCTTGCCTTTCGTTTCGGGGGCCAGCCACTGGGACAGCGCGGCGCCGACGAAGGCGATGCCGGCGGCGATCAGCATCGATGTCGCCGGGCCGAGGTTGACCATCGCCCAAGGCAGCAGGAAGGTGCCCAGCCCGGCACCGACGCGGCTGACGGCGGCCGCGAAGCCCGTGCCCACGCAGCGGACCTCCGTGGGGAAGACCTCGCCGGGGTACACCCCGGTGAGGGTGCCGACCATAGCGTTGAAGAAGGAGAACGCGAGGAACAGGGCCAGCACGGCGGCGGGCGGAGCACCGGCCCACAGGCCGATGACGGCGAGGAGAACGGTGCAGATCCACTGCGGCGGCACGGTCAGCACGCGCCGGCCGACCTTGTCGATCAGCAGGACGGTGAGGATCACTGCCGTCAGGGCGACGGCCGAGAGGCCCACGCCGCCGGCGAGTCCGCCACCGAGACCGTACTGCCCGAGCACGCTGTCCGCGAAGGTGGCGATGGCGAAATAGGGTGCCACGGCGCAGAACCAGAACATCGAAACGAAGAGCGTCGCCCGCCAATAACGCCGGGAGAACAGCATCCCGAAGGTGCCTTTCTCGGTGTCTTCATGCTCGACGTCGGACATTTCGGCAGCGTGTTCCATGTACCGGTGGGCGACTGCCATGGCCTCGTCCTTGCGGCCCTGGTTCCATAGCCACCGGGGCGACTCGGGAAGGCCGAACCGGGCCACGAACAGAACCACCGCAAGCAGCGTGCTCGTGCCGAGGATCACGCGCCAGCCAAGTGTGGTCGAGTGGGCCAGCCAATAACCGAGCGCGAACGCGACCATGAACCCGGTGTACCAGGCGATCAGGGTCAAGCCCAACAGCCGCCCGCGCAGCTCGGCCGGGGCGAATTCGGACATCAGCGGCCAACCCACCGAGTACTCCATGCCGATGGCTACGCCCATCATCAGCCGGACCACGAAGAGCAGTTCCGCCGAGTCGACGAAGAACTGCAGGCCCGATGCAACGACGAACAGGCCCATGTCCACCATGAACAGGGGCTTGCGGCCGAACTTGTCGGCAGCCCAGCCGCCAGCGGGGGAGCCGAAGAAGATGCCGAACAACGGGGCGGCCGCGATCAAGCCTTCCCACAGTGTCGAGAGGTTGAGGTCCTCGGTCAGGCTTCCCGTGACCGGGCCGACGATCCCGAGGATGTACCCGTCCAGGAACATGCCGCCCGCGAGGACGAAGACCAACCTTTGCATGAAGCGCCGTTTGAATGCCGACGTCGCTGCCGAATCCCCGGTGATGCGCGATCTTTGTGACATTGGACGAGCCTCTTCCTCCCTCCATGATGGCCCCAAGCGGCGGAGGGAGGAAGGGCTGCGCGGCAGGCTACGCGTCCGCCGCGCCGAACCAGGTGCCCAGCGCTTCGGTGAGCCCCTCGGCCGACCCTTCGCCGACCCACGCCACATAGCCGTCGGGACGCACGAGGACGGCGGTGGGTGAGGGAACGTTCCCCAGCGCCGGCAGCTCCCACGCGCCGTCGTAGTTTGCCGCGACGTGCCGGACCCGTGCGGCCCAGGCGCCGAGGTCCAGGGGCGGCCCGCCGAGCTCGAGCAGCACCGGCCTGGCCGGGTGAAGCAGTTCGAATACCCGCACGGTCCCATTGGGAACGACGACGTCGAGGTCCGGCATCCGGCGTCCAAGCAGCGGGTGCCCGCTTCCGGAGTCATTCGAGCCCGGGCTGTAGGCGACGTCGAGCCCGGTGACCAGGGCGGCCACCAGCGGGCCCGCGCCGTCCACGCCCAGCACCTCGTCCAGCAGGTCCCGCAGCGCTTCCTGCCGCGGATCGGCCTTCTGGAACAGCGACTGCGCCATGGTGTACTTTAGCGCCCGGGCGCCGGCGGGGTGCCGTTCGGCGTGGTACGTGTCGAGGAGTTCCTCGCCGGAGACGCCCCGCACCACCTGGCCCAGCTTCCAGCCGAGGTTGACGGCGTCCTGCAGCCCCAGGCCGATGCCGAGCCCGCCCGTGGGCGAGTGAACGTGTGCCGCGTCCCCGGCCAGCAGCACCCGGCCCTTCCGGTAGGACTCCGCCTGCCGGGTGGCATCCGTGAAGCGGGACAACCACGTGGGGCTGTGGACGCCGAAGTCCGTGCCGAACACCTCGACCAGCCCCCGCCGCAGGTCATCCAGGGTGGGCTCCGTGTTCGGGCCCAGCACCGCCTCTGTCACCACCACGCGCACCATGCCGTCGCCCAGCGCATGCAAGCCGTGGACCCCGCGCTCGTCGATCTTCCCGGGTTGGGTCAGCTCCCCGGTCACCTGCACCTCGGCGATCAGGCTGCTGCGCGTCGCGTCCGGACCCACGAAGCCGATGCCTGCGGCCCGCCGCACCATGCTCCGCCCGCCGTCGGCGCCCACCACGTACCTGGCCCGCAGCGATTCGCCGGAGCCGAGCACAACGTCCACGCCGCCGTCGTCGGCCTCGACGCCGGTGACCTCCACGCCCCGCCGGATCCGCACCCCCAGTTCCTCGACCCATTCGAGCAGCAGCCGCTCGATGTGGTTCTGGAACAGCGCCAGCGTGTAGGGATGCCGGGTCGGCAGACTGCCCAGCGGAAGGGCGGTGCTGCCGAAGGTGGCGGCGGCAATGGTCGTGCCCTCGTCGAGGAACCGCCCGGCGATGCCGCGCTGGTCGAGCAGCTCAATGGTCCGGGCGTGGATTCCGCCGCCGCGCCTGCCAGCCAACTCCTGCGATCCGCGCCGTTCGAGGACCACCGGGTCCACGCCGGCCAGCCGCAACTCGCCAGCCAGCATCAAGCCCGTCGGCCCGCTCCCGACGATCACCACGTCGTGCATCCCTGACCACGCCCCTTCCGCGTCCGATGGCCAGTATCAAGCAGGCAGGGGGCCTTCCCGCAAGCCCCGTTCCTGTGGTTTTTGTCCGGGCAGCACGCCATCATGGAGGGAAGCGGGAGGGCTGCGGTGCTGCCGGCATCGCGTTGGATACCCGCAGCGGAGGTGCCGTGGCATGCCTGACGTTCCATCACCCGCGGAGCAAGGGAACCCGGCGCCAGGGAAAACAGCGCCGCCCCGGGTGACCGATGCCTTCCTGGCCGGCTACTTCGCGCAGCTCTCGCCGGACGAACTGCAAGGCTACGGCGCCGACACCCTCCACGCCTGGGCGGGCCACCACCTCACGCTGGCGTCCGCACGTGAACCCGGCCGGGCCGCCGTCGGGATCCTTAACGAACTGGACGCGAGCATCATGGCGGTGGTCGCCGAGGACCTCCCGTACCTGGTCCAGTCCGTCACGGCCGAGCTGACCCGGGACGAGGTGTCGATCCGCCTGCTGGTGCACCCCCGCTTCCACGTGCTTCGCGACCCGGTGACCCACGAACTCCTCGAAGCCTGGACCGGCCCGTCCCCGGACGGCGTCCTTAGCGGCAGTGTCCTGAACAGCAGCTTTCTGAACGGGGACCGCGGGGCCGGAGCCCTGGAGGAGGTGTGGATCGCCGCCGAAATCGGCGTGCTCACCGACGCCGCCGTGGCCAGGGAGCTGGTCAGGAGGCTGCACGCGGTGCTGGACGACGTGCGGACCGTCGCCGCGGACAGCGGCGCCATCCACGCACAGCTGGATGCCGCCGTCGCCTCCCTGGCGGTTGCTCCGGCCGGAGCCGAACCGCCGGCGGATCAGGCGGGCGAGCTGCTCCGCTGGCTCGGCGACGGCAACTTCGTGTTCCTCGGCTATGACGAACTGGAGCCGACGACGGCGGGCGGCCCCGGCACGCCCACGCCCCGGCAGGGTTCCGGTCTGGGGCTGCTGAGGGAACCCCGCCGGGGCCCGGGCGCCGAGGCGCTGCCGCCGGTTCCGTTGGACGCCGAGGGGGAGGCGTTTCGGATGGCAACGTCGGAGCTGAAGTCCACTGTCCTGCGCCAGGCGTACCTCGACGAGCTGCGCCTGGTCCTGTATGACGGGGACGGCGGCGCCCGCGGTGAACGGCGCTTCGCCGGGATGTTCACCGCGGGTGCGGCGCATCACTCGGTACTGAGGATCCCGGTGATCCGGGACAAAGTGCTGGCCGTCTGCGGAAGCCTCGGATCCTCTCCTCGCTCGCACCCGGCCGAGGACACCCTCGCCATCCTGGAGAGCTTCCCGCGCGACGAACTGTTCCGCATCGGGGCCGACGACCTCACCCGGCTCACCGGCGACATCCTCCGCGCCGAAGTGCGGCAGAAGCCGAGGGTCTTCCTCCGGCCGGACCGCTCCGGCCGCTTTGTGTCCGCGACAGTCATCTTCCCGCGCCGCCGGTACAGCACCGCCGTCCGGCTGCTCATGGAACGGGAACTCCGGCGGGCCTTCAAGGCGGACTCGATCGAGTTCGACGTCCGCCTGACCGGCTCGCCGATGGCCTTCGTGTTCTTCCGCCTGCACCTCTCCGATGACCGGGCGGATGTCCAGGCCGCCGGGACCGCCGGCGAGCAGTCCCTCGCGCTGGAACGGAGGCTCATTTCGGCCGTGCGGCCGTGGCCGGACGGCCTCGAGGAAGCGCTCCGCGAACGCTTCCCGGCGGCGGAGGCGGCCCGCCTGTCCGGGCGGTGGCTCGACGCGTTCCCTGCAAATTACCGTGCCGACTACGAACCGGAATCCGCCGTCGGGGACATCGTCACCTTCGGGTCCTTCAACCTCGACGGCGCCGGCGGGCGTCCCCTCGGCGATCCGCTGCTCACCGTCCATTCCGGCGCCGCAGCCCCCGTCGGCGATGCGGCCCCCGCCTCCGGGGACGGCGCTGCAGCGCCTGACGGCGGAACTGCCGGCGGAGCACGGATCCGCCTTTACCTGACCAAACCCCGGAGCCTCACCCAGATCCTGCCTTTCCTGCACAACCTCGGCCTGGAGGTGATGGACCAGCGGCCGTACGAGCTGCACCCGGCGGGCGGGCCGGAGCTGTTCCTGTACGAGCTCGGCGTGAAGTATCCGGCCGGCGTCGACCCGGAGGCCACCAGCGGGTTGCTTGCCGACGCCTTCGTGGCCGCCATGCGTGGCGACATGGAGTCCGACAGGCTCGACGCCCTGGTGATCCGGGAACGCGTGGGCTGGCGCGAAGCCGCAGTGCTGCGCAGCTACGCGAAGTACCTGCAGCAACTGGGGACCACCAACTCCTACGACTTCATCGCCGACACCCTGGTGGCCAATCCGCGTGCGACCAATGCCCTCCTGGACCTGTTCCGGGCCAAGTTCGACCCCGGACTGGCGGGGCATCTGCGCGCGGAAACCACGGGGAGGGCCCGGCTGGAGCTGCTCGCGGCGATCGACGGGATTCCGGTCCTGGACGCGGACCGGCTGCTGCGTACGTTCATGGACCTGGTGGATGCAACGCTGCGGACCAACTACTTCCTCGGCAAGGGACACCTGAGCTTCAAGGTCAACCCCGCCTCGATCGCGATGGCTCCGCTGCCCCGGCCCGAATACGAGATCTGGGTGTATTCGCCGCGGGTCGAAGGGGTGCACCTGCGCTTCGGCGCCCTGGCCAGGGGCGGCCTGCGCTGGTCGGACCGGCGCGAGGATTTCCGGACCGAAGTGCTCGGCCTGGTGAAGGCCCAGAACGTGAAGAACTCGGTGATCGTGCCGGCGGGCGCCAAGGGCGGCTTCTACCCGAAGCTCCTGCCCGACCCGGCACAGGACCGGGAAGCGTGGCTCGCCGAGGGCCTGGAGTGCTACCGCATCTTCGTCCGTGGCCTGCTGGACCTGACTGACAACCTGGTGGTCACGCCCGACGGCGAGGCAGTGGTGCCGCCGGACGGCGTGGAACGCCACGACGGCGACGACTACTACCTGGTGGTCGCCGCCGACAAGGGAACCGCGACGTTCTCCGACGCGGCCAACGCCCTGGCCTCCGACTATGGTTTCTGGCTGAACGACGCCTTCGCGTCGGGCGGATCCATCGGGTACGACCACAAGCAGATGGGCATCACGGCGCGCGGGGCCTGGGAGTCCGTGAAGCACCACTTCAGCGATCTGGGCATCGACCCGCAGGCCGACGACTTCACCGCCGTCGGCATCGGGGACATGAGCGGCGACGTGTTCGGCAACGGCATGCTGCTCTCGCCGCACCTCCGGCTGGTGGCCGCGTTCGACCACAGGCACATCTTCCTCGATCCGGCCCCCGACGCCGCGGTGTCCTTCGAGGAACGCAAGCGGCTCTTCGGGCTGCCGCGTTCGTCCTGGGCGGACTACGACCCCTCGCTGATCAGTGCCGGCGGCGGGGTATACTCCCGCCAGGCGAAAACGATCGACACCACCGCGCAGGTCCGGGACGTCCTGGGCCTGGATCCCGGCGTCGAATCCCTCACACCCCAGGCGCTCCTGCAGGCCATCCTCCGGGCACCGGTCGACCTCCTCTACAACGGCGGCATCGGCACCTACATCAAGGCCTCTGCCGAGAGCCACAGCGAAGTGGGGGACAAGGCGAACGACGCCATCCGGATCAACGGCAGGGAGGTGCGGGCGCGGGTCCTGGCCGAGGGCGGGAACCTGGGCGTCACCCAGCACGGGCGGGTGGAGGCGGCCCTCGCCGGCGTCCTGCTCAACACCGACGCGATCGACAATTCCGCCGGCGTCGACTGCTCCGACCATGAGGTCAACATCAAGATCTTCCTCGACCGCATGATCGCGGCCGGGCGGATGGCCGCGGACGAGCGGACAGGCTTCCTGCAGTCCATGACCGGCGAGGTGGCCCGGCTGGTGCTGGCCAACAACGCGGACCAGAACGTGCTCCTCTTCAACGACCGGCACCTGGCGCTTGAATCGGCGCCGGGCTTCGAACGGATCATGGACTGGCTGGAAAGCACCGCCGGCCTGGACCGCGGCCTGGAGGGCCTGCCGGACGCGGACCAGCTCCATGACCGGGTGGCCGCCGGCGCCGGGCTGACCGCACCTGAACTCTCGGTCCTCGCCGCCTACGCGAAGATCGAACTGGCCAGGGAACTAGTGGCAGGCGACCTCGCCGACGACCCGTGGTTCACCCGCGTCCTCCGCGGCTACTTTCCCCGGCAACTGTCAGGTCGCTTCGGCGCTGAACTCGACGGCCACCCCCTGCGCCGGCAGATCATCTGCACCGTGGTTGCCAACGACATGATCAACCTTGGCGGGATCACCTTCGCGTTCCGCGCCATGGAGGAAACCACGGTCGCCGCATCAGCCCTGGCCAGGGCTTTCATCGTGGTCCGCGAGGCCTACGAGCTGCGGTGGTTCTTGGACACCGTGGCCGGCCTGCCGCCGGAGATTCCGAGCGAACACGCCGTCGAAGTGGCCCGGCCGATGCGCAGGCTCCTGGACCGGGCAACCCGCTGGTACGTCACGCACGACCACCGCGACCAGCCCGTGGCAGCGGCCATGGGCAGGATCATGCCCGCCCTGGACCTCCTTCGCACCCGGACCACCGAGTTCCTGCGGGGCTCGGACCTTGAGCGTGCCAAAGCCCGCCTGGCGCACTGGAACGACGTCGGGATGCCCCCGGAGCTGGGACGGCGCGCCTCCGACCTGCTGGAGAGTTTCTCGCTGCTGGACATCTCCCTCGTGTCCGAGCACGTGGACGAACCGCTCACCTCGGTCGCGGACATGTACCACACGGTGATCCACGCGTTCGGCGTGGGAACGCTGCTCCTGCGCATCACCGACCTGCCCAGGGACACCCGCTGGCAGGCCCTGGCCCGCGCCTCGCTCCGGGATGACGCGTACTCGGCGGTCGTCGAAATCACCACCTCCGTCATGCGGACCACCCGGGCCGGCGGGACCTCCGGAGCATCGGCGATGGAACGCATCGAAGAGTGGGAGCGGGGCCGCGAGGAGCAGTTGCGCCGGATCAAGAGCACCTTTGCCGAAGTCATCGCCCCGGGACAGGTGGACATCGCCTCGATCGCCGTGGCACTGAAGCTCCTGCGGACGCTGGCGCAGCGGTAGGCAGAGCTTCCGGGCCACATTTGTTCCTTCAGAAGCCGGCGACTTGTCACTAGACTCGAACCCATGACTGAGCAGGAAGGCCTCGTCACGTCGTCGCGCAGTCCGGCACAGCGTTCCCGGACCTTTGCCGGGATCCTGGTCAACACGGCCCTGGCGAACATCACGACGAGCTATCTGTGGTTCGCCCTCACGTTCTGGGTCTACCTGGAGACGCGGAACGTGATCGCCACCGGTGTGATCGGCGGGGCGTACATGCTGTTGATTGCCCTTTCCAGCATCAGCTTCGGCACGTTCGTGGACCGCTACCGGAAGCTGGCAGTGATGCGTTTCGCGGCCATCTTCACCTTGGTGATGTTCCTGCTGGCCGGGGGAATGTTCCTGCTGACACCGACCGCCCGTCTGTTGGACCTGACCCAGCCGTGGTTTTGGATTTTCACCCTCGTCATCCTCGTCGGCGCCGTCGTGGAGAACATGCGCAACGTGGCCCTGTCCACCACTGTCACGATCCTCATCGAACCGGACAAGCGGGCGAACGCCAACGGCATGGTGGGCATGGTCCAGGGCCTGGCGTTCATTGTAACGTCGGTCCTTTCCGGGCTCTCGGTGGGCCTGCTTGGCATGGGGTGGACTGTTGTTGTCGCGGTGGTGCTCACTGCGCTCGCCTTCGCCCATCTGCTTGTGCTGCGGATGCCCGAGGAAACCCGTGTTGCCACGACGGACGCCCACGGCGCGTTCGACCTGCGGGGCTCCATCGCGGCCGTGCTGGCCATCGCCGGCTTGTTCGCTCTGATTCTCTTCTCCACGTTCAACAACTTCATCGGCGGCGTCTATATGGCCCTGATGGATCCCTACGGCTTGGAGATGTTCCCGGTGGAACTGTGGGGGACGTTCTTCGCGCTTGGTTCCACCGGGTTCATCGTGGGCGGCGCACTCGTCGGCAAGTTCGGCCTGGGGAAGAACCCGTTGCGTTCGATGCTGTTCGCCGTGATCCTGATGGGGATTCTCGGGGCGGTGTTCACCCTGCGCGAATGGGCCTGGCTGTACGTCGCCGGGATCTGGCTCTACCTGGTCCTGGTGCCCGTGGTGGAGGCCGCCGAGCAAACAGTCATCCAGCAGGTGGTGCCGCTGAGCCGGCAAGGCCGGGTGTTCGGCTTCGCGATGGCGGTCGAATCTGCGGCAGCCCCGGTCACGGCGTTCCTTATCGCACCGATCGCCCAGTTCTGGATCATCCCCTACGCGCGGTCCGAAGAAGGAGCCGCCCAGCTGGCGCCGCTGCTGGGCGAGGGCACCTCCCGCGGCATTGCCCTGGTCTTCCTCGTCGCCGGCGTCATCATGATCCTCACGGCCCTGCTGGCTTTCCTGACCCCCGCCTACCGCCGGGTTTCGGCGTCCTACGCCGGTGCGGCCGCCGAAGAGCAAGCCGCGGAGACCACGGACCTTCCTTCCCACGGGTGAGCGGCGCCGTCCTTGTAGCGCGCCCTTGTAGCCCACCATGACCGGGGTTAGCATTGCCCCGCACCGGCGTCGAGCATAGCGAGGAGACTGTCATGGGAGAAACCACCACCGACCCCGCAGCGTCCCTGATGGTGGACCTGATCATTTCCCTGGACGGCTACGCCTCCGCCGAAGGCTGGCCCGGGTGGTGGGGACTGGAAGGCCCCGAATACCTCGCCTGGCTGGGGGAGGAAGGCGAAAAGGGCTACACCTTCCTGATGGGGGCCAACACGTACCGGGTGATGTCCAGCATGTCCCAGGAAGCCACGGACGAGGGCTCCGGATTCTCGGCGGACGAGGGCGCCGCGCTCACCGGCCTTGACGCGGTACCGAAAGTCATCTTCTCCTCCACGCTCAAAGCGCCCCTGAGCTGGCCGAATTCGGAGCTGGTCAGTGGCGACGCCGTCGAGGCCGTGCGGCAGATGAAACAGGACGGGAAAGGGCCACTGACCACCCTCGGGAGCCTCAGCCTCGCCCGCTCCCTGCTGAAGGCAGGACTCGTGGACCGGTTCAGGCTGGTGGTGTTCCCCGTGATCACCGGCAAGACCGGGCGGGAACGGATCTACGACGGCTACCCGGATGTTGCGCTCGAGATGGTGGGCAGCCGGACTTTCGATGGCAGGCTCCAGTTGCTCGAGTACGTTCCGACGGTCCTCGATGGTCCGCCGGGCGGCCCGGCCTGAGGAGCTTCTTCCGCG
This sequence comes from Arthrobacter celericrescens, assembly GCF_003614925.1. Lineage (GTDB taxonomy): Bacteria > Actinomycetota > Actinomycetes > Actinomycetales > Micrococcaceae > Arthrobacter > Arthrobacter celericrescens. The sequence goes on from NZ_QYLP01000082.1 coordinate 35,588, forward strand.
TTAGTGGCGCACCCGGTAGCGGATGTGGGTTACCAGCCCCGTGCCGCCCACCTCGATCGGTTCGAGCGAAAGGTCCCCGACGCCGTCCAGCAGCCGGCTGCCTCCGCCGAGGATGAGCGGGGAGATATGCAGCCGCAGCTCGTCGATGAGGCCCGCTGACAGGAACTGCCGGGCCGTCTCCGCGCCGCCCGCGACGGCGATGTCCCCGCCGTCGGCGGCTTCGCGCGCCTGGGCCAGGGCGGACTCGATCCCGTCGGCCACGAAGTTGAAGGTGGTTCCGCCGTCCATCTCCAGCGGCGGCCGCGGGTGGTGCGTGAGTACGAACACCGGGGCGTGGTAAGGCGGTTCCTCGCCCCACCAGCCGCGCCAATCCGGGGCCCACGGGCCGGCTCCGGGCCCGGCGAACATGTTGCGGCCCATGATGTACGCCTGCGAGGAGAGGATGCCCTTGATTGCTTCGGCATTGGCATCGGGTTCCTCGAACATCCAGCGGTGCAGGTTTTCCCCGCCCTCGCCCAAGGGCTCGGAAGGAGTCTGGTTCGGGCCGGCCAGGTAGCCGTCGAGGGAAACGGTGAGATCGCAGGTGACCTTGCTCATGAATTCCTCCCCAGGGACGGGTCCGTCGAATGCACGTCAGCGTTACCCTAACGGTACTGTCCATCGGCGGGAAGAGAAGCTGCGCAATGGCTCGTGCTTCCCCGGTACGGGATTGCCCCTACCGGCGGGCGCCGCAGGCGTGTTAAGTGGATAGGGGGATCCGCAAAGTCAGAAAGAGCAAAACCATGAATGAGGCACCAAGGTGGCAGCCGTTCGACCGCCGCAATCCAATGGATTTCACGGAGCCGTTCCGCAGGCTCTTCGAAGGGGAAAACCCGCGGTCCATGATCCGCGTGGAAGAGGAAACCAGGGACAACGTCCTGACGGTGCGCGCCGAACTGCCCGGTGTGGACCCGGACAACGACGTGGACATTTCCGTGACGGAAGGCCAACTGCAGATCCGGGCCGAGCGCAGGGAAATGAGCGAGCGGAAGGAGGACGGCAGCTACCGTTCGGAATTCCGCTACGGCTCCCTGTTCCGCAGCATTCCGCTGCCGAAGGGAGTCAAGGAAGAAGACATCAGCGCCAGCTACAAGGACGGCATCCTCGAAGTGAGGGTGCCCCTGCCGGAGGGCGAGGCTGAGGCAACGAAGCGCAAGATCCGGATCTCCCGCGACTAGACACCCCGCACTGAATCGCTTCTCCGCACTGGGACACCCCGGCCGTCCGGCCGGGGTGTCCCAGTGTGTAGCGGCTGCGGTGCGGAACTAGTCGCCGTCGCCGCGGACCGGGATCGTGGCGCCGATGAGCAGCTTGCCCTTTTCCTCGTTGGTGGCGGGGCGGATCTGGCCGCGCTCGGGCACGAACGCGATGGAGTCGTCCTTCTGGTCGGGGGCGTTGACGAAGGAGCGGAAGCGGCGCAGGCGCTCCGGGTCCTTCAGGGTTTCGGCCCACTCGTCCTGGTACGTTCCGATGTGCTTCGCCATCGCCGCCTCAAGCTCTTCGGCGATCCCGAGGGAATCCTCGACGACCACCTGGCGGACGTGGTCCAGTCCGCCGTCGAGTTCTTCCTGCCAGCGTGCGGTGCGCTGGAGGCGGTCGGCGGTGCGGATGTAGTACATGAAGTAGCGGTCGATGTAC
>NZ_QYLP01000085.1 GCF_003614925.1 Arthrobacter celericrescens
CGCCCACCTTCCGGTGGGCGGCCGCGGCGTTGCTGCGGTGCTGTTGGCTACTTGGCGGCTCTCAGCAGCTCCGCGCGGACAGCCTTCGTGGAAGCCGACCGTGTGCAAATGTTCCATGCCCGCACTCACCAGGGCCGTTCGACGGGAATGCCGTCATCCGGGCTCCGCAGGTATTCGTCGCGCTGCTCGCTCTCCTGGCGGTCCTGCCGGGCCTGGCGTTCCGACTCTTCCAGTTGCTCGAGCTTCTGCTGCGCGGGTGGATTTTCCGCTTGGACTTTCCCGCCGTCCTTGCCCTGGTTGCCGGCCTGGCCGGCCTTCGTGCCGAGCCGCTCCCGGGCGTCGGACAGCCGGCCGCCCTCGCCCTGGGTGTTGCCTTCCCCGCCGGGTTCAAAACAACCCGGGGGCGCCTGATGGATGACGCCGAGCCCCTCCTGGTACAGGGTCCTTGCACCGGCGTCGTCCCCGGCATTGCCCCGGCCGTCGCCGAGCTTCTCGATACTGAGGACCAGGTTGACCCGGATCCTGCAGCCGTCGCGTTCCGGTGCGCCGCTGAGGGCAGTTACGAAGGAGGCCCTGGCCGCTGCGAAGTCACCGCGGAGCACGTGCGCGTCTCCCCTGGCGAAGTCCGCCTTGTATGGCTCGATGACGTTGACGGCGCCGAGCCACTCCGCGGCTGCGGCCAGCGCGGACCCGTCCTTACCGGTGAAGGCGCCTTCGGCAACCGCCCCGAGGGGTGCGAGGGAGAGCAGCTTGGCGGCCGCGGCAACCACGACGACGGCGGGCACCGCCGCGGTAAGCAGCCGGCGGCGCCGCCGCGCCCCGGGCCCTGTGCTGGCGTTGTCGACGGGGTTCACGGCGTGCCTCCCCCGCGGCCCGTCCGGGTAACCCCGGCGCTGAGGCGCCTCAGCTCGACGGCGTGCCGAGTGGGCCCCGGCAGCGCGGCTGCGAAGGCCAGGAGTGCGGGGATCCAGTACAGCTCGGTGCGGCCTTCGCCGTCTTCTTCGGCGGCGCTGAGGTTTCCGGGCCGGGCATCGTCCAGTGCGGCGCCGATGGCGTCGCCGGAGTCGCGGTGCACGTACGGTACGCCCAGGCCGTCCGCAATCCTGCGGAGCTGCCCCTCGTCGATGCGCGACAGCGCGTCCTGCCGGCCGCCGTCGACGTTCTCCTGCAGGTAGGCACCGTCTCCGGCAACCATCCGGCCGCCCTGGCCGCTGCCGTAACCAAGCACCGCTCCCCCGGACACGAGTCCGGGATCGATGCCCAGGTCCGCTGCCGCCTGCTTCATGCTGGTGTTCTCGCCGTCGCCGAGGTAGAACACGACGGCGGGCCGGCCGGGGTGCTGCTCCCTGGCCGCGGTGAGCCGCTCCTTGAGCACGGGCCCGGCGGCGGTGACGCTGCTGCCCCGGGCGTATACCGCCGCTTGCGGCTGCAGGATGTCCGTGGCGGCGGCCAGGGCGTCGGCATCCCGGGTGAGCGGCATGCGCACTCCGGCATCGCTGTCGAAGGTGATGAGGGCGAACTTCGCACCGGCGAGCTCACGTGCGATGGCCGCGATGTCGCTGCGGACCCCGTCCAGCCGGGGTGCGCCGGTGCCGTAGTCCTCCGCGGCCATGCTGGTGCTGCTGTCCACCACGAAGAAGACGTCGAGCCCGGCTGCGGCGGTGCGGGCATCCCCGCCGGACCAGCCGGGCCGGAGTGCGGCGGCCAGCAGGAGCAGCAGCGCAGCCGCGCGCAACAGAACCGGGCGATTCTTCCGGGACGGCCGCGTTCCGCGGGCCAGCAGGAGGGCGGTTGAGGCGACGACGGCGAGCGCCGAGGCGGCGATGACCCACCAGGGCAGCACGGGAGCGAAAGTGAGGGGCACGGGATTCACCGTTCCAGCCTCCATCCGGCAAACAGGAGCACGGCGCCGGAGAGCAGGGCCGCGAGGAGCGGCAGCTCCGGCCGGTCCGCGACAACGAGCTGCGGGGCGCCCTGGTGCTCTGTCGCTTCGCTTTCCCGGACCTTCTGCACGATGCCGGGAACGGCGTCCGGGTTGTCCGGCGCGAAGTAGCTGCCGCCGCTCGATTCGGCGACGGCCCTCAGCCGGGCGCCCGGCTGGTCTTTGTCGTCCCCGTAGTCGAGGTCTCCGGGGTTGAGGGCGTGGATCCGGATTCCCCGGGGCGTGGCGAGCTGCGCCGCCTGTTCCAGGGTGAAGACCGGGGTCCCGGAGACGTAGTTGTCCGTGGCCAGGATGACGCTGCGGGAACGGTGCGCGTCCTGGGCGTTGCCGTCGCCGGGGAAGCTGCGGAGGCAGCTGGCGAGTCCGTCGCCGACCAGGGAGGAGCCGTTGCCTCCCCAGGTGCCGCTGAAGAAAGCGTCCCCGCCGTCGTCGAAGGCTTTGCGTGCGGCGGCGAGTTCCCCGGCGATGTAGTCGTAGTCGTCGCTCAGGGGGAAGAGCTGCACGGCGCGGCTGTCGAACATGACCATGCCGATGCGTTCGCCGTCGAACTCCTTGGCGAGCTGTTCGAACACTCCAGTGATGGCGGCGTCGGTGCCGGCCATGGAGCCGGAGACGTCCAGGCACAGGATGATGTCGCGGTTCCGTAGTTCGGGCCGGGTGGTGCTCCGTTCGGCCGGGCGGGCTGCGGCGAGCGCCGTGGCCGCGAGCAGCAGGAAACCGGCGACGACGGCGGTTGCGAGCCAACGGCGGTGGCGGCGCAGGGCGCGCCGGTATTCGGGAAGCGCGGTGAGCCTCTCGCTGTGCGCAACGGGCCGCACGTCCCTGCCGCGGGCGCGGCGCGCGGCCCGGTTGACGGCGAGTGCCAGTGCGGCCGCTGCGAGGGGCAGGACCCACCAGAAGCTCAGCTCCATGTGCGCACCGCCCGGCGGGCAAGCTCGGCGGACTGTTCGACGTCGGCCGGGCGGGCGGGGGCGAACTCGGCCGGGTACATCCCGGCGACCCCTTCGGCGATTGCGCCGAGCCCGTAGGCGTGGAGTTCCTGCAAGGTCATGTGCGTGGCCCGGATTCCGCGTGCCTCCCCCGCGTAGCGCCGGAGCAGCAAGCTTAGCCGCTGGTGTGCCTCCCGTTGCGGGAGGCGGCCCGAGCCGGCGTCGGCGACGACGTCGTCGATGGCCGCCAGGTAGCGTGCCCGGAGGCTTGGCAGGTCCCGCGCCCGTGCGGTGGTCCGGGCCGTACCTGCCGTGCGTGCGGGACGGAAGAGCCAGGCAAGGCCTGAGGCGAGGAGCACGAGCAGCAGCAGGCCCAGCCACATCCAGTGCGTGCCGTACTGCAGGGGCGCGTAGAAGCCGATGTCATCCAGCATGCTGCGGCCCCTCGGAGAATGTGGGGCGTCCGGAGGATGCGGTGCGTCCGGTGCCGCGCGATGTGCGGGTCCTGTGGCGCTCCAGCAGGGCGAAGAGTTCCGGCAGGACGTCCGCGCTGCCGCCGGCCCCGCCTTCGGCGATCCCGAGCCGCCGGAAAACCTCCTGGCGGCGCTGTTCCCGCTCGATACCGGCCTGCAGGTAGGCGGCACGCACTGCGGGATCGGCGGCGATGGCAGCCGGGATGCCCGAGCCGTCCGCCACCTCGAAGGCATCGGAGTCCCCCGGGCCCGCCAGTTCGGCATCGCGGACGGTGAACCAGAGGACTTCGTGGCGGGCCTGGAGGCGGCGGAGCAGCATTTCCGTGGCGGCGTCGGGCAGGAGCCCGTCGGCGACCACCACCAGCAGCATCCGGCGCGAAAAGGTGCGCAGCACATGCCCGAGCTGGTGCGCGATGCCGCTGGGGCCGCCGTCGAGCACAGCGCTGCGGCGCACGTCCTGCAGGAGCCGTTCGAGGTGGTCTTCGCCGCTGCGCGGGGGAACCGTCCGGGAACCTTCGGCGTTGCCATGCACGAGGCCGACGACGTCGCCGTGCCGGTGCGCGAGGTAGCCCAGGACGCCGAGGGCCTGGACGGCGATGTCGCGCTTGCACTCCCCGGAGGCCGCGAGCGCGGCCATGTTCCGTCCTGTGTCGACCACGAGCAGCACTGTCTGCCGGCGCACGGCGACGTAGCGCTTCACGAGGGGCGAGCCGTGGCGGGCTGTGGCCTTCCAGTCGATGTCCCGCACTTCGTCCCCGGGCGTATAGGCACGCAGGTCATCGAAGTCCAGGCTCCGGCCCTTGAAGAGGGAACCGTATTCGCCATCGAGCAGGCCCAGGGCCCTGCGGTGCGCGAAGATGAACATCTTCGACTGCACCTGCTGGAGGAGGCGTGCCATCCGGCGCCCTCAGGGAGTCTGTACCGAGGCGAGCACGGCGTCGATGACGGTCTCCACCCGGACGTTTTCCACGACGGCGTCAAAACCCAGCACCACGCGGTGGCGCAGGATGCGGTGGGCCAGGTTCTTCACGTCCTCCGGGATCACATGGTCGCGCCCGTTGAGCAGTGCCAGGGCCCGGGCCGCCTGGCTGAAAGCGATGCTGGCGCGCGGGCTGGCGCCGAATTCCACGAGGGAGGCCAGGCGCGGGTCCAGGTACTGGGCGGCGTTCCGGGTCACGTAGGCGATCCCGACGATGTAGCGCACGATCGCGGGGTCGATGTAGATCCTGCGCACAAGCTCCTGTGCCTCGAGCACCGCGTCGAGGGAGACGGCGGCCGGCAGCTGCTGCGCCGGGCTGTAGACGCCGGCGTCGATCCTGCGGATGATTTCCGCTTCCTCGGCCGGGTCCGGGTAGTCGAGCACGTCCTTGAGCATGAAGCGGTCCATCTGGGCTTCGGGGAGGCGGTAGGTGCCTTCCTGCTCGATCGGGTTCTGGGTGGCCAGCACCAGGAACGGTGCCGGCAAGGGGTGGGTTTGCCCGCCGATGGAGGTCTGGCGTTCCTGCATGGCTTCGAGCATGGCGCTCTGGGTCTTGGCGCTGGAGCGGTTGATTTCGTCGAGGAGCACGACGTTGGCGTGGACCGGTCCGAGCTGGGTGATGAAGGTGCCTTTGGCGGCGTCGTAAATCTGGGTGCCGGCGATGTCGCTGGGGAGCAGGTCCGGGGTGCACTGGATGCGTCGGAAGTCGGCGCTCACGGATTCCGCGACGGCCTGGGCCGCGGTGGTCTTGGCAAGCCCGGGCACGCTTTCCAGGAGGACGTGTCCGCCGGTCAGCAGGGCGATCAGGAGGGTTTCGCGCAGCCTGGCCTGCCCCACCACCTTGGCCTCGAAACGCCGTGAAATGGCGGCAACCAACTGCCGAGCCCGGGCCATTTCGTTCGCCTCGATGCTGACTGTTGCGGTGTTCTGAAGCACCTGTGGTCCCCTCCGCTGGTTTGCCTCGTCCGGCTTGGCCTACTGCGTCCAGGACCTTCCGGCCCGGGCGGTCAGGAAACCGGCCTTAACAGCCAATCCCTTCGCGCCGGATGCGGCAATGGGGAGCCCTCCCCATGCGGGGGCCGCAGGGCTATCCTTTAGCCATGATTGAGCTCCCAGACAGTTACAAGACGTACCTCGAAGGCCAGAGCGAGCGGGTCGTCCAGACCATCCGTCCGGTCCTGATGCAATCGGCCGCGGACAAGCTCCACGGCGTCCGGATCTCCTACAACCCCGGACCGACAGGCCACCAAGCCCACCTCGACGAGAACCTCCCGTACGGGACCATCGTGGAGGACATCGACTGACTCCCGGCGGTCCCGCCGCCACACTCGCCTCGTGCGGTCTCACGCCACGGGGGTCCACCGCCCCGGACTCGTGATTGGGCCCTCAGCCCTTCATGCCGCCGGACATCGCGAACGCCTGGACCGAGCCGCGGGACACGATCATGTACAGCAGCAGGACGGGCAGCGAATACAGGATCGAGAACGCGGCCAGCTCACCGTAGGCGATGGCGCCGTGCTGGCCGAAGAAGCTGAAGATGGACACGGCCGCCGGCTGCTTGGACGGGGACAGCAGCAGGATGAACGGGACGAAGAAGTTCCCCCAGGCCTGGATGAACACGAAGATGAACACCACCCCCAGGCCTTGGCGCATCAGCGGAAGCACCACGGTGCGCAGCGCCACCAGGCCGGAGGCACCGTCCACCCAGGCCGCCTCCTCCACCTCAATAGGCACGGAGTCCATGAAGTTCTTCGTCATCCAGATCGCCATGGGCAGCGTGGTAGTGGCCATGAAGAAGATGGTGGCCGGAACTGAATCCAGGAAATTCAGCTGCACGAACAGCCCGTACACCGGAACCATGATGGCGGTGACCGGCAGCGAGGTGCCGAACAGCACCGAGTACATGAACGGCTTGGTGAAGCGCGAGGGGTGCCGGGACAGGGGGTACGCCGCGAGCACGGCCGCCAACAGGTTCACGACGGCGGTGCCCGCTGCGAGCAGGACGCTGTTGGCCAGCGGCACGAAAAGCAGGTCCGGAGTCAGGACCGCCGCGAAGTTCGCCAGCGACAGCTGCCGGGGAATCCGGGTGGCGTGCCCCGCCTCGGCGTCGAGGGACGCGAAGACCAGCCACAGCAGCGGCAGCACGAAAGCCGCCCCCACCACGCCGAGCGCGGCGTTGGCGGTCCAGCGGATCCGGCGCCGTCCCCGCAATGCGGAGGCCGCCGTCGTCGTTCCCGACCATACGGGCCTTCCGGCACGCAGCGGCGCGCTCACTGTTTCGCTTCCCGGAGCAGGCGGACATAGACGACGCCGAAGACCATGCCGACCACGATCAGCACCGACGCGACGGCGGTGCCGTAGCCGATGTCGCCGAACTTGAACGCCTCCTGGTAGGCGAGCACCGGCAAGGTGGTGCTCGCCCCGGCCGGTCCGCCGGTGGTCATGACCCAGATGAGGGTGAACACCGCCAACGTCTGGAGGGTGATGAGCATGAGGTTGCCGGCGATGCTGTTGCGGATCATCGGCAGTGTGATGAAGAACAGCCGCTGCCGCCCGCCGGCGCCATCCATGAGGGCCGCCTCCATGATGTCCGCGGGCACGTCGGCGAGCGCGGCGCGGTAGACGAGCATCGAGAACGCGGTCCCGCGCCAGATGTTCGCCAGCACGACGGCGGCCATGGGGAAGGCGTACAGCCAGTCGGCCCCGTGCGCGCCGGCCAGGCCGAGCAGCTGGTTGAGCGTGCCGTCCCGGCTGAAGTAGGCGTAAGCGGCGAAGGCAGCGACGATCTCCGGCAGCACCCAGGCCGCGACGACGGCGACCCCCACCGCCCGGGACAGGACCCGGTTCCCGCGGGCCATCAGCAGGGCCAGTACCAGGCCGAGGATGTTCTGTCCCGCGATGGCGGAAGCTCCCACGAATACAACGGTCAGCCAAAGTGCGAGCGGGAACCCGGGTTCGCTGAACATGCGGGCGTAGTTGTCCAGTCCGAGCCAGGAGGGGTCGCGTGCCGCCTTGCCGCTCAGGGCGACGTCGGTGAAGGAAGCGTAGAACGACCACGCCACCGGTGCCAGCAGGAACAGGGCGAGCAGCAGCACCGAGGGAAGGACCGGCAGCAGCCGCAGCCGGCGCCGGATCACGCCCGGGCGCCGGCTTCCAAGGGACACCCGGCGCTCAGGGGAAAGCATGGATCACTTCTCGATGACCTTGTCCCCGCCGACGATCTTCCTCACGGCGGCGTCATAGGCTGCCGCAGCCTCGGCCGGGGTCTGCGTACCGGTGATCACCGCTTCGGTGGCTTCCTGCACCGCGCTCGAAATGCGCGGGTAGTCCGCCGTTGCCGGGCGGAAGTGCGTGACGCCGACCAGCGAGGAGACGTCCTTCACGAAGGGGTTTGCGGCCTGGTAGCCCGGGTCCGCGGCGACGTCGCTGCGGACGGCGATCTGCGAGTTGGCGACGTCGAAGGACAGGGCGTTCTTGCGGTTCAGGGCGGTGGAGAGGAATTTGAAGGCGAGGTCCGGGTTCTTCGACTTCGCACCGACGGCCAGGGTCCAGCCGCCGGACATGCTCACCCCGCCGGGCGCCTGGCCATGCTGGGTGGGGAACATCGCCACGCCCATGTCCTTCGTGTAGCCGGGCCATTCGTAGGCGCCGCCCTTCTGCCAGAACGACGGCGTGTAGGAGCCTTCCACGGTGGCGCCCATCCGGCCCTTGGGGAGCCATTCGCCGAATACCCGCTTCCAGACGTTCGCGTCCAGTGCCTCGGCCGGGGTGACGGCGAGCTTCTCGTCGTAGAGGGTCTTCAGGAACTGCAGGGAATCGGTGAAGCCCCGGGAGCCGACCACCCACTTCTTTTCCTGCTCGTCGTAGAGCGTGCTGCCCGTGCCGTACAGGAGCTGGTAGAAGCCCTGCATCACGGTGCCCTCGCCGGTGGCCTTGCCCGCGTACATGTTGAACGGCACCAGCGTGGGGTCGGCGGCCTTCATCCTGCGCGCCGCCGCGAGGATGTCGTCCCAGGTCTTCGGCTGCCAGGGCACGGCGATGCCGGCCTTCTGCAGGACGGTCTTGTTGTACCAGATGGCCCGGGTGTCGGTGCCGAGCGGAACGGCGTAGATGCCGCCGTCGTCCGCCCGCCCTGCCGCCTTGGCAGCGTCGGTGAAGCTGGCCCACTCATCCCACTGCGCGAGGTAGCCGTCCAGTTTCAGCAGGTAGCCGGCGTCGACGTCGGAGCGGACCTTGAAGGTGTCCTCGTAGAACACGTCGGGCGCGGTTTCGGCCGAGCGCTGGGAGAGGGCGAGCTTGGTCCCATAGTCGTCGTCGTTGGCCTGGATGGGTTCCAGCTTCACGGTGACGCCTTGGTTGGCGGCCTCGAACTCCGCTTTGGCCGCCTTGAGGACATCGTCCAGGGCGGTGTAGGAGTCGGTCTTCTGGTAGACCACTTTCAGGGTCTTCGCTTCCGTGCCCTGAGGTGCAGCCGGGGAACAGGCGGACAGGCCCAGCAGGGCGATGGCCGCCAGCAGCGCCGAGCCCGCACGGAGCCCGGCACGGCGGGCAGGGGTTCGGCGGGCCTCGGTTCGGTGAGGCAGGGTCTTGCGAGGCAGGGATGGGGTGGTCATGGCGCTCCGATCGTCACGCGGCTGCAGCCCCACACTCCAGTCGGCCCAGCCATGTCCGGTATTCACGTTTGGTTCAGGATCCTGTGGCCCAAGAGCCGTCCGGCGGGTGCCGGCTTTCAGCCCTCCAGCAGCAGGCGCTGCGCGCGGGGAGCCAGGGTGTGTTCGAGCACGAGGCACGCGGCCCCGATGGCGCCGACGTCCTCGCCCACGCCCGTTCCCACGACCTCGATCCCGTGGATGCTGTTGGCAGCGCTGTTCGCCGCGAGCAGCGGCGGCACCAGGTCGAGGTAGCGGGACGCCAGGCGGCCCCAGAACGGTCCGCCGAACACCACCCGCTCCACGTCCAGCGTGTTCGTCACGACGGCGACCGCCCGGGACACCAGCACCGCGGACCTGTCGATGATCGCCAGCGCGCGCTCGTCCCCGGCGTCGGCGGCGTCGCACAGGCGGGCGAAGCTCTCCTGGACTTCCGGCCCGTCGCTGCCCTGCCGGCCGGCGTCGATCACTCCCTGTTCCTCGGCCGCGGTCACCAGGACCTGCGGGATGGCGGAGGACTTGACGCAGCCGTTGAGACCGCAGTCGCAGGCGGGTCCGCCCGGGTCCACGATGATGTGGCCGATTTCGCCGGCGTTGCCCGAGGTTCCCCGGACCACCTCGTCGTTCATCACGATCCCGCAGCCGATGCCGGTGCCCATGTACATGAACACGAAGCTGCCGGTTCCGCTGGCGCCGCCGGCCCAGGTCTCGGCGACGGCGGCGCTGGTGACGTCCTTGTCCACCAGGGTCTCCAGGCCGGTGGCTTCGGCGAGCGCGTCGCGCAGGTGCACCCGATGCCAGCCGTTGAGCAACGGCGGGTCGACGACGGCCCCTTCGTCGAGGTCGATCGGGCCGGGAGCCGCGACACCAAGCCCGGCGATCTTGCCCGGGTCCACGGCGGATTCCCTGATGAGGGATTGGATTTCGTCGGCGATGGCTGCGATGACCACGGGCGGTGCACCGGCGGGGGTGGCGATCCGTGAATGCTTGACGACGTCGCCCACCAGGTCGAGCACTACGAAGGTGATGACGGCGGGGTCCAGGTGCACTCCGACCGCGTACATGCCCTTGGGGTTCAGCCGCAGGATGGTCCGCGGCTTACCCGGTCCGCTGCCTTCCTTCCCGGCTTCGACAATAAGGTTCTGGTCCAGCAGGCGGCGGGAGATGTTCGAGATGGTCTGCGGTGACAGGCCGACGATCTGCGCAAGTTCCACCCGGCTCAGGCCGCCAGTGGAACGCCTGATCGCATCCAGAATGACGGTGAGGTTGAAGTCACCCATGCGTGGCAGGTTCGTTCCGCGCCTCGGGGTGGGCTGGCGGATCTCAGTCAAGGATTCCCCTAAAATCATTCGGATGCGGTACTTGCATCTGCATCGTACGTCACCCGCGCTCCCGCCGGTATGCTCACACGCGGGTCCCCGCGAAGCCGTCCGAAGCGAAGCGGAACGGGCTCCATGGCGCTGATGCCGGGGGCCGACGTCGAAATCACCGCCGGCCTTGTCCGCCGCCTCCTCGGCGCCCAGCTCCCCGACCTCGCCGGGGAATCCCTGGAGCTTGTAGCCAACGGCTGGGACAACGCCGTCTACCGCCTGGGCGGAACCAAGGCGGTGCGGTTGCCCCGCCGGGAGGCCGCGGCGCACCTGGCGGTCCATGAGCAGCGCTGGCTTCCCGGCTATGCCCGCCGTTCCCCCGTGCCCGTACCCGCTCCGTTGTTTGCGGGGCGGCCTGCCGCCGGATACCCCTGGCACTGGAGCGTCGTTCCTTGGTTCGACGGCGTCCCGGCCACCCGCCTGTCTCCGGCGGAACGGGGCCGGGCCGCGGAGGAGCTGGCGGCGTTCCTTACGGCCATCCACGTGCCGGCCCCCGCCGACGCACCGGTCAATCCCGTGCGCGGGGTCCCCCTGGCGGCACGCTCGGCGGCGGTGCTGGACCGGCTGGCGGACACCGCCCGGTACCCGGAGGCCGGGCGGCTCCGGACACTGTGGGCGCAGGCCCTGACCGCGCCGCCGCATGCCGGACCCCCGCTGTGGTTCCACGGCGACCTGCACCCGGCCAACGTCCCGTTCCGGAAACCCGGGGACGGGGCCGCGGGCCTGGCCGCCGTGATCGACTTCGGCGACCTCGGCGCCGGGGACCCCGCCGTCGACTTTGCGGTCGCCTGGCTGATGTTCGACGACGCCGGCCGGCAGCGCTTCATGGCGGCCTGCGGTGCCGCCGGGGCTGAGTGGGAGCGGGCCAAGGGCTGGGCCCTGGTCCTGGGGACGGCGATGCTCAGCAACTCCGATGACAACCCCGACATGCTTGAGACCGGGCGCTTCGCGCTGCGGCAGCTGCTTGGCGGTTCCCTCAGGCCCTGACGCTGCGGGTGACGGTGAACTTCGGGTTCCGGCCGACTTCCCCGGTGGACCCGATCAGCCGTTCGAGGGCAGGGCGGTACTGGAGATGGCTGTTGTAGACGGTCCATAGCTCGCCGCCGGGTGCCAGGACCCGTGCCGCGGCCTCGAACATCTTCAGTGCCGCTCCGGCGTGGACGCTCGCTCCGAGGTGGAAGGGCGGGTTGAGCAGGATGAGGTCCGCGCTGCCTGCGTCGAAGCCGGACATGGCGTCGTCGTGGACGACGGCGATGCGGTCACCGAGGCCGTTGGCCGCGGCCGTGGCTGCAGCGGAGGCGACGGCGGCCGCCGACTGGTCGGTGGCGGTGACCCGCGTGTCGGGGCGGCTGCGCGCGTACATGGTGGCGAGGATGCCGGTGCCGCAGCCGAGATCGACGGCGTGGTCGGCGTCCGGCATGCGGTCCAGGAAGGTCAGGAGGAAGCGGGTGCCGATGTCCAGCTTCCCGCCGGAAAAGGCGGCGCCGTGGGAGGCCACGGTGATGCCGAGTTCCGCCACCTGCTCCAGGACGGGAAAGCGGGGCGTCCCGGCCGGCCGCTTGGGGCCGCGTGCCACAAGGACGCGGGACTTCCGCCGGGCAAGCTGGGGCTGGACGCTGTGGAAGTAACGTTCCAGGACGCTGTTCATCCCCAGGGACATGTGCTTGACCCGGCCGCCGGCCAGCAGGACCGCATCGTCGGGCGCATGCCGTGCAACGGCGTCGGCGATCTCTTCCAGTTCCGCCAGCGAGCGCGGCAGCTGGAGCAGCACCAGGCCCGCGCCGTCGAACAGTTCCGGGGCGAACAGCCCGGGTCCCGGCGGGCAGGGCTCGAAGCGCCCCTCGTAGCCGGCCGCGGCGGCGTTGCGCTGCAGGGCGCTGCGCCCGGAATGGAGGTCCTGTGCCACGCGGATCCCGCCGGTATCGAGGGCGGCCAAGGCGCCCAGTGTCAGGGCACCGTAACGGTCCCCGACGACGGCGATCCGCGCTCCCGGGCGCAGGTGTTCCTCCGCGGTTTCCAGGAGCAGCCTGTCGCTCGCGTCATGGGCGAAGAGGTTCGGGGCTTCGACATCGGGGAACCGCCTGAGCCCGGCGAGAACCCTGTCCAGTTCCACGTCCTGCATCGGCCCGAACCGCCTTCCTTCGGAAACAGAAAAACACCCCGCCCAACCGGGCGGGGTGTTTTTTCTTCGGTGGAGCTGAGGGGACTCGAACCCCTGACCCCCTGCATGCCATGCAGGTGCGCTACCAGCTGCGCCACAGCCCCGGACATCACCCGACAGGAACTTTTCCGTTCCCGCCGAAGCAACTCGTCAATACTAAACCACATCGGTGTGAGATGGAAATCGGCACCCGGAAGAGCCTCGCGGCGGCGTTTCGAGTGACTTAAGCAGATAAGGTGCGGTCGACGAATCGGCCGCACCTCCCCCCATTTCTGCTTTCAGGCCCGGTTCGCAAAACGAGACTGGCCTGCCTTCCAGTGTAGGTTCATAATCAGTGTTAAACAAACCATTCATCCGGTTTCAGCGCAGGCCGCTCCTCCGACCGGATCATGACCCGAACATCCCGGCAAGGGCGGGCTCTGCGCCGGGGACCACACCGCCTATCCGCCACAGCTGTTCGGAGGGGTAGAAATGATCCACCGTGACAAGGTCGATCTGATGCCTGCTGAACCCCGCATCCAGCAAGGGCTGCCACACCTCCGGAGCGTCGCCCAGAAGGCGCGGCATCGGACGTCCGGACGCCAGGCACAACTCCTCCACCAGGACCGAAACCGGAACCGGCTCCGGGTGGGCGGCATGGAAAGCCTGTCCGGGCTGCGGTTCGGCGAGCGCCAGGCCGGCCACCAAATCCCCCAGGCTACCGGCGTCGATCACCGACAAACGGGCGGCACCATCCCCCGGCCACCCGCGGGCCACGTCGATGATGCGCAGCAGGCCCGGCGCCAGCCAGCGGTCGCCCTCGCCGAACACGAGGTTGGGACGCACGACTTCGCCGCCGTAGTCCAGGACCAACCGCTCGGCCGCCGCACGGGCAGCGCTGGCGGCCGAGGCCGGCGCGTAAGGATACGGTCCGCCGCCCCGGTGCGGGCCCATCCCATGGACACTGGCTGTGCTGAGGTAGATAAGGCGTGGGTTGCCGGACTGCCGGCATTGTTCGATGACGTTCCGGGTTCCGACCTCGTTGACCTCGCGGGCCAGGGCCGGGTCGGAGCCGACGTACGAGACGGCGTGGACCACGGCGCCCGGATGCTCCAGGCCCCGCAGGACAGGCAGCAGGCTTCCCGGCACGGTGACGTCCGCCACCGTGCTGGTAGCGTGGTGTTCCTGCGGCCCGGCGGGGCCATCGGGATTCCGCTTGCCGGGGTTCCGGGAGGGCGCGGTCACCCGGGCTTTCCCGGCCAACGACGCGGCGATGCGGCGGCCGATGAAACCCGACGAGCCCAGCACCACCACCCCGGGGAGTGCGCCGGCGCCGGCTGTCATGCTCCCCGGACCCCGGCTATCGATGGAATCATGAACCCAAGTATCCCGGATGGGGAACCGGAGAGGTCCTGACGCTGACTATGCAACAACGAGCCAAAGCCACCCGAACGGCCGTGATCGAGGGAGCCGCTTCCATCTTCGAGGAAGTCGGCTACGGAAATGCGAGCCTGAGCGACGTCACCAAGCGCGCCAACGTCACCAAGGGCGCGCTCTACTTCCATTTCAAGTCCAAGGAAGACCTCGCCCTGGCGGTCATCGCCGAGCAGCACAACATCGTGCGGGTCGCCGGGGAAAAGATCGCATCCGCCGGGCTCCCCGCCCTGGAAACCATGATCACCATGTGCAAGACCTTCGGCCAGCAGCTGCTCGACGAACCCGTGGTACGCGCCGGCATCCGCCTGACCTTCGAGGCCTCGGCATTCAACGGGGACGTCAAGGGCCCCTACCAGGACTGGATGGCCACCATGGAGTTCCTGACCCAGCAGGCCCAGCGGGAAGGGGACATCCGGGAAGACCTGAACGCCAGCGACTTCGCACACTACTTGGTGGCCTCCTTCACCGGAAGCCAGATGGTCTCCAACGTGATGACGGGCCGGCAGGATGTCCTGAAGCGGATCGATGACATGTGGGACTTCATGATGCCCGCGATCATCCCCCGGCACGCTTCCGGGCACGGCGACCAGCAGCACTGAACCGGGGGCCTGAACCGGCGCTGAATCCGAGGCCCGGCCCCGCCCTGGACCTCCCTGGACCCCTTACGGCCCGGCTCAGTTCCAGACGGCCGCCTGCAGGATCATCAGGACCTCGTCGCCATTGAGCACCCGGACCTGCAGCGGATCCCGCCGCCCGGGCTCCGCCGTTGCCTCCCGTTCCCCGGCGTCCGGCAGGGTCACGGCAAGCTCCACCGGGTCGGCGAGTTCGGCGATCTTCACGAACTCCGCTTCGAAACGGGAAAAGTCGGCGTCCGGACGGCCGATGGCGGCACGCACGGCCTGCCTGGCCGCCTCGATCAGGAGCATCCCCGGAACGTGGTCAAGGGGGTGGTCGAAGAAGATCGGGTGGCTCGTGTCCACCCGCAGCGGCCAGACGGAAGGCCGGACTTCCTCCCCCAGCATCACGTTCCGGGCAGTGGAATGGCCCACCACCGAGGCCTCAAGCAAGGCACCCCCGGACTGCGGCTGTTCGACCACGGCGGAACGGCGGAAACGCTCGTAGCCGGCAGGGGTCACGATCCGGGCCCCGGCACTGCCCCTGCCGATGGTTTCGCCGCCCACCATGAACGTCGCATCCACCGTAAGCGCCGCGGGGGTTCCGGCGCTCAGCTTCACATCCCTGAGTTCGAGTTCCAGCGAGAGTTGCGTCGGAATCGAGGGATCCAGCTTCACCTCTTCCATGGACACGCCAATCCTGGGCATCAGGAACTTGTAGTCCAGGGGAACACCGCTGCGGTGGGCCAGCAGGATCACCGATTGCCGCAGTGTCTCGGCCATCAGCGCCGAGTCGGGCAGGCCGTCGCTGGATCCGTAGAAGACGTGCCAACGCGGCCATTGGGCACCTGCCGCGAAACGCTGCGGCCCCGTCTGGACAAAGTCCGTGAGGAAGACTTCCGACAGGGAAAGCTTATGGACCAATCCACGCCCTACGGAGGATTCGAACAGCGCTTCAGCATGCCCCGGGCCGCTGCCCGCTTTCCGCTCATCCAACTCGGTGTGCCCCAATGCCCCTCGACCGTAAATGCCCAATTTTATCGGTTCACCCGCTTTTTCAAACACGCGAACAACCCCCGCGTCACCACCATGCCAAGGCTCCGACCGGAACGGAACCCCCACCCTCCCGGCAGCCCTGCGGCAATTGACGTATTCGAACATATATTCGAATATTGGAGTATGCCAGAAGCACTACCCGACATCCCTCCCGGCCCCTTGCGCTCCTCGCCGGGCGAGGACCTGCAGGCCAGGATCCACCTGCTGCAGGGCAGGCGTGCACGGGAACATTCCCTGCCCGTGCTTCCGGCGCTCAAGGCAGTCCTGCCGGGCGGCCTCCGGCCCGGAGCCGTGTACTCCCTGCAGGGTTCCATGTCCCTGGCCATGGCCCTGCTGGCCGGCCCGTCGCTGCAAGGCGCATGGTGCGGAGTCATGGGACTTCCCGACTTCGGGATCGAAGCGGCGGCGGGGTTCGGCGTCGCACTGGAACGGCTGGTCCTTGTCCCCGACCCCGGCGAGCGCTGGATGCAGGTGCTCGCCGCCATGGCCGATGTCCTCCCCGTGGTCCTTGCCTGCGCCCCGGCCCGGGCGGCCCCGGCAGAGGCCGCCCGCCTGGGGGCCAGGCTCCGCGAGCGCGGTTCCGTCCTCCTCGTGGCAGGGCACTGGCCGCAAAGCGAGGCGGTCCTGCGGGTCAGCGGCCACGAATGGGAAGGCCTTGGCCAGGGGCACGGGCACCTTGCCCGCCAGGAGCTCCGGCTCGAAGTGGCCCTGCGGGGCGCCTCCCGGAGCGCCGTCGTGGACCTTGCCGGCAGGGTCCCGGAAGACGCCTCGGCGTACCGGATCGGGGCCTGAATCATGCCTGGCGGAACGGTTTCCAGGGTGATGGTGGCCTGGTTCCCGGACTGGCCGCTGGTGGCAGCCCGGCTGGCGGATGAACTGCCGGCCGACGTTCCCGCCGCAGTCATCTCCCAGGGCAGGGTGGCGGCCTGTTCGGCGGAGGCCCGGGCGGAAGGCGTGGTCCGCGGCCTGCGGCTCCGCGAAGCCCAGACCCGGTGCACTTCGCTGGCGGTGTGCCCGGCGGACCCGCTGCGGGATGCCCGGGAATTCGAGCCCGTCCTCGCCGCCCTCGAAGAGCGGAGCCCGGGGGTGGACGTGCTGCGTCCGGGGTTGTGCGCCGTCCGGGCCCGGGGTGCTGCCCGGTATTACGGCAGCGAGGAGTCGGCGGGCGGGGCCGTGCTCGACGCCGCCGATTCCCTGGGCGTCGAGGCCCGGGTGGGGGTTGCCGATTCCGTCTTTGCCGCCGTGCAGGCCGCCCGGAGCACCACCGAAAGCGTCGCGCTCCTGGTGCTGCCGCCGCACACGTCACGGGATTTCCTGGCCCCGTTCCCCGTGGAAGCCCTGGACCAGCCGAAGCTGGCCTCCTTGTTGAAGCGGCTCGGCATCCATACCCTCGGGGATTTCACCAGGCTCCCCCTGTCCGATGTCCGGGGCCGTTTCGGCGCGGCCGGCGTCCTGGCCCACGCCATGGCCGGGGGCGAAGATCCCAAGGCGGTGGTTCCCCGGGTGCCGCCGCGGAAGCTGGACCGGCAGGTGGATTTCGAACCCGGCCTGGACCGCATCGACCAGATCGCCTTCCAGTTGCGGGCACCCGCCGGAGAGTTCGTTGCGGCGCTGCAGGAAGCGGGCCTGGTGTGCACGGAACTCAAGGTCACCCTCCTGGACGACTCCGGCATCCGCTCGGAGCGCCTGTGGGGACATCCCCGCCATTTCACGGCGAACGACGTCGTCGACCGGGTGCGCTGGCAACTCCAGCCCCGTTCGGCGGACCCCGCCGGTGGCAGCAGCGCTGGCGGCATCACCTCGGCGATCGTCCGGGTGGAGCTGATTCCCGGGCGGGTGGACTCCATTACCGGCCACGGGCAGGCCCTGTTCGGCGAAGGTGCCGAGGAGAAGATCCATCACGGACTGAGCCGGCTCCAGAGCATGCTGGGGCAGGAAGCCGTGCTGGTTCCCGCCGTCTCCGGCGGCCGAGTCCTCAGCGAACGGCGGCTGCTCACGCCGTGGGGCGACCCCATTCCGCGGGAGGCTGCCGTCCAGGCGGCCCGGCCCTGGCCCGGAAGCATTCCGGATCCGCAGCCGGCCACGGTCTTCGCCTCCCCCGTTCCGGTCCAGCTGCTGGATGCGGCCGGGGAGGCAGTCCGCATCGACGAGCGCGGCACCCTGCTTTCCCCGCCGCGCTGGTTCTGCCCGGACGCCGCCGGGGGAAGCGCCGCGCCGCGCCGGGCGGTGGCCGAATGGACCGGCCCCTGGCCGCTGCGGCAGCGCTGGTGGGACGAGGGCCGCCGTCGACAGGCCGAACGCTTCCAGATCGTCGACGGCGACGGCGACGCCTGGCTCCTGCTCCTGACCGGGGACCGCTGGTGGGCCGAAGCCCGCTACGACTAGGCGGCTTCACCCACCTGGCCCCAGCAACACCAAGCAAGAAAGACCGATATGGGCTGGCACAATTCACCGCTCACCTGGGCACAGTTCGAGGGCACCCTCTCCGGCAGGCCCCCCGCACGGGAACACGGGCAGAAAGGCGACGGCGGGGACAGCCCCGCCTGGTCCCGGAAACGCGGGCCCTACCATCCGCTGCCCGCCCTTCCCCCGGTGCAGGGATCGGTCCCGTATGCAGAACTGCATGCACACTCGCATTACAGCTTCCTCGACGGCGCCTCCTCCCCGGAAGAGCTCGTGGAGGAGGCGGTGCGGCTGGGCCTGCACGCCCTCACGCTCAGCGACCACGACGGCTTCTACGGAATCGTGCGGATGGCCGAGGCCGCGGAGGCCTACCAGCTGAAGACCGTGTTCGGCAGCGAACTCTCCCTTGGCCTGGGCAAACCCCAGCACGGCGAAGCCGACCCCGAAGGCGAACACCTGCTGGTCCTCGCCCGCAAGGAAGAGGGCTACCACCGGCTGGCCTCCGCCCTCACTGCGGCCCACCTGGCCGCCGGCGCCGAGAAGGGCAAACCGGTGTACAGCCTCGACTCCCTGGCCGAAACACTCCATGGCCATTGCCTGGTCCTGACCGGCTGCCGCAAAGGGGCCGTGCGCCGGGCTTTGCTGTCAGGAGGCGAGCGCGCCGCGGCGCGGGAACTCGATGCCCTCCTGGACCGTTTCGGGCACGGGAATGTGGTGGTGGAGCTCTTCGACCACGGCAACCCGCTGGACACGGACCACAACGACGCCCTCGCCCGGATCGCGGCGCGGGCCCGGGTCCCCCTGATCGCCAGTAATGCCGTGCACTACGCCGCACCCGGGCAGTACCCCGTGGCCACGGCGCTCGCCGCGGTCCGGGCCCGGCGGAGCCTGGACGAGCTGGATGCCTGGCTTCCGTCCAGCTCCGGAGCGCACCTGCGCAGCGGAGCGGAGATGGCCGCACGCTTCGCCCGCTACCCCGGCGCCGTGGAGCACACCGTGGAACTGGCCGACGACCTTGCCTTCCAGTTGCGGGCCGCCCGGCCTAAACTTCCGAAGCTCGATGTCCCCGAGGGGCACACCCCCATCTCCTGGCTGCGCGAACTCGTCCGGCAAGGGGTCGCGGCGAAGTATCCGGGCGCCAACGGGGAGGTCCACGCCCGGATCGAACAGGAACTCGCCGTGATCGAGGCGAAGGACTTCCCCGGTTACTTCCTGATCGTCCACGACATCGTGCAGTTTGCCCGGTCCCGGGGCATCCTCTGCCAGGGCCGCGGTTCGGCGGCGAATTCCGCCGTCTGCTTCGCCCTGGGGATCACCGCCGTCGACAGCATCTTCTACAAGCTGCCGTTCGAACGGTTCCTCTCAAGCCTCCGGGAGGAGGAACCGGACATCGACGTCGACTTCGATTCCGACCGCCGGGAGGAAGTCATCCAGTACGTCTACGGCAAGTACGGGAGGTTCAACGCGGCACAGGTGGCGAACGTCATCAGCTACCGGCCGAAGAACGCCGTGCGGGACATGGCCAAGGCCTTGGGCTACAGCCAGGGCCAGCAGGATGCCTGGTCCAAGCGGATCGACCGCTGGAACGGCGTCGAGGAAGGCAAGGAGGACGGCATCCCCGGACCCGTGCTGGAACTGGCCGAACGGATCATGGGCTTCCCGCGGCACCTGGGCATCCACTCTGGGGGCATGGTCCTCACGGAACGGCCCGTGGGCGAAGTGGTGCCGATCGAGCACGCCCGGATGGAGGACCGCACGGTGCTGCAGTGGGACAAGGACGACTGCGAATGGATGGGCCTGGTCAAGTTCGACCTCCTGGGCCTGGGGATGCTCGCGGCCCTGCAGTACTGCTTCGACCTGATCGAGGACAACTTCGGGGAACACTGGAAAATCGAGACGATCCCCAAGGAAGAACCCGCGGTGTACGACATGCTCTGCCGCGCCGATTCGATCGGGGTGTTCCAGGTGGAATCACGCGCCCAGATCAGCACCCTGCCCCGACTGAAACCACGGAGGTATTACGACCTCGTGGTGGAGATCGCCCTGATCCGTCCCGGCCCCGTCCAAGGCGGCGCCGTGCATCCCTACATCCGCCGCCGCTCAGGCGAAGAGGACGTCACCTACCTCCATCCCCTGCTGGAGCCCGTGCTGGAACGGACCCTCGGCGTCCCCCTGTTCCAGGAACAACTGATGCAGATGGCCGTCGCCGTGGGCGGCTGCACCGCGGAAGACGCCGACCTGCTCCGCCGGGCGATGGGTTCCAAGCGCGGGGTGGAAAGGATTGAGTCGCTCAAAGCCAAGCTGTATGCCGGGATGGCCGCCAACGGGATCAGCAAGGAGGACGCCGATCAGATCTACGCCAAGATCGAGGCCTTCGCGAACTTCGGCTTCGCCGAATCCCACTCGCTCAGTTTCGCGGTGCTGGTCTATGCGAGCTCCTGGTTGAAGCTGCACTACCCGGGAGCGTTCCTGGCGGCGCTGCTCCGCGCCCAGCCCATGGGCTTCTACTCCCCGCAGAGCCTGGTGGCCGATGCCCGCCGGCACGGGGTCAGGGTGCTCCGGCCGGATATCCTCCGTTCCCGGGCGGAAGCGACACTCGAACCGCTGGAGGAGCACGACGGCGGCCCGGAAGCGGGTGCGCCGGTCACCTCCCGCCGCGGCGGAATGGACTCCTGCCTGCTCCCCGGGCAACCCGAACCCGGGCCGTTCCGCCCCGAACTGCCGAAAGAAGACCACCTGCACCGCAGGGACGCCTCCCATGCGGTGCGCCTCGGACTGGACGGAGTGACGAACATCGGAACCGAAGTAGCGAAACGGATCGTTGCAGAGCGGGAAGAGAACGGCCCCTACCGGGACATGGCGGACCTTTCCCGCCGGGCGGATCTTGGCTCCGAACAACTCGAAGCGCTCGCCTCCTCCGGCGCCCTCGATTCCCTGGGGCTGAGCCGCCGCGAAGCGCTGTGGCAGGCGGGCAGCGCGGCTTTGGAGCGGCAGGGACAGTTGCCGGGAACGCAGGTGCCTGTGCAGTTGCCGCTGCTGCCCGAACTCTCACCGCAGGAGAGTGTCATCCAGGATCTCTGGTCCACCGGGGTCAGCACGGATGACCATCCAATGCGGCACGTGCGCGGCATCCTGGAAAAGCGCGGGGTGCTGAGGATCGACGGGCTGGCGGACATTGCCTCCGGTACCCGGATTGAGGCTGCCGGGCTCGTCACGCACCGGCAGCGGCCCCAGACCGCGCAGGGCATCACCTTCGTCAACCTCGAAGACGAAAGCGGCATCCTCAATGTGATCTGCAGTGTGGGGCTGTGGAAACGGCACCGCCGGGTAGCAAGGGAAGCTGTGGCCCTCGTAGTGCGCGGATTCCTGGAGCGCTCGCCGGACGGCGTCACCAATCTGGTGGCGGACAGGCTGGAAGCCCTTGGCCTGCCGGCCGCACCCAAATCGCGGGATTTCAGGTAACCGCTGCGGATTGCGAAGCGCAAGTCACGAAATGTGACGAAGAACACCTTTGCCCTCTGATATATCAATCATATACTAGACCGGATCCGTCGCAGGATCGCTCTCCAACTCGACGAGGAGTGAAACAACATGCAGAAACTCGCGAACCGGCTCGAACGTCTGGGCACCGAAACCGCCTTCAGCGTGGCGCAGGCCGCCGCATCCTGGAAGGCGCAGGGGAACCTGGTGTACCCCTTCCATCTGGGCGATATCAACATCCCCACCGCTGCGAACATCGTGGAAGCGATGAACAAGGCGATCGCCGACGGCTACACGGGCTACTGCCCCGGCCCCGGCATCCCGCAGCTGCGCGAGGCCCTCGCCGAGGACCTCGGATCGCGCCGCGGCGTGACCTTCTCCCCGGACAACGTGGTGGTCATGACCGGCGGCAAGCCCGTCATCACGAAGTTCCTGCAGGCGGTCATGAACCCGGGCCAGGAAGTGCTCTACCCCAACCCGGGCTTCCCGATCTACGAATCGCAGATCGAGTACCTGGGCGGCACGGCCGTGCCCTACCGCTACGTGCCCACCAGCACCGGCTTCGCGATCGACCTGGACCAGATCCGCGCCTCGATCACCCCGAACACCACCGCGATCATCTACAACGACCTGCAGAACCCGATCTCGGCCGAATCGACCGCCGCCGAGCGCGAGGCCATCGCCCAGATCGCGATCGAACACGACCTCTGGGTCCTCTCCGACGAGGCGTACTTCGAGACCCGCTACGAAGGCGTCTCCAGCTCGATCGTGTCCCTGCCGGGCATGGCCGAGCGCACCGTGATCCTCTACACCTTCAGCAAGAAGTTCGCGATGACCGGCTCACGTCTGGGCTGCGCCGTCGCCCCGCTGGAGATCGCCCAGGTGCTGAGCAAGCTCAACACCAACGATGAGTCCTGCACCACGCACTACGTGCAGTGGGCCGGCATCGAAGCGCTCCGCGGCCCGCAGGATTCCGTGCAGCAGATGCTGGACATCCTGCAGAAGCGCCGCGACACCGCCTGTGAGCTCGTGAACTCCATCCCGGGCATGCACGTGGCCGTGCCGCAGTCCACGTTCTACCTGTTCCCCGACGTCACCGGGGCCATGGAGCGCCTGGGCTACACGGCGGTGGGCGACTTCGCCACCGCGGCCCTGCACAACACCGGTGTGTCCTTCTGTACCCGCGAGCACTTCGGCCGGCGCCTGCCCAGTGAGGAGCGCCAGTACATCCGCCTGGCCTACTCCGGCATCGAAGCGGACGCCATCCGCGACGGCCTGGGCCGCCTGCGCGATTGGATCGAAGCATGAGCCGCGTCGTTGTCACCGGGCGTATCCCGGAGGCCGCCCTCGACAAGCTCCGCGCCGAACACGACGTCGACGCCTGGACCGGCACCGAATCCATCAGCCGCGACGAGCTCCTGCAGCGCGTAGCGGGGGCCGAGGCGATCGTGAGCCTGCTCACCGAACGCATCGATGATGAACTGCTCGACGCCGCCGGACCGCAGCTCAAGGTCGTCTCCAACGTCGCCGTGGGCTATGACAACATCGACGTCCCGGCCTGCACCGGGCGCGGGATCACCGCCACCAACACCCCCGGCGTCCTCACCGAGGCCACCGCCGACATCGCATTCGGGCTCATCCTTATGGCCACCCGCCGCCTCGGCGAGGGCGAACGGCTCATCCGCGCCGGCCAGTCCTGGAAATGGGGCATGTTCTTCCTGCTCGGCTCCAGCCTGCAGGGCAAGACCCTCGGCGTCGTGGGCATGGGCGGCATCGGCCAGGCCACCGCACGCCGGGCCAAGGCCTTCGGCATGGAGATCGTCTACCAGTCCCGCAGCGAGATCGACCCCGCCATCGCCGCCGAGCTCGGCGCCCGCAGGGTCGAACTGGACGAACTGCTGGCCGTGTCCGACGTCGTGTCCCTGCACTGCCCCTACGGCCCGAACACGCACCACCTGATCGGACCCGAAGAGCTTGCAGCGATGAAGGACACCGCGTACCTGGTCAACACCGCCCGCGGACCGATCGTCGACGAAGCCGCCCTCGCCACTGCACTCCGCACCGGTGCGATCGCCGGCGCCGGCCTGGACGTCTTCGAGAAGGAACCGCAGGTCTACCCGGAACTGCTGGACCTGCTGAACGTGGTGCTCGTCCCGCACCTCGGCTCGGCCACCGTCGAGACGCGCACCGCCATGGCCGTCCTCGCCGCCGACAACACCCTCGCCGTCCTCCGCGGCGAACAACCGCCGACGCCGATCGGCTGATGCCGGACCTGTATTGAGAAGCGAGCCCCGTCCCGAAGGACGGGGCTCGCACTCGTTTAGCCCTACCCCGCCTCGGAAGGGCGGTATCTCACGCCGTACCTGTCGGCCGTTCATGGACTGACCCCGATGCGCGTGATCCACATGCGCGCCTGACTGACCAAGTGCAACCACCTGCGCCGATAAGCGGAATCGGTGGAGTGATCCAGGCGACGATGGTGTTCGAGCGGCTGTAGCACCCGGGGGCGGGAACTGTGCCGGATGGGATTTCAGATCGAAAAGCAGTCGCGCAACTAACGGCCAGCGGTATTCGCCGGCCCTGAAAACCAAGAAATCCCGCGGATCAGATCCGCGGGATTCTTTATTTGGTGGAGGTAAGGGGATTCGAACCCCTGACCTTCTGCATGCCATGCAGACGCGCTACCAACTGCGCCATACCCCCGTATTTTCGCTGCTCCATGAGCCAAGAAAGACTTGGGAAAGCCTTTCCCGCCCTGCCTTGCGGCGAAGCAACTCCAATATCTTAGAACAGCCTTTCCGAAAATTCCAAATCGGGCATACTTTAGCCGTCCTGCCCCGCCAATCCGGGGTTCTTGCTCAGGCGCCTTCCTGGATTGCGGACGTGCCGTGGTCCTTGCCGTTGAGCTCGAGGTCCACCACGGGGCAGTCCTTCCAGAGCCGTTCCAGGGCGTAGAACACCCGGTCCTCAGTGTGTTGGACGTGCACTACGATGTCCGCGTAGTCCAGCAGGACCCAGCGGCCTTCGGAGCGGCCTTCGCGGCGCACGGGGCGCAGGTCCTGTTTGAGCAGTTCCTCCTCGATGCCGTCGACGATCGCGTTGACCTGGCGCTCGGTGGGCGCGGAGGCGATCAGGAAGACGTCGGTGAGGGCAAGGCGTTCGCTGACGTCCAGGGCGACAATGTCCTCGGCGAGCTTGTCCGCTGCCGCGCGGGCGGCGTGGCGGGCCAGGACGATGGATGATTCATGTGCAGTCACGGGACTCCTTGTGTGGTGGTTGATGCGATGCAGGCCAAATGCCTGCCAACGTTGAGGGACTTCAGCGGGAAATGCCGCTGGCAATGAACACGATGCCGGCAATGACGGCGGCTGCCGCGACCACCGCCAGGCACAGGATGAGCAGCCGCTGCCGGCGCGCACGCGCCAGCCCGGCCGTTGCGGCGTCGAGGGGGTCGAGCCCGTAGGCGGCGCGGGCAGCGACTGGTGCTGCCGGTGACGCTCCCTCGGAATCGACGACGGCGTCCTCCGCCGTCCGTGAACGGGCCGCCTTTGCCGCGGCCTCGGCCCTGGCCAGGACGGCCGCGCGGCCGCGCTTGCTGCGCTGTTTCGCGGCCGCTGCCTGGTCCTTGCTCAGTTTCGGTCCGGCCGAGGTCACCAAAGGGACGAAGCTGGTGGCCGGCGGCTTCATCATGGGGCGCTCGACGCCCGGAACCTTGACGAACTCCAGCGGCGTCACCATGGCCAGGTTGTTCGCCGTCGCCGGTCCGCTCTTGGCGGCGGCCGGACGGGCCGTCTGTTCGGCGAGCTTCTGTTTGGCCTCTGCACGCTTGCTGAGGATGGCCTCGCGCTCGGCCTCGGCGATCTGCCGGGCAAGCGCCTGCTGGTCCTCGGGAGCTTCCTGCGCGTCGGCAGAGTCCCCGGAGGCGTTCTCCAGCGAGGCAATGTGTTCGAGCTTGTTGGCCTGGTTCTGCGCCTGTGCCGTCAGCAGCTCCCGGGCGGCGAGGGCCTGCTCGACGGACATCTCCGGCCGCGCTGCGGGAGGCTCCGCGGCGGCGGGTTCCGCAGCGGAAGCGGGAGGCCCGGCAGTGACCCGGATGGCGCCGTCGGGAGCTGTACGGTACGGACCGGACTGCGCCGGCCTGCCGCCCGGAGCAGCCTGCGGAACAACCGGAAGCGCCGACGCCGGGGCGTCGGCAGACGGGGCCGAACCGGCGGGAGCTGCCCCTGCTGGCGGCGCGACCACGGGAAGCATGGATGTGCCCGGAGCAAGTTCCTCCTGGAGCTGCTGGAGGCGGAGCTGCCTGCGGGTCGGCGGGCCGCCCTTGGACAGCTGCCCTTCCTTGTCTGCGAGTTCCTTGATGGCCCGCAGCGCTGCGCGGTCGCGGGCCCTGATCTGGGAGGAGCGCTCGGCGCCGGGCGTCGCGTCAACCGGCGCGTCGGCTACGCGCCGGACGCGCCCGGTTTCGGGGCCGGACTTCTTCGGTGCCTCGGCCGGGGCGGCCGCGGCAGCCGTTCCGGCGCCTGCCACGTGTTCCAGTGGCGTCTGTTCCAGGTGCTGTTCCCGGGCTCGCCGAAGTTCACGCCGGCTGCGGATGGGGGGCTGTTCCTGGCTCATTCAAAACTCACTCAGTAAGTGCTCGGCGGTCTGGTCCGGTCAATGACGGCACGGACGCTGCGGGCTGCTTTGCCGCATAAAGCCCGTACTTGGCGATGTACTGCACCACGCCGTCGGGAACGAGGTACCACACCGGGTTGCCGTCGGCCACGCGGGCACGGCAATCCGTCGAGGAAATGGCCATGGCCGGGACCTCGAGCAGGCTGACGTCTTCCCTGCCCATGTCATCGAGCACGTGCCCGGGCCTGGTGACGCCCACGAAGTGCGCCAGTTTCCAAAGCTCATCCACGTCCTTCCAGGACAGGATCTGTGCCAGGGCATCGGCGCCGGTGATGAAGAAGAGGTCGGCGTCCGGGCGGAGCGCCCGCAGGTCCCTCAGGGTGTCGATCGTGAAGGTGGGACCGGGACGGTCCACGTCCACGCGGCTGACCGTGAAGTTCGGGTTCGACGCCGTGGCGATCACGGTCATGAGGTAACGGTGTTCGGGCTCGCTGACCTGCTTGCTGGACTTCTGCCAAGGCTGCCCCGTGGGAACGAAGACAACCTCGTCGAGGTGGAACTTCGCGGCGACTTCGCTCGCGGCAACCAAGTGGCCGTGATGGATGGGATCGAACGTCCCACCCATCACGCCCAGGCGGATCCTGCGACCCGTGACCTCGAAGGGTTTTGCGGCGGAAATCTTAGTGGCCAAACCCTGAGTGCTTGGCCGGGTGCTGGCGGTGCGGATCCGAGTGCTCGTCCACCGGCTCGTGGCGGTTGCCCAGGTTGGTGTAGGACAGGGTGACGAACATCAGGACCAGCAGGATTGCGAACATGCTGACGCCGAAGACCCACGGCTCGGCCCACAGCGGGGCCAGTTCCTCGTGGCCACCTTCGCCGCCCTGCGCGGCAATGGAAACGGCGATCTGTTGAAACTGCATGTTCTCCCCTAATGGTTCACAAAGGATTTCGACGGCGGATCCTCCCGCCGCTCCGGACTTCTGTTCTATGTTACAGCGTTGGCGTTACGGCAACGCCCGCCGCCGGCCGCGCTGCCTAGGCCCGTACCTGGCCTTCGCCTTGGACGATCCACTTGGTGGTGGTCAGTTCCGTCAGGCCCATGGGACCGCGGGCGTGCAGCTTCTGGGTGGAGATGCCCACCTCGGCACCGAGGCCAAGCTCCCCGCCGTCGGTGAAGCGGGTGGAGGCGTTGACGATCACGGCCGCGGAGTCGATCTCGGCGATGAACTTCTCGGCGTTGGCGAGGTTGTTCGTCAGGATCGCTTCGGTGTGGCCGGTGGTCCACTTGCGGATGTGGCCCACCGCGGCGTCCAGGCTGTCCACCATGGCCACGGCAAGGTCCAGGTCCATGTATTCGGTGGCCCAGTCGTCATCGTCGGCCGGCACGGTCTCCACCGTGCCTGCGAGGGCCTGGGCCACGCGGTCGTCTACATGCAGCGTGACGCCGGCAGCCTTCAGTGCGGAGGCGACGGCGGGCAGCACGGTGGACCCGGAGTGGACCAACAGGGTCTCCACCGTGTTGCAGACGCTGGGCCGCTGGGTCTTGGCGTTGAGCAGGATCTCCACGGCCATGTCCTCACCGGCGGACTCGTCGATGAAGATGTGCACGTTCCCCTCACCGGTTTCGATGACCGGCACCGAGGAATTGTTCACGACAGTCTGGATGAGGTCCCGGCCGCCGCGCGGAATGAGGACGTCGACCCGGCCGCGGGCGCGCATCAGCACGTTGGCGCCTTCACGCCCATACTGGTCCACCGTCTGGACGGCGTCGGCGGGCAGGCCCACCGACTCAAGGGCTTCGCGCAGGATCACTACGAGGGCAGCGTTGGTGTGCGCCGCAGCCGAGCCGCCGCGCAGGATCACGGCGTTGCCGCTCTTCAGGGCCAGGCCGGCGATGTCCACGGTGACGTTGGGGCGGGCTTCGTAGATCGCCGCGACGACGCCCATGGGCACGTTGACCTGGCGCAGGCGGAGGCCGTTGGGCAGCGTCTGGCCGCGGACCACGTTGCCCACGGGATCGGGCAGGCCGGCGAGGTTTTCCAGGGCGGCCACGAGGCCTTCGATTCGGGCAGGGGTCAGGGAGAGCCGGTCCAGCAGGGCCTTGGACGTGCCGTTGGCCCGGCCGGCCTCGACGTCCTTGGCGTTGGCGGCGAGGACGGCGGCCTGGCGTTCCACCAGCGCGTCGGCAATTGCCCGCAGCGCGCGGTCCTTCCATGCCCGGTTCGCCTGCGCCATGCGGCGCGCGGCCTTGCGGGAGCGGTCGGCGATGGCGTGCACGGCCGCCTCAAGCTCCTGTGCATCAAGTTTCCCGGGCGCCAGCGACTCCGGGGTTTCCGCCGGCGGAACGGCACCGGAGACGGCTCCGGTGGTTGCTGCGTCGGAAACGGCCTGGGGAGTCAGTGCTTCAGTCATGGTCCAAGTTTAGTGGAGCCTGCTACGGGACCAGAACGAGGTCGTCAACATGGACAACAACGCGGTCATATCCGCTGCCCAGTTCCCTGGCGAGTTCCTTCGTGGAGCGGCCGAGCATGCGCGGAAGTTCCTCGGCAGAGTAGTTGACCAGGCCACGTGCGATCACGGTTCCGTCGCCGGCCACCATTTCCACAGGGTCCCCGGCCTCGAAATCGCCGGCCACGGCAGAAATTCCGGCGGGCAGCAGCGAAGTGTGGCGGTCGCGCACGGCCCGGACGGCGCCGTCGTCGAGCACCAGGCGGCCGCGCACGGAGGCCAGGTGCGCCAGCCAGAGCAGCCGGACGGGCTTCCGCCCGCCGTTCACGGCGAACCAGGTGCCGACGTCCTCGCCGGTCAGTGCCGCGGCGGCGTTGGCGGTGGAGGTGACGAGGGCGTGGATCCCGGACCCGGCGGCGATGCTGGCCGCCTCGACCTTGGTCATCATGCCACCGGTCCCGACGCCGGCCTTGCCGGCCTTGCCGATGGTGACCCCTTCGAGGTCCGCAGGGCCGGTGACCAGGGGGATGCGCTTGGCACCCTTGGCGGGTGGTCCGTCGTAGAGGGCGTCGACGTCGGACAGCAGCACGAGCGCGTCCGCGCGCACCAGGTGCGCCACGAGCGCGGCCAGGCGGTCGTTGTCGCCGAAGCGGATCTCGTGCGTGGCCACGGTGTCGTTTTCGTTGACCACCGGCACGACGCCGAGGTTCAGCAGGCGGTCCAGGGCACGGTAGGCGTTGCTGTGCTGGGTGCGCCGCATGAGGTCGTCGGCCGTGAGCAGCACCTGGCTGACGGTCACGCCGTGGGCGGAGAACGCCTGGGTGTAGCGGGCCATCAGCAGGCCCTGCCCTACGCTGGCCGCCGCCTGCTGGGTGGCCAGGTCCTTGGGTCGCTTGGCCAGGCCCAGCGGTGCGAGCCCGGCGGCGATGGCGCCCGAGGACACCAGGATGATTTCGCTGCCGGCGTTCCGCTTGCGTGCCAGGGCATCCACGAGCGCCGTCAGAGAGCGCTCCGAGATGCCGCCCTTGATGCTGGTCAGGGACGAGGAACCGACCTTTACCACGATCCGCTTGGCCGTGGCCAGGGCCTCTCGTTCAGCGCTGTCCGCCGCGGCGAAGACCGCTTCCGCGCTAGTCGTCATTGCCGTCTTCCAGCCCGCGTTCCGTCACCGGGCGGGCGGCACGACGGCGGCTGACGGACTCGGTCCAGATGCCCGCCTTGCGCTCGGCCTCCAGTTCGGCGCGCGCCGCGGCCTTGGCCTCGCGGCGTTCGATCTGCTCTTCGCGCTTCTGGGAACGGGTGGGGCGGTCGCCGATGTCTGCAATACGGATGTCGGTGCCGCGCGGGGTGGCAAGCAGTTCCGCACCGGCCATCATGGTGGGTTCCCAGTCGAACACGACCCCGTCCTCGCCACCGATCACCACGGTGTCGCCGGGCTTGGCACCCATCTTGAAGAGCTCGGTTTCGATGCCGAGCTTCGCCAGGCGGTCCGCCAGGTAGCCGATGGCTTCTTCGTTGGTGAAGTCGGTCTGCTTGACCCAGCGCACGGGCTTTTCCCCGAGCACGCGGAAGAGCGGCTCGAGGTTCTTCTCCTCGCGGCGGATGGTGAAGCCGGTCTCGTTGACGGCGCGCGGGCGCAGCACCGGGGCGGCAACCTTCGGCGGAGCCGCCTTGACGGCGTCGCGGGCGGCCTGGACGATTCCGGCCATCGCGAAGCTCAGGGGGCGGAGACCTTCGTGGCTGGTGGCGGAAACTTCGAAGACGCGGTAGCCGCGGGCCTCGAGGTCCGGGCGCACGAACTCGGCCATGTCCTTGCCGTCGGGCAGGTCGACCTTGTTCAGCACCACCAGCTTGGGGCGCTCGTTCAGCGGGACCACTTCGCCGTCAGTGCCGGCGTAGCTCATGTCGACGGCGTATTTCTCGAGCTCGGCCTCGATGATGGCGAGGTCGGACAGCGGATCGCGGTCGGATTCGAGGGTTCCGCAGTCCAGCACGTGGACCAGTGCGGCGCAGCGTTCAACGTGGCGCAGGAAGTTATGGCCCAGCCCCTTGCCTTCGCTGGCGCCCTCGATCAGGCCCGGGACATCGGCGATGGTGAAGCGGACGTCGCCGGCTTGCACCACACCCAGGTTCGGTACGAGGGTGGTGAACGGGTAGTCGGCAATCTTAGGCCGCGCCGCAGACATGGCGGCGATGAGGCTGGACTTGCCGGCCGAAGGGAAGCCGACCAGGGCGATGTCGGCAATCGATTTCAGTTCCAGGACGATGTCGCTGGCTTCACCCTCGATGCCAAGGAGTGCGAACCCGGGGGCCTTGCGCTTCTGGGAGGACAGTGAGGCGTTGCCGAGGCCACCGATGCCGCCGGCAGCAGCCAGGTATTCGGCGCCGACCCCAACCAGGTCGGCCAGCACGGTGCCGTCCTTGCTCTTGACGACAGTGCCGTCCGGAACCGGCAGCACGAGGGTTTCGCCGTTCTTGCCGCCGCGCCAGTCGCCCATGCCGGGACCGCCGTTAGTGGCGTGCCGGTGCGGGGCGTGGTGGTAATCGAGCAGCGTGGTGGTCTGTCCGTCGACGCGCAGGATCACGTCGCCGCCGTTGCCGCCGTTGCCGCCGTCGGGACCGCCGAGCGGCTTGAACTTCTCCCGCTTGACCGATACACAGCCGTGGCCGCCTGTTCCGCCGGATACGTGAAGTACTACCCGGTCTACGAAGGTGGCCACGATTTTCTCCTCTGTGTATGCAAAAACTCTAAAAGATTCTAATGCTGTTAAAAGACAAGTGGAGCGGGCCGCCTGGCCCGCTCCACCCGTTCAGAATGTGTTGTTACTCTGCAGCTGCAGCAGCAACGATGTTCACGACACGGCGGCCGCGACGGGTGCCGAATTCGACAGCACCGGCCTGCAGAGCGAACAGGGTGTCGTCGCCACCGCGGCCGACGCCTGCGCCCGGGTGGAAGTGGGTGCCGCGCTGGCGGACGATGATCTCGCCGGCGGAAACAACCTGGCCGCCGAAGCGCTTCACGCCGAGGCGCTGTGCGTTGGAGTCACGACCGTTGCGAGTGGAGCTCGCGCCCTTTTTATGTGCCATTTGAAATGCCTGCCTTTAAGGTTTTGGGAAATCTGGTGAAACCCGGAAAGCAACCAGTGGTTACTTGATGCCGGTGATCTTGATCTTGGTCAGTTCCTGACGGTGACCCTGGCGCTTCTTGTAGCCGGTCTTGTTCTTGAACTTCTGGATGACGATCTTCGGACCACGGAGGTCTTCGAGGATCTCAGCCGTAACCTTGACCTTGGCCAGGTCCGCAGCAGCGGAGGTGACCTTGTCGCCGTCAACCAGGAGCAGTGCGGGCAGCTCGAGGGTGCTTCCGACTTCACCGGGGACGCGGTTGAGGGTTACGTAGTCTCCAACGGAAACCTTTTCTTGGCGGCCGCCTGCGCGGACAATCGCGTACACCACTTGGGCACTCACTTCTCTCGACGTTTCTTACAAAATTTGCGTGCGGAACCCCGGAGCCTTATTGCTCCTGATTCACGCTGTGCCTCAACGCCGTGAACTCCAGGAAAGAAGCCCGTGAGTCATCCCTGAACAGATCCAGGGGGCATAACCCAAGTGTTGGCGTAAGCACCGAAGATCTAGATTACGCTAGTTTCGCCTTCGGCTGCAAATGAGGCCGGGTCCGGAGCGTGCCGTGTGATCGCTGCCACAGCGACCATGCCGCCATCCGGAACCGTGCCCGGACAGTCTACCGTTTGCGGGACCCGCAGCCGTGCAGGCACCTCTCGACACGCTGGGAAGCCCACGCTCAGGCGTGCAGCCGCGGTGCGTCGAAGAACGCCGTCTCGTAGCGGCAGGACTGGACGAACGCCTCGTGCATGGCTGCCCGTTCGGCCGCGGACGCCGCGCGCGCGGCGCCGTCGACGACGTCGATCGCCTTCCGGGTAGCCTCGGCGAAGGCTTCGTCCGCGTAGGTCCGCAGCCAGTCCGCGTACGGGTGGCCGGCGGGCTCCCCCGCGGCGACGAATTCATGGTGCAGGCGCTGGCCGACTTCGGCGTATAGCCAATAGCACGGCAGGATGGCCGCGACCAGCACCCCGTAGCTCCCCGACGCCGAAGCAGCGATCAGGTGGTCAACATAGGCTTTCGTGACGGGGCCGCTCTCCGTGGCCATCCGGCCGCCGAGCCAGTTGCGGTGCAACTCCGATTCAACTTCCAGGCACTGCTGGGAGCCTTTCGCCCAGAACAGCTGTTCGTCTTCGCTTGGCGCCAGCGCACCGGCCCGGGCCAGGACCCTGGAGTACCCGTTCAAATAGAGGGCGTCCTGGGCCAGGTAGTAGCCGAAGTGTTCCTTCGACAGCGCCCCGGACTGTAGTCCGCCAATGAACTCCAGGGCGTGGATTTCCGCGAGTTCCAGTTCCGCCGCGTCCCACAGCTGGGCGGCGAAGCCGCCTGGGCGCAGCTGGGCGGCGAAGCCGCCTGGGCGCAGCTGTTCCTGTGCGTGGAAGTGGTGGACGGGTCCATTGCCTTGGCCCACTTCCAGGTCCGCCGAACGGGCGAGGGCTTCCTGCAGCCATGGCTTCACCTCGCGCAGGGCCTCCTCCCAGCTGCCCAGCCGTGCCTTGGCGGTGGCCATGGCGGACGACAGCGAGCACCCCGTGCCGTGGCTGTTGCTGGTGGCCACCCTCGGCCCGGGAACCTCCACCACGTCCTGGCTGAGCAGGCCGGTGGTGTTCACCAGGGCGTCGGGGCACTCTTCGCCGGCCAGGTGTCCTCCCTTGACCAGCACGGTGCTCCCGGTGGACGCTGCGAGGCGCTTGCCCTGCGCCAGGGCCGAAACCCAGTCACGGGCTTCGTCCTCGCCCAACAGCATGGCCAGCTCGGGCAGGTTCGGGGTGATCAGGTCGGCCAGCGGGAGCAGGCCCCGGAGGGCTTCCTCCGCGGATCTCTCCAGCAGCCGGTCGCCACTGGTGGCGATCATCACCGGGTCGAGGACGACGACGGCGGGGCGCACCTCGCCGAGCCAGCGTCGCACTTCCCCGATCACCTCGGCGTCGCCCAGCATGCCGATCTTGACGGCGTCCACCGTGATGTCGTCGCTGATCGCTTCCAGTTGCTCGCGCAGGAACCCGACGGGCGGGACGTGGACGGAGCGCACGCCCTTGGTGTTCTGTGCGGTCAGCGCGGTGATCGCGGCCATGCCGTAGCCGCCGTTGGCCGCGATGCTCTTGAGGTCCGCCTGGATTCCGGCGCCGCCCGAGGGGTCGGACCCCGCGATACTGAGAACGCGGGGCGGCCGGGGAGCAGCGGCGTCAAGCGGGTAGACGGGAGTAAGCGGTGCGAGTGCCATGAAACGGACATCCCTTCGCCGGTACTAACCGGGCAGGTTCAACGGGTCTGGTCTCAGCCGGCATCGGTGCGCGGCACCCCGTGTCAGGGTTCCAAGTCTAACGGCCCGCCTTGCCCGGTCCCCAGCCACAGCGGCCATGGCGGGAATGAGACCCGGGAAAGGCAAAAGCCCCGTTGCCTCACGCGATAAAGCGGGGGCAACGGGGCCTGCACGGTCAGGAAACCGGCTTCCTAGAGCTCGGACTTGGGAACGCCGACGCCGAGGATGATCGGTTCATCGGCGGCCTTCTTTACCGGCTGCTTCGCGGCGTTGTCCGGCAGCGCCGCCGGGGCCTTGGCCTCGTGGGCGGTACCGCCGCTGGCGCCGGTGGTCGTGTGCTGTTCCACCGTCGTGGCGTTGGCTGCGCCCTGGGCACGGCTCGCGCTCCGGCTGCGGCGGCTCCGGCGGCTGCGGGGAAGGTCGCCGGCGTCGACCCCTGCGGACGCTGTGTCCGGAGCGTCGCCGGCGGCAGCCTCCCGGCCGAGGCCGGCGAATGCCTGGGCGAGCAGGTCCAGGCTCATCGCGGGCTCGCTTCGAGCGGGTTCCTCGTGGTGGATGGCCAGCGGCAGCGCCACTTCCTCTCCGCCGAAACGAAGGACAGGCAGCACCGGTGCACTGGAAGCCGCCGGGGCCGCCGCCGAGGCCGCGCCGGTGTCGGCAGGTCCGGAGGCACCACGGGCAGCGGGACCGCCTTCGGAGGCTTCAGCAGCGGCCGCCGCGGCAAGGGCTTCGGCGGCGTGGAGTTCGTCGTCGTGCAAGTGCGCGGCATGCGCGGCGGCGGCGATGTTGGCGAACGCGGCGCGCGTCGCGTCAGCCTTGGCCTGGCGCTGGGCGTCAACTGCAGGCTCCGGTGCGGGCGGCGCGGGCGGGGCCTCGACGGGCGCCTGTCCCCCGCCCTTGCCGCGGCGGCGCTTGCGCTCCGTGCGGGCAGGCTGCTGTCCGGCCTCGGTGTGCGGGCGGTGGTGTTCGGCCGCCACCACGTTGGCGCGGCGGTGCTCCACCGGTTCGTCGTGGGTGACCACGCCGCGCCCCGCGCACGTTTCGCACTGCTCGCCGAAGACCTCGAGGAGGCCGGTGCCCATCCGCTTGCGGGTCATCTGGACCAGGCCCAGGGACGTCACTTCGGCCACCTGGTGCTTGGTGCGGTCGCGGCCCAGGCACTCGACCAGGCGGCGCAACACGAGGTCGCGGTTGGATTCGAGCACCATGTCGATGAAGTCGATCACGATGATGCCGCCGATGTCGCGCAGGCGCAGCTGGCGGACCACCTCTTCGGCCGCTTCCAGGTTGTTCTTGGTGACGGTCTCTTCGAGGTTGCCGCCGCTGCCGGTGAACTTGCCGGTGTTGACGTCCACCACGGTCATCGCTTCGGTGCGGTCGATCACCAGGGAACCGCCGGAGGGCAGGAAGACCTTGCGTTCCAGGGCTTTGTGGATCTGCTCGTCCACGCGCCAGGCAGCAAAGATGTCCTGCTCCGAGGTCCACTTTTCCAGGCGTCCCACGAGGTCCGGCGCCACGTACGTAACGTAGGCCTCGATGGTGTCCCACGCCTCTTCGCCGGAGACGATCAGCTTGGAGAAGTCCTCGTTGAAGACGTCGCGGACCACCTTGATGGTGAGGTCCGGTTCGCCGTACAGCAACTCGGGGGCCAGGACCTTGCTGGAGCTCGACTGGCCCTCGATGCCTTCCCACTGCGCGCGCAGGCGGTTGATGTCGTGCGTCAGTTCTTCCTCGGACGCCCCTTCGGCCGCGGTGCGGACGATCACGCCGGCGTTCTCCGGGAGGCGGTCCTTGAGGATGCGCTTGAGCCGGTTGCGTTCGACGTCGGGCAGTTTGCGTGAGATGCCCGTCATCGAGCCGCCGGGCACGTACACGAGGTACCGGCCCGGAAGGGAGATCTGGCTGGTCAGGCGGGCACCCTTGTGGCCCACCGGGTCCTTGGTGACCTGGACCAGGACGGAGTCACCGGACTTCAGCGCGTTTTCGATGCGGCGCGGCTTGCCTTCGAGCGTGACGGCGTCCCAGTTGACCTCGCCGGCGTACAGCACGGCATTGCGGCCGCGTCCGATATCGACGAATGCCGCTTCCATGGACGGCAGCACGTTCTGGACCTTGCCCAGGTAGACGTTGCCGATCAGGGAATCCTGCTGGGTCTTGGACACGAAGTGCTCGGCCAGGACACCGTCTTCGAGGACGCCGATCTGGATCCTGTCGTCGCGCTGGCGCACGATCATCTGGCGGTCCACCGATTCCCGGCGGGCCAGGAACTCGGCTTCGGTGATGACCTGGCGGCGGCGGCCGGTTTCGCGGGATTCGCGGCGGCGCTGCTTCTTTGCTTCCAGGCGGGTGGAGCCCTTGACGCTGGTGACGCGGTCGGGTCCGGCGCTTTCGGTGTGGGTGCGCGGGGCACGGACCCGGGTCACGGTGTTGGGCGGGTCGTCTTCCCCGCCGCCGCTGAGCTCAAGGTCCTGGTCGCCGCGGCGGCGGCGACGGCGGCGGCGCGAGGTCACGCCGTCCTCGAGCGCCTCGGCGGCCTCGCCGTCGTCGTCGGACGTTTCGCCTTCTTCGTCGCTCCCGTCCTCACGCTCGGTGCCGCGGCGTCCGCGACGGCCCCGGCTGCGGCGGCGACGGCGGCTGCCGCCCTCTCCGAGTTCGTTGTCCTCGTCGTCCCCTTCCGCCTCGTCCTCGTCCGCGGCGGCCGGGGCCGGGCGGACAACGGTGCTCAGGTCCGGTGCCTGGAAGATCATGGACGTGGCCGATGCCGGTTCCAGGAAAAGCGACGCAAGGGGGCTCGCCGCCTCCTCCGTGGCGGCTTCTTCGTCAGCGGGGGCTGCTTCTTCGGAAGCGGTCCCGGGAGTTTCCGTTGCCTCGGGTTCTTCGACGGCGGCCGCAGGCGCTGCTGCTTCCTCGGCAGGGGCGGCTTCCTCGGTGGCTGCCTTGGCCTTGGCTGTCCGACGACGGCGGACCGGCTTTTCCGGCGCGGCTTCCGCTTCGGCGGGAGCCGGCCCGGCTTCGGCAGGGGCCGGTTCAGCCGGGGTTTCGGACGCGGCCTCATCGGCGTTCCCGGCGAAAGCCGGAAGCGGCTCAGCGGTCTCGACCTTCTTGCGGGCCCGGCTGCGCCGGACCGGGGCCTTGGGCGCTTCCCCGGTTTCCGCATCCGGGGACGCCGTGGCTTCAATGGGAGCCTCCGTCTTCGGAGCGGCCTTGCGCCGGGTCCTGGTGGTCTTCTTCGGTGCCTCTTCGGCCGCCGGTGCCGCATCCTCCACGGCTGGTACTGCTTGATCGTTATCCATAAGTGGCAACACTCCTGCCCTTGTGCGACCGCCACATCCGGCGCCCAGTGGGGCACATATTGTCAAAACCCGCAGGCGTTGACAGAAGTCGTCAGTTGTCTTTCCGGTTCGCACCAGCGTGGGGGTGCGGCAAACACGGAAAGCCGGCTCTGCTGCGAACCCGTTGTTCTAGTACCACAACCAGGTGCCGTCCCATGCCATGGCGGGCGTGCCGGGAAGCTGTTTTCCGGGCATGCCCTGCTCAGGGCTGGCGGTCTTGGGAGCAAGATGCCGGACCGGATTCCGCATGTGGAACGGGCTCCGACCACGTTCATTCTCTCACACACCTGCCCGGAAGGACGGAACTGAGTGCGTCCGGCTGGACGTTGCGTCAAGCCAGCGGCGCTACAATCCTCCCAGAGAGCGGCACCGGAGCCGAGAGCACCTGCGGTCCGCGCCAAGCAGAAAGGGACCATCACCCATGCCAAGCCCCGCCAGCGACAACCTGGCCCCCGCAAGCGCCTCCCCGGGTGGACTTTCCCGGGCGGAGGCGCAGTTGCCACGGATGGCCCGCGACATCCCGTTCGCCTGGCTCCTGCTGGCGACCGGCGCCATCGCCTGGCTGGCGTCCGGCGCCCTGGTCCTGGAGAAGCTCCAGGTGCTCGCGGATCCCAACCATGCCACCGTGTGCGACATCAACCCGTGGGTCTCCTGCGGTGACGTGATGAAGACGCCGCAGAGTTCGGTGTTCGGTTTCCCCAACATGTTCATCGGAATCGTGGCGTTCGCCGTGATCATCACGACGGCGATGGCCCTGTTCGCCGGTGGCAAGCTGGCGCGCTGGTACTGGATCGGCCTGCAGACCGGGGTGACGCTGGGCTTCATCTTCATTGTCTGGCTGTGGTCGCAGGCGCTCTACGTCATCCACATCCTGTGCCCGTTCTGCATGGTGGTGTGGGCGTGCATGATCCCGCTGTTCGTCTTCGTCACCATCCGCAACGTGGTGCACGGCGTCATCCCGGCACCGGCCGGGCTGGTGAAGGTGCTGGGCGACTACGGCTGGATCATCGTGGCACTGCTCTACATTGCCGTGGCGGCGAGCATTTTCTTCGCGTTCATCAACGTCTTCATCGGCACGTCCGGCTACTGAACCCGGACCCCCCGCACAACAAGCGCGAACGTACAGTTGAGGCCCCGGAATCCGCGGATTCCGGGGCCTCAACTGTACGTTCGCGCTGTCCAGGACAGCGGGG
>NZ_QYLP01000088.1 GCF_003614925.1 Arthrobacter celericrescens
CTTCCCGGATCCCGGCGGCGGCGGGTCCACGACCCGCCGCCGCCCCGATCCCGCATGCCTTCCCGCACCGCATTCAAGGAGAAAACCATGCCCCGCAGCGTCCTCATGGAGGAGCTCGACGCGTTCACCTACCGCGAAGCCATCGCGGACGGCGCGCCGGTCATCATTCCGGTCGGCTCGATCGAGCAGCACGGACCGCACCTGCCGCTCAACACCGACGTCATCCTGTCCAAGGCCATGAGCGCCCGTCTCGCCGGGGTCATTGGGGGCCTCGTCGCTGCGCCGGTCGTGTATGGGTACAAGTCGCAGCAGCGTTCGGGCGGCGGGAACCACCTGGGCGGCACCACCAGCCTCGACGCGACGACGCTGATCTCGATCGCCAGGACGCTCACACTCGAGTTCGCCCGGCACGGCGCACGCCGGCTCGTGTTCCTCAACGGCCACTTCGAGAATTACCAGTTCCTCTACGAGGGAATCGAACAGGCCACGGCCGAACTGGCACGGCGCGGCCAGGACGTGTCCGCCATCCTGCTCTCGTACTGGGACTTCGTCGACGAGGACACCATCGAGGAGATCTACCGCGGCTCCTTCCCGGGCTGGGACGTGGAGCACGGCGGCGTCCTGGAGACTTCCCTCATGCTGCACCTGCACCCCGAACTCGTCCGCCTGGAGCGCGTCATGGACCTGCCGGCCGCGCAGTTGCCCCGCTACGACGTCCTGCCGGTCCGGGCCGAACTCACGCCCGCATCGGGCTGCCTCTCCTCCGCCAAGTCCGCCTCGGAGGCCGCCGGGCAGCTCCTGCTCGAGCGGACTTCCAAGGCCCTCGCCGAGGCGATCAGCGCCGAACTCGCCGCGCGGTAGCTGCACGGCAACCACCAATTTCCATCACCCACGCAACACAACCCCTGAAAAGGAGACACACCATGTCCGTCGACACCACCGTCACGAACGTCACCGAACTCGAGCGCCTCAAGGTCCTGCACAACGGCAGCAAGGGCAAGCTCACCTTCTCGGATGCGGAATTCGAACGCCGCCTGGCCGGCCTCCGCCGGATCATGGCCGCGAAGTCGCTGGACGCCGTCGTCCTGACCTCGTACCACGGCATCAAGTACTACTCGGACTTCCTCTACACGACCTTCGGCCGCAACTACGCCCTGGTGGTCACCGCCGAGGATTCGGTCACCATCACGGCGAACATCGACGCCGGCATGCCGTGGCGCACCTCGTACGGCGAGAACATCGTCTACACCGACTGGCGCCGCGACAACTTCTACTTCGGCATCCAGGAAGCGCTGCGCCAGCGCGGCGTCAAGGCCACCCGCCTGGGCGTCGAGGACGACGCCCTGCCCACCCTGACCCGCGAGAAGCTCGCCGCCGCGTTCCCGGGCGCGGAACTCCTCGACGTCTCCCAGGACGCCATGCGCCAGCGCATGATCAAGTCCGCCGAGGAGATCGAGGTCATCAAGCACGGCGCCCGCATCGGCGACCTCGGCGGCGAGGCCATCCGCAACGCGATCCGCGAAGGCATCACCGAGTACGAGGTGGCCCTGATCGGCACTGAGGCCATGGTCCACGAGATCGCCCGGACGTTCCCGGACCGCGAAGTCCGCGACACCTGGGTCTGGTTCCAGTCCGGCATCAACACCGACGGCGCCCACAACTGGGCCACCACCCGCAGGCTGGAGAAGGGCGACATCCTCTCCCTCAACTGCTTCCCCATGACCTCCGGCTACTACACCGCCCTGGAACGCACCCTCTTCCTCGGCCAGCCGGACGAGCGCTCGCTCGAGCTCTGGAACATCAACGTCGAGGTGCACCGCCGCGGCCTCGAGCTCATCAAGCCCGGCGCAGTCTGCAAGGACATCGCCGCCGAGCTCAACGAGATCTACATCGGCTACGGCCTCCTGCCCAACCGTACCTTCGGCTACGGCCACTCCTTCGGCGTCCTCTCCCACTACTACGGCCGGGAGGCGGGCCTCGAGCTGCGCGAGGACATCGAGACCGTCCTCGAGCCGGGCATGGTGGTCTCCATGGAGCCGATGATCACCGTTGCCGACGGACTCCCGGGCGCCGGCGGATACCGCGAGCACGACATCCTGGTGATCGGCGAGGACTCGGTGGAGAACATTACCAAGTTCGGCTTCGGCCCGGAGCACAACATCGTCGGAGCCTGATCCTCCGCGGGACATGTCCCTTCTTCACCGCGGCCAGTGGACATATGAGCGATAGGTCCACTGGCCGCGGCCCGGAGCGGACATGTCCGCACCCCGGTAGGGTGGCTAGGCCAGGACCGCGAGCGCCTCCTCCACGGTATCCACGAGGTGGATGCGGCCGGCCATCGGTTTTCCCGCGGCGAGCGCCTGCAGCATGGGCCAGGCCGGGTACGTCTCCTGCCAGTATCCGCGCCCCACCAGCACCATCGGGGTGATGGTTTCCGGCGCACCATAGTAGTTTTCGCAGGCGTCCTGGAAGATCTCCTGCACCGTGCCGGCCGAGCCGGGCAGGAACACGATCCCGCCCGTGCACAGTTGCAGCAGGATCGCCTCGCGCACCGAGTTCGCGAAGTACTTGGCGATGTGGGTGGCGAAAAGATTGGGCGGCTCGTGGCCGTAGAACCAGGTGGGAATGCCCAGTGTCGCGGTCCCTCCCGGGTGTTGCCCGACGACGGCGGCCGCCGTCCGCGCCCAGTCCGTCACCGAGGGCCGGAAGCCCGGCGCGGCGGCGAGGCTTCCGAGCGCGGCGGTGAAGTCGCCGTCGGGCAGTCCGCTGAGGTAGGCGCCGCAGTTGGCGGCTTCCATAGCGCCGGGACCGCCGCCGGTGGCCACCGTGAGGCCGGAACGGGCGAGGAGCCGGCCGAGCCGCGCGGCGTCGGCGTAGTCCGCGGTGCCGCGCCGGGCCGCATGGCCGCCCATCACGCCCACCAGCCGGGTACCGGCGAAGTCCCCGTTGGCCAGGGCTTCGTCCAGGGCGTCGCCGATGGCGTGGTCGTGCAGGGCAGCGGCGAGGGTCGCATCGAGGCTGGTGCGCTGGCCGGGCAGGATGCTCCACTGGTAGATCCTGGCGTCCGGGGTTGCCTCGTATTCGTGCCCGGCGATGTCCTCGTAGAGTTCGGCCGCGGTGTACAGGCTCCCCCGGTACGGGTTGAAGGGGATGCCGCGCAACTTCGGGAAGATCAGGGCGCCGCGGCTGCGCAGGCTGTCCTCCACACCGGCGTCGAACGTGCAGCCGAGGAAGATGGCGCCCTGGGCGTCGAGGGCACTGAGTTCGCGGCTCCGGCCGCGCAGGTCCAGCGACTGGGCGTGCCAGCCGTGCATCGTTCCGGCACCGGCACTGACCAGCCTGTCGAAATGCGCCACGCTCTCGACGTCGAGGGTGCGCGGGCTCGCTTTCAAGCTGCCACGGTTCAGGCGGCCGGATGGTGTCATTCGATCAGCTTAGGCATTTGCTGGTCCTTTCCGGGCGGCTCCGTAGCAGAATGGGCAGATGCAGCCTTCACACGGTTCCCCGCGCATCGGCATCCCGGTCCGGCTCAGCAGTTCCGAGGGCGCCGATCCGCGCGTCGGCAAGGCCAACGGACTCTTCGGATTCATCGTGGAACTGCTCCACAGGGCCGGCGCGGAGACGGTGTTGCTGGATTCTGCCGGCGATTCCGCGGGCGATGTCCGCGGACTCGACGGCGTCCTGCTTCCCGGCGGCGGCGACCTCGACCCCGGCCTCTACGGCGAGGAGCCCGGCCCGGCGCTGTACGACGTCAACACCGCCCAGGACGAGCTCGACATCGCGGTGGGCAAAGCGGGCATCGCGGCCGGGATCCCGGTGCTGGGCATCTGCCGCGGCCACCAGCTCCTGAACGTGCTCTACGGCGGCACCCTCATCCAGGACATGCACCCCTCAGAGGTTGCGCACCGGATCGCGGCGGCCGCGGACCCGGCGGCGGAGGAACCGGCGGCGGAGGCCGCGGCGGCGGAGGAACCGGCGGAGGCGGCGGCGGCGGAACCGGCGGCGGAGGTCGAGGACACCTGGGCCGAGAATTCCTGGGCGTGGCACGACGTCGGGCTGACCGCGGGCTCCCGGCTCGCCGGCCTGTACGGGGCGGCCGGAGAAGGCGCGCCGGCGGGGCGCCCGGCCACGACGGTGCGGATCGCGTCGGGCCACCACCAGGCCGTCGCGCGGGTGGGTGACGGCCTGGTGGTGACGGCGGTGGCCGACGACGGCACCATCGAAGGCCTGGAGGACCCCCAGCGTTGGGTGGTGTCCATGCAGTGGCATCCGGAGGCCGCGCGCTTGCCGGACGAACAGCGGCTGGCGCCGTTCCGGGCCTTCGTGGAGGCGTGCCGCAACGGCCACCGCACCCCTTGAGTGCTCATTTGTGGCGGCTTTTCAGCGGAAATACCTGCCACAACTGAGCACTCAACGCTCGCCGGTGCGCCGCAGAGCCTCCCGGACCTTCGCCACGACCGGCGGCCGCATTCCCTTTAGGTCCTTGGCGCTGATGCGGACCTCGGTCCAGCCGAGCCTGGCGGTCCGGGCTCCACGGTCGATGTCCTTCTGGTACTGCAGCTCATCGCCATGGACACCCCCGTCGTACTGAAGGC
Source organism: Arthrobacter celericrescens (assembly GCF_003614925.1). Taxonomy (GTDB): domain Bacteria; phylum Actinomycetota; class Actinomycetes; order Actinomycetales; family Micrococcaceae; genus Arthrobacter; species Arthrobacter celericrescens. Next base: position 4,596 of record NZ_QYLP01000088.1, read on the forward strand.
TGATCCTGTAAGACCGGTAAGCCGCATCCGGCCAGAGAACCGGAAACCCGCCATCGTCGAACAGAACGACATTAAGCTCCGGCTCCGGCAGGCCATGGTCTCTCAACAGCAGCCGCATCTTCGTCTCCTGCGGCGAATCCGCGCCGGGACGGATGAGGTCCAACGCGGAAAGCGCTTGAACCTTCCCTTTCTTCTTGGGGTGTTTCATGGTGACTGCGCGCAACTCGTCCAAAGTACAGATCGGTTCCCTTGGGAAGGGATGGTCCGGGCCATGACGGTTGACGAGGTAGTCGCCGGCGGCCACGAGGTCATACAGGGGAAGGTGGTGCGACAGGTCCAGCCAAGTCCTGGCCGGTGAGGTGATCCGCACCCCGTTGACCATGATCACTTCGCCCGGAAGCAAGAGTGTCCGGTGACCCACCGTGCCTCTCCGGCGTGGATGCGTCCCGCCTCGCGTCCGGGAGAGGTGGATCCGGTCATCGACCCAGCCAGGCAACGGGATACCGCCTGCCTTCGCGGCGGTAATCTCGGAAACCACGGTCTGATCGTCCGAGGCCGTATATCCACGCAGGCTTTCCAGGAGTCCGGGCAGCTCGCTGTCCGGTGCCCGGATTCCCCGCGACGGGGCGGCAAGGTCTTTGGCTCGCAGCCTGCTGCGGCTCAGGCCGGCAGCCGTGGCTTCGGACGTGGTGAATGAGGCGGTCCTGAACAGACCCGGCAATTCGGAAAGACGCATGGGCTCATCAGAACAGCCAAGCCCGCGGGGCTGGAGGACCCAATCCGCCTATGTGGATAAACCCACAATCGGTCCCCCTTGAGTGCTCAATCGTGGCGGCTTTTCCGCGGAAATACCCGCCACAACTGAGCACTCAACGGCCTGAGGCGGGGCAGCTCAAACGCCGGCAGCGGTGGTGCCGTCCAGCAGCGGAACGGCCTTCCATTGCCCGTCCGCAGCGGAGGCTTCCGCCGCGGAGACGATCGCGGCTGCCGAGGCGGCGTCGTGGATGTTGGAGTTCAGCTGTTCCCCGCCGGTGACGGCCACCAGGAACTTCTTCGCCTCGATCACCTTCAGGTCGTCGAAGCCCATGGCACAGCCGGGTCCGGGCTGGAACCGCGCGTAGTCCCCGTGCCGCGGACTGCCGGTCACGGTGGTGTAGCCCTGTTCGTCGTTGTTGCGGCCCAGCACCACCTGGAGTTCGTTCATCCGCTCGAAGTCCCATTTCAGGGAGCCCTCGGTGCCGTAGACCTCCAGGCGGTAGCCGCAGTCCCGGCCCACCGCCACACGGGAGGATTCGATGGTGCCCACCGCGCCGCCGGCACCGGCGCCGAAACGCACCAGGGCGGCCGCGTAGTCCTCGTTCTCCACGGGCCCCATTTCGCCGCCTTCGATCACCGCGAAGTGGGTGCCTTGGCCCATGGCCAGTTTCGGCCGTTCGGTGTGGACGGTACTGGTCAGGGCGGTGATGTCCGAGATGGGGCCGACGACGTACTGGCACAGGTCCGCGGCGTGGCTGAACAGGTCGCCCAGCACGCCGCTGCCGGCGAGCTTGCGGTCGAAGCGCCAGGACAGGGCGCCGTTGGGTTCGGCTGAGTAGCCGGCGAGGAACTCGGCGCGGACGTTGGTGATGCGGCCCAGCTTGCCTTTCGCCACCAGCTCGCGGGCGTGCTCGACGGCGGGAGCGTGCCGGTAGTTGAAACCGATGGAGCTGTGGACGCCGGCCTCGATCGCGGCGCTGCGCACCGCTTCGGTCTCCTCGATCCCCCGGCCCACGGGCTTCTCGATCCAGAAATGCTTGCCGGCCTTCGCCGCGGCGATGCCGATCTCGGCGTGCAGGAAGTTCGGTGCGCAGATGGAGACGACGTCCACGTCCGGGTGGGCCAGCACCTCGCGGTAGTCCGTGGTGCCCTCCGCGAAGCCCAGGACATCCTTGGCGTAGTCGATCCGGCTGGGTTCGGTGTCCGCTGCGATGACCAGGCGGGGGCGGATCCCCAATTCCGGGTACACCAGGGGCAGTTGCGTGTACGCCTTCGCGTGCAGCTTTCCCATCCAGCCGACGCTGATCAGGCCGACACCGACACTACGGATTTCAGGGGACATGGGACTCGCCTTTCAGCTGTCGGAGGGAGCACGGGCCACGGCTGTGTGGCGCGCCTCACGCAGAACGCCAGACGATCATATGAACGTCAGTTTGTCCTGTCAATAGTTCTTATTTCCCGACGGCGGCACCCCAGCCGGGCGCCCCCCGTTGAGTGCTCACTTGTGGCGGGGTTTCCGCGAAAAATGTCGCCACAAGTGAGCACTCAACTCCCTGCGGGCCTGCCCTTACGCGTCCACCAGGGCCGCGGCGTCCTTGAGGACCTTGGCGGCAACCTCCAGGCCTTCGATACGGCCCAGCGAAACGTCCTCATGCTCGATGTTGACGAGCATGTCCGGGTCCACCTCGCGCAGGGCGCGGAGGAACTCGGCCCAGTAGGCGGTGTCGTGGCCGCGGCCCAAGGCAACGAAGTCCCACGCGGACTCCTTGGGCCATTCGTTGGCCCATTCGTCCCCGCCGAGGTTGGTGCGCGGCTCGTCGGCGGAGAGCCTGCGGAAGGTGTTGTCCAGCACGCCGTAGAGCCGGGCATGCTCGGTGTTGACGCGCACGTCCTTGGCCGCGGCATGGAAGATAAGCGGGCCGAGCTCGCGGACCACCGCGACGGGGTCCATTTGCTGCCAGAACAGGTGCGAGGCGTCCAGTTCGACGCCGACGTTCGTGGCGCCGGTCAGCTCCACGAGCTTGCGGACGTCCGCGGTGTTGAACACCAGGTTCTGCGGGTGCAGTTCCAGGGCCATCTTGACGTCGTGGTCGCGGGCCAGGAGGTCGATCTCCTTCCAGAAGGGCACGGCCACGCCCCACTGGTAGTCCAGGACGTCCAGGGCCGCGGAGTTCCAGGCGTTGACCACCCAGTTGGTCACAGTGGCGCCGGGCTCGCCGCCCGGCAGGCCGGACATGGTGACCACACGGTGCTGGCCCAGGCGCTCGGCCAGGCGGATGGAGCGGCGGATGTCCTCCGCGTGCTTCGCACCGATTTCGGGTTTGGGGTGCAGCGGATTGCCGTTGCAGTTCAGGCCGGCAATGGACACCCCGGTGCCTTCGAACAGGCCCAGGAAGTCGTCCCGCGCTGCGTCCGAGACCAGGATGTCGTCCAGGGTGGGCACGTGCACGGCGGGCAGGAAGCCGCCCGTGTTCAGTTCGATCCCGGTGAGGCCCAGGTCGGCAATGACCTTCAGGGCTTCGGGCAGGGAGCGGTCATGCAGGATTGCGTTGTAGACGCCGAGTTTCATGATGGTCTTTCTCAGAGTTCGATGCGGGAGCCGCCGGCTGCGGCGGAGCGGGCCACGGCATCCAGGATGTTCATGCTGCGCAGGCCGTCCTCGAAGGTGGCGCAGCGGGGCAGGGATTCCTCGGCGGAGAGGCCGGCGACTTCCTCGAGGAAGGCCCGCGACTGGTAGGCGAAGGAGTCGTTGTGGTTGTAGCCGACGCCGGGGGCGTCCATGGCCATGCCGTTGGCTACATAAGGCAGCTCCGGGCCGATGAGGACCTGGCGGTAGCCGTTTTGGGCGTACGGGCCCTGGTTCAGGTAGAGGCCGAACTCGGCAGGGCGGTCCTGGTCGTAGCGTGCGGCGCCGTTCTCGCAGAAGATCTCGAAGGTCAGCGAGTTGGGGTGGCCCGCGGCGATGCGGGAGACCTCCAGGCTGCCCTTGCAGTGTTCGAATTCCGCGGCGTAGGCGGCGTAGTCATCGTTTTCCACCTGCTCGAAGACGTCGCTCACGGCGCTGTGGTCGTGGCCCATGACGGCGCCCAGCGGCAGCGGACGCTTTTCGATCGCGGTGTGGAACTGGCCGCCGGACACCGCCCGGGTCTTGCCGCAGAGGAACTCGGAGATGTAGGTGGTGTGGCTGCCGAGGTCCGCCAGGGCGCCGGAGCCCGGTGCGCCCTTGTAGCGCCAACTCATGGGCGCGTGCGGGCTGCAGGAGTAGTCGGTCCAGTAGCGGGAGGAGAAGTGCAGCGGCCGGCCCAGGGTGCCGTCGTCGATCAGCTTGCGGATGGCTGCGATGGCGGGCGACCGCAGGTAGGTGTAGCCGATGCGGGCCAGGACACCGCGTTCCTCGGCGGCGCGGGCGGCGGTGAGCATCGCCTCGGCGTCGGCGATGGAGTCGGACAGCGGCTTCTCGCAGAGGACGTGCTTTCCGGCGTCGAGCAGGCCCTCCACCACCTCGCGGTGCAGGGAGTTGGCGATCACCACCGAGACGACGTCGATGTCATCGGCCTCGGCAATGGCGCGCCAGTCCGCGTCGTGGCGTTCGTAGCCGAAGCGGCGGGCAGCAGCCTGGCCGAATTCGGCGTTCACGTCCCCGATGGAGACCAGCTTGATCTCCGGCAGTGTTGGGGCAAAGAGGCTGCTGGCCACGCGATAGCCTGCAGCGTGGGACTTGCCGGCCATGCCGGCACCGATGACGGCGACACCGAGCGGCTTGCTCATGGTGGTTCTCCTTGGAAATTGTGGTGTGCGTTGGGTAACATTTGGAGCGCTCCAAACGAGAGTAAGGCTGAGTAATTTGTCCTGTCAATACACCAATAGAACTGCACTGGCCCTGCTGGTCGCCGCGACGTTCTTCCTCGAGTTCCTCGACGGCACGGCACTGGCCACGGCACTGCCCGCCATCGCCCGGGATTTCCAGGTGGCTGCCGCGGACGCGAACGTCGCGATGACGGCCTACCTCCTGGCCGTGGCCATGGGGATTCCGGCCAGCTCCTGGCTGGCGGGGCGCTTCGGCTTCCGGCGCATCTTCTGCCTGGCCATCGCGGTCTTCACCGTCGCCTCGCTGCTCTGCGCCCTGAGCCCGACCCTGTGGGCCCTGACGGCCTTCCGCGCCCTGCAGGGCCTGGGCGGGGCCATGATGGTACCCGTCGGTTCGCTCCTGGTCCTGCGGGACACCCCCAAGAATCAACTGCTGCGCATGACGGCCTTCCTGGTGTGGCCCGGTCTCATGGCCCCCGTCCTGGCGCCGCTGGTCGGCGGACTGCTCACCCAATACCTGTCCTGGCACTGGATCTTCCTGGTGAACCTGCCACTCGGTGCCGCGGCCTTCCTCGCCGCGCTGCGCCTGGCCCCCCGCACGACGCCGGACCGCACGGCGCGCCTTGACTGGCCCGGCGTCGTGCTCACCACACTGGGCGTCGGCGCCCTGGTGACCGGGCTGGAACTGCTGGGCTCGGGCCACCAGGCGGCGGCCGCCGTCGGGCTCCTGCTGTTGAGCGCGGCACTCCTGGTGGCCGCCGCGCAATGGATGCGCCGCCGGGGCCCCGCTGCCCTGTTCGATCTCGGCGTCTTCCGCGTCCACACCTTCCGCGCCACGCAGACCGGCGGTCTGGCCTACCGGGTGGCCGTCACGTCCATCCCGTTCCTGCTGCCCCTGCTGTTCCAGGACGGCTTCGGCTGGGATCCGGTGCATGCCGGCGCGCTGGTCACGGCCGTATTCATCGGGAACATCGCGATCAAACCCGCCACCACTCCCCTGATCCGACGCTTCGGCTTCAAGCCGTTGCTGGTCATCGCCGGCACCGGATCGGCACTCACCTTCGTGGCCTGCGCAGCCCTCGGCCCCGGGACGCCGGATGCCGTGATCGTGGCGCTCCTGGCCCTTTCCGGGGCGCTGCGTTCCCTCGGGTTCTCGGCGTACATGAACGTCCAGTACGCGGATGTTTCCGCCGGGCAGCTGGCCAGCGCGAACGCGGTCGCGAACACCCTGGTGCAGTTGGCGCACGCGCTGGGGGTCGCCGTCGGGGCCCTGTTCATCCGGGCGGGCGCCGCGCTCCTGCCGGTAGCAGACGGTTCGCCGGATCAGTACCGGGCCGCCCTGCTGGGGGTGGCCGCGCTCATGCTCCTCAGCGTGGTGGATTGCCTCTTCCTGCCCCGGCACGCGGGCACCTCGGTGAGCGGCCGCCGCCCGGGGACGGTGAAGGCATGAACGCCCGCCCCACCATCTACGACGTCGCCCAACGCGCCGGCGTCTCGAAGTCGCTCGTCTCGCTGGTCTTGCGGGACGCCCCGCATGTGGCCGAGGCCAAGCGCGAAGCCGTGAAGAAGGCGATCCAGGAGCTCGGCTACCGGCCCAGCCGGGCCGCGAGCGCGCTGGCCAGCCAGAGCACGCGCTCGGTAGGCCTGCTCATCGACGACTTCCGGAATCCGTGGTTCGTGGAACTGCTGGCCGGGGTCCGCTCGGTGCTGGACCCGGCCGGCTACACGGTGACCGTCGCGGACCTGCGGCTGGAGGAAGCCAGCGGCCGCAACCCGGTGGACGGCTTCCTGGCCCAGCATGTTGACGCCCTGGTGGTGGCCGCCGAAGCGCCCCCGGAGATGGTGCGGGACGTCCGTGTCCCGCTGGTCATCGCGGGCACCCGCAGCCTCACCCCACTGCTTGGGAAGTCGCTCGACGACGGTGCAGCCGATGTGGTGGCCGGGGACGACGACGCCGGCGGGCAGCTTGCCGCCCGGCACCTCCTGGCGCTGGGTCACCGCCGCATCGCGCACCTGAGCGGGCAGGGCGCACCCGCCGAGCACCGCAGGCGGGGCTATGTCCGCGCTATGGCGGAAGCCGGGGCCGAGCCCCTGGTGTACGGGGTCGACGGCGGCACGGACGAGGCCAACGGATTCCGGGCGATGCGGCAGGCCCTCGACGCTGGCGGCCGGGCCGCGGGCGGGCCGCCCACCGCGGTGTTCGCCGCCAACGACGTCATGGCCCTGGGCGCCATGGCCGCGCTGCGTGACGCGGGACTGCGGGTGCCCGAAGACGTCTCGGTCCTTGGCTACGACGACTCTCCGCTGGCCGCCTACGGCTACATCAGGCTGAGCACCGTGGACGGCCACAGCAGGAGGCTCGGGGCCGAGGCGGCACAGATGGCGCTGGACCGGATGGCCGCCCCGGCGGCACCCCCGCGCCGGCTCCTGCTGGAACCGGCCGTCGTCGAGCGGTCCTCCGTGCGCGAAACGATTGCGTAAGCGCTTTCACACTTCCCCCCAATCCCGTTACAGTGTGTGATGCAGCGCATATTCCCCGCTGCTGCCACGCGCGTGCACAAGGAGGTCCGATGGGCGGAATGACCAGCGACGGGATGGGGACGCTCCCACAGGTTCTCTCGGCTCTGGAAGCGGAACCGACGCTCCGCCGCAAAGGACCGGACTGGACGTCGTTCCTGGCCCGCGTGGACCAGTACGTGCCCGTGCTTGAAGGGCTCTTCGCCTCGCTCTACGGCAACCGCCCGGATTGGCGGGACCACCTGGCCGCGCTCGTGGTGGAGTGCGCAAAATCCTGGCAGGACCGCCCCGCGGACCTGAAGGAACTGGACGCCCGGCGCGAGGCCGAGCCGCAGTGGTTCGCCTCCGGAGACATGCTCGGCGGGGTCTGCTACGTGGACCGATACGCGGAGAACCTGGACGGGTTGCGCGCCCGCATCCCCTACTTCAAGGAACTCGGCCTCAGCTACCTGCACCTCATGCCGCTCTTCCTCGCCCCGGAGCCCAACTCGGACGGCGGCTACGCGGTGTCCAGCTACCGGGACGTCAACCCGAAGCTCGGCACCATGGCCGGTCTGCGGGAGGTGGCCGCGGAATTGCGGGCCAACGGGATCAGCCTGGTGGTGGACTTCATCTTCAACCACACCTCGGACGAGCACGAATGGGCGCGGCGCGCGGCCGCGGGCGAGCCCGAGTTTTCCGACTACTACTGGATCTTCCCGGACCGCACCATGCCGGACGCCTACGAGCAGACCGTGCGCGAGATCTTCCCTGACGACCACCCGGGCAGCTTCGTGCAGCAGCCGGACGGCCGGTGGGTGTGGTGCACCTTCCACACGTTCCAATGGGACCTCAACTACGCCAACCCGGCCGTGTTCCGGGCGATGGCGGGCGAAATGCTGTTCCTCGCGAACCAAGGCGTGGAGATCCTGCGCATGGACGCGGTCGCGTTCATCTGGAAGCAACTGGGCACCGCGTGCGAGAGCCTGCCCGAGGCCCACGAACTCCTGCGCGGCTTCAACGCCGTGTGCCGCCTCGCCGCGCCGTCGCTGCTGTTCAAATCCGAGGCGATCGTCCACCCGGACGAGGTGGTCCAGTACATCGATCCCGCCGAATGCCAGATTTCCTACAACCCGTTGGAAATGGCGCTCGGCTGGGAGGCCCTCGCCACGCGGGACGCCTCGCTGCTCTCCCAGGCCTTGGAGCGGCGGCACAACCTGCCGGACGGGACCGCCTGGGTCAACTATGTGCGCAGCCACGACGACATCGGCTGGACCTTCGCCGACGAGGACGCCGCGGAACTCGGGATCAACGGCTTCGACCACCGCCGCTTCCTCAACTCGTTCTACGTCAACCGCTTCCCGGGCAGTTTCGCGCGCGGGGTCGCGTTCCAGGACAACCCGCGCACCGGGGACTGCCGCATTTCCGGCACGACGGCGTCCCTGTGCGGCCTCGAGGACGGCTCACCGGAGGCGGTGCGCCGGGTCCTTTTGCTGCATTCGGTGGCGATCAGCACCGGCGGCATCCCGCTCATCTACCTCGGCGACGAGGTGGGCCAGCTCAACGACTACGGCTACGCCGAGGAACCGGGCCACGAGGCCGACAGCCGCTGGGTCCACCGCCCGCACTACCCCGCCGGACGCTATGACCACCGCCGGGATCCGTCGACGCCGGAGGGCACCATCTTCGCGGGCCTTAAGCGGATGCTCGGCGTGCGTTCCGCGACGTCCGAGCTCGCAGGGAACCCGCTCATCGGCTTCAACGCCAACAACCGGCACGTCCTGGGCTACCAGCGCCCGGGAGAGGGCCGCACCGTCCTGGTCCTGGCGAACTTCGCCGATACGGCCCAGCACGTCTCCGCCGAGACCCTCTCAGGCTTCCTGCCCGAGGCCACCGAACTCCTGGGCGGCCGGGCCCTGTCCTTGGCGGACGGTGTGACTCTGGGAGCCCAGGAGTTCGTGTGGCTGGCGGTGCAGGCAGCCTGAGCCCTTACTCGCCCGGGTAGGCGATGCCGAGTTGCCCGCGGGCCTCGTCCATGGCGCGCAGCGTGCGCAGGGTGGCTTCGAGCGGGCGCTCCGCCACCTCGGTGCCGCCTGCGGCGATGGCGCGGGCCACGGCGGCGGCCTGGAAATGCAGCCCGTCCACATGGTTTCCGGGCTTCCCGTCCCAGCGGTGTTCCGTGCCGTCCTTGGTCCGGACCGTGAGCCCGCCGGGGCCGTTGAACGGTCCGTCCATCACCAGGGTCGCCTCGCTGCCCACCACGGTGAACGTGGCCGGGGTGAAGCCGCCCATGGTCGTGGCGAGCGCGGCCTGGGCGCCGCCGTCGAAGTCCAGCAGCGCGGAGAGCCGGCCGTTGACCGGCACCCCGCCATGGCCCGGAACCGTGGCTCCGCGCGCGGTCACGGCCGTGGCCTCGCCGGCCAGGTCGGTGGCCAGGGCGAACAGGTAGACACCCAGGTCGAGCAGCGGTCCGCCCGCCAGGGCGGGGTCGTAGGCGCGGTGCGACGGCGGCAGGTACTCACCGTAGTCCGCCACGATCTGCGTCACCGCGCCAAGCCGGCCGTCCCGCACGAGCTGCTGGACGACGTCGTACCTTGGAAGGAAGACCGTCCACAGCGCTTCCGCCGCGAAAAGCCCCCGGGCGGCGGCTGCGGCCCGGATGGTCTCCGCCTGCGCGGCATTGATGCCCATCGGCTTCTCCACCAGCACATGCTTCCCGGCCTCCAGCGCGGCGAGCGCCACGTCCAGATGGGCGGTGTGCGGGGTGGCGACGTAGACCACGTCCACGTCGGGGTCCGCGGCGAGGTCCTCGTAGGAACCGTGGGCGCGCAATCCCCGGGGCGCACCGAAGGCCGCGGCGCGCTCCACGCTGCGGGAGCCGACGGCGGTGACGCGCTGGCTGCCGTGCCGCAGCAGGGATTCGACGAAGCGTTCGGCGATCCAGCCCGGCCCGGCCACGCCCCAGCGGAGGCTGGGAGCTTCCATGGCATCGGGGACCCGGGGTTCCGGGAAGACAAAGCCGCTCATGTGCGCACCCCTGTTTCCTGCCGGGTGCCCTGGTAGGCGACCCGCACGAAGGCGCCGCCGCTCCGTTCGGATTCGAGCAGGGCGGCTGCCACTTGCGAGGCCCTCAGCCCGTCCGCGGCGGTGGCGAGCGGCGTGGGCGTCCCGTGCGCCAGGGAGTCGATCCAGGCCTGCAGCTGCAGCCGGTAGGCGTCCGCGAAACGGGGCCGCCAGTCGGCCGGGTACTCGGTGGACCTGCGGCGGGCTGTGCTGGTCTCGAGCAGCGGCGAGTCCGTGAAGCTGGCCGTGCCCCGCTCGCCCACCACCTCGCAGCGGGTCACGTAGCCGTAATCGGCGTTCAGGAAGAGCTCCAGGGTGACGAGCATGCCGTCGGCCATGCGCAGGAGCATGAACGAGGGGTCCTGCAGGCCCGCCGGGGCCAGGGACGTGGATTTCCGGCCGGACAGCCACGCCACCTCGGTGATGGGCTGCCCCAGCAGCCACGGCATGGAATCCAGTTCGTGGATGGCCGAGCCCGTGATGGCGAAGGCGTTGCTGGCGTCCGGTGCGCCGCGGACACCCCGGCTGATGTTGTGCACGGTGAGGACCTCACCCAGGTCGCCGTCCGCGATGCGCCGCCTGAGCTCCACGTGGCTGGGGTCGAAGCGGCGCATGAAGCCCAGGGACACCAGGCCGCGTCCGCCCTCCAGCTCTACGAGGTCCCGGCACTCTTCAACGGTAGGAGCCAGCGGCTTCTCGCATAGGACCGGCTTGCCGGCCGCCAGGCAGGCGGTCACCAGGGCGGCGTGCGTGGAGTCGTGCGAGGCGATGATGACGGCGTCCACCTCCAAGTCCGCGATCAGCGCCTCCGGACCAGTGCTGCTGCGCGCCCCGGCGGGGGCGGCCGCCTCCGCCGCCCGTCCGGCGTCGAGGTCGGCCACGAGGACCACCTCCGCGCCCCGGACAGACCGGCTGAGAGTCCTGATATGGTCGGCGCCCATGATGCCGGCGCCGATCACTCCGACCCTGATGGTCATACGGTCCTGCTTTCTGCCGGAGCGTCCGCCTGCACGGCGGCCGCTTCTGCCCGGACTTCCTTGAGTTGTTCGGTGTGCCCGCCGATCTGTTCGAGTTCGTGGGCGAGCTCGGCCAGTTCGGCACCGCCGGCCATCTGGGCGGTGAGCTCTTCGAGGGTGATGTCCTTCTTGTCGTAGTAGCCGATGCTCCGTCCGCGCTTGAGCAGGAGGAAGCGGTCGCCCACCGGGAAGGCGTGGTGCGGGTTGTGGGTGATGAAGATGACGCCCAGGCCGCGGTCGCGGGCCTGCAGGATGTAGCGCAGCACCACGCCGGACTGCTTCACGCCCAGCGCGGCCGTGGGCTCGTCCAGGATGAGGACCTTGGCGCCGAAGTACACGGCACGGGCGATCGCCACGCACTGGCGTTCACCGCCGGAGAGCTGGCCGATGGGCTGTTCCACATCGCGCAGGTCGATGCCCATGTCCTTCAGTTCCTTCTTGGTGATCTCCTTCATCCGCGCCACGTCCAGGCGCTTGAAGGGACCGAAGCCGGTGGTCAGCTCCGAGCCGAGGAAGAAGTTGCGCCAGATCGGCATCAGGGAGACCACGGCCAGGTCCTGGTACACGGCGGCGATGCCCGAGTCCAGGGCCTCGCGCGGGCTGTTCAGCTTGCGCTCCTCGCCCATGATCGTGAAGGTGCCGTGGGTGTGCTGGTGGCGGCCGGCGATGATCTTGATGAGGGTGGATTTACCGGCGCCGTTGTCGCCGAGCACGCAGGTCACGCGGCCATTGTCCACGGCCATGGTCACGTCCGTCAGGGCGATGATGTTGCCGTAGTGCTTGGCTACCTTGTCGAGCTTGAGCAGGTGCACGGGGCGGTCGGTGAGCGGGTCCGTTTCGTCGGCCAGCAGGGTCTGGTTGGAGATGTGCTTGGCCGTACTGTTCTCAGTCATGGTTGCGCCCTTCCTTATTTACTCGCGTCCGCGCGGCGCTTGACGATCAGGTTGACGATGGTGGCCAGCAGGAGCATCAGGCCCAGGAAGAACTTGAACCAGTCCGGGTTCCACTGGGCGTACACAATGCCCTTGTTGGCCATGCCGAAGATGAAGGCGCCGATCGCGCCGCCCACCGCGGAGCCGTAGCCACCGGTGAGCAAGCAGCCGCCGATCACGGCCGCGATGATGTAGAGGAACTCGTTGCCCACGCCCTCGCCGGACTGGACGGCGTCGAAGGCGAAGAGGTTGTGCATGCCCAGCAGCCAGCCGCAGAAGCCCACGGCCATGAACAGGCCGATCTTGGTCTTGGTGACCGGCACGCCGACGGCGAGCGCGGCGTTGTCGTCGCCGCCCACGGCGAAGATCCAGTTGCCCACCTTGGTGCGGAGCAGGACCCACGAGGCCACGGCCACCAGGAGGATCCAGTAGAAGATGGTGATTTTCAGTTCGACGCCGCCGATGGTTATGGAGGAGGCGAACACGGCTCGGGCGGACTCGAAACCGTCCAGTTTCGCGATGGACGGGGAGGAGACGCTGCCGCCGACGGCGCGGGTCAGGGCCAGGTTCAGGCCGGTCAGCATGAGGAAGCTGGCGAGGGTGACGATGAAGGACGGGAGCTTGGTCTTGATCAGGATCCACCCGTTGATGAAGCCGATGGCCAGCGAGATGACCAGGGCCACGCCGACGCCCACCCAGGCGTTCATGGAAAAGTACCAGGAAAACAGGGCCGCCGTGAGGGCCGAAGAGATCACCGCAACACCGGTGGAGAGGTCGAACTCACCGCCGATCATCAGCAGCGAGACACCAACGGCCATGATGCCGATGGTCGAGGAGCCGTACAGGACGGTGGCCAGGGCGTTGGGCTGGGTGAAGGTGGGGGCCACCGAGGCAAAGAAGACAAACAGCGCGACGGCGCCGACGAGGGCGCCGACCTCCGGGCGGGCCATCAGTTTCTGGAAGGGGTTTCGCTTCGCGACACGCTCGTCCACCACGGGAGCATGCGGAGCAGTGACAGTTGATGACATGGGGATACTCCTGGGTTGCGGGGTGCCGCCCGGCCGGGACCGGACGGCACCCCCGGGTACGGCCGTTTAGCGGACGCCTTCCTTGGCGTACTTGAGGGTTTCGGCGCCGTTCTCCTTGTCGATGATGGCCGGGCCGGTCAGGACCGCCTGGCCGCCGCCGATCTTGAAGCCGCCGCGCTTGTTCTGCCACAGCGAGTCCACGGACATGTAGCCCTGCAGGTACGGCTGCTGGTCCACGGTGAACAGGACGTTGCCGTCCACGATCTGCTGGGCCAGATCGGCGTTGAGGTCGAAGCTCGCGGCCTTCGCCGAGCTGCCGGCGTCCTTGATGGACTTCAGGAGGGTCAGGGTGATGGGTGCGCCCAGGCCGATGATGGCGTCTGCGTCCTTGGTGGCCTGCAGCTTGGCGGTGGCGGTGGACTGCACGCTGGTCATGTCCTGGCCGTTGACGTAGAGCACCTCGGTGGCCGGCACCTTCGCCTTAACACCGGCGCAGCGGGCCTCCAGGCCCACGTGGCCCTGCTGCTGGATGACGCAGATGGGGTGCTTGTAGCCGCCGGCCGCGAGCTTGGTGCCCACGGCCTCACCGGCAAGCTTTTCGTTCGAGCCGAAGTGCGTGAAGGCGCCGAGCGCAGCGGAGGCGTCCTCGCCGCCGTTGAAGCTCACCACCGGGATGCCGGCGTCGATGGCCTTCTTCACGACGTCCTTGAGCGCGTCCGGGGTGGCCAGGGTGACGGCGATGCCGTCCACCTTCTGGTCGATGGCTTGCTGGACCAGTTGGGCCTGGCGTCCGGCTTCCTGGTCATTTGTGTAGAGCAGTTCGACGTTGTCCTTCTTGGCTGCCTCCTCGGCGCCCTTGCGGACGATGTCCCAGAACGTGTCGCCGGGGGCCGCGTGCGTGATCATCGCGATCTTCAGGCGCGGGGTGCTCACTGCGGCTTGGCCGCCACCATTGCCGGTGCCACTGTCGGCGGGCTTGCCTCCCTGTGCGGAGCAGGCCGCGACGGCCAGCAGGGGTGCCATCAGCGCGACGGCGGCGACACGGCGCCAGGTGTTTTTCTTCATCCGAATCTCCTTCGATCCTTTCCCACGGAACGGCGTGGGGGCTGCAACCGATCATGGGTGATCGCCATCACAATAGTCAATAGTTTGTCTTGACATATTTACGTCACGATAAATAATGGGATCAGGAAACCGGCGTATGTCAGCTAATGCTGACAAACGGATCACGGCTTCCGGGTGGCGTGTGATGCTGCCGTGGCGCGGATTCCGGGCCTACACTTCAGGCAAGGCATTTGTCCATGCAACCGGACATGCCACACCCACCCGAAACCGAGGGAGAAGTAGAAAATGTCGCAGCTCCTGAACATCCCCATCGACCGTTCCTCGCCCGTACCCCTGTACCACCAGGTGGTCCAGGGCATCGAAGGCATGATCCGCTCCGGCGCCCTGGAACCCGGCTCCCGGCTGGAAAACGAGATCGAGCTGGCCAACCGGCTCAACCTGTCCCGCCCCACCATGCGCAAGGCCATGGATGAGCTGGTGCGCGCCGGGCTGCTGGTCCGCAAGCGCGGAGTGGGCACCCAGGTGGTCGCGAGCCAGGTGCGGCGTCCGCTGGAGCTCTCCAGCCTCAACGACGACCTCGTGCGCACCGGCCAGAAGCCCAGCACGCGCGTGCTGTCGTTCAGCCACGGCCCCGGGCTGGAAGAGCAGCGCAGCACGCTGCAGCTGCCGCCCGGCGTCGGCGTCTACCACTTCACCCGGCTCCGCAGCGTCGGCAACAAGCCGCTGGCGCTCATGGAGAACTGGGTGCGCGACGACGTCGCGCAGCTGAGCGAGGAAACGCTCAAGGAGCGCGGTATGTACGACCTCCTGCGCACCGCCGGGGTCAACTTCCGGCTCGCGCAGCAGAGGATCGGTGCCGCCGTCGCGGACGAATACCAGGCCGAGATGCTCGGCTGCGAGGTGGGCGCGGCGCTCGTGACCATGGAGCGCACCGCGGTGGATGACACGGGCCGGAACATCGAAACCGGGCACCACGTGTACCGGGCCGATTCCTACAGCTTTGAAATGACGCTGGTCCAGCGCTGAGGCGCGGGGCCGGCACCCCCGATTGAAAGGACGCTCCCCCATGGCCGAATGGGTCTACCCCTACGGAACAGCAGCCGACGGCGACTGGCAGGTCTCCCTCGGCGCGCACGACAGTAGCACCCGGGTGGAGGGCTGGGCCCACACCGGCCTCAAGGTGGCCACCCTTGCCCCGGGCGGATCGGTGTCCCTGGACGCCGCCGCCGAGGAGCGGATCGTGGTCCCGTTGGAGGGGTCGTTCACCGTGACGGTCGACGGCGAGGAGCACGAGCTGCGCGGCCGGCGGAGCGTTTTCCACGGCGCCACGGACGTGCTGTACACCGGCATCGGGAAGGCCGCCACGGTTCGCACCGCGGGCGGCGGCCGGGTCGCTGTCGCGCTGGCACCGGCGAAGGCGGAGTACCCCACCCGTCTGGTCCGTGCCGAAGAGACCCCGCTGGAATTGCGCGGAGCCGGGAACTGCTCCCGCCAAGTCCACAACTTCGGCACCCCCGCTGCCCTGGAGGCGGACCGCTTCATCGTCTGCGAAGTCATCACCCCGGCCGGGAACTGGTCCTCCTACCCGCCGCACAAGCACGACGAGGAAAAGGACGGCGAAACCGCGCTCGAGGAAATCTACTACTTCGAAACCCGCCTCGCCGAAGGCTCCCCCGTCCCCGCCGGCAGCCCTGCCGGAACCGATCCCCTGGGCTACGTCCGCGTCTCCGCCTCCGATGAGCGGCCCATCGACATCTGCGGCGAAGTCCGCACCGGCGACGTCGTCCTGGTCCCCTACGGCTGGCACGGCCCCGCCATGGCCGCCCCCGGCTACGACATGTACTACCTCAACGTAATGGCCGGGCCCGGCCGCGTCCGCGAGTGGCTCATCAGCGACGACGAGCACCACGGCTGGGTGCGCACCACCTGGGAGGGCGTCGACGTCGACCCCCGGCTGCCGTTCACGGCGTAACTGGATTTTGCCCCCTCAAGCGTGGGTGGCCCCCTGAAATTTCAGGGGGCCACCCACGTCTGTTGGGGTGGTTTTCCACATAGGGGTCTTGGGCGGTGCCGGTTCCTGCGCCGAGGGGTTTCAGTGGGTACATGGAATTTCCGCACGCCACCTTCCTCAGCTCAGCCTCCGGAACCCGGGCCGGCGCCACGCCCTGGGAACTGCACCGCGGATACGTGCGTGGGAGCCTGGTCCGCGTCCGCCACGGTGTCTACCTCCCGGCCGAGCAATGGCTCTCCGGCACGGGGTGGGACCGCTATGCGCTCACGACGGCGTCCCTCGCCGTGCGGGATCAGTCCCCGGTCTTCTGCCGGGAGACCGGGTTGTTGCTCTGGGGGCTGGGCCTCGCCCGGGATTCCACAGACGGTGGAGTACCTGACCGGCCGACGCCAGATGCTTGGGCGCTCGGCGGCGCCGTCCCTCTACGGGAACCGGGATGCGCTGGAAGAACTCAAGGCACGGGTGGCGCCCGACCTTTCCATGCTGCCCACGGGGTTCAGGGATGCCAGGCGGCTGGGATCGTCCACGGGCAAGTGGAGTGTCGTGTCGCGGCGGCTTGGCCTGCGCCTGCACGTGCAGGATTTCGACGGACTGCTCGCCGATACCCTTCACCGGCTGTCGTTCCCGGAGGCTGTGGTGGTGACCGACCAGGTGATCCCGGCAGAGCGTGGCTCGGCGCGGGCCGGCGAGCGCTGCACCCGGTCCAAGGAGCATCTCGCGGCTCTCTGCGCGGCCTTGGGCAAGGGCGCCCAAAGGGAGCGGATGGCCGCGGTCCTGGCCTTCGCGGATCCGCTGTCCGAATCCGTGGGCGAGTCGTACAGCCGGGCTGTCATCGCGAAGCTTGGCTTCGAGCTGCCGGAGCTGCAGTTTCGCGTCCTTGGCGCGTCCGGGGAGGTGGCGCGGACGGACTTCCATTGGCGGGAACGGAAGCTGGTGGGCGAGTTCGACGGCCTGATGAAGTACACCCGGGCCCGGGAGCTCAGCGGGAAAACCGCAGCGCAGGTGACGGAAGAGAAGCTCCGCGAGGACCGGATCCGCGAACTCGACTACGGCGTGGTCCGCTGGGTCTGGGACGAGGTGATGAATCCGGAACGGCTTGCGGCCAAACTCCTGCGCGCAGGCGTTCCGCGGAGGACCCGCTGAGGCCGCTGAGCTCCCTCGTCAGTTCTGCCCCTCAAACGTAGGTGACACCCGGAAATTTCAGGGGGTCACCCACGTCTGGCGGGGCGAAGCCTGGCCAGAGTCCGAACTCTGGCCACAGTCAGGAGCCGGGCCGCAGGCGAAGCCGCAGCCGTCAGACCCGCGCCGCCTCCACCACGGGCGCGACGAAGCGGCCCTCGGCCATGCTGAGGTGCAGGGCTTCCCTTACGGCGAGGTTCCACTCGGTGAGCTCACGGAACGGCATGGCCTCGCCGCCGTCCAGGACCACACCGCTGAAGAATTCGATCTCCTTCCGGAACGCGTCGTCGGCCACCTCGCGCAGCTCCGTGGAGCCGTCCCGCCCTTCGATGGTGAGGGTGACGAGCTCGCCCGGGTCGGGGTCGAAGGCGTTGGAGGCGGTCACGCTCCCCCGGGTGCCGGTGACCCGCAGGGTCAGGTCCTTCGGGCCTTCGAAGCCACAGTCCACGGTGCCCAGCACGCCGTCGTAATCCAGCAGCGCCGCCATGGACGTATCGACGGGATCGGAGAGGCTCACGCCCAACCCAGCCACACGGGACGGCGGCCGCCCCACAAGTTTGTTCAGGACGTCCACGCCATAAGTCCCGACGTCGTTCAGCGCACCGCCGTACTGCTCCTCCCGCAGGCGGGGCTCGCCGGGGCTGCGGTCGATCGCGAAGTTCACGCGGGCGTGCAGGGACACCAGCTCCCCCAAGGCGCCGGAGGCCAGGAGCTCCGCGATCACCCGGTGCTGCTCATGGAAGCGGTACATGAAGCCTTCCAGGAGGTGCACGCCGGTTTCCCGGGTGGCCTGCACCAGCTCGTGGTGGCCCTCCCAGTCCGGGACCAGAGGTTTTTCGCACAGCACATGCTTGCCGGCGCGGGCTGCCTTGACGGCCCACTCACGGTGCAGGTGATTTGGGAACGGAACGTAGACGGCGTCGACGTCGGGATCGGCCAGCAGCGCCTCGTGCGAGTCATAGGCCCGGTCGACACTGAACTCCTGCGCGACGGCGGCCGCGGAGCCGCTAGCGCTGGAGATCGCCACGACGCGGGCGTTGCCGGCACGGGCGGCGGCCGGGAGGAAGCGGTTCCGGGCGATGCGGGCCGTGGTCAGCACGCCCCAGCGGACTTCGTTGTCCATGGTGTCCTTTCGATGGTGTCGGAAGAAGCCCCTTCAGACGTGGTTGACCCCCTGAAATTTCAGGGGGTCAACCACGTATGAGGGGGCGGAAGCGGAAGGCCTCAGCCCTTGCTGAACTTCGCCACGTACTTTTCGATTGTTTCCAGCTGGTACCGGGCAACGTCGTGCGCGTTCTCATCCTCGGCGAACACGGAGGAGCACATCACGGTGTCCGGGGAGTCCAGGAAGCCCACCTCGGCCAGGCCGCCGAAGAACTCGTCCCAGTTGACCTCGCCGTCGCCGATCTTCAGGTGCTGGTGCACGCGCACCGCGTTGCCGGGCGGGTTGGTGATGTACCGCAGCCCGTGGGAGGCATGGTGGTTGAGGGTGTCGGACACGTGGACCACCCGCAGGCGGTCCCCCGCGGCGCGCATGATCTCCAGCGGCTCGTCCTTCATGTGGAAGGTGTGCGAGGCGACGTAGACCATGCCGACGTTCGGGGAGTTCAGGCCCCGGATCACGCGCCACGCGGCCAGGCCCTCCTCCACGAAGTCGTCCGGATGCGGGTCGATCGCCACGTGGACGCCCTCGCGTTCGAAGACCGGCAGCAGCTCTTCCATGGACTTGTAGAAGGCGGCTTCGGATTCCTCGGGCAGCTCAGGGCGGCCGGAGAACTCGGTGTTCATCTGGGTGCAGCCCAGGCCCACGGAGATCTGGATGGCGCGCTTCCAGTACCGCACCGCGGCCTGGCGCAGGGTTTCGTCCGGCCCGGACCAGCGCAGCACGGGCAGCACCGATGCCACCTCGACGCCGGCCGCCTCACAGTTCTTCCGGAACTGCGCCACGAGCGCGTCGTCCGCCTTGGGGTGGCGGAAGAACGGGATCATGTCCGCGTGCGGGGTCATCTGCAGGTAGCGGTAACCCAGGTCCGCGGCGAGGGCCGGGAACTCCAACAGGGAGTGGCTGTGGTGGAACGGGGTGGGGTCGAGCGCGATCTTCACTGCTTCTCCCCTTCAGCGCGGTTTTCCTCAGCGCGGTAGAGTTCCGGCTTCTCGTTCAGCACGACGGCCACCTTCTCGCCGCTCTTCTGCGCCTCGACGCCGGCCTCGCAGCAGGCGGCGGTGGCGTACCCGTCCCAGGCGGACGGACCGCCCAGCTCGCCGCGGGCGGCGGCGTCCACCCAGGACTGGACCTCGACGTCGTACGCGGCACCGAAACGCTCGATGAAACTCGGGGTGACCTGCCCGCCCCAGCCGCCGCTGCGGCGTACGTACGGGCCGCCGTCGCGGCCGATGTTCACGATCGCCTCTTCGAAGGCGGCCTCGGTGGCCACCTCGTAGCCGAACTTCGCGTTGACGAAGATCTCGACGTCGGCCAGGACACCGGATTCGGTCTCGATCAGGACGTGCTGCGGGTCGTGTTGGCCCGCCGGGGCTTTGCTGGACGCCTTGCCGAGGCGGACCTGGACGGAGGTGATCTCTTCGCCGGTCAGGTAGCGGATCACATCGAATTCGTGGACCACGGAGTCGTTGATGAGCATCTCGTTCGTGAAGCCGGCCGGGGTGCTCGGGTTGCGGTGGCGGCAGTGCAGCATGAGCAGCTCGCCCAGCTCGCCGCCGCGGATCAGGCCGCCCAGTTCGGCGTATTCGGCGTCGTAGCGGCGCATGAAGCCCACCTGAATGCGCTTCCGGCCGGCTTCGACCTCGGCCTGGACGATCTTCCAGGCAGAGCCGGCGTCCGGGGTCAGCGGCTTCTCGCACAGGATCGGAATGTCCAGCGGCAGCGCCTCGAGCAGGGCCTGTTCGTGCAGGAAGCCGGGGGTGGCGATCAGGACGGCGTTCACGTCGCCGGAGGCGTAGGCCTCGGCGGCGGTCGCGAAGGCCTTGGCGCCGGGGATCCCGGCGATGGCGGCGTTGGCACGGTCCAGGTCGATGTCGACGACGGCGGCCACGTCGGCGCCGTGGATACGCGTGTGGAGGCGCTTGATGTGGTCTGCGCCCATCATGCCGGCGCCGATGACGGCGACGCGCAGGTTTTCACTCATGGTGACGTTTGCCTTTCAGCTCAGTGTGTTCGAAGGATCCGGTTTCTCAGCCGACAGTGGTGCGGGAGCCACAGGAGAGCAGGTAGTTCCTGGTGCGCTTGGCAATGGGCATCGGCACATCGAAGGCCACCGGGTACATGTCCTGCTCCACGATCCCGAAGATCGGCCGGTTGAGGCCTTCGACGGCCTCAATGACGGCGCGCAGGTCCGGCAGGCCGTTCGGCGGTTCGGTCATGACGCCGGCCAGGTTGGCGGCGGCCCAGGTCAGGTTTTCCTCGTTGACCTTCTGCAGGACTTCCGGGTTGATCTGCTTCAGGTGCAGGTAGCCGATGCGGTCCGGGTAGTTCTTGATCAGCTCCAGGCTGGAGGCGCCGCAGTATTCGGCGTGGCCGGTGTCCAGACAGAGGTTCAGGTACTGCGGGTCGGTGGCGGCCAGCAGGGTTTCGATGTCCTGCTGCGCACCGACGTGGGAGTCCGCGTGGGAGTGGAACTGCTGGTGCAGCCCGAAGTCTTCCAACAGGACCTTGCCCATACGGTTGTGCCCGGCAAAGAGGTCGGCCCACTGCTCGTCCGTCAGTTCGCCGCTCTCCACGGCCTCGCCCGTGACGTCGTCGCGCCACATGGCCGGGATGACCACGATGTGCTCGCCGCCCATGGCCGCCGTCAGTTCGGCCACCTTGCGGGCCGGTTCCCAGGCTTCGTCGTACTGCTTCGCGCCGCGGTGGAAGGCGGTGAACACGGTGCCGGCGGTGACCTTAAGGTCGCGCTGCTTGAGTTCCTCGGCCAGCCGGGCGGGGTCGTTGGGCAGGTACCCGTAGGGGCCCAGTTCAATCCATTTGTAGCCGGACTCGGCCACCTCATCCAGGAACCGTTCCCAGGGGGTCTGCTTGGGGTCATCGGCGAACCAGACGCCCCAGGAGTCGGGGGCGGTGCCGATGGTGAGCTTGTTCTCGACGTCGGTCATGACAGCGTTGTCTTTTCTCTGCGGCGTGGTCAGTTGGTGGGGAAGTTGTAGCTGGCGCCGGTGCGCTGTTTGGGTTCGGGCCAGCGTTCGGTGATGACTTTGGCGCGGGTGTAGAAGGATACGCCTTCGGGGCCGTAGATGTGCTTGTCGCCGAACAGGGAGTCCTTCCAGCCGCCGAAGGAGTGGTAGGCCACGGGGACGGGGACGGGGACGTTGATGCCGATCATGCCCACGTGCACGCCGCGGTGGAATTTGCGGGCGTTCGCGCCGGAGGAGGTGAAGATGGCGGTGCCGTTGCCGTAGGGGTTGGAGTTGATGAGTTCGATGGCTTCCTCGACGGTTTCGGTACGGACCACGGACAGGACGGGTCCGAAGATTTCTTCCTGGTAGGCGTCCATGTCGAAGTCGACCTTGTCGATCACGGTGGGACCGAACCAGTAGCCGTCTTCCTGGCCTGGCACGGTGAATTCGCGGCCGTCGACCACGAGGTCGGCGCCGGATTCGGCGGCGGCGGTGACGATGGAGCGCATTTTCTGCTGGGCGGCCTTGGTGATGACCGGGCCCATTTCGGCGTCGGGGTGGGTGCCGTCGGCCACGCGGACGGCTTCGGCGCGGTCCTTGACCTTGGCCACGAGGGCGTCGGCGGCGTCGCCGACGGCGATCGCGACGGAGATGGCCATGCAGCGCTGCCCGGCGGAGCCGAACGCGGCGGCGGCCAGGTGGTCGGCGGCGTTGTCGAGGTCGGCGTCGGGCAGGATGATGGCGTGGTTCTTTGCCCCGCCCAGGGCCTGGACGCGCTTGCCGTGCGCGGTGCCGGTGTCGTGCACGAGCTTGGCCACCGGGGTGGAGCCGACGAAGGAGATTGCGTCGATGTCCGGGTGGGTCAGCAGGCCCTGGACCACTTCGCGGTTGCCGTGCAGGACCTGGAAGACGCCGTCGGGCAGGCCGGCCTGCTTGAACAGCTTGGCCAGTAGCATCGCGGCGGACGGGACCCGGCCGGAGGGCTTGAGGATGAAGGTGTTGCCGGTGGCGATGGCCATCGGGGCCATCCAGAGCGGCACCATGACGGGGAAGTTGAAGGGGGTGATGCCGGCGACGACGCCGACGGGCTGGCGGTAGGAGAAGACGTCGATGCCGGTGGAGGCCTGGTCGGAGTACTCGCCCTTGAGCAGCTGCGGGATGCCGCAGGCGAATTCGATGACCTCCAGGCCGCGGCCGATTTCGCCCTTGGCGTCGGAGAGGACTTTGCCGTGCTCGGCGGTGATCAGGGCGGCCAGTTCGTCCACGTGCGCGGCGACGAGCTCGCGGAATTTGAACAGGATGGTGGTGCGCTTGGCCAGGGAGACGTCGCCCCAGGACTTCGCGGCCTCCTTCGCGATCGCGACGGCCTGGTCCAGGTCGGACGGGCTGGCGAGCCGGACTTCACCGGTCTGGGCGCCCGTGGCGGGGTTGAACACACCCTCGGTGTCGGTGCCGGTGCCGGGGTGCTCGGCACCGTTGAAGAAGTGCGGAATGGTGGTGATGGTCATGTGTTTCTCCTGCGTGGAAGTTTTCAAGGGTGGATGCGGGGGCGCGTCCTTCAACGGACGGTTCAGCCCAGCAGGGGTTTTTGGACGGCTTTCCAGTCTTCGTAGACCTGGCGGGCTTCTTTGGTGCTGTCGAGTTCGGCGGTGGCGGAGACGGGCACGTCCCACCAGGACTCGGAGGAGGGTGCGTCGATCAGGGGGTCGGATTCGACGTGGATCACGATGGGCCCGGTGCCTTCGGGGGCGGCCTTGGCCTTGGCGATCGCGGCTTCGAGGTCGTCGATGACGTGCTCGCCCGGTTCGATCCGGTACACGGTGGCGCCGAGGGATTCGGCGTTGGTGGCCAGGTCGATGTTGAGTTTCTCGCCGGCGTCGAAGGAGTGGGTGGCTTTGTCCAGCACCCGGTACTGGGTGCCGAACCGCTGCGAGCCGAGGGACTCGGAGAGGGAGCCGATGGAGGCGTAACCGTGGTTCTGGATGAGGACGACGATCAGTTTGATGCCCTCGGCGACGGCGGTGACCAGTTCGGTGTGCATCATCAGGTAGGAGCCGTCCCCGACCATGACGACGACGTCGCGGTTCACCCCGCCGGCCTTCGCCTCGTCCAGGGCGGCGCGCTTGACGCCCAGGCCCCCGGCGATTTCGTAGCCCATGCAGGAGAACGCGTATTCCACGTGGTAGCCGAACGGGTCGGTGACCCGCCACATCTTGTGCAGGTCCCCGGGCAGGGACCCGGCGGCGCAGATCAGCACGTCCTGGCCGGCCATGGTCCGGTTGGTCGCGCCGATGATCGCGTTCTGCGACACCAGCGGTGCGTGGCGCTGGGCGAACGCGGTGTCCACGGTGGCGTCCCAGCGGGCCTTTTCCTCCGCAACCTCCGCGGCCACCCCGGCGGCCACGGAGTAGGACCCGGACAGTTCGGCCGTCAACGCTTCGAGGGCCTTGCGGGCGTCGGCCACGATCGGCAGGGTGGTGCCGTGCTTGTAGGCGTCGATCGCGGCCACGTTGATGTTCACGAACGTCACGTCCTCGTTCTGGAACGCGGTCCGGGACGCGGTGGTGAAGTCCTCGTATCGGGTGCCGATGCCGATCACCAGGTCCGCTTCGCGGGCCAGGGCGTTCGCCGCCGTCGTGCCCGTGGAGCCGATCGCACCGAGCGCCTGGGGGTGGTTCCAGGGCAGGACGCCGACGCCGGCCTGGGTCCAGCCGACCGGGATGCCGGTCGCTTCGGCGAACTCCCGCAGCTGGTCCTGGGCGAAGGCGTACAGGACGCCGCCGCCGGCCACGATCAGGGGCCGCTTGGCCGCCTTGATGCGGGCCACGGCTTCGGTGATGTCTTCCGGTTCCGGGGCGGGGCGGCGGATCCGCCAGTCCCGCTCGGCCAGGAATTCCTCGGGGACCTCGATGAGTTCGGCCTGCACGTCCTGGGGCAGGGCGATGGTCACCGCGCCGGTTTCGGCCGGGTCGGTCAGCACCCGCAGGCCGTTGAGCAGGGCGGAGAACAGCTGTTCGGGGCGTTGGACCTTGTCGTAGTACTTCGAGACCGGACGGAACGCGTCGTTGACGGTGATGTCGTAGCCGTGGGGCTGTTCGATCTGCTGCAGCACCGGGTCCGCGGCACGGGTGGCGAAGGTGTCCGAGGGGAACAGCAGCACCGGCAGCCGGTTGGCCGTGGCCAGCGCCGCACCGGTGAGCAGGTTCGTGGAACCGGGTCCCACCGAGGTGGTCACCGCGAAGGTCTGCCGGCGCCGGGTGTGCCGGGCATAGCCGGCCGCCTGGTGCGACTGGGCCTGTTCGTTGCGGCCCTGGTAGTACGGCATGAGCGTCGGGTCGGCAGCCTGGAACTGTTTCAGCGCCTGGCCCACCCCGGCCACGTTCCCGTGCCCGAAGATGCCGAACATGCCCGGAATCAGCCGCTCCCGGTACTCCACCCCGCCCACACGGTCCACGGTGTACTGCTTGCCCAGGAACTCAACAACAGCCTGGGCCACGGTCATGGTGCGGGTCATCGCACGGTCTCCTTGCTGACGAAACGGGTGATTTCTTCAGGTTTGATTTCCTCACAGTGCAGCAGCGACGCCGCGGCGGCGACGGCACCAGCCACATCGCCGTCGGCCGGATACAGCAGGGTCCGTCCCACGGTAAGGCCCTGCACTCCCGGCAGAGCCAGTGCCTTGCCCCACTGGGCGAAGACCTCGTCCGGGGAACCCGTCGGGTCCCCGCCGAGCAGGACCGTGGGCATGGTGGTGGCCGCCATCACGCGTTCCATCTCCTCCACCACGGGCAGCTTCATCCAAGTCAGGGCACTGCTGGCACCCAGGCCCGAGGCGATGCCGATGGACTTGATCACCGCGTCCGGGGACAGGTCGTTGCGCACCTTGCCGTCCACCCAGGCGGACAGGAACGGCTCCACCATGGCGATCAGGCCGCGGCTGGTCAGCGAATCGATCGCCTTCGCGGTCGCTTCGAGGAACTGAGCCGTCACCGGGTCGCCCAGGGCGATGCGGGTGAGCATCTTGCCGCCGTCGGCACCCAGCGCCGCGAGGGCCTCGGCCGTGTGGCCTGTAAAACGGTCGTCGAACTCGTTCACGAGGCCGGCCAGGCCGCCGCGGTTCATCGAGCCGAACACGAGCTTGCCGTCCAGGGCGCCGAGCAGCAGCAGGTCATCCATGATGTCCGGGCTGGCCAGCACGCCGTCCACGGCGGGGTTGGACAGTGCTATCTGCAGGCGGTCCAGCAGTTCCCGGCGGTTCGCCATCGCCGTCGGCCGGCCCTGCGCGGCAAGGGCCCCGCGGGCCGGGTGGTCGGCGGCCACGATGAAGTTCTGCTTGCCCAGCACCGCACCCGGGTGCCTGACGCGGCCGGCCGCGGCCCTGGCCACCGCGCCCGGATCCTCCAGGCGGATCTTGGTCAGGAACTCATAGCGGCGCGGGTTCTCAAGGTCGAGGGTTTCGAGGCTCATTTGGCCAGCTCCTTCAGGGAATCGGCCACCAGGCGGCCGCGTGCGCTCAGCAGGGACACAACTTCCTCCGGCGTGGGCATCGCGTCCGCGCAGGACAGGCGGGAGGCCACGATCGCGCCCGACGCGTTGGCGTAGTCCAGGACTTCGGCCAGGGACCAGCCGGCCAGCAGGCCGTGCACGAACGCCCCGCCAAAGGAGTCACCGGCGCCCAGGCCGTTCAAGGTCTGCACCGGAACCGGCGCCGAGACCACCCGCTCGGTGCGGGTCTTGGCCATCACGCCCTCCGGGCCGAGCTTCACGACGGCGATCTGCACGCCCGCGTCCAGCAACCGGTCCGCCTGCTCGTCCGGAGTCCCGGGGCCGACCGCGACCGCGCACTCCTCGTCGTTGCCGATCGCCACGGTCACGTGCGGCAGGACCTTGGCGACCTGTTCGCGGGCCTCCTCGACACTGTTCCAGAACATCGGCCGGTAATCCAGGTCAAGGATGGTGTGCTGGCCCTCCTTCAGGCCGCTGTGCGGGCGGGCCTCGTGCGCGGCGATGTGCGCGGCGCGGCTGGGCTCCTGGCACAGCCCGGTCACAGTGGACCAGAAGATCTTCGCCTCCCGGATCGCGTCCAGGTCCAGCTCGCCCGCGTCGATCTGCAGGTCCGGCGCCGTGGGGAAGCGGCCGTAGAAGTACAGCGGGAACTTCTGCTCCTCGGGCAGGATCGCGCAGAACGTCGCCGGGGTCTGGAGACCCTCAACACCGCTGACGAAACGGTCATCCACGCCGAACTTGGCCAGTTCCCCGTGCAGGTACTCCCCGAAAGGATCCTGGCCGGTCCGGGTGATCACCGCCGTCGAGCGGCCATGCCGGGCCGCGGCGACCGCCACGTTCGAGGGCGAACCGCCCAGGTACTTGCCGAAGCTGCCCACCTTATCGAGGGTGACGCCGATGTCGTTCGGGTAGATGTCGACGCTGATGCGTCCCATCGTGAGTAGCTCGAAGCCCACTTCTTCCGCCTTCCTTGTCGTTCCGGTTCCCCGGAGCGGACCGCGGCCGTTGTGATGCCGGCCACAGCTAAACTTTCCTACGATTTTAATGTCCTGTCAAAGGTTTGTCAGAACATTTATTCCGAAACTACGACGCCGCGGGCACCTTGAGTTCGCCGGTCAGGTACTGGGCCCACCCGAAGCCGAAGGTCCAGTCCTCGGGGCCGTTTTCCACGTAGCCCAGGAAGATGTCCTCGCCGGCCACGCCGACGCCGCCGAGCGCCTGGTGGATCCTGGCATACAGGTTCTGCTTGGCTTCGACGCTGCGCCCCCGCTGGGTGAAGATCTGGAGCATGACCACCGCGCCACTGCGCTCGAAGCCAAGGCCCGCATCCTGCGCCACGAGCTGGCCCGCGGGATGCTCGGTGAGGATATGGAAGTAGTCGCGCTCGGGGATCCGGTATTCGTCGACGATCGCTTCGTGGACGGCCTGGCTGATCGCCTGGAGCTCTTCCGGGCTGCGGCCCGCGGTGACATCGATACGAACGAGGGGCATGGCGACCTTCCAATTGAGCTTCAAAGACTTTGTCCTGACATACTTACAATATCGCCGACTTGGAGGCCGGTCAATACCAGGCCTCCAAGCGTTCAGGACCAAGCGTTCAGGACCAGGCGCTACTTGGACTTCGCCACCACAAAGATCGCGCCGGTGGAAACGTCCTCTTCGAGGGCTTCCAGGGTGTGCCCGCGGGTCTCGGGGACCTGCGTGGCGACGAAGAGCAGGGCGATGGCGCCTACGACGGCGAAGAGGAAGAAGGTTCCCGTGATGCCGACGCCGGCCACGAGGGACGGGAAGTACAGGGACAGGAAGCCGTTGACGATCCAGAGCATGAAGATCGAGATGCCGGTGCCGATGCCGCGCATGTGGAGCGGGAAGACCTCTGAGAGATATACCCAGACGGCGACATTGAGGAAGGTCTGCATGGAGCCGACGAAGGCCACCACGAGGAACAGGATCACGAACGGGCGGATCGGGCTGCCCACGGGCAGGGCCATCGATGCGACGCCGATCAGCAGGTGGCAGACCGTGGTGAGGCTCAGGCCGATGATGAACGTCTTGCGGCGGTCCACGCGGTCCATCATGGTCAGGGCGATAATGCCGCCGACCACGGCGATGACACCCGGGGCGATGTTGGCGACGAGCGCTCCGCTTTCACTGAAGCCGGACTCGACGAGGACGGTCTGGCCGTAGTACATGATCGAGTTGATGCCGGTGAGCTGCTGGGCAACCCCGAGGCCGATTCCGACCAGGAGGATGCGCAGGAGGTTGCGGTTGCTGAGGATGGCACGCCAGCCGACAGTGCTCGACTTCTCGGAGCGGGCGATGTACTCGACTTCGGCAAGTTCGGCGTCGGCGCGGTCCACGGAGCGGATGGTCCGCAGGACCTGCAGGGCCTCTTCGCGACGCCCCTTCTCCACGAGCCAGCGCGGGGATTCCGGCATCCGGAGCATGCCGAAGAAGAGCGCGACGGCGGGCAGGGCACAGACGGCGAACATGATGCGCCAGACTCCCTCCACGTGGCCGAAAAGCCCGCCGATGACGGCGTTGACAACGAACGCGGCAAGCTGCCCGACGACGATCGCGAGTTCGTTGCGCCCGGACAGCGAGCCGCGGATCTCGTACGGTGCCAGTTCG
Source organism: Arthrobacter celericrescens (assembly GCF_003614925.1). Lineage (GTDB taxonomy): Bacteria > Actinomycetota > Actinomycetes > Actinomycetales > Micrococcaceae > Arthrobacter > Arthrobacter celericrescens. Next base: position 33,217 of record NZ_QYLP01000088.1, read on the forward strand.
GCGAGGAAGACAGGAACGACGGCGGACGCGCCGCCCACTGCGAGGCCGAGCAGGATGCGGCCCAGCACCAGGACGGCGAAGTTCGGGGTGAGCACCACGGCGAGGGTTCCCACGAAGAAGAGTGCAGCCAGGAGGAGGATCGTCTTCCGGCGGCCCCAGCCGTCGGAGATGCGTCCACAGGAAATCGCACCGATTGCGGCGGCAAACACCAGGGAGCTGGTGACGATGCCTTCCGTGAAGGCCGAGAGGCCGAGTTCCGCGGTCATGGGGCGCAGGGCCCCGTTGATAACACCAGTGTCATAGCCGAAGAGCAGGCCGCCGAAGGTGGCGACGAGGGCCACCAGGCCCAAGCGCTTCCGGTGCGGGCCGCCCGTCAGGGGCGGAAGTCCGGCGCCGTCCGTCAGCTTGCCGGCCGTGGGATGAGAACTCATGAGACTCCTTTGTCGTCGGGTCATGCGATGTGGATCACACACAGCCTAACGCGCGAAAGAAAGTTTGTCAGGTCATACTCTCAAAAAGTATTAATGTTTCTTTGGCCGTGCCATCATTGATGCCATGCGCACCCCGGAAACGGAAACAAACAAACGGGCGGTGACACAGAGCGACGTCGCCAGGCACCTCGGGGTGTCACGCACGCTCGTATCCTTCGCCATGCGCGGCGCACCGGGGGTCAGCGAGGACATGAGGCGGCAGATCCTCAGCGCCGCCGATGCGCTCGGGTACCGCCGCAACGTCCAGGCGGCGGATCTCGCCCGGAAGCGCCCGACGGCGGTAGGGCTGCATCTGGTGGACCTGCACAACGATGTCTATGCCGACATCTTCAGCGGCGTGCAGGAAGTCCTCAGGGCCAACGATTCCCGCCTGGTCATCAGCGTCAACGCCACACCCTACGGACCGGACCCGCGCGCACTGGACCCGCTCTTTGAAGCACAGGTGGGCGTCATCATCGCGGCCACACTGCTCGACCCGGACGAACGGGTGCAGGAACTGAACCGCCGCGTTCCTTTGGTCAACGTCACGCGCTCGGTGCCCGGAGTGGACAGCATCCATTCCGACGACATCAGCGGCGGCCGGCTGGCCACGGAGCACCTGCTGGAGCTCGGCCACCGGAACATCGCCCACCTGTGCGGTCCCGCCTTCGAAGGGCACTTGGAGCGGCGCACCGGCTACCGGGACACAATGCTGGAGCATGGGCTGCAGCCGCTCATCGTCGAGGCCGCGGGCTTCAGCCGGCGCGACGCGGCGGCCGTGGCGCTCGACGTCCTCGCGTCCCCGCCCGGGCAGCGGCCGAGCGCAATCTTCGCCCACAGCGACGAACTGGCCCTCGGCGTGCGGGAGGCTGCCGCCTCGCTCGGGCTGTCCATTCCCCGCGACCTCTCCCTGGTGGGCTACGACAATTCCCGGGTGGCGGGCCTGCACGGGATCGACCTGACCACTGTTGACCTGCACGCCCGCGAGCTCGGCCGCGCCGCCGGCCGGGCCGCCGTCGAGCGCATGCTCTACCCGGCCTCCCCCGCCGTCGACCGCATCCTCGCCCCGGCTCTAGTGACCCGCTCTTCCACCGCCGCCCTGCGCTGAAGGCCGCCCGCCGCCGTCGGGACCTTCCTGGCCGTTGGGTGCTCACTTGTGGCGGCTTTTTCGCGGAAAAACCCGTCACAACTGGGCACTCAACGGGACTTAACGACGACGGCGCCCGTCACCTTCGCGGGGAAGGTGACGGGCGCCGAACGTAACCCGGGCGCTGGGCCTGCTGTCTTAGAGCGCTGCGAAGACCTCGCGGAGCAGCTTGGCGGTCTCGGACGGCGTCTTGCCGACCTTCACGCCTGCGGCTTCGAGGGCTTCCTTCTTGGCCTGGGCGGTACCGGCGGAGCCGGAGACGATGGCGCCTGCGTGTCCCATGGTCTTGCCTTCGGGGGCGGTGAAGCCGGCCACGTAGCCGACGACCGGCTTGGTGACGTTGGCCTTGATGAAGTCAGCCGCACGCTCTTCGGCGTCGCCGCCGATTTCGCCGATCATGACGATCGCCTTGGTCTCCGGGTCGGCTTCGAACGCAGCGAGGGCGTCGATGTGGGTGGTGCCGATGATCGGGTCACCGCCGATGCCGATGGCCGTGGAGAAGCCGAGGTCGCGCAGTTCGAACATCATCTGGTAGGTCAGGGTGCCGGACTTGGAGACCAGGCCGATGGGGCCCTTGCCCGTGATGTTCGCCGGGGTGATGCCCACCAGGGCTTCGCCCGGGGTGATGATGCCGGGGCAGTTCGGGCCGATGATGCGGGTGATCTGCTTGCCGTCGGCGTCCACCTTGGACTGGGCCAGGGCCCAGAATTCGGCGGAGTCCTGCACCGGAACGCCTTCGGTGATGACAACCACGAGGCCGATGCCGGCTTCGATGGCCTCGACCACGGCGGACTTGGTGAATGCCGGGGGAACGAAGACGATCGAGACGTCGGCGCCGGTCTCCGCGATGGCTTCCTTGACGGTGCCGTAGACGGTGATTTCCTTGTCGCCATGCAGCACGGTGGTGCCTGCCTTGCGGGCGTTCACGCCGCCGACGATGTTGGTGCCGGCCTTGAGCATCAGGGCGGTGTGCTTGGTGCCTTCGCCGCCGGTGATGCCCTGGACGATGACCTTGGAGTCCTTGTTGAGGTAGATAGACATAGTCTGCGTCCCTTTACTTTGCTGCGTTGGCGAGCTCGGCGGCCTTGTCGGCGCCCTCGTCCATGGTTGCTGCCAGGGTCACCAGCGGGTGGTTGGCCTCGGTCAGGATGCGGCGGCCCTCGTCCACGTTGTTGCCGTCGAGGCGGACAACCAGCGGCTTGTTGGCGGACTTGCCCAGTTCGGCAAGCGCACCCACGATGCCCTTGGCCACGGCGTCACAGGCGGTGATGCCGCCGAAGACGTTCACGAAAACGCTCTTGACCTGCTCGTCGCCCAGGATGACATCCAGGCCGGCGGCCATGACCTCGGCGGAGGCTCCACCGCCGATGTCGAGGAAGTTGGCGGGCTTCACGTTGCCGTGGTTCTCGCCTGCGTAAGCGACGACGTCGAGGGTGGACATCACAAGACCGGCGCCATTGCCGATGATGCCCACTTCGCCGTCCAGCTTCACGTAGTTGAGGTCCTGCGCCTTGGCCTTGGCCTCGAGCGGGTCAGCGGCTTCCTTGTCTTCCAGCTCGGCGTGGTGCACGTGGCGGAAGTCGGCGTTCTCGTCGAGGGAGACCTTGCCATCCAGGGCAACGATGTCACCGGCGCCGGTGCGGACCAGCGGGTTGACCTCCACCAGGGTGGCGTCTTCCTTCTTGAAGACGTCCCAGAGCTTCAGGATGACGGCGGAGACCTTGGGGGCCAGTTCGGCGGAGAAACCGGCGGCAGCGACGATCTCGTCAGCCTTGGCCTGGTCGATGCCGGTGGCGGGGTCGATGGCAACCTTGGCAAGGGCCTCGGGACGCTCGACGGCGAGCTGCTCGATTTCCATGCCGCCTTCGACCGAGCACATGGCCAGGTAGTTGCGGTTGGCGCGGTCCAGCAGGATGGAAAAGTAGAACTCTTCGGCGATGTCTGCGCCCTGGGCGATCATCACCTTGTTGACGGTGTGGCCCTTGATGTCCATACCCAGGATGTTGGTGGAGTGCTCAAGTGCCTCATCGGCAGTCTTGGCAACCTTCACGCCGCCGGCCTTGCCGCGGCCACCGACCTTAACCTGTGCCTTGACGACAGTGACTCCGCCGATCTTCTCGGCAGCTGCCTTTGCTTCTTCAGGAGTGTGCGCCACGATGCCGGCGAGCACGGGTACACCGTGCGCTTCGAACATATCGCGCGCCTGATATTCAAACAGGTCCACGGTTTAGTGTCCTTCTACGTCGAAGTAGTGTCGGTACAGCCGGCGTCCGCGGTGACCGCGGTAACCAGCTGCGGAAGAGAAGTGTGCAACATCCCGCCAAAACTGCCGGTCATATTGCGCAAGTTCCTCTGGAACTCTAGCCGCCCGCGGGGGCAAGCCGGTTCTACAGTACCCGTTAAGTGAGTAACCACACACTTCTATCAGACGTAGAAAATCCGCGGAATCCCGCGGATTTTCAGCAGTTTCCTCTCAGTTCGCAGGTTATGATGCCGGCATCGTGCCGCTGGTAACAGTTCCGCCCTTGGAGACGAGCATGTAGCCGGCCCGGTTCACGAAGAAGGCCACCCCCGCGGAGAGGTTCCCGCAGGCCACGCCGCCGTTGTAGGTGGAGCAACGCAGGCCGTTGCGTTCGATGTTCTGCCCTTCGCCGAGCACCGGCAGTTCCGCGATAGGTCCCGTGCGGCTGCCCTTGGGCCCGAACTCCGCCTCCATTTCGGTGACGCCGGAGCGGCAGCCGCCGTAGGCTACCTTGTCCGGCCGCAGCAGGACAGTGCCGCCTAGGTAGCCCAGGCCCGTGCCGTTGCAGGTATCCGTGGCGTCCTTGGGCTGCGGCGCAGGGTACGCGGCCAGTTCACAGTGCACCACCGGGACGGTGGCGAGCTTTCCGTTGGCGCTGTCGCCGTAGTTGTTGGCCTCGTAGGGCAGGTTCAGGTGGTCTCCACGGGCAGAGGTCATGGCGCACACGATGTTGCGGTCCGCGGTGACGAACGCGGTCACCTCGTCGCCGGTGAGTTCACTGGGCTGGGTGACCGGGACCTGCTTGAGCTGCTCGAGGGGAGGCAGCGGCGCCGGCGGCACATAGTCCGGGTCCTTCGTCGACACCGAACACCCGGTGGCCAGCATCAGCAGGCAGGCGGCCAGAATCCCCAACACAGTCCGTCGCATGGCACCCATTATGCCCGGCGGCGTCAGCCCTCGAGCTTGGTCAGCGGCGCGTAACGCAGCAGCAGGCGCTTCTCCCCGACGTCGAACGTCACCTTGGCGACCGTCTTGTCGCCTGATCCTTCGACGCCGATCACGGTGCCGTTGCCGAAGCTGGTGTGGTTCACCTTGTCCCCCACCGCCACGGTGATGACTTCCTTCTGCGGCTGCACGCGATTGCGTGCGACGGCGGCCGGCACGTCGGCGTCGAAGCCTGCGGTGGGGCTGGCGGCGGCGCCGCGGGAGGTCCCCGCGCCCCAATAGGAACCGCCGTAGCGGTTGCCGCCCGGGGACGATGCGCCCCAGCCGCCCAGCTGCCGGGAAGTGCCTTCGCGCTTCCACTCCACCAAGTCGGAGGGGATTTCCTCGATGAACTGGCTGGCCGGGTTGTACTGGCTCTGGCCCCACATGTTGCGGACCTCGGAGCGGGTGACGTACAGCCGCTGCCGGGCGCGGGTCAGGCCTACATAGGCCAGGCGGCGCTCTTCGGCCAGTTCCTTCGGGTCCGTGGCCGAACGCTGGTGCGGGAAGATCCCGTGCTCCATGCCGGTGAGGAACACCACCGGGAATTCCAGGCCCTTGGCGGTGTGCAGGGTCATGAGGGTGACCACGCCCAGGCGCTTGGCCTCGGCCACGGCGGCGTCGATGTCCGCACCCGGCGCGTCCGGGATCTGGTCGGCGTCGGCCACGAGGGAAACCTGCTCCAGGAACTCGCCGAGCGAGCCTTCGGGGTTGTCGCGCTCGTATTCGCGGACCACGGCCACCAGTTCGGCCAGGTTCTCCACCCGGGATTCGTCCTGCGGGTCGTTGCTGGCCCGCAGCCCTGCCAGGTAGCCGGTCTGTTCGAGCACGGCTTCCAGCGCGGCGGCCGCCCCGGATCCGGACGCCACTTCGGCCAGGTCGTCGAGCAGTTTCACGAAGCCGAGCACGGCGTTGACCGAGCGGGTGGCCATTCCGGGGGCTTCGGCGGCGCGGCGGGCCGCGGCCATGAAGGAGGTGCGGTCGCGTTCGGCGAGGGCCGCCACGGCACCTTCGGCGCGGTCGCCGATCCCGCGCTTGGGTTCGTTCAGCACGCGGCGGAGGTTGACGTCGTCGTCCGGGTTCACCAGGACGCGCAGGTACGCGAGGGCGTCCTTGATTTCCTTGCGTTCGTAGAAGCGGGTGCCGCCCACCACCTTGTACGGCAGGCCTACACGCACCAGCACGTCTTCGATGGAACGGGACTGTGCGTTGGTGCGGTAGAAGATCGCGACATCGCCCGGGCGCAGGCCTTCCTCGTCCTGGAGCCGGTCGATTTCCTTGGCGATGAACTGGGCTTCGTCGTGCTCGTTCTCACCCACGTAGCCGATGATCTTTTCGCCGTCGCCCTCGGCGGTCCAGAGCCGCTTCTCCTGCCGGTTCGGGTTGCGGGAGATCACCGAGTTCGCGGCGGAGAGGATGTTCTGGGTGGAGCGGTAGTTCTGCTCCAGCTTGATGGTGCGCGCGCTCGGGTAATCCTCTTCGAATTCCACGATGTTGCGGATGTCCGCGCCGCGGAAGGCATAGATGGACTGGTCGGAATCGCCGACGACGGTCAGCTCGCTCGGTCCGACATGTCCGGGCCCGCCGTGGCCGGGTCCGTCCAGGCCCTCGCCGTCATGCGTCCCGGCGTCCGTGCCCACGATCTCCCGGACCAGGGCGTACTGGGCGTGGTTGGTGTCCTGGTACTCGTCCACCAGCACGTGCCGGAAGCGACGGCGGTAGGACTCGGCAAGCGCCGGGAAGGCCCGGAACATGTAGACCGTCTGGGCGATGAGGTCGTCGAAGTCCATGGCGTTGGCCTGGCGCAGCCGCTGCGTGTAGCCCTTGAAGACCCCGGCCACGGCCTGTTCGAACGGATCGTTGTAGTTGGCCGCGGCGGCAAAGGCGTCGTCGTCCACGAGCTCGTTCTTGAGCGCGGAGATCTTGTGCTGGATGGCCTTGGGCGCGAAGCGCTTGGGATCCAGGTCCAGGTTCTTGGCCACCAGCGTGATCAGCCGCAGCGAGTCCGCGGAGTCATAGATGGAGAAGTTGGAATTCAGGCCCACGTTGGCGGCCTCGCGGCGGAGGATGCGCACGCAGGAGGAGTGGAAAGTGGAGATCCACATGCTCTTGGCGCGCCCGCCCACCAGGGCCTCGATGCGTTCGCGCATTTCGGCAGCGGCCTTGTTGGTGAACGTGATGGCGAGGATTTCGCCGTGGTGCGCACGGCCCGTGGCGATCAGGTACGCGATCCGGTTGGAGAGCACGCGGGTCTTTCCCGAACCCGCGCCGGCCACGATCAGCAGCGGGCTGCCGGAGTGCTTCACGGCCTCCTCCTGCTGCGGGTTCAGGCCCAGCAGCAGCGACTCGGCGCTCGGCATCGAGTGCCCGCCATGGCCGCCGCCAGACTCCCATGGAGCGGACCCGCCGGTCCCGGAACCACGCAGCGATGCGCCGGGTCCGCCGGACGCCGACGCGGGCAGGGCGGCACCGGCGAGGGACCGGGCGGGCTCGGGCGCAGCCTTGTAGGAGCTGCCTGCATAGGGGTCGAACAACATATCCATGGTGATTACAAGTCTAGGCGGTGGGGCTGACACCGGACTTCCGGGCCGTGACGTGGAGCGTCACGCGGCCCGCCTACCCGCGCCGGACTACGCGAACTGGGGCACGGAGGTGAGCGCCGCGCCGAGCTCGCGGACCGCCGTCGGGCCTCCGGCTATGAACCAGTCCAGTCCGTTCACGCGGACGACGGCGGTGTCCCCGCCGGCCGCGCGGACGATCGCCTTGCCGGGCAGCCAGTCCCATTCGGGGCAGCTGTGCTGGAACCAGCAGCCGAGTTCGCCGTCGGCCACCCGGCCAAGGTCGCAGGAACCGGAACCGAACATGCGCAGGGAGGCCGCCGACACCGCCGCAGCATGCCACGGCATGGCCGCGCGGGGGTCGGCGAGCCACGTGGGGTGGATGTACGTGGCGGCGCAGAGTTCGGCGAGCGCGGTGGCGGAAGGTCCGCTGATCCGTTCGCCGTTGAGGGTGGCCGGGCGGGATTCGCCGCCGAGCCAGAGCTTGTCCGGTTCCGGCTGGTAGACAGCGCCGAGGACCACCTCGGGGTCCCGGGCACCGCTGCCGGGAACACCGTCGCGCTTGAGGGCGATGGCCGAGCACCAGTACGCCGAGCCGTGCAGGAAGTTGAACGTGCCGTCCACGGGGTCGATCACCCAGGTGCGGCCGCTGCTGCCGGCCACGGAACTGCCTTCCTCGCCGAGGATCCCGTCGTCCGGGCGGCAGCGGCGCAGCTGCTCCAGCACATAGGCCTCGGCGGCCCGGTCGGCGGCGGTGACGACGTCGGACACGGAGGTCTTGCGGTCCGCCTGGAGCCCGCCCATCCGCATCAGGAGCGCGAGCTGCCCGGCCTCGCGGACGAGGGCCGCGGCCAGTTCGTAGTCGTCGAGTGCGGGGTCGAGTTCAACAGCGGAGTGCCTGCCAGTGGTCATGGGTCCCAGCCTATCCGCGAGGGGCCCCGGCCGAGCGCAGCGAGGTTGGGGAAGCGGATAGGCGCTATCCGCGAGGGGCCCCGGCCGAGCGCAGCGA